>JBIOUH010000142.1:0-20575 GCA_044866955.1 Steroidobacteraceae bacterium
TGTCGCTCGGCATCGAGACGCTCGGCGGCGTGATGACCAAGCTGATCGAGAAGAACACGACGATTCCGACCAAGGCGCAGCAGACGTTCTCGACCGCGGACGACAACCAGGGCGCCGTGACGATCCACGTCCTGCAGGGCGAGCGTCAGCGCGCTGGCGACAACAAGTCGCTCGGCCAGTTCAACCTCGAGGGCATTCCGCCGGCGCCGCGCGGCATGCCGCAGATCGAAGTCACGTTCGACATCGATGCCAACGGCATCCTGAACGTGTCGGCGAAAGACAAGGCCACCGGCAAGGAGCAGAAGATCGTCATCAAGGCCTCGAGCGGCCTGAACGAGGACGAGATCAAGCGGATGGTCAGGGATGCCGAGTCGCACGCCGAGGAAGATCGCAAGTTCCGCGAGCTGGTCGAGGCGCGCAACAAGGCGGACGCGCTGCTGCACCAGACCGAGAAGGCGCTCAAGGATCTGGGCGAGAAGGTGCCGCCGTCCGATCGCGCCAACGTCGAGTCGGCGATGGCAGATCTGAAGCGCGTCATCGGCGATGACGACAAGAACGTCATCGAGACCAAGGCGAACGCGCTGGCGCAGGCTTCCGCAGCGATCGCGCAGCAGGCCTACGCACAGGCGGGGCCGGCGGCGGGCGGTGAAGGCGGCGGCGGAGCTCCGAGCGGCAGCGCTCCGGGCGGCGGAGCTGCCGGCGGCAAGGACGACGTCCTCGATGCCGAGTTCGAAGAGGTCAAGGACCGGAAGAACGGGTGAGACTGGATCCGGCGCCACTCAACGTGGCGCCGGATCGGTCGAACGACGGTGCAGGAGGCGCCGGCTGGACGACGCGGCAGGACGCTTCCCTGGAATTACGGTAGTGTCGGGCTGAAGCCTGACCTACACAGAATCCACGACAACAAATGGCCAAGCGGGACTACTACAAGGTGCTCGACGTCGCGCGGACCGCGACGGAAGTCGAGATCAAGAAATCCTATCGCCGCCTGGCGATGAAATATCACCCGGATCGCAACCCCGACGATCACGAGGCGGAAGTGAAATTCAAGGAGTGCAAGGAGGCCTACGAGGTGCTGACCGACGCGCAGAAGCGCGCGATCTACGATCAGCATGGCCACGAGGGACTCGCTGCGCGCGGCGGCGGCGGATTCAGCGCAGCCGACGCCTTCAGCGACATCTTCGGCGACGTGTTCGGCGACATCTTCGGCGGCGGCCGGCGCGGGGGGCGCCAGGTCTTTCGCGGCGCCGACCTGCGCTACGACCTGGAACTCGACCTGGAGCAGGCCGTCTTCGGCCATGAGTCGGAGGTCGAATTCACGACACTCGGCGAGTGCGAACCGTGCAAGGGCAGCGGTGCCGCACCGAAGTCCAAGGTCGTGTCCTGCGAGACCTGCCACGGCTCCGGCCAGGTCCGCATGCAGCAGGGCATCTTCGCCGTTCAACAGACCTGTCCGCGCTGCAAGGGCCGCGGGCAGGTGATCACCGAGCCGTGCGACAGCTGTCTCGGCCAGGGGCGCAGCCGCAAGAAGAAGAACCTCGCGGTGAAAGTACCGGCGGGCGTCGACAACGGCGACCGGATCCGGCTCGCCGGCGAGGGCGAAGCCGGGCGCAACGGTGGGCCGCCGGGCGATCTCTACGTCGAGATCCGCGTGCGCGAGCATCCCATTTTCGAGCGCGACGGCAGCCACCTGTCGTGCGAGGTGCCGGTCAGCTTCGCGACGGCGACGCTCGGCGGAACCGTGGAGGTGCCGACCCTCGGCGGCAATGTCGATCTCAAGGTGCCTGGCGAGACGCAATCGGGCCGCGTGTTCCGCCTGCGCGAGAAAGGCGTCAAGCCGGTGCGCGGCGGTCCGACGGGCGATCTGTTCTGCCGCGTCGTGGTCGAAACGCCCGTGAATCTTACCGACGAGCAGAAAGGCCTGTTGCGCAAGCTCGAGGAGTCGATGCACTCGAGCACGCGCAATCACAGCCCGCGGCAGCATTCCTGGCTCGACGGCGTGAAGCGCTTCTTCGAAACGATACGCAGCTGAGCGGCATGAGCGCAGGTGAGCTGCATGTGGCGATCTTCGGCGGCTCGGGCCGGATGGGTCGCGCAGTGATCGCTGCTGTCGAGGAGTCACCGGGCGTTGCCGTGGAGGGCACGACGACCTCATCCGGCGATCCCGCCGCTGCGTTGCGCGGCGCCGATGTCGCCATCGAGTTCGCGCTGGCCCCGGCGACCGCTGCCAATCTTGCCGCCTGCGTCGCGGCAAAGCGGCCCATTGTCATCGGCACCACCGGGCACGACGAGGCACAGCGCGAGCAAATCGCGGCCGCCGCCAAGCAGATCGCGATCGTCATGGCTCCGAACATGAGTCTTGGCGTGAACCTGTTGCTCAAGCTCGTTGAGTTGACTGCAGGAAAGCTCGACGCCAGCTACGACATCGAAGTTTTCGAAGCGCACCACCGCAACAAGAAAGACGCGCCTTCCGGCACTGCGCTCGCGCTCGGTGCGGCAGCTGCCGCGGCGCGCGGCGTGAAGCTGGGCGATTCGGCGGAATATGCGCGGCACGGGGCAGGCGAGCCGCGTCGGCGCGGCGCGATCGGCTTTTCCGTGTTTCGCGGCGGCGATGTAGTCGGCGACCACACGGTCACGTTCGCCGGCGCCGGCGAGCGCATCGAGCTGACGCATCGCGCCAGCGATCGGCTCGCTTTCGCGCGCGGCGCGGTCCAGGCGGCGCGCTGGGTCGTCGGCCGTCCGCCCGGCCTCTACTCCATGCAGGACGTATTGGGACTTGTGTAATCGGGCATCGACCCGAATCACTGGTCTTCGATGCCTCCGATCTGTAGACTCCCGTCCCTCAGCACGCGGCGAAATATTTGTCTGCGGGATCGGCCTGAAAGCCAATCTCGCTGTCAGCATGCGTGTCTGAAACGACCGACGACGGGAGCCCTGATGTGACGACACCTGCTGTACTTGCACTCGAAGACGGCACCGTGTTCCACGGCCGTTCCATCGGTGCCAAGGGCAACACGACCGGCGAGGTGGTGTTCAACACCGCCATGACCGGCTACCAGGAAATCCTCACCGACCCGTCGTATTGCCGGCAGATCGTCACGCTGACGTATCCGCACATCGGCAACACGGGCACCAACTACGAAGATCTCGAAGCGGGCGCGGTCTACGCCGCCGGCCTCATCATCCGCGACCTGCCGGCGGTGTACTCGAGCTGGCGGGCGGCCGAGTCGCTGGAGGGCTTCCTGCAGCGGGGCAAAGTGGTCGCGATTGCGGATATCGACACGCGCAAGCTGACGCGCATCCTGCGCGAAAAGGGCGCGCTCGCCGGCTGCATCATGACGGGCGAGAAAGCAACGGCGAGCGCAGCGGTGCACGCCGCGCGCAAATTCCCCGGCCTGAAAGGCATGGACCTGGCCAAGGTCGTGTCGACCAAGCGCACCTACCAGTGGAACGAGGGCACGAACTGGCAGCTCGAGAGCGGCCCGAAGGCGCGTCCGGGCCAACGCCTGCACGTCGTCGCCTACGACTTCGGCATCAAGCGCAACATCCTGCGCTGCCTCGCCGACCATGGTTGCCGCGTGACCGTCGTGCCCGCGCAGACACCGGCCGAGCAAGTCCTCGCCCTCAACCCCGAGGGCGTGTTTCTGTCGAACGGACCCGGCGATCCGGAGCCGTGCACCTATGCGATCGATGCGATCAGGAAGCTGCTCGAGACCGACATCCCGATCTTCGGCATCTGCCTCGGTCACCAGCTGCTGGGGCTGGCGAGCAACGCGAAGACCGTGAAGATGAAATTCGGTCATCACGGCGCGAACCACCCGGTGCTCGACATCGCGAGCGGCCGCGTGCTGATCTCCTCGCAGAACCACGGCTTTGCGGTCGACGAGAGCACGCTCGGCGAAAACGTGAAGGTGACGCACAAGTCGCTGTTCGACGGCTCGCTGCAGGGCATCGAGCGCACCGACCGCCCGGCCTTCAGCTTCCAGGGCCATCCCGAGGCGAGTCCCGGCCCGCACGAAGTGCGCGCCTCGTTCGGCCGCTTCATCGCGCTGATCCACGACCGGCTCAATGCGCAGAGCGCGGCGCGCGAAGCCGGCAAGAAAGTGGCAGAGGGGTGAGCCCGGGTGCCTTGCCGACGCCACTTGAGTGGCGGCGGACCGGGCGAACGCCGGCGCAGGACGCGCCGGCCGGACGACGCGGCAGGATGCCTTGTTGCAGGAGACTTGATTGCCTAAGCGAACCGACATCCAGAGCGTGCTGATCATCGGCGCCGGCCCGATCGTCATCGGGCAGGCGTGCGAATTCGACTATTCGGGTGCGCAGGCCTGCAAGGCCCTCAAGGAGGAGGGCTATCGCGTCATCCTGGTGAACTCCAATCCGGCGACGATCATGACCGACCCCGAGACCGCCGATGCGATCTACATCGAGCCGGTCAACTGGCGCACGGTCGAGCGCATCATCGAGAAAGAGCGGCCGAACGCACTGCTGCCGACGATGGGCGGACAGACTGCGCTCAACTGCGCGCTCGACCTGGTGCGCGAGGGCGTGCTCGAGAAGTACGGGGTCGAGCTGATCGCCGCGTCGCGCGAGGCGATCGACATGGCGGAGGATCGCGAGCGCTTCCGCAACGCCATGCGCGAGATCGGCCTCGAGTCGCCGCGCTCGCGCATCGCGCACAGCATGGAAGAGGCGCTGGCGGTGCAGGCCGAGATCGGCTTCCCGACGGTGATCCGGCCGTCGTTCACGCTCGGCGGCTCCGGCGGCGGCATTGCCTACAACCGCGAGGAGTTCGAGGAGATCGTCGAGCGCGGGCTCGACGCGTCGCCGACCTCCGAAGTGCTGCTCGAAGAGTCGGTGCTCGGCTGGAAAGAATACGAGATGGAGGTCGTGCGCGACCGCAACGACAACTGCATCATCATCTGCTCGATCGAGAACCTCGATCCGATGGGCGTGCACACCGGCGACTCGATCACGGTCGCGCCGGCGCAGACGCTGACGGACAAGGAGTATCAGCGCATGCGCGACGCGTCGATCGCAGTGCTGCGCAAGATCGGCGTCGAGTGCGGCGGCTCGAACGTGCAGTTCGCGCTCAGCCCGCAGGACGGGCGCCTGCTGATCATCGAGATGAACCCGCGCGTGTCGCGCTCTTCCGCCCTCGCTTCGAAGGCGACGGGCTTCCCGATCGCCAAGGTCGCGGCCAAGCTGGCCGTCGGCTACACGCTCGATGAGCTGAAGAACGACATCACCGGCGGCGCGACGCCGGCGTCGTTCGAGCCGACGATCGATTACGTCGTGACCAAGGTTCCGCGCTTCACGTTCGAGAAATTCCCCGGCGCCAACGACCGCCTGACGACGCAGATGAAGTCGGTCGGCGAAGCGATGGCGATCGGCCGTACCTTCCAGGAGTCGCTGCAGAAGGCGCTGCGCAGCCTGGAAGTCGGCACCGACGGCCTCGATCCGCTGCTGAAGCTGCCGCTCGCGGAGAGCGAACAGCACCGCCTGCGCGAGGAGCTGCGCATGCCGGGACCGAATCGCATTCGCTACGTCGGCGACGCGTTCCGCGCCGGCCTGCCGCTCGAGGAAGTGCACTCGCTGTCGCGCATCGACCCGTGGTTCCTGGCGCAGATTCAGGACCTGATCCGCGAAGAGCAGGCCGTGCAGTCCCAGGGCCTGGAAGCTTTCGATCGCGACCGCGTGCGTGCGCTCAAGCGCAAAGGCTTCTCCGATCGCCGGCTCGCGACGCTGCTCGGCATCGACGAGGCCAGCGTGCGCCGCCGCCGCATCACGATGGGCATCCGCCCCGTCTACAAGCGCGTCGACACCTGTGCTGCCGAGTTCGCCACCTCGACCGCTTATATGTACTCGACGTATGACGAGGAGTGCGAAGCGGCGCCGACGGATCGCAAGAAAATCATGATTCTCGGCGGCGGTCCGAACCGCATCGGTCAGGGCATCGAGTTCGACTACTGCTGCGTGCACGCCGCGCTGGCGCTGCGCGAAGCGGGCTTCGAGACGATCATGGTGAACTGCAATCCCGAGACCGTCTCGACCGACTACGACACCTCCGATCGCCTGTACTTCGAGCCCCTCACGTTCGAAGACGTCATGGAGATCATCGACAAGGAAAAGCCGGCGGGCGTGATCGTGCAGTACGGCGGCCAGACGCCTCTGAAGCTGTGCCGCGCGCTCGAAGCGGCCGGCGCTCCGATCATCGGCACGAGCCCGGACTCGATCGACATCGCGGAAGACCGCGAGCGCTTCCAGCAGCTCGTGCAGCAGCTCGGCCTGAAGCAGCCGCCGAACTGCACGGCGCGCACCGAGGAACAGGCGATATCGATGTCCAAGGCGGTCGGCTTCCCGCTGATCGTCCGGCCGTCGTACGTACTCGGCGGCCGCGCGATGGAAGTGGTGTTCAACGAGGATGACCTGCGCACCTACATGACGGACGCGGTCAAGGTCTCGAACGACAGCCCGGTGCTGCTGGACCGCTTCCTCGACCTGGCGATCGAAGTCGACGTCGATGCGATCTGCGACGGTGAGGACGTGTACATCGGCGGCATCATGGAGCACGTCGAGCAGGCGGGCGTGCACTCCGGCGACTCCGGTTGCTCGCTGCCGCCGAACAGTCTCAGTGCGGAAACACAGGCCGATCTGAAAGAGGAGACGCGCAAGCTGGCGCGCGCGCTCAAGGTCGTCGGGCTGATGAACATCCAGTTCGCGATCCAGAACGGCATCGTCTACATCCTCGAAGTGAATCCGCGCGCCTCGCGTACGGTGCCGTTCGTCTCCAAGGCGACCGGCGTGCCGCTCGCGAAGATGGCCGCGCGCGTCATGACCGGCAGCAAGCTCAAGGACCTTGGGTTGACGATCGAGCGCGTGCCGCTGTTCTTCGCAGTGAAAGAGTCGGTGTTCCCGTTCGCCAAGTTCCCGGAGGCCGATCCGATCCTCGGCCCGGAAATGAAGTCGACCGGCGAGGTGATGGGCACCGGGCGCTCGTTCGGCGAGGCCTATGCAAAGGCGCAGCTGGCATCCGGCGTGGTGTTGCCCACTCGCGGCGTGTGCCTGCTCAGCGTCCGCGATCGCGACAAGCCCGCAGCCGTGACGCTCGCGCGCCGCCTGGTCGCGCAGGGCTTCGAAATCGTCGCGACCTCGGGCACGGCGCAGGCGATCAGCGATGCGGGCATCGAGTGCCGGCGCGCGAACAAGGTGCGCGAGGGCCGGCCGCACATCGTCGACATGATCAAGAACGACGAGATCGCGCTGATCGTGAACACGACCGAGGGCAAGCAGGCGATCTTCGAATCGCGCTCGATCCGCCGCGAGGCTGTGCACAAGCGCGTCACTTACTACACGACGGTTGCTGCGGGCCTGGCGACCTGCGACGCCATCGCGCACATGAACGACGTGGACGTGAACCGGTTGCAGGATCTGCACCAGTCGGTTTCCACCGATACCCAGACCCTGCCTGTATTGGCGCAGACAGCCGCCCAGGCAGTGGCCCAGACCGTCGCCGAGAGTGGAGCGTCATGAAGCGGACACCCCTGACGCTGAAAGGCGCGGAGCGGCTGCGCAGCGAGCTGAAACGTCTCAAGAGCGAGGATCGGCCGCGCATCATCCAGGCGATCGCCGAGGCACGCAGCCATGGCGATCTCAGCGAGAACGCCGAGTATCACGCTGCGCGTGAGCAGCAGAGCTTCTGCGAGGGGCGCATCAAGGACATCGAAGCGCACCTGTCGAACTCGGAGATCATCGACGTGACGCGCCTGCCCTCGACCGGCAAGGTCGTGTTCGGCGCGACCATCGACCTGGAAGACCAGGATGACGGCAACGAAGTGGTCTACCAGATCGTCGGCGACGCCGAAGCGGACATCAAGAGCGGGCTGATCTCGGTCTCCTCGCCGATCGCGCGCGCGCTGGTCGGCAAGTCGCAGGGCGACGTCGTCGACGTGGTGGCGCCGAACGGCACGCGCACGTACGAGATCGTCGCCGTGAAATACGTGTGAGTCGGCTCGCCGCCGTCGTTCTAACTCTCTGGGCGGGCAGCCTGTGGACCGTGTGCGCTATCGCCGCGCCGGTCGCGTTCGCAGTGCTCGAGGACCGGCACGCCGCGGGGCGTGTAGCTGCTACGTTGTTCGAGATCGAGACCTGGCTCGGCGCGGCCTGCGCGCTGCTGCTGTTCGCAACGGCGTTCGTGCACAAGCCGCTCGCCGCCCGACTCGGGCCGCCGTGGCTCATCGCCGCGACAGCCGCCGCACCGCTCAGCAGCGAGCTGGTGCTCTCGCCCATGATGGCCGCCGCGCGCGCTGCCAATGACATGAGCCGCTTCGGGCTGCTGCACGGAATTTCGGCGGTGTTGTTTTTCGCCGCTGCGCTCGGTGCGCTGCTGCTGGTGCTGCGATTCAATCGGCCGGCAGAATGATGCGCGGCTTGTCCTTGCGCGCGCGGTAGAAGACGCCGACGTTGCCGATGCGCTGCACCAGCGCGCTATGAGTCTGCTGCGAGAGCTGGGCAAAGATGGTGTCACGCTCGTCGCGGTCGCCGACTCGGGCGCGCACCTTCACGAGCTCATGAGCGCCCAGTGCGGTCTCGAGCTCGGCGGTGATTGCCGGAGTGAGGCCGCCCTGGCCGATCAGCACGACGGGATCGCGCGCGTGGGCGAGGCCGCGGAGATGCTTTTTCTGTTTCTCGGTCAGATTCGTTTGCATGCCTAAACGTACCAAATCGAGCCAGCGCTGGCTGCAGGAGCACGAGAGCGACGTGTTCGTGAAGCGCGCCCGCGAGGCCGGCTACCGCTCGCGCGCGCTGTTCAAGCTGGAAGACATGCAGCGCAGCGACCGGATCCTGAAGCCGGGCATGACGGTCGTCGACCTGGGCGCTGCGCCCGGCGGCTGGAGCCAGTACGCGGCGAAGGTACTGCAGGGCCGGGGGCGCATCGTCGCGCTCGACATCCTGCCGATGGACGCCATCAATGGTGTCGAGTTCATCCAGGGCGACTTCACGGCGGACGAGGTGTTGGAGCAACTGATGAGTCTGATCGGGGCGGACCGTCCGCAGCTGGTCATGTCCGACATGGCGCCGAACACGACCGGGATCGCGGCCGTCGACCAGGACCGCTCCATGCACCTGGCGGAGCTGGCGCTCGATTTCGCCGGCAAGGTGCTGGCGCCCGGGGGCGATTTCATCGTGAAAGTGTTCCAGGGCCGGGACTTCCAGCCCTTCGTCCGGCAGCTGCGGGGCCTGTTCGGCACCGTGAAGGTTCGCAAGCCGCCGGCCTCGCGGCAGCGCAGCCCGGAACTTTATCTGCTGGCGCGCACCTTTAATTCTGGATGAGCGCGCCCACGTAATGACCCAAGGATGAATATGTCCGGGGTCCTGAGTACGTATTCCCAATGCAGGGAACCGGTTATGGCAATGCCGGACCGGGTTGTAGTAGTGTCGGGACGACACCCCGCCCGGACCGCACGGCCTTTATTTTTGAGCCGCAGCCCCCTTCGAGGTAAGCGACTTTGAACGACCTAGCCAAGAACATCGTCCTGTGGATTGTGATCGCCGTGGTCGTTGCCACGGTCGTCAGCAATTTCAGCGCGCGGTCCAACGCGGTGCAGGACATCCCGTATTCGCAGTTCCTGGAGCAGGTGAAGGAAGGGAGCATCCAGGAGGTCAAGGTCAACAAGCACACCGACGTCATCCGCGGCAAGCGCAACAATGGCGAAGACTTCATCGTCTACAGCCCGGAGACCGATAACGACGCGCTGATCGGCCTGCTGGAGAAGTCGGGCGTCAAGTTCGACGGCACGGCGCCGGAGCGGCAGTCGTTCCTGATGCAGCTGTTCATCTCCTCGTTCCCGATCCTGCTGCTGATCGCCGTCTGGGTGTACTTCATGCGCCAGATGCAGGGCGGCGCCGGCGGGCGCGGCGCGATGTCGTTCGGCAAGAGCCGCGCGCGGCTGCTCGGCGAGGACCAGGTGCAGGTCACGTTCGCCGACGTCGCCGGTGTCGACGAGGCGAAGGAAGAGGTCGTCGAGATCGTCGAGTTCCTCAAGGACCCCGGCAAGTTCCAGCGCCTCGGCGGCAAGATCCCGCGCGGCGTGCTGATGGTCGGCTCGCCCGGCACCGGCAAGACGCTGCTCGCCCGCGCCATCGCCGGCGAGGCGAAGGTGCCGTTCTTCACGATTTCCGGCTCCGACTTCGTCGAGATGTTCGTCGGCGTCGGCGCCTCGCGCGTGCGCGACATGTTCGACCAGGCGAAGAAGCATGCGCCGTGCATCATCTTCATCGATGAGATCGACGCGGTCGGCCGTCATCGCGGCGCCGGGCTGGGCGGCGGCCACGACGAGCGCGAGCAGACGCTGAACCAGCTGCTGGTCGAGATGGACGGCTTCGAGGGCACCGAGGGCGTGATCGTGATCGCCGCGACCAACCGCCCCGACGTGCTCGACCCGGCGCTGCTGCGCCCGGGCCGCTTCGACCGCCAGGTCGTAGTGCCGCTGCCGGATGTGCGCGGCCGCGAGCAGATCCTCAAGGTCCACATGCGCAAGCTCCCGCTCGCCGAAGACGTCAAGCCGCAGGTGATCGCCCGCGGCACGCCGGGCTTCTCGGGCGCGGACCTCGCCAACCTCGTCAACGAAGCGGCGCTGTTTGCCGCGCGTGCGAACCGCCGCACGGTGACGATGGACGAGTTCGAGCGCGCCAAGGACAAGATCATGATGGGCGCGGAGCGCCGCTCCATGGTCATGGACGAGAAGGAGAAGAAGATCACCGCGTACCACGAGGCGGGGCACGCCATCGTCGGTCTGGTCGTGCCCGAGCACGATCCGGTCTACAAGGTCACGATCATTCCGCGCGGCCGTGCGCTCGGCGTGACGATGTTCCTGCCGGAAGGGGATCGGTACAGCTACAGCAAGCGCTGGCTCGAGAGCAAGATCGCCTCGACGTTCGGCGGTCGCGTCGCCGAAGAGATGATCTTCGGGCCCGACGCCGTAACGACCGGTGCGTCGAGCGACATCGAGCGCGCCACCGAGCTCGCGCGCAACATGGTCACGAAGTGGGGTCTGTCGGACAAGCTCGGCCCGCTGACGTACACCGAAGATCAGGGCGAGGTGTTCCTCGGCCGCTCGGTCACGCAGCACAAGCAGGTGTCGGACGTCACCGCGCACGTGATCGACGAGGAAGTGCGCCGGCTGATCGACTCGAACTACCAGCGCGCCAAGCAGATCCTCGAGACGCATCTCGACAAGCTGCACAAGATGGCCGAGGCGCTGATCAAGTACGAGACGATCGACGAGTCGCAGCTGAAGGACATCATGGAAGGCCGCGATCCGAAGCCGCCGGCGGACTGGGACGAGACGCCGACGAGCCCGAGCGGCGGCGGCAAGGCGCGCGATCGCGACAAGCCCGAAGCGCCGATCGGCAAGCCAGCCAACCAGCACTGAGAGCTATGCTCCAGACAACAGGCCGCGGTAACGCGGCCTGTTTCGTTTCGGGCGTACCATTGCATCCATGCTTCTGCTTTGCGGCTCCCACCGCCTCGATCTCTCGACTCCACTCGTGATGGGCGTGTTGAACGTCACGCCGGACTCTTTTTCGGATGGCGGACGCTACGCCCACGTAGACGCTGCCGTCGCCCATGCATTGCGCATGATCGCGGAGGGCGCGGCGCTCATCGACATTGGCGGCGAATCGACGCGGCCGGGCGCGCAGGCCGTGGACGCTGACGAAGAGATTCGTCGCGTCGTGCCCGTCATCGAAGCGCTCGCCGCGCGCGCCAAAGTCCTCATTTCCGTCGATACCAGCAAGCCTGCCGTCATGATCGCGGCCGTACGCGCGGGCGCGACCTTGATCAACGACGTGCGCGCGTTGCGTGAGCCGGGTGCTCTCGAAGCGGCTGCTGCGAGCGGGGCAGCGGTCTGCCTGATGCACATGCAGGGCGAGCCGCGCACGATGCAGGTCGATCCGCGCTATGGCGACGTCGTCGCGGAAGTCCGCGACTTCCTGCACGCGCGCGCCGAGCGCTGCATGGCCGCCGGCATCGCCAGAGACCGCCTGGTCCTCGATCCCGGTATCGGTTTCGGCAAACGGCTCGAGCATAATCTCGCCCTGCTGGCGGCCCTGCCGGCGTTGGTTGCGCTGGGCTGGCCGGTGCTGGTCGGCGTGTCGCGCAAGTCGATGTTCGACGCGCTGCTCGGCCGGGCAGTCGACGAGCGAGTCGCCGGCGGCGTCGCGATGGCGACAGCAGCCGTGCTGAGCGGCGCGAGCATCGTGCGCACGCACGACGTTGCGCCCACTGTAGACGCTGTGAAAGTTGCAACGGCCCTCAAGGCAGCGGGAACGCTGTAGGCTGTAGGCTGTGGCCAGAGGGAGAATGAATCGTGGGACGTAAGTATTTCGGCACAGACGGTGTACGCGGTCGGGTCGGTGAGCATCCGCTGACTGTCGACTTCGCACTGCGATTGGCGAGCTCTGCGGCGCGCGTGCTCGCTCCGGAAGGCGGCACGGTGCTCGTCGGCAAGGACACGCGGCTCTCGGGCTACATGTTCGAGGCTGCGCTCGAAGCCGGTTTCGTCGCGGCTGGCGTCAACGTCATGTTGATCGGCCCGCTGCCCACGCCGGGCATCGCCTACATGACGAAGCGCTTCGAGTGCGACTTCGGCGTCGTCATCAGCGCCTCGCACAATCTGTACGACGACAACGGCATCAAGTTCTTCGACAGCGATGGCGCCAAGCTCTCGGACGAGATCGAGACGCGCATCGAGCAGCATCTCGACGAGCCGCCGGTGACCAGCGTTTCGAGCAAGCTCGGCCGGGCTACGCGCGTCGACAAGTCGCGCACGCGCTACCAGGAATTCTGCATGTCCACGGTCAAAGGCCTGGACCTGACGGGCATGAAGATCGTGATCGACTGCGCCAACGGCGCCGGCTACAAGGTCGGGCCGCGCATCCTCGCGGATCTCGGCGCCGAGATCGTGCCGATCGGCTGCTCGCCGAACGGCCGCAACATCAATCTGAACTGCGGCTCGACGTCGCCGGAGCTGTTGCAACTGACAGTGCCGGGTGTGCAGGCGCAGGCGGGAATCGCGCTCGACGGCGACGGCGATCGGCTGGTGATGGTCGATCATCTCGGCCGGCTGGTCGACGGCGATCAGCTCCTCTACATCATTGCGCGCGCGCGTCAGCAGCGCAAAACGCTGGTTGGGCCGGTCGTCGGCACGGTGATGAGCAACCTCGGCCTGGAGCACGCGCTGGCGAAGGAGGGCATCGACTTTCGTCGTGCCAAGGTCGGCGATCGATACGTGCTGGAAATGCTGAAGGAGTTCGGCGGCCTGCTCGGCGGCGAGACCTCCGGCCACCTGCTGTGCCTGGATCGCACGACGACCGGCGACGCGCTGATCAGCGCGTTGCAGGTGCTGCAGATCATGAAGGAGACGGGCCGCAGTCTCGCGGAGCTGGCGGCGCCCATGCCGAAGTATCCGCAGGTGCTGGAGAACGTGCGGGTTGCAACGCGCATCGACCCGACGAAGTCGCCGCAGATCCAGGAGGCCGTCGCGAAGGCCGAGGGCCGCCTGGGCACGTCGGGGCGAATCGTGCTGCGGCCGTCGGGCACTGAACCGGTCATCCGCGTGATGGTCGAGGGAAGTGACGACAAGCTGGTGCGGGAGATCGCCAAGGAGCTGGCCGCCTCGGTGGCCCTGGCCGCCAAAGCGGCCTGAAGCATCCCCGCTCAGCCGCTCCGTTGCTTTCACGAGTCACCGCCGCTAAGCTTCCGCGCCCTTTGCGGGCCCCCTTGGAGCTGGTTTTGGTCGAGAGGAAAGTGCGATGCGGCGCCCGCTGATCGCCGGTAACTGGAAGATGCACGGCTCGCGTGCAGAAAACGCCGAGCTGATCGAAGCGCTGCTGCTCGGGCTGCCGGGCCAGACACCGGTCGAGATCGCCGTGTGCCCGCCGTTCGTCTATTTGTGGGAAACCGCGCGGCTGCTCAAATCCTCGAGCATTGCGCTGGGCGCGCAGTCGGTGTGCGCGGATGCGCTCGGCGCCTTCACCGGCGAAGTCTCCGCGGGCATGCTCAAGGATGTCGGCTGCAAATACGTGATCGTCGGGCATTCCGAGCGACGCGCCATATATAAAGAAGACGACGCGCTGGTCGCACGCAAGTTTCTCGCGGCCCAGTCGCAGGGATTGATACCCGTGCTGTGCGTGGGCGAAACGCTGGAAGAGCGCGAGCGCGGGCAGACGATGCAAGTCGTGTCGCGCCAGCTCACGGCGGTACTGGACCTGGCGGGTGCGGCGGTGCTGCGAGCTGCGGTAATCGCGTATGAGCCAGTGTGGGCGATCGGCACCGGCAAGAACGCCACGCCGGCCCAGGCTCAGGAGGTGCATGCGCACATCCGGACCGCGATCGCGGGCCGGGATGCTAAGATTGCCGCCGACGTTCGCATCCTGTACGGCGGCAGCGTCAAGGCCGCGAACGCCCACGAGCTGTTCGCGATGCCCGATGTGGACGGCGGCCTGGTCGGCGGCGCGTCGCTGAAGGCCGATGAATTCCTGAAGATCTGCGCCTCGGCGCAGACTCACTGACCTGCACATGAACTGGTTACACACTGCTAGCATCATCTTTCACGTGGCGGTCACCGTCGCGATCGTCGGTCTCGTGCTGCTGCAGCGGGGCAAGGGCGCCGATGCGGGTGCCGGCTTCGGTGCGGGTGCATCGGGAACGGTATTCGGCGCGCGCGGCTCGGCGTCGTTCCTGTCTCGCATGACAGCAACGCTCGCAGCGCTGTTTTTCGCGTCGAGCCTGACGCTCGCGTACCTGGGCGGCAAGAAGCCCGAAGCGCCGAAGAGCGTGATCGATCGGGTCGGCGTGCCGGCCGCGCCGGCGCAGGACACGCCGTCCCTGCCCGCGACTGCACCGACGACGCAACAGCAGGCGCCGACGGATCAGCCCGTCGAGGCGCCTCAACAGCAGCCCGACAACGCTCAGACGGGCCAGCCGCCGCAGCAGTGACAAGCTGCGCGGCAAGAACCAAGTTTTTCGAATGCGGCTGTGGTGGAACTGGTAGACACGCTAGCTTGAGGGGTTAGTGGAGAAATCCGTGTCGGTTCGAGTCCGACCAGCCGCACCATTCTCTTCCTGCTACAATTCGCGCCCGCCGCCGACCGCGTAGTGCAGGGCCGGCATCGACGCTTCCAAGTTAATGCTGCAGAACTACGTTCCCATCCTGATATTCCTGGGCGTGGCTGGCGCGCTCGGCTCGTTGCTGATCGGACTGGGCTTCTTTCTCGGGCCGCGCCGCCCGGACGCCGAGAAGCTCTCTGCGTACGAATGCGGCTTCGAGGCGTTCTCGGACTCACGCATGAAGTTCGACGTGCGCTATTACCTGGTCGCGATCCTGTTCATCGTCTTCGATCTGGAGATCGCCTTCCTGTTTCCGTGGGCGGTCGCGCTCGGCACGATCGGCACGATCGGGCTGGCGGCGATGGGTATCTTCCTCGCGATCCTGGTCGTCGGCTTCATCTACGAGTGGAAGAAAGGGGCGCTGGAATGGGATTGACCGCGCCGACCGCCGAAACGCCCGACAGCGCCGTCGCGCAACGCGGCTTCATGACCACGACGCTGGATGCGGTCGTGAACTGGGCGCGCACCGGCTCGATGTGGCCGATGACGTTCGGCCTCGCGTGCTGCGCAGTCGAGATGATGCACGCCGGCGCAGCGCGCTATGACCTCGACCGCTTCGGCGTGGTGTTCCGCCCGAGCCCGCGCCAGTCGGACGTGATGATCGTCGCCGGCACGCTCGTCAACAAGATGGCACCTGCGCTGCGCAAGGTCTACGACCAGATGCCCGAGCCGCGCTGGGTCATCTCGATGGGGTCGTGCGCCAACGGCGGCGGCTACTACCACTATTCCTACGCCGTCGTGCGCGGCTGCGATCGCATCGTGCCCGTCGACGTCTACGTCCCCGGTTGTCCGCCGACAGCCGAGGCCCTGCTGTACGGGATCCTGCAATTGCAGAACAAGATCCGCCGCACGAGCACGATCGCCCGCTGACCGCCGCACATGAGCTCACGCACCGAGACATTGGCCTCGAGAGTTGCGGCGCGCTTCGCAGGGCAGCTGCGTGCGCTGCCAGCCGTGTCCGGCGACGTCGCCTTCGAAGTTGCCGCTGCCGATCTGCGTACGGTCTGCCGCGCACTGCGCGACGACGCGCAGTTCGGCTTCGAGCAGCTGATCGATCTTTCCGGCGTCGACTATCTCGACTACGGACGCGATGAGTGGAGCACCCTGGGGTCGACTGCCACCGGTTTCAGCCGGGGCGTGAATCGCATTCGCGAAACTGTCGGCGAGGCGCGGGCCGGCCGCTTCGCAGTCACGTATCAACTGCTGTCGGTCGCGAACAACTGGCGCGTACGCCTGCGTAGCTTCGCCAGCGAAGGCGAGCCGCCGGTGATCGATTCGGTCGTCGACATCTGGGCATCCGCGAACTGGTACGAGCGCGAGGCGTTCGACATGTTCGGCATCCTGTTCAAGGATCACCCGGACCTGCGCCGCCTGCTGACGGACTACGGCTTCATTGGTCATCCGTTCCGCAAGGACTTCCCGCTCATCGGCAACGTCGAGGTGAAGTACGACCCGGCCAAGGGCCGCGTGGTGTATCAGCCGGTGAGCATCGAGCCGCGCACGCTGGTCCCGCGCGTGATCCGCGAGGACAACCGCTACGAGGGCGCGCTCAAAGATGCGCCGCCTGGTGCGGACGTGGGAGCCTGACGTGGCCGAGATCCGCAACTTCACCCTGAACTTTGGCCCGCAGCATCCGGCCGCGCACGGCGTGCTGCGTTTGGTGCTCGAGCTGGAAGGCGAAGTCATCCAGAAAGCCGACCCGCACGTCGGACTGCTGCACCGGGGAACGGAGAAGCTCGCCGAGTCCAAGCCGTTCAACCAGTCGATCGGCTACATGGATCGTCTCGATTACGTCTCGATGATGTGCAACGAGCACGCGTACGTGATGGCGATCGAGAAGCTGCTGGGTATCACGCCACCGCTGCGCGCGCAGTACATCCGCACGATGTTCGACGAGATCACGCGCATCCTGAACCACCTGATGTGGCTCGGCGCGCACGGTCTCGATATCGGCGCGATGACGGTGTTCCTGTACTGCTTCCGCGAGCGCGAAGACCTCATGGACTGCTACGAGGCAGTCTCGGGCACGCGCATGCACGCGACGTACTACCGTCCCGGCGGCGTGTATCGCGACCTGCCGGACTCGATGCCGAAGTACCAGCCGTCGAAGTGGCGCACGCAGAAGGACGTCGACCGGCTCAACGAGCGGCGCACCGGCAGCATGCTCGACTTCATCTGGGACTTCACCGAGCGGTTCCCGGCGGCCGTCGACGAATACGAAACGCTGCTCACCGACAACCGGATCTGGAAGCAGCGCACGGTCAACATCGGCGTGGTAACGCCGGAGCGCGCGCTGAACCTCGGCTTCACCGGGCCGATGATTCGCGGCTCCGGCATCGCCTGGGACCTGCGCAAGAAGCAGCCGTACGAAGTCTACGAGAAGATGGATTTCGACATCCCGATCGGCGTTAACGGCGATTGCTACGACCGCTACCTGGTGCGCGTCGAGGAGATGCGTCAGTCCAACCGCATCGTCCGCCAGTGCGTGGAGTGGCTGAAGGCCAATCCCGGCCCGGTGATGAGCGGCGATCACAAGGTGGCCGCGCCGAGCCGCGAGCACATGAAGGGCGACATGGAATCGCTCATTCATCACTTCAAGCTGTTCACCGAAGGGTATTGCGTCCCGGCGGGCGAAACCTACGCCGCCGTCGAAGCGCCGAAAGGCGAGTTCGGCATCTACCTGGTGTCGGACGGCGCGAACAAGCCGTATCGCCTCAAGTGCCGCGCGCCCGGATTCCCGCATCTCGCCTCGCTCGAGGAGATGGTGAAGGGGCACCTGCTGGCGGACGTGGTGGCGGTGATCGGCACGCAGGACATCGTCTTCGGGGAAATCGACCGGTGAGCGAGTCAGCCCTCACATCAGCCCTATCCGAGCACGTGCGCCACGAGATCGATCAGTGGGTGGCGAAGTTTCCGCCGGACCGCAAGCGCTCGGCCGTGCTCGCCGCGCTGCGCGCCGTCCAGCACGACGCCGGCTACCTGACGCGCGAGACCATGGACGCGGTCGCCGAGTACTTGGGTCTGCCGCCGATCCAGGTCTACGAGGTCGCGACGTTCTATTCGATGTTCGAGACCAAGCCGGTCGGCCGTCACTTCATCTCGGTGTGCACCAACATCAGCTGCATGCTGTGCGGCGGCGACGATCTGCTGGCGCACGTCGAGAAGCGCCTCGGCATCAAGGTGGGCGAGAGCACGGCCGACGGACGCTTCTACCTGAAGCGCGAAGAGGAATGCCTCGCCGCGTGCAACAACGCGCCGATGATGATGGTCGACCACGTGTACTACGAGAATCTCACCCCCGAGAAGGTGGACGAGATCCTCGATCGTCATAAGTAAGCGTCACAAGTAACCGCAAGATGAAGGACTACGCCAAGAACCTGGTCTGCTTCGAGCCGCTCGGCATGGAGCGCTCGTGGGAGCTGGAGACGTACCGCAAGATCGGCGGCTACGAGGCGTGGGAGAAGATCCTGCGCGAGAAGCCGGCGCCCGAGAAGATCATCGAAGAGGTGAAAGCATCCGGGCTGCGCGGACGCGGCGGTGCGGGCTTTCCCACCGGCATGAAGTGGAGCTTCATGCTGCCGAGCAAGGCGCCGCAGAAATACGTCGTCTGCAATTCGGACGAGAGCGAGCCCGGCACCTGCCACGATCGCGACATCCTGCGCTACAACCCGCACGCGCTCATCGAAGGCATGGCGATCGGCGGCTACGCGATGGGCGGGACCGTCGGCTACAACTACATCCGCGGCGAGTTCCTCGACGAGCCGGTGCCGCGCTTCGAAGAAGCGGTGAAGGAAGCCTACAGCGCCGGTCTGCTCGGCAAGAACCTGCTCGGCTCGGGCGTCGACTTCGATCTGTACACGTTCGTCGGCGCGGGTGCGTACATCTGCGGCGAAGAGACCGCGCTGCTCGAATCGCTGGAGGGCAAGCAGGGTCGGCCGCGCTTCAAGCCGCCGTTCCCCGCGAACTTCGGCCTGTACGGCAAGCCGACGACGATCAACAACACGCAGAGTTATGCCTCGGTGCCGACGATCCTGCGCAAGGGCGCCAAGTGGTTCATCGACCTCGGCGTGGCGAACTCCGCCGGCACCATGATCTTCTCGGTCTCCGGGCACGTGAACAAGCCGCAGAATATCGAGCTGCCGCTCGGCATCCCGTTCAAGGATCTGCTCGAGATCTGCGGCGGCGTGCGCGGCGGTCGCAAGCTCAAGGCCGTGATTCCCGGCGGCGTCTCCGTGCCGGTCGTGCCCGGCGACGTGATGATGAACACGAACCTCGACTACGACTCGTGCCGCAAGTCGGGCTCGGCGCTCGGCACCGGCTCGCTGATCGTGATGGACGAGACCACCTGCATGGTGAAGACGCTCGAGCGCATCACGCGCTTCTACTTCGCCGAGTCGTGCGGCCAATGCACGCCGTGCCGCGAAGGCACCGGCTGGATGAACCGCGTCGTGCGCCGCATCCTGGCGGGCGAGGGCAAGAAGGCCGACCTCGACATGCTGGTCGATGTCGCCAACAAGATCGAAGGCCACACGATCTGCGCATTCGGCGACGCCTCGGCGTGGCCGGTGCAGAGCTTCATGAAGCACTACCGGCACGAGTTCGAGTACATGATCGAGCACGGCCGCAGCATCGTCGGCCAGGAACGGCGGGCTGCGTGATGGCGGACGATACGGTCAACATCGAGGTCAACGGCGTGCCGATGAAGGCGCGCAAGGGCCAGATGATCATCCAGGCGACAGATGTCGGCGACGTGTACGTGCCGCGCTTCTGTTACCACGAGAAGCTGACGATCGCGGCCAACTGCCGCATGTGCCTGGTCGAAGTCGAGAAGGCGCCGAAGCCGATGCCGGCCTGCGCAACGCCGGTCGCCGAGGGCATGAAGGTCTTCACGAAGTCGCCGAAAGCCATCGCCGCGCAGCGCGCGACCATGGAGTTCCTGCTGATCAACCATCCGCTCGACTGCCCGATCTGCGACCAGGGCGGGGAGTGCGAGCTGCAGGATCTCGCGATGGGCTTCGGCCGCGACATTTCGCGTTACAACGAGCGCAAGCGCGTCGTGAAGGACAAGAACCTCGGTCCGCTCGTGTCGACCGACATGACCCGCTGCATCCACTGCACGCGCTGTGTGCGGTTCACGCAGGAGATCCAGGGCTTCCAGGAGCTCGGCACGATCGGTCGCGCGGAAGTGACGGAGATCGGCACGTTCATCGAGCGCAGCATCGATCACGAGTTGTCGGCGAACATCATCGACCTGTGCCCGGTCGGCGCACTGAACAACAAGCCGTACCGTTATCGCGCTCGTGCCTGGGAAATGACCCAGCATGCGCTGGTGTCGCCGCACGACAGTGTCGGCACAAATATCTATGCGCACGTACTGCGTGGCCGCGTGATGCGCATCGTGCCGCG
>JBIOUH010000143.1:0-12906 GCA_044866955.1 Steroidobacteraceae bacterium
GGAGTTGTCTCGTGAACCGACCCGCCAGTCGCCTGCCGGCGATCGTCGAGCAGCATCAGAAAGAAATTCTCGCCGAATGGCTCAGCAACCAGGTGAGCAGCGGCGCCGGGCGCACCGGCCGCATCCAGGACGGGCAACTGCGGGACGAGTCCCAGCGGTTCCTCGCCGTGCTCTCGCAGACAATCCAGCAGGGCATCGAGTTCGATACCCGCAGCGCGCAATGGGCCGAGGTCCGCGAGTTCCTGAACGAGCTGTCCCGCAGCCGCGCGACACAAGGGTTCACGCCGTCGCAGGTGGCCACCTTCGTCTTTTCCCTGAAGCAGCCGCTGTTCAAGCGCGTAACCGAGAGCCTCAAGAGCGAGCCGGCAGCTCTCATCGGCGGGCTCTGGGACGCGACCATCCTGCTCGATGCGCTCGGCCTGTATACGACCGAGGTCTTTCAGCAGGCGCGCGAGCAACTCATCGCCCGCCAGCAGGAAGAGCTGATCGAGCTCTCCACGCCCGTAGTGCAGCTGTGGGAGGGCGTCCTGGCGCTGCCGCTGATCGGCACGCTCGACAGCGACCGCACCCAGGTCGTAATGGAAAGTCTGCTCGAGCGGCTGGTGGCGACGGGCTCGAGCATCGCCGTCATCGACATCACCGGCGTGCCGACCGTGGATACGCTGGTCGCGCAGCATCTGCTCAAGACCGTCGCGGCAGCCCAGCTGATGGGCGCGGACTGCATCATCAGCGGCATCCGGCCGCAGATCGCGCAGACCATCGTGCACCTCGGCATCGATCTGTCGTCGGTCGCGACCAAGGCAAGTCTCGCCGACGCCTTCGCCCTGGCTCTCAGACGCCGCGGCCTGGTGGTCGCGCGGGCCGGCACGGTCGGAGGCTGATCCGTGGATCGCGTGCCGATTCTAAAGCTCGAGGGCTATCTGCTGGTGTCGATTCAGGTCGACATGCACGACCAGCTCGCGCTCACGCTGCAGGACGACCTCACGCAGAAGATCGTGGCGACGCGCGCCCGGGCCGTGCTGATCGACATCTCGGCGCTGGAAATGGTCGACTCGTTCATGGGGCGGATGCTCGGCAACATCGCGGCGATGTCGCGCATCCTAGATGCCCAGACAGTGGTCGTCGGCATGCGTCCGGCGGTGGCGATCACGCTCGTCGAGCTCGGTTTGTCGTTACCCGGAATCCGCACTGCATTGAACGTCGATGCGGGCCTGGCTCTGCTGCGCGAGGCGATGGCGCGACCGGACGAGCCGGCCGATGGCGAGTGACGTCGAAACTTTCCCGGTCCGCAGCGGAGAAGACGTAGTCAAGGCACGCCAGATCGTCCGCAGCCGCGCGATGGACGCCGGCTTCAGCCTGGTCGAGCAGACCAAGATCGTCACAGCAGCGAGCGAGCTGGCGCGCAATACAGTGATCTATGGCGGCGGCGGCGAGATGCGCATCGAGCGCCTCCACCAAGGCCCGAAGCGCGCCGGCCTGCGCCTGACGTTCGAAGACAAGGGACCGGGCATCCCCGATATCGAGCTGGCGCTGCGCGACGGCTACACCAGCGGCAACGGCCTCGGCCTCGGCCTCAACGGCGCGCGCAAGCTTTCGCACGAGTTCGACATCTGGTCGAAGCCCGGCGAAGGCACACGCGTCACCATCACGCGCTGGAAGTGACGTGCAAAGCCTCGCAGTCACCGAATCGAGTGAGATCGCGCAGGCGCGCCGCGCCGTCGCGGCGCTCGCGGCGAGACAGGGGTTCGACGAAGAGGATGCAGGCCGCGCAGCGCTGGTCGCGATGGAGATCTGCAGCAACCTGGTGAAGCACGGCGGCGGCGGCGAGTTGATCGTACAACCGCTGGAGCGCGGCGACCTTCGCGGCGTCGGTCTGACCGGACTGGACAAGGGAGCGGGCATCGCCGACCTGGCGAAGTCCATGCGGGATGGCTTTTCGACCGGCGGCAGCCCCGGCACCGGGCTCGGCGCGATCAACCGCATGTCGCAGCTCTTCGATATCTATTCGCAGCCGGGTCATGGCACTGCGGTCGTCGCACAGCTGTGGCCCGACGGGCGCACTCCGCGCGGCTCACCGCTCGAAATCGGCGCCATCGTCGTGCCGGCCCCGAACGAGATCGAGTGCGGCGACAGGTGGTGTTACGTCGAGCGCGCAGGCGGCGTCTTGGTCATGGGTGTCGACGGGCTGGGGCACGGGCTCGGCGCCTCGCAGGCGGCGGCACTGGCGTGCGAAGTCTTCATGACCGAGAAAACACGCGCACCGGGCGCGGTTCTGGAGCGCATCCACACGAATTTGCGGACGACGCGCGGCGCTGCCGCCATCGTGATGCACGCGGATTGGGATCGCGGCCAGCTGCTGGCCGCGGGCATCGGCAACCTGGTCGCCGCCATCGTCGAGAACAACTCGATGAAGCGCATCCCTTCTTACAACGGCATCATCGGGCACGCCACGCCGCGCATCTGCGAGCTCGAATATCCGCTGCTGGCGAGCGCGGCCCTTGTATTTCATTCAGACGGGCTGAGCACCGGCTGGCAGCCCGAACGCTATCCCGGGCTGATGCAACACTCCTGCGCTGCTATCGCCGGAGTGCTGTATCGTGACTGCAAGCGCGGTCGCGACGACTCAATGGTGGTCGCACTGCGACGGACGACATCATGAGACATCCACTGCTGGAGCTGGAGCTGGCGAACGATCGCGATATGATCGCCGCCCGCCAGCGCGCACGACAGGTCAGCGCCCTGCTCGAGTTCGACGCGCAGGACCAAGTTCGCATCGCGACTGCGGTCTCCGAAGTGGCGCGCAATGCCGTTCGTCACGGCGGCGGCGGCCGCATCGAGTTCGCGCTCGAAGAGGAAGGCGGACGCAATCCGACGCTTTCGATCTGTGTCGCCGACAGCGGGCCGGGTATCGCGGATTTCGAAGCAGCCATCAGCGGCACGACCACGACCGGCGAGCCGAAGCTCGGACTGGTGACGGCGCGACGCCTGATGGACGCGTTTGAGATCCAGTCCGCGCCGCGACACGGCACCTCCATCACGCTGCGCAAACACATACCGCGCCGCGCCGAGCCCTTGACGCGGGCACGCATCGATGCGCTCAGTCGCGCGGTCGCGGCGCACCGCACCGGCGACCCAAACGCCGAAGTGCAGCAGCAGAATCGCGACCTGTTGCGCAGCCTCGAAGAGCTGCGGCTGCGCCAGGAAGAATTGACACGACTCAATGCCGAGCTGGAAGACACGAATCGCGGCGTGATGGCGCTGTACTCGGAGCTCGACGAGCGCGCCGCGCACCTGCGGGCCGCCGACGAAACGAAGACACGCTTCCTGTCGAGCGTGAGCCACGAATTCCGCACGCCGGTGAACTCGATCCTGGCGCTGTCGAAGATCCTGCTGCACCGGCTCGACGGCGAGCTGACGACCGAGCAGGAGCGGCAGGTGCGTTACATCTGCCAGGCTGCCGACCAGCTCACCACGCTGATCGACGACCTGCTCGACCTGCGCAAGGTCGAGGCCGGCAAGATTCAGCTGCGCGTCGAGACCTTCACGGTCACGGACCTGTTCGCCGCGCTGCGCGGCATGTTCAAGCCGCTGGTCGTCAACGACAACGTCGCGCTGATCATCGACGAGCCCGACGAGTTGCCGGCGATGTACACGGACCAGGGCAAGGTCGCGCAAATTCTGCGCAATCTCGTATCCAACGCACTCAAGTTCACCGTACGCGGCTCGGTGCGCGTTTCCTGCCGGCTGTCGCAGGACCGCCAGCTGATCCTGTTCGAGGTCGCGGACACGGGCATCGGCATCGCGCCGGAAAATCACCGCCGCATCTTCGACGAGTTCGCTCAGGTGGAGAATCCGCTGCAGACGTCAGTGAAGGGCACCGGTCTCGGACTGCCGCTCTCGCAACGGCTGGCGGGCCTGCTCGGCGGCGGTATCGAGATTCGCAGCGCGCTGGGCCAGGGCTCGACGTTCACGCTGGCAATTCCGCTGCGCATCGATGGCGAGCGTGGGGCCGAGCTGCCGGCGCCCTCGGCACCGGCAACGCCCATGGCGCTGGATCGCGTGCTGATCATCGATGACAACGAGATCGAGCGTTACGCGCTGCGCCAGTTCCTGTCGACCAGCCGCTACGAAGTGATCGAGGCGGTCGGCGGCTACGACGGGCTGCGGCTGGCGCGCCAGGCGCAGCCCGACGTGATCTTTCTCGACCTCATGATGCCGGACGTGCACGGCTTCGAGGTGCTCAAGATGCTCAAGGCGATCGAAGACACGCGGCAAATTCCGGTCGTCCTGTTCACTTCGCAGCGCCTGGAGACCGATGGCGACCGCGAGCGTGCTGCGGCAGCCGATGCGCTGCTGCTGAAGAGCGACCTGTCGCGCGATACCGTAATCGATACTATGCATCGGGTCTGCGGAGTGACGGAGACCGACCATGCCTGACACCCCTGAGACGATTCTCAATGTCAACGACAACGAGGCCAGTCGCTATGCGACCAGCCGCATCCTGCATCGCGCCGGCTTCAAGGTGCTGGAAGCAGGCACGGGCGGCGAAGCGCTGCAGATCGTGCGGGAAGATCTGCCGCCGCTGGTCATCATGGACATCAATCTGCCGGACATCAGCGGCGTAGAAGTCTGCCGGCGGCTGAAGGCCGATCCGGCTACGGCTTCGACGATGGTGCTGCAGATGTCAGCGACCAACATCGCGGTGACCGATCGCGTCAACTCGCTGGCCGCGGGCGCGGACAGCTTTTTGGTGGAGCCCGTCGAACCCGAAGAGCTGGAAGCCGTGTCGCGCGCGCTGCTGCGGCTGTATCGGAGCGAGGCGGCGCTGCGCCGCGCGCTGGCCGAGCGCGAGCTGTTGCTCAAGGAAGTGAATCACCGGGTCAAGAACAGCCTGCAACTCGTTCTCAGCATGCTCAGCCTGCAGGGCCATCGTTTCAAGGAGCCCGAAACGCGCGACCTGTTCACCAAGGCGATCTCGCGCGTCACCGCGATCGCGGCGATCCACGAGCGGCTGTACCAGGATGCGGATCCGCTCACGGTGGAGATGCACACGTACCTGACCGGATTGTGCGCGGAGCTGGTACGCGCGTCGGGGATGGAGGAGAACGCCCAGGCGAGCCTGCAGATCGAAGTCGAAGAAGTGCGGCTGCCGACGGAGCACGGCGTCGCAGTGGCTTTGGTCGTGAACGAGCTGGTGATGAATGCGCTCAAGCACGCACAGCCGGCAAACGGTCCGGCGGTCATCAACGTGCGGCTGGTGCGTCACGGTGCCGGGCACGTGCGGTTGTCGGTGGCGGACAACGGTAACGCGCCGGAGCAGTCATCGAACGAGGTCGCAGGACTCGGCACGCAGCTGATCCGCATGCTGGCGCGGCAATTGAACGGAACAGTGAGCATCGAGCGCGCCGCTGGCACTTATGCCGTGCACGTCACCTTCCCGCTCCAGTCAGCGGTGTCATGGCGGCCACCGTACTGATCGTCGAAGACCAGATGCTCATCGCGTGGCACCTCAGCGATATCGTCGAAGGGGCGGGCCACCGGGTCCTGGCCATAGCGCGAGATCCTGCAGAGGCCATGGAGGCTGCGGCGAAGCAGCGACCCGACTTCGCGCTCATGGACATCCGCTTGCACGGCGGCACCAGCGGCCTCGAAGCCGCGCGCATGCTCTACGAATGCTGGGGTGTGCGCTCGATCTACCTCAGCGCCAACCTCGACGCGGCGACGCGCGCGCAGGCAGAACCGTGGCAACCGTTGGGATTCGTCGGCAAACCGTTCCTGCCCGCTGACGTATTGGAAGCAGTGGAGCGAGCAGCGAGGTCAGTTCAGTGATCAGTTCAGTGAAGTGCTCGGCTGGGCGAGATCGTCCGAGAATTGCGCGAGCTCGGCTGCGACTTCTTCCATCGCGACGGCGCTGCAGCCGATCTGCTCGGCCCATCCTTGCAGCTCGAACTCCTCTTCGATCGCGCGCAGCGAGTTGAGCAGCAGCAATGCGTCCAGCATCGGCATCGTCAGGCGCAGAGTGTCATTACCGTCTACGCAATGGAGTGTGACTGTGCCGCAGATTGCCGGCTGGTGCTCCGGCACTTCCGCCGTGGCCGCTGCGGTGATGACTTCGTGCGTTCCGAAAACATCTGCCAGGCACATGCGGTGCCTCCTGACGAGCAATCGGCCGAAGTAGGGCCTGTGACTGCAACGCGCGGCCACGGCCAAAGGTCCGTGGCACGCGGGCGGGCGCTGACCTGGCCTGTTTTTGTCTTTCGTATCAGCTACTTATGTAGGCGGTGAGCAATCGCGAGATGAGCGCCCGCGCCCGTTCGGCGCGCCGCGGATCCCAAACTTGCTCGACGTCTTCGTTCATGTAAGCGCGCCGTGCAAGCTCGAGCTGTATTGCGTACACGCCGTTGGCCGGCTTGCCGTAGTGATCGGTGATGTAGCCACCCTTCCAGCGACCATCGAGCACCGCGCCGAATTCACCATCGCGCACGACCGTCTGCAGCAGCGCCTCGCTCACTTCACGCGGACAACTCGCGCCATCACGCGTGCCGAAGTTGAACTCGGGCAGCATGCCTGCGAACAGACTCGGAACTTCGCTGGCGATCGAATGCGCATCCCACAACAGCGCGCGGCCGTGCGCAGCTTGCAACGCCGCGAGCTCCTTGCCGATGCGCTCATGATAGGGCTTCCAGTATTCGTCGATGCGCGCCGCGATCTCGCGATCGTCCGGCTCGTGACCCGCCATGTAGATGAACGAGCCGCCGAAGGTCTCCGTCGGGCAGACCGGCGAAGTCGGATTGCCGACGTACAGCGGCTTCGAATCGGAGGAGCGGTTCAGATCGACGACGTAGCGCGAGTAGTTCGCCTTGATGATCGACGCGCCGAGCCCGCGCGCGAAGTCGTACAGCAAATGCACGTACCAGTCGGTATCCGGCAGCGTCCGACCGACCACGGTGAGACGATGCGCGAGCGCTTCGGGCAGCTCCGTGCCCGAATGCGGAATGCTGATGAGGAGCGGTGAGGTGCCGCGATGAAAGTCGTAGACGTTCATAGCATCGGCAGCTTCAGTCCGTTCTCGCGCGCGCAGTCGATCGCTTCCTGGTAGCCCGCGTCCGCGTGCCGCGCGACGCCGATTCCCGGGTCGTTCCACAGCACTCGTTCGATGCGGCGCGCCGCCGACTGCGTGCCGTCGCACACGATCACGACACCGGCGTGCTGCGAGTAGCCCATGCCGACGCCGCCGCCGTGATGAAACGAAACCCACGTTGCACCGCCCGCGGTGTTGAGCAGCGCGTTGAGGAGCGGCCAGTCGGACACTGCATCCGAGCCGTCTTTCATGCCCTCGGTCTCGCGATTGGGACTCGCGACCGAGCCGGAGTCGAGATGATCGCGGCCGATCACGATCGGCGCCTTGAGCTCGCCCGATGCGACCATTTCGTTGAAC
Source organism: Steroidobacteraceae bacterium (assembly GCA_044866955.1). Lineage (GTDB taxonomy): Bacteria > Pseudomonadota > Gammaproteobacteria > Steroidobacterales > Steroidobacteraceae > Steroidobacter. The sequence continues at coordinate 7,439 of JBIOUH010000143.1, forward strand.
GCGAGGCCGAGGCGATGCCGCTGCCCGAGACCGACCCAGCAGATGCGCGCCGGCAGACCCTGGAAGCTGATGCGCTCGCGCGCCATGTCGAGCCAGCGATGCAGATGCGGATCGTCCGGAATCAGCTCCTTCACCTTGGCGTCGGTGCGATAGATGTCCTCGGGATCGCCGGACAGCGCGACCCAGCGGAACGGCCCGACCCCGCGGCAGAACAGCGGCCGGATATAAGCCGGCACGAAGCCGGGGAACGCGAACGCGTTCTTCACGCCTTCGTCGTGCGCGACCTGCCGAATGTTGTTGCCGTAGTCGAAGGTCGGCACGCCCATCGCGTGATAGTCGAGCATCGCTTTGACGTGCACCGCGGCCGACTTCTGTGCCGCAGCGGTGACCGCGGCCGGATCGCGCGTGCGCATTTCCAGCCACTTCTCCACGCTCCAGCCGATCGGCAGATAACCGTTGACGAGATCGTGCGCGGAGGTCTGATCGGTGACGGCGTCGGGCCGAATCCCGCGCCTGACCATTTCCGGCACGATCTCCGCGGCATTGCCGAGCACGCCCACGGAGATAGCGCGGCCCGCGGCGCTCGCATCCGCGATCATCTTCAGCGCCGCGTCGAGCGACGGCGCCTGCGCATCCAGGTAGCGCGTGTCGAGCCGCTTCTGGATGCGGCTCTGCTGGCATTCGATGCACAGGATGCTCGCACCCGCCATCGTCGCCGCGAGCGGCTGCGCGCCGCCCATGCCGCCGAGGCCGGCGGTCAGAATCCATTTGCCCTGGAGATTGCCGCCGAAGTGACGCCGCCCCATTTCGACGAACGTCTCGTGCGTGCCCTGCACGATGCCCTGGCTGCCGATGTAGATCCACGAGCCGGCAGTCATCTGGCCGAACATCATGAGCCCGCGGCGGTCCAGCTCGTTGAAGTGCTCCCAGGTCGCCCACTTCGGCACCAGGTTGGAATTCGCGAGCAGCACGCGCGGTGCGTCTTCGTGCGTGCGGAACACGCCGACCGGCTTGCCGGACTGGATCAGCAGCGTTTCGTCGGCGTTGAGCGCGCGCAGCGTCTCGACGATCCGATCGAAGCATTCCCAGTTGCGCGCGGCGCGCCCGATGCCGCCGTACACGACCAGCTCGTCGGGATTCTCGGCCACCTCGGGATCGAGGTTGTTCATGATCATGCGCAGCGGCGCTTCGGTCAGCCAGCTCTTGGCGCTGCGCTGCGTGCCGCGCGGCGCGCGAACGGGACGTGCGCCGTGCGTGCGGTCTTCTACGGGGAGTGTTCGGGCGTTCATAAGTGTTCCTGTCGGGCTGAGCCGACCTACTCCAGAATCCTGTGCATGGCGCGCTTGTAGCCGGCTGCGATCGCAGTCTCGGCGAAGTGCCGCCCTTCCTGCACCAGCCAGCGGCCCGCGACCATGACGTCGCGCACCTCGTGGCCGGTGCCTGCGAACACGAACGTGTCCATCAGCTCGTCGTCCTCGCGACCGATGAACAACGGTCCGTTGGTATCGATGACGACGATGTCGGCACGCCGGCCCACCTCTATCGCACCGATGTTGCGAGCGGTCGCGCGCGTTCCGGCGGTGCAGGCACGATGCCACAGCATCGCGCCGCTCGATGGATCACTGTCCGTCGCGAGCACGTTGCGGTGCTTGCTGTGCAGTCGCGCCTGGTACTCGAGCCAGCGCAGCTCTTCTATGGGAGAAAGCGAAATGTGGCTGTCGGAGCCGATCGCGAACGCGCCGCCTGCCGCGAGCCAGGAGAGCAGCGGAAAATGCCCATCGCCGAGATTCGCTTCGGTCGTCGGACACAACGCGATCAATGCACTCGATGCGGCGACGGCTTTGAGCTCCGCGTGCGTCGAATGCGTCGCGTGCACCAGGCACCAGCGTCGATCCACGCGAGCGTGCTCGATCAGCCATTCGATCGGCCGCGCGCCGAGGTGCTGCTGCGCCGCTGCGACTTCGCGCTCTTGCTCCGCGATGTGGAGGTGAATCGTCTTGATCGCGGGCAGCGAAGTCAGCACGGTCTGCAGCGCATCCGGAGGTACGGCGCGCAGGCTGTGGAGCGCGATGCCAATCTCGACTTGCGGAGATTGCGTGTGCGCGCGGGACAGCTCGTCGATCAGGTCGAGATACTGGTCCGTCGCCAGCACGAACTGGCGTTGCCGCGGCGTTGGCGGCGCACCGCCGAAATCGGAGGTCTGGTACAGCGTGGGCAGCAGCGTGAGCCCGATCCCCGCGGTCGCCGCGGCGTCGATGAGCGCCTGGCACATCGTGGCGCGCTCGGCATATGCGGTGCCGTCCGGCTGGTTGTGCAGGTAGTGAAACTCGCAGACGGCGGTATAGCCGGCCTTGAGCATGTCCGCATAGCATTGCGCCGCGACCGCGTTCAGGCATTCGGGCGACATGCGGCTGGCGTGCTCGTACATGGTCTCGCGCCAGGTCCAGAAGCTGTCGCCTTTGTCCGTGCGCCGCTCGGCCAGGCCGGCCATCGGGCGCTGGAAAGCGTGACTGTGTACATTCGGCATGCCGGGAATCGCGGCGCCGCTCACCAGGCGCGCGGTCGTGACGACGTCGTCCGGCGACACGTCGACGATGTCGCCCGCCGGGTCGACCGAGATCACGACGTTCCGCCGCCAGCCGCCCGGCAACCAGGCGACGGTGAAGCGGTAGCGGGATTGCAGGGACATGGCGCGAGTATAAGACTGAATGGGGACATTCCTCATTTCGCGCGGGAGTGAGACGATTCACCGATGAGTGATGAAATGAGGAACGTCCCCATTCAATGGGACCGCGTGTGGGTCGGCGCCGACCTCGCCACGATGGACGAGAACGGCGGCATCGGCCACGTTACCGACGGCGTGCTGGCGATTCGCGACGGCCGCATCGCCTGGGTAGGCACGGGGGCACAGCTCGACTCGCTGCAATGGTCGGCGGAGGTCGCAACGGACGCGCACGGCCTGTGGATCACCCCCGGCCTGATCGAGTGCCACACGCACCTTGTATACGCAGGCGATCGCAGCAACGAGTTCGCAGCACGCCTGCGCGGGGCGACGTACGAAGACATCTCGCGCGCCGGCGGCGGAATCGTATCGACGATGCGCGCCACACGTGCCGCGAGTGAAGACGAACTGCTCGCGCAGTCGCTGCCACGCGCACGAGCGCTGGCGAGCGAAGGCGTCACGACGCTCGAAGTGAAATCAGGCTACGGGCTCGATCTGGCCAGCGAGCTGAAGATGCTGCGCGTCGCGCAGCGGCTCGGCGAGCAGCTCGATGTCGACGTCGTCAGAACCTTCCTCGGCGCGCATGCGCTGCCGCCGGAGTTTGCAAACCGTCCGGATGATTACGTGCGTCACGTCTGCGACGACATGCTGCCCGCGGTCGCAGCGGAGCATCTTGCCGAAGCGGCGGACGTGTTCTGCGAGCGAATCGCTTTCACTCGCGAACAGACCGAGCGAGTGTTCGAGCGCGCGCGCAGCCTCGGATTGGCATTGCGCCTGCACGCCGATCAATTGAGCGACGGCGGCGGCGGAGAGCTCGCGGCGAGCTACGGCGCACTGTCTGCCGATCATCTCGAATACACATCCGTAGCTTCGCTGCAGGTCATGGCCGAGCGCGGCGTGGTCGCGGGCCTTCTGCCCGGCGCGTTCTATTTTCTGCGCGAAACGCGGCTGCCCCCGATCGAACAGATGCGCGCGCTCGGCATCCCGATGGCCGTCTCGACCGACTGCAATCCCGGGACATCACCGATCTCTTCGTTGTTGCTGGCGATGAACATGGCGTGCGTGCTCTTCCGCATGACTGCCGCTGAAGTGCTTCGCGGCGTCACCGTCAACGCCGCTCGCGCGCTCGGACTAGGCGACGACCGTGGAATGCTCCGCGCCGGCATGCGCGCAGACCTGGTTGTGTGGCGCCTGCGTCATCCCGAGCAGCTCTGCGCTGAGGTGGGAGCTCATCGGCCGATAGAAGTTGTTGCGGCGAAGAGCTAAGACAAGAAATTACTCTCGCCAAGACGCCAAGACGCAAAGGCAAGAATTCGGAACCTCAGAATCCGGAACTCAAAATTCTTTTCTCCCTTGGCGTCTTGGCGTCTTGGCGAGAGATATTTCTTGTCTCCCCTCTTCTCCGCAAACCCCGGTGGAAGTTGATCAGAACGACACCGAGATGTTGAAAGTCGCCATGTTGACGTCCGCTTCGCCCAGCGTCTCGTCCTCGCCCGCATCGAAGACGCGCTGGTATTCCAGGCGCAGGTTGTAGATCTCGGCGAGACTGAAGCTGATGCCGACGCCGGCGAGCAGATCGAAGCCGCTCTTGGTCGAGCGCAGCTTGCCGCTGTTGCCGAGCTCATCGAGGACGAAGACGCTCGCGGTGTTGTTCGAGATCAGCGCGCCGCCGCGCGCATACACTTCCCAGCGATAGCTCAGGGGCAGGATGCCCAGCGCGGACAGCTGGATGCCGCTGGTGCTGGAGTCGATGTTCTGCTGAAGCTCGCCCGGCTCCACCGGATCCGCCGGATCCGCCGGGACGAAGACGCCCGCGGCGTGCTCACGATATTTGACGTCGCCGAGGTCCATGTAGCCGCCTTCGAAGGCGATGTGCTCGGACATGCGCCAGCCGACCACGAAGCCGTAGGCCGAGTCCTCATTGTCGAACGACGAGGTCCGGGTCGCCGGGTCCGGCACGAAGCTGGCGAGGGCATCGATGTTCCGCGCCTGGTTCTCGAACACGCTGCGGTCCGAGTCCTTCTTCACCATTGCGAAGGTGACCCCGGCGTAGACACCCAGCTCGGCGGCGCGAGCGGTGGCTACGGCGGCGCTGCCCGCCAGGGCGATGAATGCAATAATCGCGGCTCTCATGGTTCCAGGGCTTCCTCGGCGTCATTCGAGTGTGAGAGGGACTGTACCGGAAAACGGTTCTGTTCGAGCATGACCCCCACAGAAATCATCGGCGCCCTCGCGGCGACCCTCACCACCATCGCCTTCGTGCCCCAGGTCCACAAGGTGCTCGTCCACAAGGACACCCACTCCCTGTCCCTGGGGATGTACGTGATCTTTACGACCGGGGTCGTGCTGTGGGGGATCTACGGCTATCTGCGGGCAGACTGGCTGATCATTGCCGCCAATGGCATCAATACCGTGCTGTGCACGGCAATCCTGGTCATGAAGCTGCGCAACGACGTGTTCGGCCGCGTCAGCCGATGAACCCGATGCCGCGCGCCATGAGTGCGGCGCACAGCATGATCAGGAACAGCAGGGTCAGCTCCGTGTGAATGATCATGCGGACGCGGCGCCTCGTGGCGTCGTCAACGGCGGGCGCCTGGCCGGCCTTGAGCGCCTTGCGCCAGCCGAGGAACTGCACGGTCGGGACAATCGACAGCAAGCCGACGATGATGAACAGCGCGAGCTTCGCGAGGAACGTCCCGCTGTGGAAGTAATAGCCGGGCCCCTTCTCCGTGTAGATGACGCGAAT
>JBIOUH010000144.1:0-22192 GCA_044866955.1 Steroidobacteraceae bacterium
GGTTCTCGCCGTCGGCGACAGCGGTCACATCCCGAGCCCGCTTCTGAGCTGGGGCGATCAGAACGACCGTCAGCTCGTGGCACCGGGGTCGCTGGGAGGAAGAGACTGAGAAGAGAGACTGACAGGATGAACAGGATGGGCAGGATGTTAAGAGGTGGAGAAACAACCTCATGGCCCGGATTTCATCTCATCATCCTGTCAATCCTGTTCATCCCGTCCAGTCTCCAGCTTCCTCAGTGAGGCGTCTCCTGCGGCGTCAGTGCAGCGGGATTCACTTCGTTCTTCGCCAGCTCACTGAGATCCTCGTCGAACTGCCGGTCGCTTTCCGCGCATCCGTGGAACAGCGCCGCCTGTTCGGGCAGGCCCAGCACTTTCGCGTGGGCGGCAATCGTCCCGTAGCTCGCGATCAGGTAATGCACCATGTGCTGCAGCGTCGCGACCAGCACGACATCGCGAACGTTCGTCGAGCAGTTCTCCGCGACCCGGCTCGCTTCGTGGACGAACGCGCGCATGAACGGGTTGCGGTGACTGCGGCCTTCGTCGCCGAGCTCCATCAGGCGTTCGTGTTCCACGGTCCGTCGGCGCAATGCTGCCACGTATTGACTCACGCGCTCGGCGAGCGGGCCGTTGAGCAGCGTTACGAAGATCTCGTCGACCAGCGCGCAAGCCTGCGTCTGCGCGCTACGCAGGTCGCGCAGCTCGGCGCGATAGACCGCATGCATGCTGTCGATTGTGGATGAGCCGCCGAGCCCGGCGCGGATCCGCAACCACTGCTCATTCAGCGCTTCGCGTGGCGACTTCACGCCACCGCCGCCGGCGGCTTCGGTCACGGGCTCTTCTTCGCGGAAACGTCGGAACAGACGGGTACTCATGAAAAGTCTCCTAGCCTTCTTCGCGAGCCGGCTCGATCGAGACCTCGGTGCGGGGCTCGACGTCGGTGTTGTAAATCATGCGGTAGAGCTTCCAGTTGTTGCCTACGCGGCGCCACACGTGCAGGTACTTGCCTTCCTCCACGTCCAGCCCGCGGCGCACGTTGCGGACGACGTAGCGACCCTGCTCGACGGCGAGATCGTCGCGCACGATCGACATCTCGGTGTCGGTGTCGTAGCTGACACGCTTGTTCATGCTGTCCTGGAGATAAGCCTCGATTTCCTTGGCGCCCTTCACCTTGGGACCGTGCTGGGGAAGGATTTCCGCGTCGTCGGTGAACAGCGCGAGGCAGGCGGGGAGATCGTGGCGCGTGAAGGCCTGTTCCCAGGCCCCGGTGACGTCGCCGGGCAACGTGCCGCTTTGAGAGCAGCCGACCATCGCCGCGGCGCACAAGAGTGTCGCGGCAAAAGTGGTGGCATTCATCGCACTCCTCCTGGGGCGCGGTGCGTGCACCGTCGACGGCATCAGTGACGTCGGCGGCCTCGAACCTCAGCCCCCGAACGAAAGTGAACAACACCGATGGCCGCGAGCTTAGTCCCTTGCATGCGCAATGGCTATTGCGGCTTCAGCTACACTGCGCGCCGCCGGACCGTAAGGAGAACCATGAAGATCGAGCTGCAGCCGGTTGGGTACGTCGAGGCCGTGCGGCCGCATGCCGAGGACGATTTCTGGGGCGGCGAAGAAGCGCGCATCTCGCTCACGCCGGGATTCGCCGCGGAGGCGCTGCAGGGGCTGGCGGAGTTTTCGCACATCGAGGTGCTGTTTTACTTTCACCAGGTCGATCCCGCGAAGATCGTCGCCGGCGCGCGCCACCCTCGCAACAACACGCAATGGCCGGCGGTGGGAATTTTCGCCCAGCGCGGCAAGAATCGCCCGAATCGCGTCGGCAGCACCATTTGCCCACTGGTCCGCGTCGACGACCGCTCGCTGGTCGTCCGCGAGCTGGATGCGATCGATGGCACGCCGGTGCTCGACATCAAGCCCGTGATGACCGAATTCCTGCCGCGCGCGCAAGTGCGGCAGCCGGCGTGGTCGCACGAGCTGATGACCCAGTACTGGCTGAAGAAATAGCCGCGTCCAGCCTTTTCGCTACGCCAGCAGCGGCGTCATCTGCGGATCGCCTTTCTGCATCGCCTGCCGGTACGCAGGACGCGCGCCGATGCGTTGCAGATAGGCCAGCACGTTGGGGCAGCCGGAGATGTCGCGCGGCACGAAGGCGCGCATCGTCGTCAGCGGAAACAGCATGATGATGTCCGCAGCCGTCAACTCGGCGCCGGCGAAGTAGGGCACTTCGCCGAGGCGCTGCTCGACCATCTTCCAGGTCCGCTCACAACGCTCGCGCGAGATGCGCGTGCGCGGGTTTTCGTCCGGGCTCGGCTTGATCGCGCCGGCGAACTGCACCGGCATCATCGAGCCGTTCGCGAAATGAAACCAGAACAGGTAGTCGGCGTAATTCGGCGCGTCCGGCGGCACGGCGAGCCGGCCCTTGCCGTAGCGCTGGATGATGTACTCGATGATGGCGCCGGATTCGGACAGCACCACTTTGCCGTCAGTGATGACGGGCGCGGTGCCGAACGGATGCAATGCCTTGTACTCGGGCGGCGCCAGACGCGTGACCGCGTCGCGCTCGTAAACCTTCAGCTCGTACGGAATCGACAGCTCCTCGCATAACCACACGATGCGTTCGGACTGCGAGATGCCCAGGTGGTGGACAGTCAGCATGAGCGCCCCCGAGGAAACCGGCCGATTGGTTCTTAGTCTTTGATGATCGTGTCGCGCAGTCGATGCGTGTCGAGCGACGGACCGCGGAAGCGTACGTGCAGTTCCTGGGTCTTGTAGTCGATGACGAGCACGTCGAGCAGGCCCAGCACATCCATGCCGAGCAGCAGCGCGGGCTCCTTCGTGAGACCCCAGTGATCGAAAATCGCGGTGTCGGTGAACGTTACGCGCACGCCGCTGATCGTCGCCCGTCCGAACTTGATCGCCGGCGTCGGAATGCTGTCGCCCTTTTCCACGTCGAGCGTGACGCCGATGATCTCTTCCTGCTCCCAGTTGCGCTGCCGACGGTTGAGGGCTGTGCGCAGGGCCTGGTTGCCGATCGTGCGCTGCGCGCCGGTGTCGATGACTGCTGTCGTCGCCACCGAGCCGATGTTCGTCTGGAACGAGAGCAGGCCGCGTGTGAGCTTGAGCGGAATCTTGCTCATGCCGACGCCGGGACGCTGGCTGTGCGAGGTCGAGATCTCGATACGATCCTTGCGGAAGTCGATGAAGATACGTTTGTCGCCGAGCGCTTCGTTGCCGAGCACGCCGTCGGCGCCGCCGAAGACGTCGGGCACGATCGGCAGCCGGGTCGATTTCATGAGCAGATCGCCGACCTCGAGCTGATGAACGTCGACAGTCGATACATCGGTCGAGCCGGTGACGCCGTGGACGCGCATCGTTGCAGCTTGCATCGGAATCTGCAGTGCGCGCGCGACGCGGGGCAGAAGTGCCGAGCGAGTGGCGCCGGTATCGAGCACCAGCCGGAACGGGCCCTTGCCGTTGATGAACACGGGCGCCCAGATGCGACCGATGCTGTCGCGCAGGGTCGGTGCGACGTAACGCGGTTGCGCTGCTTCGACTACGACTTCGTCGATGATCGGCTCGAGATGGGACAGTGATTGCGGCGTGGTCGGCGAGGGAATGACTTCGCCGCCCGGCGGCGGCTGATTCGGCGATTGCGGCGGTTCTTGTTCGGCGGCGCGACCCAGCGGGGCTGCGCTCAGCAGCACTGCCGCCAACACAAATCCGCTCCGGATGGACATCGAATCCCCCACGACGCTCCCCGACGTGCATCGTGATGCATCATGCGCGACTCGTCTAGCGGCAGTGGCCGATCCTGCTCAGGGTGCCGGCGGCGTCGGGGAATTGTGGGCCAAATCTTGCGATTTTCAGCGGCATACGCCCGTCCGCCAGGCGTGGAAACGGTCGTTGGATTGCCTGAACAGGTCCAGGGCGTTCTCGATGCTCCAGGCGCGCTCGACGAGCGAGCCGGGATCCCACTCGCTGCGCGGAGTCGCAAAAAAATCGCCGCCATAGATGTGGATCGCGCCGGTGAGCTGCTCGATCGGATTGGCGACCGAGTGCACTACATCGAGGGGTAGTGTCGCGACGTCGCCGGTCGACAGCGCTGCTGCCCGGGTGGCGGCGATGCGGCCCCGCTGCCGTTCCCAGAAAATGTTGTCCTCGCGTCCGCAGTAGATGCCGATCACGCTCCACATCTTGTGTTCGTGCGGCAGCAGTTGCATGAGCGGCGCCCAGATGATGTTCAGAACCGTCAGATCGGCGGAGCGATACAACGTCTGGATGCCGCCTTTCTGCGGCTCGCCGACAGCCGCGAGCACCGAGCGCGGCTCCGACATGGCGCGGCTCATCACTTCCTTGATGGCCGCCTGCCTGTCGACCGCTGCCTCCTGGTTCGCACGCCGGCAGTCTTCAACGAAGGATTGAATGTCGAACTGCGGTGTCCGCCGCGCCGTTACGGATTCGGCGACCACGCCGGACGCAGCGAGTGCGGCTCCGGCTCCGACCAGCACATCCCGGCGCGACACTATTCCCGGCGGCGTCTTCATCATGGCAATCCTCGGTGTGCCTGCAACGCGCGGGATCGTGCCGTTTCGCCGCTCGCGGCCTCCAGTCCTGAATCTGGACCTTCGCACGCCGCGCCCCAACTGTCCGCGGCGGCCTGTGGAATAATCCGGCGCTCTCGATGCTGCGACGGAGGCCTGTCGGTGAAATCTCCATCTGTCCGCTTGCGATGGTCTTTGCTTGCCGCGCTGCTTGCGATGAGCGCGGCTTCGACGCTGTACGCAGCGGCCGATCCGAAGCACGAAGAAGGCGACAAGAAAGAGGATGGAGCCGAGAAGAGCCTCTCGCCGCTGCACTTATCGGACGAAATGCGCGTGACGCAGGGCTCGGCGAGCATCGGCGGCAAGAAGACGCCGTACCAGGCCGAGGCGGGCGTCATGGTCGTCTATCTGCGCGATCCGCTGGACGACGATCCGCCGCAGCCGGCGGAAGGCGAGAAGCCGCCGCCGCAGCCGCCCGAAGTCGGCATGTCGTATGTCGCGTACTTCAAGGGCGACAAGCCGGATCGCACCCGGCCGATCACGTTCCTGTTCAACGGCGGCCCGGGCTCGTCGACCGTGTGGCTGCACATGGGTGCGTTCGGACCGAAGCGCGTGCGGACCACCAACGACTCGCACGGCCCGGCGGCGCCGTATCGCGTCGTCGATAACGAGTACAGCCTGCTCGACGTGAGCGACCTGGTGTTCATCGATGCGCCGGGCACCGGCTTCGGACATCTGCGAGGTGCGGATAAGGAGAAGGCGTTCTGGGGCGTCGACCCCGACGCGCAGACGTTCGCCAATTTCATTACCGAGTTCCTGTCGCGGCACGGCCGCTGGAACTCGCCGAAGTATCTGTTCGGCGAAAGCTACGGCACCACGCGTGCAGCGGTGCTGGCGTATCAGCTGCAGAACGACAAGTCGCTCGATCTGAACGGCGTGATCTTCCTGTCGCAGATCCTGTGCTTCGACAACAGCGCCGACGCGCCGCAGTTCAATCCGAGCGTCGATCAGCCCTACGTGCTGGCGCTGCCGACGTATGCAGCGACGGCGTGGTATCACAAGAAGCTGCCGAATCAGCCGGCGGAGCTAGCGCCGCTGTTGCGCGAAGTCGAGCAGTTTGCGCTCGGCGAATACGCGGCCGCGCTCATGGCGGGTCCGCGGCTGCCGCCGGAACGGCAGCATGAAATCGCAGTCAAGCTGCACGACTATACCGGGCTGCCGGTGGAGTACATCGAGCGCGCGAGCCTGCGCATCAACGTCGGCGAGTTCAACAAGACGCTGCTGGGCGACCAGATCACAGCGGGCCGCCTCGATACGCGCTTCTCCGGGCCGACGCTCGATCCGATGAGCAAGGAAGCCGAGTACGATCCGCAGGCTTCAGCGATCTCGTCGGCGTATGTCTCGGCTTTCAATGACTACGTGCGCAACACGCTGCAGTTCGGCGACCGCAAGGACTACAAGCCGGGCATTCCGGTCTGGCAGACCTGGGATTACCTGCATCAGCCGCCGGGCTCGGGCAGCAAGATCCCGGGCGCGACCAACGTGATGCCGGATCTCGCGACCGCCATGAAGCAGAACCCGAACCTGAAGGTGCAGCTCAACGCGGGCTACTTCGATCTCGCGACACCGTACTTTGCCGCGGTGTACGAGTTGCGGCAGCTGCCGATCCCGCGCTCGCTCCAGGACAACATCGAGATGCACTTCTACGAGTCGGGACACATGGTGTACGCGCACGAGGATGACATGAAGGCGCTGCACGACAACGTCGCGGCCTTCATCGAGAAGAACGGCAAAGGCGGCGGCTGACGCAACGAGCACCGGCGTGCGTGACGCAATTCCGCCTGCTGTCAAATTCCAGTTGCGTCCGCAACGCTGCGTGCTATTCTTCGCGCCGTTCGAAATTCCGCGGCAGCAATGCCGCAGCCAATGCAGAGAGTGAAATGTTTTCGATCTACGGAACAGCCATGCAAAGCACGCAACGCGAACATAATCGCGCCGCGCGCGGCTGCCCGTCGATTGCGAATATCGACCTGGGTAGCTGGTCGCGGCTCGCGACGCAACTCGATCGGTAACCGTCTTTGAGGCTCTTTGCCCCGAAGGCGCAAGCCGGACGGGGCACCCACGGGAGCCAGGTCGCCTGAGATTCCTCTCAGAGTCGACTAAACCACCCAACACAGTGTTCCGTCCGCGAGGTAAAGCCCTCGAACGGATCCGTACGCGCTGCGCGTATGGACCCCTGCGCCGCACGTTCGGCCAGGACGCTGTTTAACAAGCATGAATTCGTTCAGGGCTCTCACCCTGACATTGCAGTGCGCGCGGAGTCCTTCCGCGGGCGGCACGCGCTTGCGTCCAACACGCGGCGAGGTGTTTGCGATGCCGAGGGTGAGAGCCCGGAGCAAGTGAGAAATTTTCGAAGCACGTGCAAGCGTGAGGGTCTCACTCGCTCCGCAATTTGCGGATGTAGCTCAATCGGCAGAGCGCGACGTCGCCGACGTCGAAGTTGTGGGTTCGAGCCCCATCGTCCGCTCCAGATTTTCCGTGCATTGCCGTGTTTCTCGCGGGGCGTGCATGTTAGCCGAACGCGGCACCAAAGTATTTCTCGTTCGTTACCAAAATAGGAGAATGTGTCATGAGCCTCGAGGAGATGACTAAGATCGACAACCTGAAGTCGTGGACCTCGGGGGTCGAAGTCGAGTGGGAAGCGGTTCAGCAGCTGCGCAACATCGCGGCGCTGCCGATCCTGGCGGGCCACGTCGCGGTCATGCCGGACGTGCACCTCGGCAAGGGCGCGACGGTCGGTTCGGTGATTCCGACGAAGGCCGCGATCATTCCGAGCGCGGTCGGCGTGGACATCGGCTGCGGCATGGCGGCAGTGCGCACGTCACTCACGGCGCGCGACCTGCCGGACTCGCTGCAGCGTCTGCGCTCGCGCATCGAAGAGCGCGTTCCGGTTGGCTTCTCGTCGCACGACGCGGCAGTCAACCCGGTGCGCGAAGGTGTGCGTGGCGTGCAGCTCGCACAGGCCGGCAAGAAGCTGCACGAGCGTTTTGGTCAGCTGCGCATCCTCGACGTGATCCGTCAGTACGATCCGTCGCGGACGTTCAAGCAGCTCGGCACGCTCGGCGGCGGCAACCACTTCATCGAGCTGTGCCTCGACAAGTCGGGAGACGTGTGGGTCATGCTGCATTCCGGCTCGCGCAACATCGGCAAGACGATCGGCGAGACGGCGATCAGCATGGCGCGCGAGATTGCCGAGCGTAAGGAGCGCAAGCTCCGCGATCGGGACCTCGCGTGGCTCGACGAGGGCACTGCCGAGTTCGACATGTACGTCGAAGGCCTGTGCTGGGCGCAGGACTACGCCGCCCACAACCGTGCGCTGATGCTGCATGCGGTGCTGAACGCGCTGCATGAGGAGTTCGGCCGCGAGGTCGCGACGTCCGAGAACGCGGTCCAGTGTCACCACAACTATGCGAACGTCGAAGAGCACTTCGGCCAGCAGGTGTGGGTGACGCGCAAGGGCGCGGTCTCGGCGCGTCAGGGCGAGCTCGGCATCATCCCGGGCTCGATGGGCGCGAAGTCGTTCATCGTGCGCGGCAAGGGTAATGCGGATTCGTATTGCTCGTGCTCGCACGGTGCGGGCCGTCGCATGTCGCGCGGCGCCGCGAAGCGTGCCTACACGCTCGCGGACCTGAAGCGACAGACGACGGGCGTCGAGTGTCGCAAGGATGCGGGTGTGCTCGATGAGATCCCGAGCGCGTACAAGAGCATCGATGCGGTGATGGCGGCACAGGCCGAGCTCGTCGATGTGGTGTACACCCTGAAGCAAGTGATGTGCGTGAAGGGTTAGTTCGGAGGATCGCGCGCAGGACGCGCGCGGTCCTCACTTTGCACCGGTAGCTCAATTGGCAGAGTTGCGGTCTCCAAAACCGCATGTTGGGGGTTCGAGTCCCTCCCGGTGTGCCAACTTCTTCGATCTCCCTTCCTGGCGGAACTGGCAGACGCGCTGGGCTCAGAACTCAGTGCCCTCGGGCATCCCGGTTCGACTCCGGGGGAAGGGACCAGTTTGAATCATGCGGGCGTGGCGCAAAAGGTAGACGCGGCCCTTAAACGCTGTCAGTGGGTCAGCTGAAAAGGCTACGCAGGTGATGAGCGCGAGCACACGGTTGCGGATGCACCGAACGGCTACTTCAGTGGGTCGCTAGGGAAGCGCGTTTCCAAGCCCGTGCTCTCTTCGAGTAATGACCGGAGTTCTGCGAATGCAGGTTCGAATCCTGTCGCCCGCACCAATCTCGATAGCAGGATAGAGCAGCGGTTCAGCTCACCAGTCTCATACGCTGGAGGTCGTCGGTTCGAATCCGACTCCTGCTTCCATCCACCTCTTGTCCTGGGGCTTCGTCTAGCGGCAGGACATCGCGCTTTGAACGCGAGAACCCAGGTTCGAATCCTGGAGCCCCAGCCAGCGTTTCTGCGGAAACGCTCACCTAAGCGATATGCACGCCAAGCACGGCGATCACCGCGAGTGGGTAGTACGGGATCAGGTAGTAACTCGTGCCGAAGAGCAGGCCCGCTGGGCCGCCGCTGGCAAATAGCCAATCCGTGTCGATATGCACACTTCTTCCCCAGAGGACGGCGCTCGTGTGGGCGAGCATGAAAGCCGCGAGGTATGCGCCCGCAGTAGTCTGGACTGTTCGATACCGATCACCTCCCGTTCGCGTATGAAATGCCACCAGCACCAGCCCGGTCGCGATCATCGCAACGCATAACCCCAGCACGGCCGGCTCGACCCACGTCGCCCGGTACCAGAGCCGAAGCAGTTTCATGAGCGACTGGTGAGCCTCGACGCTCCAGAGCGCGGCGAGGTGGTTCGCGAGATGCGCTGCGAGGAAGACCAACAGCAAAGTCGGAGCCGCAATGCCGTGAACAACGCGGAACGCGGGAATCCATTTGTCGACGATCGAGTCCGGATGTGAATTCTCACTGCAGCGGGTTGTACGCAGGCGCCGCCACGTCACGGCAGCGACGAGGACCCAAACGCTGCACCAGAGTGCGTTCGGGTACTTGCGTACGCCGACTGCAGCCGCAAGTTGCGTCGCAAGGACATAGAGCGGCGGGGTCGCGGCGGCGATGTGCAACAGGCGTCGAAGGAATCGCATCTCGAAGCCATTCGACTTGTCCAACCGCAGAAGCGATGCGAGCGCCAGACAAGGCACTGCGAACGCGGCGAGCATGAGTGCCGACGCAGTCGAGTGCAGCGCCAGTCTCTGCAGGAACTCTGCGCTATCGTTCCCCGCGTGCGCGATCGCGGAATAGCTGTTCAAGAGGAATGGGTAAGCAGCAGCTGCAAGTACCGGGAGAAGCCACCGCCGAAGCGGTACGTGCGAACCAGACATCGAAGTCAAATCAGCTCGAATGGCGCGCTCCACGGTTCCTCGCTCTCGAAGCGTGCTGGCCGCAAACCGGACACCCGCGGCCTCCGCCTGGCTGAGACAGCGTAGCCGAGTTCGGTAAACAGCGCATGCGCCAGGAATAGGGAGCCCCAGCCACACGATCGCGGTTGCCACGTTAACTCAGAGGCCAGAGTGCTCGCCTGTCCAGTGAGAAGTCATGGGTTCGAATCCCATACGTGGCGCCACCTTCAATGCACCGATAGCTCAACAGGTAGAGCGCCTGGTTGAAGCCCAGGAGACTGCAGGGTCGAGACCTGCTCGGTGCACCAGTCATGTTGGCGAGTAGCTCAGTTGGCAGAGTACTCCGCTGTTACCGGAGCCCGCGCAGGTTCGACTCCTGCCTCGCCAGCCATCCTCGATGCGACGTTAGCTCAGTGGAACACAGCGCCGGTTTGCGATGCCGGAGGTCGAAGGTTCAAATCCTTCACCCGCCGCCACAAATGGTGACGTTAGCTCAGCCGGTCAGAGCCCCGGGCTGTGAACTCGGAGGTCGCGGGTTCGAGCCCCGCACGTCACCCCATACACGCCGAGATCGCTCAGGTGGCAGAGCAGCTGCCTTGTAAGCAGCGCATTGTCGGTTCGACTCCGACTCTCGGCTCCAAATTTTCCATCGGGACTTAGCTCAGCCTGTCAGAGCGCCTGCCTTGGGCGCAGGAGGTCGTGGGTTCGAATCCCACAGTCCCGACCATTTTCCGTGGGCCTGTAGCGCAATCGGGCAGAGCGCCTGCTTTGCACGCAGGAGGTTGCGAGTTCGAGTCTCGCCAGGTCCACCAGTCTCACCACCACCACCACGAAGGAGGGTCCGATGGCTCCGCACATTCTCGCGCTCGACGTCGCCGGCGCTCCGCACCGGTGGATCGGCGTGCGCGACGCCGCACACTACTATGCAACCGACATGATCGCGTGGGCCATCGGCACGAACGAGTTCGTGCTACGCGGTGGCACGCAGCGCTCGACCGGCTTGCAGTCGCTGATCCGCGCGAGCTCGATCGTCGCGATCAAGGGCAAGGACTTCATCGTCCGCCACTTCGATCACGCGCCGACGCTCACGAAGGACATGCTGCTCGCCCGCGATCGCTACGTCTGCGCCTACTGCGCGCAGCGCTTCCGCTTCGATCAGCTCGACATGGAGCACATCGTGCCGAGCTCGAAGGGCGGCGCGGCTTCGTGGATGAACCTGGTCGCGGCCTGCAAGGCGTGCAACAACCGCAAGGCCAATCGCATGCCGGAGGCCGCGGGCATGAAGCTGCACTACGTGCCGTACGTGCCCAATCGCTACGAGGCTTTCATCCTCAGCAATCGCAAGATCCTGGCCGACCAGATGGAGTTCCTGCTCCAGGGCGTGCCGAAGGGTTCGCGCGTGCATCTGTCGATGTGAATCCGGCCGGCGGAAATCGGTCCGCCGGCCGCGTTCGAAAAGAATTTCGATGAGCGTGACCAACGCTCGTCGTCACCGAGGTCTTGGTCATCGTTTGGCGCAGCGGTTGTGGTTCCCAACCACACTGGCGCGCGGCAGCGCTGCTGCTCGTGTGTACCGCGCGAGACGTAACCTTGTCCGCCACTGCAATGTAGCTCAGCTGGGCAGAGCAAGCAGCCATAACTGCTGGGTCGAGGGTTCGACTCCCTCTATTGCAACGACTCCACGTCGTTACCGGTAGGCCTCACGGCCTGGGGTTCGATTCCCCACTGTCGATGCCAGTCTGCATCACTACCGCGGGACGAGAGTCCCGCAACCGAAGCGCCCCGGCGATGTGACTCCCTCACATCGCAGCGCGTACCACGCCTTGTGCGTCGATGTCCTGCGTGCCCCGGTCCGGCGAGAGGTGCGGCTGAAGAGGCGTTCGTGCCAGGGAGGCGCGGACGATGACAGCCGCGCGCTCGCCGGCGAAGGACACGCAGAACGCGATACCCGTGCGGCAGGCGCGGGGTGGCTTCGGACTTATTGAGATTGCGGCTTCCGGATGGGCCGGAGGCGGCATTGGGCGAGTGAAAGAAGAAGGAGAGCGACATGACTATCAAGCGAATCACCGTCGCCCAGCATGAGCGTGCACTGGTTTGGAAGAACAAGACCTTTGCAGGTGTGCTGGAGCCGGGTAAGCACTGGCTCATCGCGCCGATGAGCGACGTACAGGCGCAGCTCTACGACCTCACGGTCCCGGAGTTCGAGCATGCGCGCGTGGATTTCCTGGTGAAGGAAGCGCGGGCGACGATGGAGAAGTACTTCGACATCGTCGAGCTGACCGAGCACGAGGCGGGTCTTGTCTACAAGAACGGCAAGCTGGCAGGCGTGCTCGCACCGGGCAAGCGCCAGCTCTACTGGAAGGGTCCGATCGAGGTGAAGGTCGAGAAGATCGATCTCGCCGCCGATCTCGCAGTGCCTGCGCGCGTGACGAAGCTGCTCGCTCGCGCGAAGCAGCCGCTGCTGGCGCAGGCGACGGACGCAGTGAGCTCGGTTGAAGTGCCGGATACCTCGGTCGCACTGCTGATCGTGGACGGCACGTTCGTCAAGCTGCTCGAGCCGGGCCTGCACGTGTTCTGGAAGTTCCAGCGCACCGTGAAGGTCGAGATGGTGGATCGTCGCGTGCAGACCATGGAAGTCGCGGGTCAGGACATCCTGACCAAGGACAAGGTCAGCCTGCGCGTCAACCTCACTGCCCTGTGGCAGGTCGAGGACGTCGTGCAGGCGCGTACGTCGCTGCAGAACTTCGTGGAATACGTCTACAAGGAACTGCAGTTCGCGCTGCGCGTGGCGATCGGCAGCCGGACGCTCGATGAGCTGCTGGGCGCCAAGGGCGATCTGGATCGCGAGATCCAGGCGTCGGCGCGCGGCAAGATCGAGCAGCACGGCATCAAGCTCGCGAGCGTCGGCATCAAGGACGTGATCCTGCCGGGCGAGATGAAGGAAATCCTCAACCGCGTGGTGGAGGCGGAGAAGGTCGCACAGGCGAACCTGATCAAGCGTCGTGAAGAGACCGCGGCAACGCGCTCGCTTCTGAACACTGCGCGTCTCATGGACGAGAACCCGACGCTGCTGCGCCTGAAGGAGCTGGAGACGCTGGAGAAGGTCACGGAGAAGGTGGACAAGCTCACCGTCTTCGGCGGCCTGGACGGTGTGCTCAAGGATGTCGTGCGCATTCAGGTCCCCGCGAACTGAAGCTCAGACGCATGGAGCAGCGAAGCAGCTCAGGGGCCCGGCCGCAAGGTCGGGCCTTTTTTTTGCTCATCAGGCATCGATCGCAGCGGTGCGATGCGCTTGCCGTCTCTCGTCGAGGAGCGCCGAGAACTCCTGCATCGGGGCCGGCTGGTGCACGAACGACCCTTGTCCGTAGTCGCAACCCCAGTCCCGCAGCAGCGCCAGCGACTGTGCATCGGCGATTCCTTCAGCGACGGTCTGCAGGCCGAGCGCCTTGGCCAGCTGCAGGATGGCCTGCACTATTTTTTGATTGTGGGCATCTGCGGTGAGGTTCCTGATGAACAGCTGATCGATCTTCAGCGCCGAGACCCTCAGCTTCTGCAGGTAGGCAAGCGAGGAATGCCCGACGCCGAAATCGTCGATCGCCACGCCGTAACCCGCGTCGCGCAGCGCGGAGATCAGGCGAGCACAGTGATCCGAATCTGCCATCATCGCGCTCTCGGTGATCTCGAGCTCGATATCTCCTGGCTCCAGGCTGTTGAGCCGACAGTTCTGCGCCAGCACTTCCAGCAGCGTCCGGTCCAGCAGATTGCGCACGGACAGATTCACCGATACGCGCAGGCGGTGTCCCGCGGCACGCCATACGCCAGCGTCGGCCAGCGCTGCGGCGATCACCGCCTGAGTCAGAGCATTGATCAGAGTCGTTTCTTCGACCTGCGGCACGAAGCTGGCCGGTTCGACCACGCCGCGCTGCGGATGCTGCCAGCGCACCAGCGCTTCGGTCCCGACGATGTCGGAGGTGGCGAGCGCAATCTGGGCCTGATGCCAGACCTGCAGCTCCCCGCGCTCGATGGCGTCGGGGAGCGTGCCGAGGAGGATCAGGTTGTCGCGGCTGGTGTGATCGCTTGCCGCGTCATAGAACGAGATCGAGGCCTTGCGCGATGCAGCCCAATGCATCGCGATGCTAGCTTTCTGCAGCAGCTCTTCCGCCGTGCGTGCATGCGATGGAAAGTGTGCCACGCCGGTGCTCGCCTCGACGTGGATCGGCAACCCATCGACGACATACGACTCCGCGATGGTCTGTTCGAGACGCTCGCGCGTGGCGCGATCTGCGGCCTCGCCTTCGACGACTGTTGCCAGGCGATCGGGTTGGATCAGGGCAACGAGCCCACCGGGCGGCACGACGGCCTTGGCGCGTTCGACGACCTTGGCGAGCACCCGCATGCCGAACGTCGCACCGAACGTGTTCTGGATCTCGAGAAAGGCATTCAACTGAGTAATGGCGACGAACAGCGATCGGCCTTCGCCCGGAGCGCGCATCCGGATGTCCAGCTGTCTGAGCAGGCCGGTCAGGTTGAGCAGGCCGGTATCCTCGTGATGCTCGTGGAGCCATTCCAGCTCGCGCAGATGTCGCCGCAGCAGCTGCGCCCAGGTGCCGACGAGAATGCCGACGAACGCGAAAAAGAAGACGCGATAGATCCAGTTGAGCGGTTCCTGCATCTCTCCCGTCGACGTGTTGAGCGGCATGTACGGACCGAGCAGCAAACCGGCGACGACGGCTGTCACCAGCCCTCCGGGCACGCCAAATGCGATTCCGCCCAATACGATTGGGACGTACATCAGGTGGGAGTAGGCAAGACGCAGGCCGCCCGTGACGTAGACCAGCCAGGTCGTGACCAGAAGGAACAGGACGAGGCCGCCTGCCGTCGCGATCCTTGCGGACGTCGGCATGCTCGCGAAGGTGATTCCCGCTCGACGCAGCAGTTTGGCGTCCACCCTGCCTCCGAGGACCCCTGCATGGTCGCGGGCAATACTACGCCCGCGAACGGATTCCTACAGCGCCTTCTTCCTGCGAGATCCAAGCCTGCCGGAGGCGGCCGCTTTCAGCAGTCGCTGGAACGTGGGGCATTCCATGTGACTCGGCGCCCGGCACGCGACTGCATGGCGCAGACCATCGCGCATCGCCGTGAGCTCCTTGATCGTCTTGTCCAGCTCATCCGCCTTTGCGGCGAGGAGCTGCCGATCGATGCGCGGGCGGCCGTTGCCGGAGAACAGGTGCGCCATTTCTTCCAGCGAAAAACCGGATGCGCGTCCGAGCGCGAGCAGCGCCAGGCGCTCCACGACGCGCGCATCGAACAGCCGGCGCAGGCCGCGCCGGCCGATCGACGCGATCAACCCTTTCTCCTCGTAGAACCGTAACGTCGAGGCCGGAACGCCGGAACGGCGCGCGACCTCGGTGATGTCCAGGGGCTTCACGCTCTTGACCTCAAGTCGACTTGAAGTGGCAGAGTGAGCCTGAAGCTTTCCGAAGGCAAGCAGGAGACCATCGTGGCGGCGACACAGCTGAAGGACGAAGACCAGGCACAACGTTGGAAGGGCAGCGCCGGGTGCGCGTGGGTCGAGGCGCAGCAGATGCTCGATCGCACGCTGCAACCGTTCGAGGATCTGCTCGTTGCGGAGGTTGCGGCC
Organism: Steroidobacteraceae bacterium; assembly: GCA_044866955.1. GTDB lineage: Bacteria > Pseudomonadota > Gammaproteobacteria > Steroidobacterales > Steroidobacteraceae > Steroidobacter. The sequence continues at coordinate 15,588 of JBIOUH010000144.1, forward strand.
AGCGGCGCGAGGCGAGTGCTCGACGTCGGCTGCGGCACGGGCAGCACGACGCGCGCAGTTGCCCGATCGCCCGGCGCGGGAAACGCTGCCGTCGGCATCGACATTTCAGAGCAGATGATCGCCGCCGCCCGGATGCTGGCGCAGCAGGAGGGCTCGCCTGCGACCTTCGTCTGCGACGACGCGCAGAAGCATGCATTCGGCGCGCAGAAGTTCGAGCTGATCATGTCGCGCTTCGGCACGATGTTCTTCGAGGATTCAGTGCAGGCATTTGCGAACCTGCGCAGTGCTGCCGCCGACGGCTGCAGGCTGCGAGCGATCGTCTGGCGCAGTCCTGCCGAGAATCCTTTCATGACCGCTGCCGAGCGCGCCGCGGCGCCGCTGCTGCCGAATCTTCAGCCGCGGCGTCCGGACGCACCGGGGCAATTCGGCTTCGCGGATGAGCGGCGCGTGCGGTCCATCCTCCAGGACAGCGGCTGGGTCGAGATCGACATCCGGCCGCTCGACGTCACCTGCACGCTGCCCGAGAAGGAATTGATTCGCTACGGAACTCGCTTCGGGCCCGTCGGCATCGCTCTGCAGGCGGCCGACACGCAGACGCGTGCCGCCGTCGCCACAGCGGTCCGTGCAGCATTTGATCCCTATGTGCACGGACCCGAAGTGCGTTTCACCGCTTCCTGCTGGATGATCGCCGCTACTTCACGGTAGCGATCTGGTGGAACATGTCGACGTGACCCATCATCGCATCGACGATGCCGGCGACCTTGGGGTTGGTCGAGTCCACCACGTAGTACTCATCCGGTGCGTGAGCGCCCGAGCCGTGACCGAAGCCGAAGTGGCCCGCGGGCAGCGAGAGCGGCGGCGCGGTGAACACCGCGCCGGGCCATGAGCCCGCGAGTCGCGGATTGAGCGTCGCCTTGATTCCGGCGCGCTGATACGTGTCCAGCTGTGCACGAATGATGCGGCTGTCCTCGGCAGTTTCCGTCGGGTCGTAGCCGCCGCTGACGTTCACTTCGACGTCGCTGAAGCCGTGCTTGTCGAGGTGCGCGCGCAGCTTCTGCACAGCTTCGTCGCGGGTCTGATTCGGCACCAGCCGCAGGTCGAGCTTGGCGACCGCGCGCCCCGGAAGAATCGTCTTGCCGCCCGGACCGGTGTAGCCGGCGACGAGCCCTTCGATGTTCACCGTCGGTTGCGAAGCGAGCCGCTCGAGCGCTTGTGCATACGGCAGGTCATCGATCCAGTGGTTCAAGCCGAGCTGCTTCTTGACCTGCTCCTCGTTGCTGCTGCGCGCGGTCTCGGCGATGAGATCTTTTTCCCGCTGCGTGAGCGGTCGGACATTCTCGAACCAGCCGTCGATCGTGGGCGTATTGCCATCCGGCGTCACCAGCGAGTCCAGCGCATGCACGAGTCGCCAGACCGGGGAATCGACGTTCGCCTTCTGGCTGGAATGAATATCGCCTTTCGGACCGCGTCCCCACTTCGCCCCGCTCGCAACCAGCTCCAGCTCGATGACGCCCTTCGAGCCCAGGTTGACCGCGACGTTGCCGTTCATGTCCTGCCAGCTTGCAGGAATGTAGATGCCCTCGGCCTTCTTGAGCGCGGCAAACACGTCGGGACGCTGCACGATCTGGTGAAAGTGCGGCGAGCCGATTTCCTCTTCGCCCTCGCACACCAGTACCAGATTGACCGGCAGCTTCGCTTTGGCGGCGCGCATCGCATGCAGCGCAGAGAGCACCGTTGCTTCGGGTCCCTTCTGATTGACGGCGCCTCGACCGACCACGGCGCGTCCGAAGCCGGGCTTGTCGACGATGCGCGCTTCGAGCGGCGGCGAGGACCACTCCGCCGGATCGAACTGCTTGACGTCGTACATGAAGTACAGCGCGAGCGTACGCTTCGCGCCGTTGTCCATCGTGGCGAAGACGCCTGGATGGCCGTCGGTCGGCACGATCGTGGCCGCATCGAATCCCGCCTCGCGTGCAAGATTCGCCATGTACTCCGCGCCTTCCTTCATGCTGCGATTTTCGGCGGCGATGGAGGGCAGGGCGATCCAGTCCTGCAGCCGCTTGATGGCGGCGTCGTGGCCGGCTTCGGCAGCTTTGCGAATCGCCGGGTAGCGCTCGGCCGCTGCCGCCGCAGCGTGCGGGCCGAAGACCATCGCACTCGCGCTGGCGAGAGCGGCGGCACTCAGAAATTCGCGGCGATCAAGACCTTTCGAACCACGCGTGAAATCGGCCATTGGTGTCGTTCCTCATGCAGACGAGCCTCTAATTCTGCGAGGGTATGGCTGCGCTGCGCAACGCCTCGACCATGAAATCGACGAACGTGCGGACCTTCGGCGTCGATCGGCCGGCCCGCGGATAGAGCAGATTGCGTCACGATCGGTCATGCGGTGCCGCAGCTGCGCGCTCATACCGAAGCTGCTCTGAAAGTCAGCGCCACGCCGGAACAAATCGTCGCAACGATCCTCCAAACTGACGTTCTCTGCCGCAGGACCGGCGGTGCGTAACTCGCTGGTCGAGGTGCAGGAGATTTTTGGCCGTCAGGAGTAGCGATGAAGATCTGGCTCATGGCGTTGGCGTTCGTAGCGAGCGGAATCGGAGGTGTGGCAGTGGCACAGCAGAGCAACGCACCGGGCACAATCGTGCGCAAGGAGCTGCTCACTGCAGCGATCGCGGGTAGCAAGGACGTGGCGCGCGTCGAGATCAAGCAGATCGATTTCGCGCCCTCGCAGCGGACGGGATTGCATCGCCATCCGTGCCCGGTGGTGGGCTACGTCGCGCACGGATCGATCCGCTTTCGGGTCGACGGGCAGCCGGCGCAGCTGCTCACCGAAGGCAGCGCATTCTTCGAGCCCGCCGGTGCCAAGATCGTGCAGTTCGACAATGCTTCGAGCGATGCGCCGGCGACCTTCGTCGCGTTCTATCTGCTGGGCCCCGACGATCAGAAGATCATCGAGATGCTCCAATGACAGCTCTGCGACGGGCCCCGGTACAACCTTTGTGGAAATCGCTTCGAGTGACGTCAACGACGCACTTGTGTCGCGGATAGCGAAAAAAAGTGTCCGGGCCAGCGGAACCCGCCGGCGGCTGTGCATACTTCCTGCTTCGAGACGGGATACCGTTCTGAGGGGGAGTCATGCGCTCAGCATCGTTGATCGGAATCATCGCCACTGCACTGCTCGCAGCGTGCAGCAAGGAGCCTGCACCCACCACGGCAGCACCACCGCCACCGAAGGCTGCCGTCGGCAGTTTTGGTGTCGATCTCACTGCGATGGATACGAGCGTCAAGCCGGGCGACGACTTCTATCGCTACGTCAACGGCAAATGGCTCGACACTTTCCAGATGCCGGCTGACCGCGCCGGTTACGGCACCGGCACGGTCGTGTTCGAGAAGACCGAGGCCGATCTGCACGCCATCCTCGATGAGCTCGCGGACAGCAAGCCGGCAGCAGGAAGCGTCGACCAGAAAGTCGCCGACCTCTACGCCGGCTGGATGGACGAAGCCGGGATCGAAGCTCGCGGCATGCAGCCGCTGCAGCCCTTCCTGGCGCAGATCGATGCGGTCAAGGACAAGGCCGGACTGATGCAGCTCGTGGGCTCGATCGACTTTCAGGCGCCGTTCGGCTTGTCCATCAACCCGGACACTGCAGATCCGACCAAGTACACGGTGTGGGTCAGTCAGTCGGGCCTCGGCATGCCGAACCGCGATTACTACCTCAAGAAGGGAGACAAGTTCGACTCCTACCGCTCGGCCTACGCCGCATACGTCACGAAGGTCTTCGAATTGCTCGGCCACAAGAATCCGGCCGGCGCGGCCAGACAGGTGATCGGCATCGAAAACAAGATCGCGGCCGTTGCCTGGGCGCCGGAGCGGCAGCGCAAGGTCAGCGAGGTCAACAACCCGATGGACTTGTCGGGACTCAGGAAGCTCGTGCCCAGCGTCGACTGGAAGGTCGTGCTCGCCGGCGTCGGGCTCGGCGACGAGCAGCATTTCATCGTGAACGAGACGACCGCCATTGCCGATGGCGCGAAGCTCCTGGACAGCGAGCCGCTCGCCGCGTGGAAGTCCTACATGACCTTCCACTTCGTCAACTCGTATGCGACCGACCTGCCGAAAGCGTTCGACGATGCGCAGTTCGCATTCAACTCGAAGGCGCTGCGCGGCGTGGAGCAGCAGCGCGATCGCTGGAAGCGCGGCCTCACCCTGGTCGACGCGGCCATCGGCGAAGGACTCGGCCAGATTTACGTGCGCAAGCATTTCCCGCCCGGCACCAAGGCCAAGATGGACACGCTGGTGGCGAATCTGCGCGCAGCGCTCAAGGAGCGGCTCGCGAAGCTCTCGTGGATGGACGATGCGACGCGAGCGGAAGCGCTGAAGAAGCTCGATGCTTTCGATCCTCGCATCGGTTACCCGGACAAGTGGCGCGACTATTCCGCGCTCAGCATCGAGCGCGGCAAGCACTTCGAGAACGCGCGCAACGCGCGGATATTCGAGTGGGAGCGCAACGTCAAACGCATTCACGAGCCCGTCGATCGCGGCGAGTGGTTCATGACGCCGCAAACCGTCGACGCCTACTACGACCCCTCGAAGAATCAGATCACTTTCCCGGCGGGCATCCTGCAGCCGCCGTTCTTCGATCCGAATGCGGATCCGGCGGTCAACTACGGCGCGATCGGCGCGATCATCGGCCATGAGATCGGTCACGGCTTCGACGACGAGGGTCGCGAGTTCGATGGCTCGGGCAAAGTGCGCAACTGGTGGACGCCGCAGACCAACGCGCGCTTCCTTGAAGCGACGAAGAAGCTCGGTGCGCAATACGGTGCCTACTGCCCGCTCGAAGGCGCCTGCGTGAACGGCGAGTTCACCATGGGCGAGAACATCGGCGACCTGGGCGGCCTCGAGATGGCGTACACCGCTTACAAGCTGTCGCTGAATGGACAGGCGGCGCCCGTGCTGGATGGCTTCACGGGCGATCAACGCTTCTTCTTGTCATTCGCACAAGCCTGGCGCGGCAAGACACGCGATGACGCTCTGCGCGCGCAGATGCTCACGGATCCGCATTCACCGCGCACCGCGCGCGGCACATTCCCGGAGCGGAACATGGATGCGTGGTATGCGGCGTTCGATGTGAAGGAGGGGGAGAAGCTGTATCTCGATCCGAAGGAGCGGGTCCGGATCTGGTAGCGACAGCGCGAACGAACATCCGAGAGTTCAGTCGACTGCCGACAGCGCTTCCGGAAAAACACTCAGCGCTCGTGCGCAGCTGAAGCAGCGGTTGCGTAAGAACCCGCGACGCCTTGACAGAATCCACGGTGCTTGGGGAGGATCCGCAGCTCGCGCGCGCCGGCGGCTGGTCGCCGGTTGCTAAGTCAACGGAGAAGAATGGCATGCACGCACCTGCCCGAATCGGTCTCGCCAGTCTGTTTGTGCTCCCCGCCGCCGCACTGAGCGCTCCGCCGGTGGTCGTGGATCTCGGCGAAAATCTCCTGCCGCAAGCGATCTCCAACGACGGCGCAGTCGTGGTCGGGATCGGCATCGGCGCGGAGAAATCCGGTGTCTTTCGCTGGCCCGGCGCTGGTCCGGTGCAGCTGCTCGGAGGCCTGCAGGCGGGCCGCCCCGACGTGTCGGCGGATGGACGCACGATCAGCGGCGCTATCGAGACGGATCGACCCGAAGCGGCGTTCTGGACGCAGCAGAAAGGATGGGTGCCGCTCAGCGCAATACCGGACTTGATCCCGGCCTTGCCCGGCTGGGCCACGCTGCCGTTTGCCATCTCGGCAAACGGCCAGAGGCTGGCTGGATCGACCGTGCCGCCGCCGATCGACTATGGCTGGGAGCGCGGCTTCAGCTTCAATCCGGACACTGCGGAGCCACTCGCGGATTTCGGCTGGCAGGAACTGCCGAAGGCCGGAAAGAGCAGCACAGCGTGGGCAAGCGGAACTTCGAACGACGGCGCTGTGCAAGTGGGGTCTGCGGCCGAGCGCGGCAGCACTTATTTCGCCGCACGGTGGGTCGATGGATTTGTCGAGGAGCTGCGAGATGACGATGGAGTGCGACTCGGCGGCGAGACCGTTGCCTGCAATTCTGATTGCACGACGATCGTGGGCGGAGGCGGTCCGTCGAGCGCGGCGCGCGCGGTGCTCGCGTGGCGGTTGAGCACGAAGAGCCGCGAGCCTGCGTGTTACTTCGAAGCGATCAATCCAATGCTCCCGGCGTTGCGTCACTATGCATACGGCCTCAGCGAGAAAGGCAACGTCGTAACCGGTGCCTACTACTACGACCTCATCGATGACTCGGGATTCGGCAGGAACGTAGCGCGCGGTTTCCTCTGGCTCGCTGACAAGCATGGCGGCACGCTCGTCGACCTCCAGGCGTATCTCGCTGCGCGGGGTCAAACGCAGTTCAAGGATTGGCAAGACCTGGTTCCGACCGGGCTGTCCGCAGATGGACGCTACCTCGTTGGCTGGGGCGTGAACGCGCGCGACATGGTGCGCGGCTGGCGCATCGATTTCGGCCAGGCGCCGCGGGCGACGGCACCGATGCCGGTCGAATCGCGGTACACGCGATGCCCGAAGCAGTCACACCATCCCAAGCCGCGGCCGGAAAGT
>JBIOUH010000145.1:0-5537 GCA_044866955.1 Steroidobacteraceae bacterium
CGATCACGCGCTGCGTGTTGCCGCCGACGTCGCCGACGAACAGGTTCAGCTGGGCTAAAGCAATGCGCAAAGACATAGACGAATTCTATGCCTATTGGTCAGCCGCTGCCGCCCAGCTCACTTCTTGCGCGCAGGCGCCTTTTTCTTCTTCGCCGGAGCCTTTTTGACGCTCTTCCTGGCGTTCCTGGCGCTCTTGGCGAGAGTCTTCTTCTTCCCCTTCGCCTTCCCCTTACCCAACTTCTCCGCGATCGCCTTTCCCAGATCCGCCGGGCTCTTCACCGTACGCACGCCCGCACGCTCCAGCGCCTTGAACTTGTCCGCGGCAGTGCCCATGCCGCCGGACACGATCGCGCCCGCGTGGCCCATGCGCTTGCCCGCCGGCGCTGTGACGCCCGCGATGTAGGCAACGACCGGCTTGGTGACGTTCTTGCGGATGAACTCGGCGGCGGCCTCTTCGTCCGAGCCGCCGATCTCGCCGACCATGATGATGCCTTCGGTCTGCGGATCGTCCTGGAAGCGCGCCAGCACATCGATGAAGTTCATGCCGCGCACCGGATCGCCGCCGATGCCGACGCAGGTGCTCTGGCCGAGACCCGCGTTGGTCGTCTGGAACACCGCTTCGTACGTCAGCGTGCCGGAGCGCGAGACGATGCCGACGCGGCCGGGCTTGTGAATGAAGCCGGGCATGATGCCGATCTTGCACGCGCCCGGCGTGATGATGCCGGGGCAGTTCGGTCCGATCAGCAGGCTGCCGTAGCTCGGCAGCGCAGCTTTGACTTTCACCATGTCGTTCACCGGAATGCCTTCGGTGATGCACACGATGAGCTCGATGCCGGCGTCCGCCGCTTCGAGGATCGCGTCGGCCGCATACGGCGCCGGCACGTAGATCATGCTGACCGTCGCGCCGGTCTCTTTCACTGCTTCGCGCGCGGTGTCGAACACCGGCAGGTCCAGATGCTTCTCGCCACCGCGACCCGGCGTCACGCCGCCGACGACCTTCGTACCGTACGCAATGCACTGCTCGGAATGAAACGTGCCCTGCTTGCCGGTGAAGCCCTGGCAGATGACACGCGTGTTCTTGTTGACGAGGATGCTCATTACTTCTTGCCTTTGGCGGCAGCGACGACCTTCTTCGCCGCATCGGTCAGATCAGTCGCAGCGTTGATCGCCAGCCCGCTCTTCGCAAGCAGCGCACGTCCCTGCTCCGCGTTCGTGCCTTCGATGCGCACAACGACCGGCACCTTGACGCCGACGTCCTGCACCGCGTGGATGATGCCCTCCGCGATCATGTCGCAGCGGACGATGCCGCCGAAGATGTTCACCAGGATCGCGCGCACGCTCTTGTTCGACAGGATCAAGTTGAACGCTTCGGTCACGCGCTCGCGCGTGGCGCCGCCGCCGACGTCGAGGAAGTTCGCGGGTGCGCCGCCGTGCAGCTTGATCAGGTCCATGGTCGCCATGGCGAGGCCGGCCCCGTTCACCATGCAAGCGATGTCGCCGTCGAGCGAGACATAGTTCAGCTCGTGCTCGGCCGCTGCGCGCTCCATCTCGTCTTCCTGGCTGCTGTCGCGCCAGCCGGCCAGCTCTTTCTGGCGGAACAGCGCGTTGTCCTCGATGTTGATCTTGGCGTCGAGCGCGACCAGCTTGCCCTCGCCGGTGACGATCAACGGATTGATCTCCACCAGGCTCGCGTCCTTCTCCAGGTACAGGCGGTACAGCGCCTGGGCGATGCTCGTGAACTGCTCGACTTCCTTGCCTTTGAGGCCGAGACCGTACGCGAGCACGCGGCACTGCGAGGGCTGCAGCCCGGCGGCCGGATGCACGTTGACGCGGATGATCTTCTCCGGCGTGTGCGCAGCGACTTCCTCGATGTCCATGCCGCCCGCAGCCGACGCGATGAACGCGATGTGGCCCTTGTCGCGGTTCAGGACCAGGCTCAGGTACAGCTCGCGCGCGATCTTCGAGCCTTCCTCGACGAACACCTGGTGCACCGGCAGGCCTTCCGGCCCGGTCTGGTGCGTCTTCAAGCGCGTCCCGAGCATCGCGGCCGTGGCCTTGCCCGCCGCTTCGGGCGAATCGACCAGCTTGACGCCGCCGCCCTTGCCGCGCCCGCCGGCGTGCACCTGCGCCTTGACGACCCATTTCGCGCCGCCGATGCGCCGCGCCGCCGCTTCAGCCTCCGCGGCGCTCGCCGCGACGTAGCCGGTGGGCACGGGGATGCCGTAATTTGCGAACAGCTGCTTGGATTGATACTCGTGCAGGTTCATATGATGGTAGGAAGACCGGACAAAGGCCGCGTATTCTGAGGGAATTCGCCGCCGATGCAAAGCATGAGACCGCTGCTCATCACGACCGCTGCAACCGATTCGAGCCCGCTCGCCTGGCGAGTGCTCACGCTCGTCAACCTGTTTCGGTTGCTGGTCACCGTGCTGCTCACCGTGATGTTTCTGGCGATCACGCCGACGCGCGTCGGACAGGCACACCCCGACCTGTTCATCGCCACGGTCTCTGCGTATTTCGCCTACGCGCTGCTATCGATCGCCACGGTCAAGCGGCGCTGGCCCGAGGTCAATATCCAGACCATGGCCGGGCTGTGCGTCGACGTGGCCGCGATTGCGGCGCTGACGTATGCGAGCGGCGGCACGACGAGCGGTCTCGCCTCGCTCCTGGTCCTGCCGATCGGGGCACTGTCGTTCCTGGTGCAACAACGACTGGCGCTGATGTTCGCCGCGATCGCAACGCTGGCCGTGCTCGTGCAACAGACGCTCACGACACTGGCAGCGGGGGGCGACGGCAGCGATTTCGCCGCGGCCGGCATCGTCGGTGCGCTCATATTCATCGTAACCCTCGGCGTCGGTCCGCTGGCGCGCAACCTGCGCGAGAGCGAGGAGCGCGTGCGTCAGCGCGAAGTCGACGTCGCCAACCTCGCCGAGCTGAACCAGTTCATCGTGCAGCACCTGCGCGAGAGCATCCTGGTAGTAGACGCCCACGACACGATCCGCCTCATCAACGAATCGGCCGCGCTGCTGCTGAACGGCGCGAGCGTGCCGCAGGGCACGCCGCTCGGCGAGGTCTCGCCCCGGCTGCTGTATCTGCTGGAAAGCTGGCGCAGGCGCTCCGACGACTGGCACCTCACCACCATGACCATGCTCGCCTCGGACGGCGGCACCCTGGTGCAGCCCCACTTCGTCTCACTGGACACCAGCGGCAGAGGACCGACGCTCGTGTTCCTTGAAGACACGACGCTGATCGTCGAACGCGTTCAACAGTCGAAGCTCGCTGCCCTGGGCCGGCTCAGCGCCAGCATCGCGCACGAGATCCGCAACCCGGTCGGCGCCATGAGTCATGCAGCGCAGCTGCTGGCGGAAGCCCCGTCGCTGTCCACGCAGGAACGACGCCTCACCGACATCATCACGAACAACGGCGAGCGGGTCAGCACCATCATCAACAACGTCCTGCAGTTGTCGCGGCGGGACACGACGCGGCCCGAGCGGCTCGAGCTCAACGCCTGGGCCGGGGAGTTCCTGGCCGAGTTCCGCCAGACCTCCGAGGTCGACGAGCGCGCGATCCGCTTCGATCCGGCGGGCGAGCTCGACGTGCGCGTCGATCCTTCGCACCTGTACCAGCTGCTGTGGAACCTCTGCGAGAACGCGCTCAAGTACGGTCGCCGCGGCGACAACGATGCGCCGGTGGAGCTGCGGACCGGGCGCATCCAGACGTCGGATCGACCGTTCCTGGAAATCGTCGATCGCGGCCCCGGCATCGCGCAGGCGGACGCGGAGCGCATCTTCGAGCCGTTCTTCACCGGCTCGAAGGGCGGCACCGGCCTCGGCCTGTTCATCGCCCGCGAGCTCGCACAATGCAATCGCGCCACGCTCATTTACGAGCCGCGAGCGGGCGGTGGTAGTATTTTTCGCGTAGTCTTCGCCGATCCTCAACGCTGGGAAATCTTGTGACGAAACCTCGCGCTCTCGTCATCGACGATGAGCCGGACATTCGCGAGCTGCTCGGCATCACGCTCGAGCGCATGAATCTCGACGTGACGACGGCCGACACCATCGGCGCGGCGACGCGCGAGCTGCGCGGCGGCGCTTTCGATCTGTGCCTCACAGACATGCGGCTGCCGGACGGCAACGGTCTGGACATCGTCGAGTGGATCCAGACGCACAAGCCACAGACGCCGGTAGCAGTCATCACGGCTCACGGCAACGTCGAAAGCGCAGTGCGCGCGCTCAAGCTCGGCGCCTTCGACTTCATCTCCAAGCCTCTCGACGTCGCAGCGCTGCGCAAGCTGATTGCCGCCACGCTCAAGCTCGCCGGCTCGGCCGAAAGCACGTTGCAGCTGCCGCAGATCAAGCTCCTCGGCCGCTCGCCCGCCATGGAACAGCTGCGAGAGATGATCGAGCGCGTGGCGCGCAGCCAGGCGCCGGTACATATCTATGGGGAATCCGGCACCGGCAAAGAGCTGGTCGCGCACCTGATCCACGACGCCGGCGCGCGGCGCGACGGGCCATTCGTGCCGGTGAACTGCGGCGCTATCCCAACCGAGCTGATGGAGAGCGAACTGTTCGGCCACAAGAAGGGCAGCTTCACCGGTGCGGTTGCCGACAAGGAGGGCCTGATCCAGTCTGCCGAGGGCGGCACGCTGTTTCTGGACGAGATCGCCGACCTGCCGCTGCACATGCAGGTGAAACTCCTGCGGGTCATCCAGGAGAAGAGCGTGCGGCCGGTGGGCGAGTCGAAGGAAACGCCGATCGACGTGCGCATCCTGTCGGCGACTCACAAGAATCTCGCCGCGCTGGTCGCCGAGGGCAAGTTCCGCGAGGACCTCTTCTATCGCGTGAACGTCATCGAGATCCGCGTGCCGCCGCTGCGCGAGCGGCTCGAGGACATCGATGAGCTGGTCGAGTCGATCATGTCCCGCCTCGGGCGGCAGATCGGTAACCGCTCGCTCCAGGTCACCGGGGCGGCGCTCGCGACGCTGCGCGAGTATCACTTCCCCGGCAACGTGCGTGAGCTCGAGAACGTGCTGGAGCGTGCGGCCACGCTGTGCTCGAACGGCATCATCGACGCCGTAGACCTGCAGCTGCGGCCGAAGGTCGCGAACACGGAAGTGCCGATTCCGAACACGGTCTCACCCGGCGAGAAGCTGGGCGACGCGCTCGAAGACATCGAGCGCGACGCGATCGTCCGGGCGCTCGAGCAGACTCGCTACAACAAGACCAAAGCAGCGCAGCTGCTTGGCATGACCTTCCGCTCGCTGCGCTATCGGATCAAGAAGCTGGGCATAGAATAGCGGTGCGCCGCGGCACCGCTTGTCTCTGCGCTGCGTCGCGAACTGACGAAGTGCGTCAGGAACTGACAAACAGGGACATTTCTGTCGCCATTTTCGCGTTTGACAATGTGCACTACGTCGCAGTGAAGTGCCTCGTCTGTCAGTAACTTACGCCCACTCAGCAGCAGCTGGCACACGGCTTGCTCTGTTCCCCGCTGCAGGCGCTTGCGCCGCGAGTTTCTCAAGTCCTCATCCAGGAGAG
>JBIOUH010000146.1:0-7537 GCA_044866955.1 Steroidobacteraceae bacterium
GGGACAGGCCTTCGGCTCCTCGCAGCGACTCGTCGTCTCGCCCGGACACGAAGCACAGGGCTCGCTGCAGATGCCGGGCGGCCCCGTCGATCATCCGCTCTCGCCGTTCTACGGTGCGGGCCACGAAGATTGGGCGCAGGGCAAGCCGACGCCGCTGCTGCCCGGCGCCGCGAAGCACACACTGACCCTGCGCCCAGCTGCTACTCTCTGAATTCATCCCCCTGCCGGAGTCTCGATGTCCGCACGCTTTCACGGCACCGACAGCTACGTCGCCACCGAAGACCTGATGATGGCCGTGAACGCGGCCGTGACGCTCGGCCGCCCGCTGCTGGTCAAGGGCGAGCCCGGCACCGGCAAGACGCAGCTCGCCGAGGAGATCGCGAGCGCCCTGCAGCGGCCGCTGTACCGCTGGCACATCAAATCCACGACGAAGGCGCAGCAGGGCTTGTACGAATACGACGCTGTCTCGCGCTTGCGCGACTCGCAGCTCGGCGAAGAAAAAGTGCACGACGTTGCGAACTACATCATCAAAGGCCGGCTGTGGGAGGCGTTCGACAGCGAGGTGCAGCCGGTGCTGCTGGTCGACGAGATCGACAAGGCCGACATCGAGTTCCCGAACGACCTCTTGCACGAGCTCGACCGCATGGAGTTCTACGTGTACGAGACGCGCCAGTGGATCAAGGCGGTGCACAGGCCGATCATCGTCATCACCAGCAACAACGAGAAGGAGCTGCCGGACGCGTTCCTGCGCCGCTGCTTCTTCCACTACATCCGCTTTCCGGATACGGCGACGATGGAGCGCATCGTCGCCGTGCACTTTCCCGGCTTGAAGAAGGAGCTGCTGGCGGAAGCGCTGACGACCTTCTTCAAGGTGCGCGAGATGCCGGGCCTGAAGAAGAAGCCCTCGACCTCCGAGCTGCTCGACTGGATCAAGCTGCTGCTCGCCGAGGACATCCCGCCGGAAGTGTTGCGCGACCAGGATCCGAAGAAGGCGATCCCGCCGCTGTACGGCGCACTGCTGAAAAACGAGCAGGACGTGCACCTGTTCGAGCAGCTCGTGTTCCTGCACCGCCGGCAGGGGCGTTGAGCCGCGAGGCGGTGCGAACGTGCTGGTTCCATTCTTCTTCAAGCTGCGCGAAGGCGGCGTGCCGGTCTCGATCACCGAGTTCCTGACGCTGCTCGAAGCGCTGCAGGCGCGGGTGGCCGACGCCAGCGCCGAGGACTTTTACTACCTGTCGCGCGCCTGCCTGGTGAAGGACGAGCGGCACTTCGACCGCTTCGATCGCGCGTTCGCCGCGCACTTCAAAGGCGCCGAAGAGCTGTTCGAAGCTCTGCTCGCGCGCATTCCGCAGGAATGGCTGCAGCGCATGGGCGAGCGCACGCTGTCGGCGGAAGAGAAGGCGAAGATCGAGGCGCTCGGCGGCTGGGACAAGCTGATCGAGACGCTGAAGAAGCGACTGGAAGAGCAGAAAGGACGCCACCAGGGCGGCAGCAAATGGATCGGCACTGGCGGCACTTCGCCGTTCGGCGCGTACGGCTACAACCCCGAAGGCATCCGCATCGGTCAGGACGAGTCGCGCAACCGGCGAGCGGTCAAGGTGTGGGACCGCCGCGAGTACCGCAATCTCGACGACCAGATCGAGCTCGGCACGCGGAACATCAAGATCGCGCTGCGCAAGCTGCGGCGCTTCGCTCGCGAGGGCGCGGCCGATCAGCTCGATCTCGACGGCACGATCGACTCGACCGCGCGCAACGCGGGCCTGCTGGACCTGAAGTTCCAGCCGGAGCGGCACAATGCAATAAAGGTCCTTCTATTTCTCGACGTCGGCGGCTCGATGGACGACCACGTGCGCGTCTGCGAGGAGCTGTTCTCCGCCGCGCGCAGCGAGTTCAAGCACCTCGAGTACTTCTACTTCCACAACTTCGTGTACGAGAGCCTGTGGAAGGACAACCGGCGCCGCCACGTCGAGAAGATCCCGACGCTCGAAGTCATGCGCACCTACGGTCACGACTACAAGCTGATCTTCGTCGGCGATGCGACCATGAGCCCGTACGAGATCGTACAGCCGGGCGGCAGCATCGAGCATTGGAACGAGGAGGCCGGCGCGGCCTGGATGCAGCGGCTGGTGCGCACCTGGCCGCATCACGTGTGGCTCAATCCCGAGCCGCAGCAGCGCTGGGACTACACGCCTTCGGTGCAGATCACGCGGGAGCTGATCGAGGAGCGCATGTTCCCGCTCACGCTCGGCGGCCTCGACCAGGCGATCAAGGCATTGCATTGAGTCGGGCAGCCCGACCTGCGGCGGTCCCGCAGGTCCGGCTGCAGCCCGAGATCCTCAGCTCTTCTTCTGCTGCGCCTGCAGCGTCTTGATGTCGTTCAGCACGATCTGCGAGTGACCCTTCGGGTCGACGTCGGCGTAGTGCTTGACGATCTTGCCCTGCGGGTCGATCAGGAAGGTGTCGCGCTTCGCCAGCTCCATCGTGCCGAGAAAGGTTTTCAGCACTCCGTACTTCTTCGCGGTCTCCTTGGTGGAGTCGGCGAGGATCGGAAACGGCAGGCCGTGCTTCTCGGAGAACGCCTTGTGCGACTCGACGTCGTCGACGCTGATGCCGAGGATCTGCGCGCCGGCGTCGCGGAAGGCGAAGATGTTGTCGCGGAACTCGCAGGCCTGAGTGGTGCAGCCCGGCGTCTGATCCTTGGGATAGAAGTACAGCGCGACCCACTTGCCGCGATAGTCCTTCAGCTCGTGCCACTTGCCGTTCTGGTCCTGCAGCTTGAAGTCCGGAGCAGCCGCGCCGAGGGCTGGCGCTGCGCCTTCGGCATGAGCGGCGGCCAGCCAGGCGAGCAGCAGCGGAAGCAGCAGAAACTTGAGACTGCGTATGCGATTCATGGCGGTTCCTCGATGCAAGATGGTGCCGAAAGACGATCCAGGGCACTGTGCGATACTAATCCCTAAGGCATTAGACCCGGTACTGACCGCCGGCAGTTCACGCTTCATAAAACTTCAATGAGCACCGAGCTCGAATCGCAGCCCCCTGTGCCGCCCAAGGTTGGGCTGGTCCTGCCGGGCGGGGGCGCGCGGGCGGCCTATCAGGTCGGCGTGCTGCGGGCGATCGCCGACCTGCTGCCCGCACGATCGGCCAATCCTTTTCCAGTCGTCACCGGCACCTCCGCGGGGGCGGTGAACGCTACTGCAATCGCCGTGCACGCCGACCGGTTCCGCGTCGCTGTCGGCAATCTGGAGCGAGTGTGGCGCAACTTCCAGGTCGGACAGGTGTTTCGCGCCGATACCGGTACGGTGGTGCGCTCCGGCGTCCACTGGGTGCTGGCCATGATGTCGGGCGGCTGGCTGCTGCCGCCGCCGCGCTCGTTGTTCGACAACTCGCCGCTGCGCGAGCTGCTGCGCAACCAGTTCGATTTCGCTGGCATTCGCCGCGCGATCGAAGCCGGTCATCTCGATGCGCTGGCCATGTCCGCGGCCGGCTACATCACCGGCCGGTCGGTCTCGTTCTATGAGTCCAAGCCGGGGTGCGACCCCTGGAGCCGCACGCGCCGCACCGGCGAGCCCGCGGCGCTGTCGCTCGATCACGTGATGGCCAGCGTCGCAGTGCCGTTCCTGTTCCCGCCGGTCTCGCTGGGCGACGAGTACTACGGCGATGGCGCGATGCGCGAAGCGAACCCGTTCAGCGCCGCCATCCACCTGGGCGCGCAGCGCCTGCTGGTCGTCGGCACGCGCAACGAGGGCCGGCCGCAGACGCCGCTGCCGCCGATATCGCCGACGTTCGGGCAGATCTTCGGCTACATGCTCGATGCGCTGTTCTCGGACGGGCTCTATGCGGACCTCGAGCGGCTCACGCAGATCAATCACATCGTCGAGCGCGTCGGGCCGCTGGCGAGCGTCGGCGAGAACAACGTGCAGCTGCGGCGCATCGATATCATGGTGATCATGCCCAGCCGCGATCTGTCGGAGCTCGCGCGGCATCACACGGCGGCGTTGCCGCGCGCGCTACGCGTGTTGTTGCGGACGATGGGCGCACTGAACGCCGGCGGCGGCCAGCTGATGAGCTACCTGCTGTTCCAGGACAGCTACACGCGCGAGCTGATCGCGCTCGGTTACCAGGACGCGATGAAACGCTCGGACGACCTGCTGGCTTTCCTCGGCGGCTTCACGGTGGACCGGACGGGTGCGACGCAGATGATGCGTCGCTTCCACCTACGTCAGGAACAGCGTGCCGAGGCCCAGTAGCGAAGCGAAGCCCACCGTATCGGTGACGGTCGTCAGCACGACGCCGCCGGCCAGTGCCGGGTCGATGCCCAGCCGCCGCAGGATGAGCGGCACGAACACACCGGCCATCGCCGCGGCAAACAGATTGATGAGCAGGGCTGCGAAGATGATCGCGCCGATCGGCCACTGGTGAAACCAGATGCCGGCCACGATGCCGACCAGGCCGGCCAGCAGAACTCCGTTCAACAGTCCGACCGCAATCTCCCGTGCCAGCAGCCAGCGCGCATTGGCCATCTCGACCTGGCCGAGCGCGAGCCCGCGGATGATCAACACCAGCGTCTGGCTGCCGGCGATGCCGCCCATGCTCGCGACGATCGGCATCAGCACTGCCAGGGCCACGACTTTCTCGATCGTCGCTTCGAACAGCCCGACGACATTCGCTGCGAACACTGCCGTCGCCAGATTGATGCTGAGCCAGATCGCGCGCCGCCGCGCCGTGGTGCGTACGCCCGCGAACAGGTCCTCGTCCTCGGTGAGGCCGGCCATGCTCATGACGGAGTGATCGGCTTCCTCGCGGATGACGTCGACGACGTCGTCGATCGTGATGCGGCCGAGCAGCTTGCCGTCGCGGCTGATCACCGGCGCCGATACCAGGTCGCGGTCCGCGAACAGCTTCGCGACCTCGCGCGCCGGCGTTTCGGGCGCGATGCCGTCCAGGCCGGACATGAGCTCGCCGACCGTCCGCTCGGGCTCTTCGGTCAGCAGCCGCGTGATGTCCACGCCGCCGAGATACTTGTCGTGACGGTTGACGACGAACAGGCGGTCGGTGCGCTCGGGCAGCTCGCCGCGCATCCGCATGTAACGCATCACGACCTCCAGCGTGACGTCCGGGCGCACCGTCACGGTGTCGAGGTTCATGAGGCCGCCGGCGCTGTCTTCCTCGAAGCGCAGCACGGCGTTCAGGCGCTCGCGGTCCTGCGCGTCCATCGAGCGCAGGACGCGCTCGTTCAGCGTCTCCGGCAGGTCGCCGATGAGATCGGCCAGATCGTCGACCTCCATGCCCTCGGTGGCCGCGATCAGCTCCTCCGCGTCCATGCCGCCGATCAGCTCCGAGCGCACCTCCTCGTTGAGCTCGATCAGCACGTCGCCCTCGAGCTCGGGATCGACGAACTCCCAGACGATCTCGCGGCGGGCGGGCGGCAGCGACTCGATCAGCGAGGCGATCTCCGCCGGATGCATCGAGTTGATCATGCGCTGACCGTGGCGCATGGAGCCCTGCTCGAGAGCGCTGCGCAGCGCCGCGAGTCGGCTCGTCTTCGGTGCGGGAGCTTCGGTCATCGTCGGTCTGCGCCTCGAGTCAACGGCGCGCAGTGTACCGAAGCGAACCGCTATGCACAGGGCGCAGTGACTAGGGCTTCTTCTCCACGACCTGGTGGCGCGCATGGACCTGCGCGTACTTGGTCGAGAAATACTGCGCGAGGCGCTCGACCAGGTAGACCGAGCGATGCTGGCCGCCGGTGCAGCCGATGGCGATCGTGAGATAGCTGCGGTTGGTGCGGCTCAGCTCCGGAATCCAGTGCTCCAGGAAGCCGACGATATCGGCAAACATCTTCGCGACGATCGCATGGCGCTCCAGGTACTCGACGACGGCGGGGTCGCGGCCGGTCAGGGCGGCGAGGCCGGGTTCCCAGTACGGGTTGGGCAGGCTGCGCACGTCGAACACGAAATCGGCGTCGCCGGGCACGCCGTGCCGGTAGGCGAACGACTCGAACAGGATCGACATCCGGCCCTCGCTGCGGCCGCCGACGCGCTGGCGGATCAGCTCGCGCAATTCGTGCACGGTTGTGCGCGTGGTGTCGATGATCAGGTCGGCGGCGTCGGCAATCGGCTCCAGCAGGTCACGCTCCTGGCGCAACGACTCGGCGAGGCCCAGCCCGTCGCGGCTCAGCGGATGGCGGCGCCGGGTCTCGCTGTAACGCTTGAGCAGCGCTTCCTGGTCGGCACGCAGGAACAGGACTTCGCAATTGACGCCGCTGCGTTTGAGCTCCGCGACCAGCCGCGGCACGGAAGCAATTTCGGCCGGCCGGTTGCGGGCGTCGACGCCGACCGCGGTGTAGCCGTACGTCGCCTCGTTCGAGCGCACCGTGTGCGAGATGAACATCGGCAACAGCCCGGCCGGAATGTTGTCGACGCAGTAGTAGTCCAGGTCCTCGAGCATGTGCAGCGCCACGCTCTTGCCGGAGCCGGAAAGACCGCTGACGATGACCAGACGCATACGGCCAGCATAGCCGATTCCCGCGGCGCCTTGCCCCCGGTACGACAGAACCCGGGCGTTGTCCGACCGACCGCTGACCGCTACGAGGGTCGCGGCTTCTGCGCCTCGATGGCGTGATGATCGGCGAGCTTTTCCTTGTGCTTCTTGACGCGGCGGTCGAGCTTGTCGGCGAGCGCGTCGATCGCAGCGTACATGTCCTGTTCAACGGCATCGGCATACACGGTGCCGCCGCTCAGCAGCACGGTCGCTTCAGCTTTGTGGCGCAGTTTCTCGACAGTCAGGATGCAGTGAACGTCTATCACGTGGTCCGAGTGCCTCACGATACGGTCTAGCTTCTTCTCGACGTAGCCCTTCAGCGAGGAAGTGACATCGACGTGATGGCCGGTGACGTTCAGTTGCATGGAAGCCTCCTTCGCGATCTACCTGACTGGAACCTTCTTGCGTTCGCTCGACGGCGGGATACCGAGCGCCTCGCGGTATTTGGCGACCGTTCGCCGTGCGACCAGCACGCCTTCGCGCGACAGGATCTCGGCGATGCGGCTGTCCGACAGCGGCTTGTCGGGATCTTCGGCCGACACCAGCTTGCGGATCTTGGCGCGGATCGCCGTTGACGACATCTCGGTGCCGTCGCTCGCGGCCACGTGGCTGGAAAAAAAGTAGCGGAACTCGAACACGCCGCGATGCGTGTGCATGTACTTGTTGGTCGTGACGCGCGAGATCGTCGACTCGTGCATCTGCACGGCCTCGGCGACGTCCTTGAGGATCATCGGCTGCATGTGCTCGTCGCCGTGCTCCAGGAATGCGGACTGGCGCTGCACGATGCAGCGGGCGACCTTCAGCAGCGTTTCGTTGCGAATCTCCAGGCTGCGGATCAGCCAGCGCGCTTCCTGCAGCTGTGTGCGCAGCATCGCGTGGTCTGCCGAGCGGCCGATCAATCCCGCATAGCTCTGGTTGACGCGAATGCGCGGCAGGCTCGCCGGGTTGATGTCGACGGCCCAGCCGCGCTCGGTGCGGCGGACGAACACGTCCGGCACGA
>JBIOUH010000147.1:0-32293 GCA_044866955.1 Steroidobacteraceae bacterium
TGCGCATGCTGCCGGTGTTCGGCTTCGACGACTCCCCGCACGGCCACGCCGAGATCGTGTTCGAGAACGTGCGCGTGCCGGCCGACAACATCCTGCTCGGCGAGGGCCGCGGCTTCGAGATCGCGCAGGCGCGCCTCGGTCCCGGCCGCATCCATCACTGCATGCGCAACATCGGCGTGGCCGAGCGGCTGCTGGAGCGCACCTGCAAGCGCCTGTCTTCGCGCGTCGCGTTCGGCAAGCCGATCGCCGAGCAATCGATCTGGCTGGAGCGCATCGCGAACTGCCGCATCATGATCGACCAGGCCCGGCTGCTGGTGCTGAACGCGGCGGACAAGATGGACCGCCTCGGCAACAAGGCCGCGCGGCGCGAGATCGCGATGATCAAGGTCGCCGCGCCGGCGATGCTTAACTACGTCGTCGACTGGGCCATCCAGGCGCACGGCGCGGCCGGCGTCACCACCGACTTCGGACTCGGGCACATCGCGGCGAGCGCGCGCACCATGCGCATCGTCGACGGCCCGGACGAAGTGCATCGCAACCAGATCGGTCGCATGGAGCTGGAGAAGTATCGATGAAAGGCTCGTCGTTGTTCGATCTGTCGGGAAAGGTCGTGCTGGTCACCGGGTCCAGCCGCGGCATCGGTCGCGCAACCGCCGAACGGCTGGCGGAGCACGGCGCGAAGGTCGTCGTGTCGAGCCGCAAGCTCGATGCCTGCGAGGAAGTCGTCGCCGCGATTCGCGCGAAGGGTGGCGAGGCGTTCGCGCACGCCTGCAACATCGGCCGCAAGGAGGACCTGCAGGCGCTCGTGAACGCTGCAATTCAGAAATGGGGCGGCATCGACGTGGCTGTCTGCAACGCGGCCATCAATCCCTACTTCGGCCCGATGGCGAACATGGCCGACGACGCCTGGGACAAGATCATGGCCAGCAACGTGCGCAGCAACTTCTGGTTGTGCAACATGGTGCTGCCGCAGATGGCGGAGCGTGGCGGCGGCTCGATCGTCATCATCTCGTCGGTCGCGGGCCTGCTCGGCACCGCGGTGATCGGCGCTTACGGCGTCTCGAAAGCCGCCGACATGGCTCTCGCCCGCAACATCTGCGTCGAGTGGGGCGCGAAGAACATCCGCGCGAACTGCATCGCACCCGGCCTGGTGCGCACCGATTTCGCGAAGGCGCTGTGGGAGAATCCGCAGATCTACGAGCAGACGGTGCGCGTCTATCCGTTGAAGCGCATCGGCGAGCCCGACGAGATTGCCGGCGCCGCAGTGTTCCTCGCCTCGCCCGCCGGCAACTTCATCACCGGCCAGACGATCGTCATCGACGGCGGCGGCATGGTCGGTCGCGGCTAGCCAGGAGCCTGGCCGTGAGCGTCGACAGCAGGCGCGGTGTGGTGATCCACCACGTCGAAGCCGATCTGTACGACCTGTTCGTCGGCACGGATCAGGAACGACCGTTCGAGCTCGCCGGCGATCGCCTCACGCTGACGCCGCGCTGGACTGAGAACGGCAAGCGGTGGGACGGGATTCGGGTCTTCGAGCGCGTGAAGTAGCAGCGCTCAGCGCTGCAGCCGAGCGAAGCGTTTCAGTATCTTCTGCAGCTCGGCGGTATCGATCGCCGGCATGGTCCGGCCATTCACCCCTGTCATCGTCTCCGCTGCGACCATGGCGTTGACGATACTTTCTTCGACGCCCTGCACAGTCGCGAGGAACAGCGGATTCAACTGGCCGTTGGCGAGCGTGTGCACGTCGAAGCTCGCGACCTGACTGACGGCAGGATTCGCTGTCGAGAACGCAAGGAACAGATCGCCCGAGCCATCGCCCGCGTAGCTGCCGTTGCGCGCCAGTCCCATCGATGCGCGACGCGCCAGCCGCTTCAATTGCTGCGGCATGAGCGGTGCGTCGGTCGCGATGACGATGATGATCGAGCCCGAATCCTGCGGGTCGCGGCGCGCGGGCGGCAGGAACTTGCCGACGGGTACCCCGGCAATGCGCAACTCGCTGCGAACGCCGTAGTTCGCCTGAACGAGCACGCCGACGGTGTAGCGCTGCCCGCCGATCTCCACCACGCGCGAGCTCGTGCCCGTGCCGCACTTGTACTCGTGGCAGATCATCGCGGTGCCGCCGCCGACGTTGCCCTCGGCCAGTGCGCCGCCGGCGCGTGCACTCTCCAGCGCCGCGAAGACGTGCTCGGCCTTGACCGGAAACGCTTTGGCGTCGCTGAGATCGCCATCCCACGTCTCGCCCACCACCGGGAGCGACCACCAGTAGCCGCTCGGGTCCGGCTTGCCCTGCTTGATGCGCCACGCGATCACTGCATCGCGCACCGTACCGACGCTGTGCGTGCCGGTGATCATGACGGGGCCTTCGAGGAAGCCGGATTCCTCGATCCAGTGCGTGCCCGTCAATTCGCCGTTGCCGTTGAGGCTGAAGACGCCCGCGAATACGGGGTTCTGCAGCGACATCCGCCCGCGCGGCAGAATTGCGGTGACGCCCGTGCGCACAGCATGCTCGCCGGAGCCTTCGATGAGTGTCGTGTAGCCGACTGCGACCGGCGCAACGTCGGTAATTGCGTTGAGCGGTCCGGGAGTGCCGTCGAAAGGAATGCCGAGCCCGCGGGCGCGAGGGTGTTCGGCCGCAAGGGCGGAGCCGAAGCACGCGCAGAGCATGATCGCGACGGGTAGCATCCTCATCGGATCATGATATCAGCCGAAGAGTCAGGCTAAAGCCTGACCCACAACTCTTAGCAGACGCCGGCTTGCTGCGTTGGTCAGGCTTCAGCCTGACAGACAGGTCAGCCGGTCTTCGCCCGCGGCACGAAGAAGAAGTCGCCGACCTCGTGGCCCGCGCCCTTGATCGACTTGAACTCTGGCGTCTGCACGAACTTGTTCTTCGACGCCGCGACCTCGACGCGCTTGCGGATGCGGCTGAACAGCTCCGGCGCCGAGAGAATGCCCTGGTTGCCTTCCAGCTCGTCGAGGAACGCGCGCGCGAAGACCGAGTTGTTGCCGCCGCCTTCGTCGAGCACCGGCTGGTCGCCGCCCGAGGACAGCAGCAGCCGTGAGCGCTTCGGCAGCTTGAACTTGATGTACTCCTTCGAGTACGCAACCTTCTCGTTCAGGAACAGGTAGCTCGGATCGGTGGACAGCAGGCCCGAATAGCACGAGTCCGCCACCACCAGCACGCGCTTCGCGGTGAGACGGCCGAGGTGCCCGGTGATCTGCTCGTTCGGCACCCAGAAGCGGTCTTCCGGCGGCGCGTCCGCGTTCACCGGCAGCCAGTAGCCGCTCTCCAGCGCGCCGCTCTTCAGGCGCGCGCCGTGGCCGGCGTAGTAGATCAGCACGTTGTCTTCGGGCTTGAGGACCGCGTTCAGATCGTTGATGGTCTTGAGCATCGTGATGTCGTTGGCGTCGTCGAGGATCTGCACGGTGAAGCCGTACTTGTCCGCGAGGATGCGCGCCGCGCGCGCCGCGTCGTACTTCGGCGTCTGCAGGCTCTCGATCTGCTGGTAGTTCTGGTTGCCGATCACGATCGCGTAGTAGCGGCCGAAGTTGATGCCCGACAGCGTGCGCTCGTCCGCGGTCGGCGGAATCGGCGTCAGCTCGGTCATGCCGGACGGCGTGCGCGTCTTGGGAATACCGGCGAGACGCTCGGTGCTCTTCTTGCGCTCGCTCTCGAGCTGCGCGATCCATTTCTTGAGCGCGTCGACTTCCTTGCTGTTGTCCGCCGTCTTGTCGGTGGCCGGCTGTTTGGCCAGCTTATCCTGCATGTCCTTCAGCTGCTTCTGCAGCAGACCCAGCTGCGAGTCCTTTTCGGCGATCGCCTCCTCCAGCTGCTTGCGCAGATCGTCCTGCTCGCGCTGCGCGGCGGACGCGAAGATGATGTTGTCCTCTTTGATGCCCCAGGCCTGTCGATACAGATTCAGCGCCTTGAGCTGATCCTGTTCCACGCCGAGGCCCTGTTCGTACATCGTTCCGAGATTGAACAGCGCGCGCGAATAGCCTTTGTCCGCTGCCTTCTGATACCACTCAGCGGCGGCCGCGTAGTCCGGCGGCACGCCCATGCCACGCTCGTAGATCTCGCCGACGTTGGTGATCGCCTCCGGATCGCCGCCCTGCGCGGTTTCCATCCAGATGCGCAGCGCCTGCTTGATGTCGGCGCGATCGTAAGCAACGTACTCGCCGCCGCGGATCGTGCATTCGGCCGTGGTCGTGCGGATCGGCCGGCGCGCGGACAGGAAGGTGCTGTTGCCGAGCTGACGGACCTGGCCCGGCAACAGGCAGTCGACGATCTCCACGTCCGAGCGCTTCACCATGCCCTTCGTGGCCGCCGCCTTGCCGGTCTCGGCCGCCGAAGCGACCACCAGCGCCGCCGGCGCGAGCACCAGTGCGATGCGACCGAATGACCGTGCCAAGCGAACCGCTCTCATGGAGTCTTCCTTCTAGAAGGATCGTTGGAAGCGCAGGCCGATGCTCACGTCCTGGAAGTCGATGAACTCGAAGCTCTCCAGCCGCTGGTACTCGATATAGCCCGAGACGCCGAGCTTGAACTGCGCCGAGAAGCCCGCGGCCAGCCGCCAGTAAGACTGGTCCGGGTTGTCCGTCGCCACCAGCACGGGCGGGGTGCTGGCTGCATTCGGGTCGGCGGCGAAGCGCACGCCGAACACATCGACGTCGTCCTCGAACTCGCGCACGTAGTCCGCGCGCAGGTGCGGCAACAATACACCCCACGACACGTTCCACGCGTACGTGAGTCGCAATCCCGCGTTGCCGGTCATCGACTTGAACTTCTGTTCGTCATAAATCAGGTTCAGGCCGCCGGCGCCCTCCTCGGTGAAGCTGTCGATGGTCGTGTCGATGTAGAAGACGCCGACGTTAGGTGAAATCGTCATGCCGCCGAGCAGGAAGTCGTAGCCCATCGACAGGCCGCCGCTCAACGTCATGCCGTCGGTATCGCCGGTCGCATCGGCCGTGATCAGCCCCGTGCCGTCGACGTAAGTGATGTTGCGATTCGCGTCGTAGCTGGAATTGGCGACGTTGACGATGCCGTCGAAGTAGAAGTTCTTCGCGGCGTACACCGAGCCGTACAGCGACCCGGCGAACGAGTCCGTATCGAGCGAGCCGTCGGCGCCTGCGAAGTCGACGCTCGACGAGCCGTACGACAGCGCACCACCGATCACAGCGCTGTTCGAGATGCGATAGTCGAGACCGCCCACGAACGCCCACTGATCGGCATCGAACGCCGGGCTCGCAGCGCTCGCGTCCTTCTCGCCGAAGCTGAAGTTACCGCGCGCCCACAAGCCCCACTTGTCGCTGAGCAGGCCGCCCGGCTCGTCGTCGGCGCTCGCGCCGCCGCCGAAAATCTTGTGCGCCAGCTCCTCGATCTGCGCCAGCGACACGCTCTTGCCGTCGACGATGACGTTCAGACCGGCGAGGCTCAGGCCCTTCGCGCCGCCGCGCAGCGCGATGAGTCGATCCATCACGCTCACGTACTGCGTGTTCGCGAACAGCAGCGTCTGCGTGCGCGCGACTGCGAAGTCGTCCGGAATCAGCTCATCGAGCGCGTCGATCTGGTTCGCCGTCGTGTTGTTGACGCGGATGCCGGTGCACTTGGACAACAGATCGGTCTGATCGGCGGTCAGCGGGGTGTCGCTGCCCGCGAGCGAGTCGCACATGCCGTCGAGCTTCTCCGCCATGCGCTGCTGGTTCGGAGTGAGGCCCGGGATCTCGGAGAGGATGGTCTCCGGCGGCGCCTCCGCGACGGTGATGACTGCATCGTCCACAGCAGTGAGGCCGACGTTGTCGGTCACGACCAGGCGAATGTTGTTCGTGCCATCCGGCAGCGTGGCCGTAATGGTCTGGCCCGTGCCAAGAGGTTCACTCGGCTGGTCGCCGCCGGGCACGCGGAACCACTCGTACGAGACGATGGTGCCGTCCGGATCGTTCGAGCCGGTGCCATTCAGCGCCACGCTCTCGCCCGGCTGGCCGTCGCTGTCCGCGATGTTGCGATCGGGGCCGGCGCTCGCGACCAGCACTGCGGGCGCGTTGACCGTGATCGTCACGTTATCGCTGCTCGCGCTCTGCGAATCGCCGGAGTCGTCCGAGACGAACACGGCTATGTCGTAGGTGCCCGGAGCCAGTGTGACCGGCAGCGTCGGCGCGTTGCTCGTGCCGAGCAGGATGTCGTTCGTGAGATCGGACCAGGTGTACGTGAGCTCGGTGCCCGGGTCGGGATCGGCGGTCCCGGACGCGTCGAGCACTACGTTCTCATTTACTTGCCCGTCCGTGTCGTTGATCGTTCGGTCCGCACCCGCGTTGGCGACCGGCGGGCCCGTGTTCGGGTCCTGGCAGGCAGTCAGCTCCGCTGCGTTCCCAATGTTGACGGTCGGACCCGCCACCAGCTGGACGGGCACGATCTGAGTGCTCTGCTGTCCCATGCCATTGGTCGCAGTGAGCTGAACCGTCACCGGGCCGCCATCGACCGGGTCGTAGCCCTCGTCCTCGATCTGCAGGCAAAGAGTGTTGTTGGCAGGCGGCACGACGAAACCGATGATGCCGACAGTGGACGGCTGGATGGCGCCGACCGTGATGTTGACCGGCGGGCCGCCGACGATGACGTTCTGCTGCTTCAAGTTCACTCGCAGCAGTGTGCCGATGAAGTTGGCCTGGATCGGGTTGCCGGTGAACACCGGCGCTGCGGCGTTTGCCGTCGTCGTCACGATGGCGAACAAGGCAGCGGCGCTGAAAAGCGTGCCTGCTCGGGCAAGCGAGCGAAAGAACATGTCCTATCTCCCGGGTCTTATTGATTCGTCTGTTCGGGCATCGGCAGCCGGGTCAGCGGCAGACCGAGCTTGGCAGTCTATCTATCAGCCCTGCTCCGTGAGCAGCAACGCCCGTAAGTACCAGTGATCCCGGGCATCGCAAGGAAGGGTGAACTGTGCCCGCGGGCGTTGACATTCGTTGTGATGCGCGTCGCAATCGTCGCCATGCGGTCCATTTCGTCGTTGCTTCTGGCCTTGTTTTTGGCGGGTTGTGCGAGCAACGCCACACACATCGACACGCTCGCAGGCACGCTGGGCCTGAGCCGCAGCGTCCTCGACGCGGGCGGCTTCCGCACTCTCTTATACATGCGCACCGGCGGCGGGCCTGCGGATGCGCCGTTGGCGATCTTCATCGAAGGTGACGGCGTTCCGTGGCGTGGCGGTACGCAGCCGAGCCTGGACCCGACCACTCGCAATCCGCTTGCACTGAAACTGCTCGGGCAGACGTCCGGGCCCGCGGCTTATGTGAGTCGTCCGTGTTACCAGGCAATGGCAGCGCCGGGCTGCACGCCGGAATTGTGGACGATGCAGCGCTACTCGGATGAGGTGGTATCGAGCATGACTGCGGCCGTGCGTATGACCGCGGCGCGAGCGAACGCCCGCAAGGTCGTGCTAGTCGGTTACAGCGGTGGAGGCGTGCTCGCCGTGTTGATCGCGGAGCGGCTCGACAACGTCGCGGCCGTCATCACAGTCGGCGCCGATCTCGATATCGACGCCTGGACGCAGCATCACGGCTATCTGCCGCTGACCGGATCGCTCAATCCCGCATCGAGCACGGCCGCCCATCCCTGGCCCGAGACACATTTATATGGGGCGCGGGACGCCGTCGTGCCGATTGCGACGACTGCCGCCTACTTCACACGCTTCCCGCATGCGCAGCGCAGAGTCATGGACGATTACGATCACGTGTGCTGCTGGGTTGAGCGCTGGCCGGCGCTGTGGCAGGAAATCCGTTCCGCGCCTTGAGCGCGGCATCCGGAAAGTCCGAGAACACGCCGTCGATACCTAGCCCGTAGAACTGCCCGTATTCGGCTTGCGGGTCGTTGTTGTACTCGGGTGCGAGCGTCGCTGGTTCGCTGCGGAATGTGTACGTGTGCACGCGCAAGCCGGCCGCGTGCGCCTGTTCGATCAGCGTTGACCGCAAGAGTTGCGGCGCCTTCACATCGCGCATGATCTGACGTTTCCACGGCCCGATCGCATTCGCGTACTTTGCGATGTCTTCGAGACTCTGCGGCGCCGCGCCGCCGCGCTTGTCGCCGTACTGCGAGATCTTCACCCCAGTGACACGCTTACCCGCCGCGTCGTACAGCAGAGCGCCGTCGTCCAGGAGTTGAACCAGCGGCAACTTCGTCTTGGCGCGCAGGTACTGCAGGTTGGCGCTCTCGAAGGACTGGATGAACACCGGACCGTCCGCGCGATCCAGCTGGTGCTTGCGCAGGATCTCGAGCACGCGGTCTT
Source organism: Steroidobacteraceae bacterium (assembly GCA_044866955.1). Taxonomy (GTDB): domain Bacteria; phylum Pseudomonadota; class Gammaproteobacteria; order Steroidobacterales; family Steroidobacteraceae; genus Steroidobacter. Next base: position 8,274 of record JBIOUH010000147.1, read on the forward strand.
CGAGCGGCAGGTTGAGCGCGAGATGGAACGACGGATGCTTGGTCTCCGGATAAACGCCGATCGTCCGGCCGCGCTGTTGCGATTCGCGCTCGGCGAGATCGAGGATTTCCTCGAACGTCGGAATCTCGAAGCGGCCGTCGTACTCCCTGGAGCGCGCCGGATTCGACTGCACCGCCCGCAACCGCTTGATCTCGGTGAGCGTGAAGTCGCTCGCGAAGAAACCGGTGACCGGCTTGCCGTCGAGCTCTTTCGTCGTGCGGCGGTGAGCGAACTCAGGGCGCGACTTGACGTCGGTGGTGTCGTCGAGCAGCGGCTCGTGCCGCGCGACGAGCTGACCGTCGCGCGTGGCGACCAGGTCCGGCTCGATGTAGTCCGCACCCATTTCGATCGCGAGCGTGTACGAAGCCAGCGTGTGCTCGGGCCGATAGCCCGAGGCGCCGCGATGCGCGATCACCAACGGCGGCTTGCCGTCGAGCGTCCGCCATGAACCTGCGTGCTGCACGGGCGCTGCCGCCTCAGCCGTGAAAGCGCCGAGCGCGAATGCCGCGAGCAGCAGGACGTAACGATGCATTTTCCAGCCTTCCGCGCATGGCGCTCAGTCGACGAAGAAATCCGGCAGGAAGTCGCGGTTGCCGGGCGTCACTGCATAACGGTCCAGGTCTTTGACGCCTGCCTTCGCCAGCACCTCGTCATCGATGAAGAAATTGCCGGTGCACTCGCGCGAGTTGCTGGTGAGGATGACGTGCGCTGCGTCCGCCATGATTTCCGGCGTGCGGCCGAGCTTCGGATTCGCCAGCGGGATCACCTGCAGCGCCGCGGTCGCGATCACGGTGCGCGGCCACAACGCGTTCACTCCGATGCCCTCGTTGCGAAACTCTTCGGCCATGCCGAGCACGCACATGCTCATGCCGTACTTGGCCATCGTGTATGCCACGTGCGGCGCGAACCACTTCGCCTTCATGCTCAGCGGCGGCGACAGGTTCAGAATGTGCGGATTGCGCCCCGCCTGCGCCGACTGCTTGAGATACGGCAGACAGGCCTGCGAGGACACGAACGTGCCGCGCACGTTGACTCCGAACATCAGGTCGAAGCGCTTCATCGGCGTTTCGAGCGTGCCGGACAGCGAGATCGCGCTGGCGTTGTTCACCAGGATGTCGATGCCGCCAAAATGCTCCGCGCATCGCCTGGCTGCCTGCGCCACGGCGTTCTCGTCGCGGATGTCGACCTGCATCGCGAGCGCCTTGCCGCCGGCCTCTTCGATTTCTCGTGCTGCGGTGTGAATGGTGCCGGGCAGCTTCGGATGCGGCTGATCGCTCTTCGCGGCGATCGCAACGTTCGCGCCGTCGCGCGCCGCCCGCGCGCCGATGGCCAGGCCGATGCCGCGGGAAGCGCCGGTGATGAAGAGAGTCTTGCCTTTGAGCGTCATGGCGACTCCGCGAAAGTGATCGGAGCCAGAACGCTACTCTAGCCGTGGAGCGCAGTCCACGCCGTTCGCAGAATCAACAGGCTTACGATCACGATGAACGCCTGACGCACGAAGGTGCTGCCGCCGCGTAGCGCCAGGCGCGTCCCGACCAGCGCGCCGGCGATGTTGCAGATTGCCATGCCGGCGCCGACGTACCACAGCACGAGACCATGCGCTGCGAAGTACGACAGGGCAGCCGCGTTGGTCGCGACGTTGATCGCGCGAGCGGCAGCACCGGCGTGCAGGAAATCGTAACCGTAACAGCGCACGAAGACGAAGATCAGCAGGCTCCCCGTGCCCGGGCCGAAGAATCCGTCGTAGAAACCGATAGCCGCAATCAACACTGCGCCGACGATGTGATGCGAGCCCGAGAAGGCACGCGGTGCGTGCTCGCCGCCGAGATCCTTGCGCCACAGTACGTAGATGAGCACCGCCAGCAGCATGATCGGCACGAGCGGGCGAAAGATGTCCGCTGATACCACGCTCGCGAGACGTGCGCCGCCGATGGACAACGCGAGCGCGAGCAATGCGAGCGGCAGCAGAGCACGCCACGGAATGACGACTTTCCGTGCGTAACGTGCGACCGCACTGATGGTGCCGAACAGGCCGGCGAATTTGCTGGTTCCGAGCAGCGTCGCCGGCGGCACGGCAGGATAGACCGCGAACAAGGCGGGAATCTGGATCAGCCCGCCGCCGCCCACCATCGCGTCGATCAGGCCCGCAGCGAATGCGGCAACGAGCACCAGCAGGAGATCGACGGAGAATTCGGGCACGCCGCAAGAATACCGGTATATTGGCGCTCAAATAACGACCTGGGGAAACCAATGCGCGCACCGCTCCAAGCTCTGCTGCTCGGCTGCCTGTTGCTCACGGGCGGCCCGTCGTTTGCCCAGGACGTCTGGGATCAGGTCGAGCATCGCTACGCGGATTCCAACGGCGTCAAGATCCACTACGCGGTACTGGGCGAAGGTCCGCTGGTGGTGATGATCCACGGCTTCCCCGACTTCTGGTACACGTGGCGTCACCAGATGCGCGCGCTCGCGGATCACAAGTACCGCGTCGCCGCCGTCGATCTGCGCGGTTACGACCTTTCGGACAAGCCCAAGGGCGTCGAGAACTATGCGATCCCGCTGGTCGTCGGCGACATCGCCGCGGTGGTGAAAGCCGAGAAGCAGACGGACGCGATCATCGTCGGCCACGACTGGGGCGGCGCTGTTGCCTGGAACGTCGCGATGATGAAGCCGGAGATCACGCGGCTGCTGATCATCTGCAACCTGCCGCACCCCGCCGGCATCGCGCGCGAGATCGCCACCAATCCGCAGCAGAAGAAGAACAGCGAGTACGCGTTCAACTTCCAGAAGCCCGACGCGCACAAGGCACTCACCGCCGAACGGCTCGCGGGCTGGGTGCGCGACCCGGAAGCGAAGGCGCGCTACATCGAAGCGTTCAACAAGTCGGACTTCGAGAGCATGCTGAACTACTACAAGGCGAACTATCCGAAACCCGATGCGCCGCCGCCGGCCGCCGAAGTGCAGTTCCCGAAGGTCAAGGTGCCGGTGCTGATGTTCCACGGCCTCGACGACCAGGCGCTGCTGCCGGGCGCGCTCAACGGCACGTGGCAGTGGGTGGAGAAGGACCTCACGATCATGACGATTCCGGGTGCGGGCCACTTCGTGCAGCAGGACGCGGCCGAGACCGTGAGCAACACCATGGTGGATTGGCTGGCGCGGCACCAGAAGTAGCGAGCCGGGCGCTTCATGAAGAAGATCCTGATCGGCGTCGGTGTGCTGGTCATCGCGGCGCTCGCCGCCGCGTACGTGAATCGCGACAGCATCGGCATGATGATCGCGTTCAAGCGCCTCAAGCCCGAGCACCCGTTCACCGAATCGCCGCAACCGGCTACGCCGGACTATTCGCTTTCCACGAGCTGGGCGGCTCTGCCGGATCGACAGGACGACGCCGATGTGCTGCCGGGTGGCGACGTGCAGGATGTCCAGGCCAACGCGCAGGTCGACGTCTTCTTCGTGCATCCCACGACGTTCTTCGGCACGGCTGCTTGGAATCAGGCGCTCGACGACGCCTCGACGAATCAGCTCACCGACACGTTCGTGCTGCGTGGCCAGGCGTCGGTGTTCAACAGCTGCTGCAAGCTCTACGCGCCGCGTTATCGCCAAGCGACGATCTATTCGTTCATGGATCAGACCGGCAGCGGCACGTCGGCGCTGCAGCTGGCGTACGAAGACGTGGAGCGCGCGTTCGACTTTTTTCTGGAGCACTACAACCAGGGCCGGCCGTTCATCCTGGCCTCGCACAGCCAGGGATCGCTGCACCTTCGCAAGCTGCTGGAGAAGCGCGTCACCGGCACGCCGCTGCGCGAGCGGCTCGTCGCCGCGTATCCGATCGGTTTCGGCATCGATCGCGATGAGATGGCAAGAGCCGTGCCCGATGTTCCCGTATGCGAATCAGCCGAGCAGATCGGCTGCGTGGTCACATGGAACGCCGTCGGTCCCAAGGTGAGGAAGTGGACCGACTCGAGCAGGAGCGTCTGCGTGAATCCGCTGACGTGGCGCACCGACGGTGCGCCGGCGGACGCGTCGCTGAACATCGGCGGCGTGTCGTACGCCGGCACGTTCGAAGACACGCTCGCCGACGTCAAGGGCGTGCCGCAGGATTTCGTCGATGCCAGGCCGATCCTGGAGACTGGCGTCGCCGACGCGCAGTGCGTCGACGGCATGCTGCTGGTGAAAGAGATCCACTCGAAGCACTACGCGGCGCGCCCGATGGGACGGGACAACTACCACATCTACGACTACAACCTGTTCCACATGAATCTGCGGAAGAACATCGAGGGACGGGTGGCGAAGTACCTCGTGGCACGAGGCGGCGAGGGTTTTGCGGAAGGAAAAGAAGAAAAATAAGAATGTCCGGTTCCCCTTTCCCTCCGCTACCGCCCTATCACCCCAATATCGCTTCTCTCTTGTACAAGCGAATCGCCAGCACCACGAACAGCGCCCCGAGCAGCAGCGTCGTGCCGCCGGAGATCAGCGCGTGCAGCGGCGGAATCGCATCGCCGCGCATCAGGCTGGTCGCCAGCAGGTGCTGACTGAGACTCGGGATCGTCATCAGCGCGGCGCTCGGCTTGGTGCCATTCACGACCGCGAACATGATCGGCGCGATCGGCAACAGCATCACGACTGACAACCACGACTGCGCCTCGCGATTGCTGCGCGTAAATGACGCCACCGACGTCATCAGTCCGGCGCCGAGCGGCACGAACGGCAGCATCACAGCGAACATCGCCAGCACCACGCGCGGACCGAAGTTCGCGGACATACCGAGCGCTTCCAGCGGAATGAACTGCAGCACGATGCCGAACGCCGTGAGCGTGAGCAGCAGCGAGATCGACATGAACGCCGAGGTCGCAAGCATCTTGCCGACGATGAGCTCGGCGCGATTCACCGGCAGTCCGAGCAGCGGCTCCAGCGAGCCGCGCTCGCGCTCGCCCGCGGTCGTGTCGATGGCGAGGTAGAAGCCGCCGACCAGCATCGACATGAACGAGAAGTACGTCATCATGCCGAGGATCAGCAGCGAGCGTCCGGCCGGCGTCGCAACGTCGAGCGTGCGCACGTCGACGGGTTGCACGACCTCGGGACTGATGCCGCGCACCAGCAGCCGCAGCGAAGCCAGCTGTCCCCCATACGCTTCGAGCAGCCGCCGCGCGCGGTCGGCGCTCCTGCTGGTCTGCTGATTCGCGGTGTCCACGACCAGATCGAGCGGCGCCGGCTCGCCGGCCTGCAGCTTGCGTCCATACTCGGCGTCGATGAGCAGCACCAGGTCTTCCCGGCCGGCGCGCACTTCGGTGATCGCCTGGTCCGGCGCCATCGCGACAGTGCTGATCTCAGTGCCGTTCTCTTCGAGGAAATGCAGCAGATTCGGTGCGTGCTCGCCGCCGGAAACCGCCAGCTTCAACGGCTTGTCCTGACTCTCCGCGACGCGCTTCGAAGCGAGCGAAGTCGTCAGGCCGAAGATCACCGGCGCGAGCAGGACACCGAACAGGAACGCAGACAGGATGACGCGCCGGTCGCGCAGGTTCTCGAGCATCTCCTTGGCGAAGACGATCCGGACTGCGCGCGTCATGCGGCCAAACCGCCGTCTGCGGCCCGCACGAACGCTTCTTCGAGATCCGCGGCGCCGGTCGCGGCGAGAATTTCCGCCGGGGTGCCGCGCACGGCGACGCGGCCGTGCGAGATGATCACGATGTCATCGCACAACGCAGCTACTTCCTGCATGACGTGACTGGAAAACAGCACGCAGCGCCCGGACGCGCGCAGCTGCCGGATCAGCTCGCGCAGCATGCGGACTGCGTTGACGTCGAGGCCGTTGGTCGGCTCGTCGAGAATGATCGTGCGCGGTTGATGCACGAGCGCACGAGCGAGTGCGACCTTCAGGCGTTCGCCCTGCGAATAGCCCTTGGCGCGCCGCCCGGCGACTGCGCCGAGCCCCAGCCGCTCGATCAACTCATCCGTGCTGCGATCGAGCTCTGCACGGTTCAGGCCCTGGAGTTTGCCGTAGTAGCGAATGTTCTCGCGGCCGGTGAGATGCGCATACAAGCCGCTCGCGTGCGGCAGCACGCCGAGCGAGCGGCGAACCTGCAGCGATTGCTCCAGGCAATCGAAGCCGTCGACGACTGCCAGGCCGGAATCGGGTCGCAGCACCGTGCTCAGGATGCGCAGCGTGGTCGATTTGCCGGCGCCGTTGTGACCGAGCAGCCCGGTGATACGGCCGTCCTGCGCTTCGAAGGAGACGTCGCTCACCGCCTGCACTGCGCCGAACTTCTTGCTCAAGCCCTCTACGCGGATCATGGCGCCGTTGCGCTCCGCGACAACATGAAAGGCGCCGGCCCGATGCTGCGCACGCAGGCATCGTCGAGACCGGCCACGGTGCCTGCCGCAATGAACTCGGCGGTGAGCCGCGGAATGCAGCCGGTCGCGAGCTGTCCGTGCCCCTGTCCGGCAGCGACGAGGTGCTTCGCTTGGTGCAGCCCCTTCATGATCTGATCTGCATAGCGCCGCGGCGTCACCGGATCGTCGGTGCCGGAAAGTACCAGCGTCGGCACATCGCTCTGCAGCGGCTTGCCGAAGTCTGCGTCCACCGGACCCCGCGGCCAGTCCGCGCAAACCCCGCGCATGCCGCTCATGAACGCTGTGCCGAGGTAAGTCTTGGCGAGCGCTTCCTCGGTGATGTTCTCCTGATCCCAGCGCGGTGCGTCTTCGCTGCAGACGACTGCGAACTGCATGCCTTCCGCGAGCTGCTCCTCGACGCTGCTCTGAATGCGCAGATACTGCGCCGCCAGCGCCTGCGGCTCGTGCAGCGACTGCGCTTCGTGAATCAGCAGCGGCAACGTCGAGACCGTTTCATCTGCGTAGGTCAGCAGACGAACTGCGGCGCCCAGTCGCGCGACATCGAGCTCGGTCGTCGTGAGCACGCCCGTCAGGGGATGCGGGATCGAAACAGTCACGGGCGCTTTGCGCAGCTGTTCCTGCAACGCGGTGAACTGCTCGGGAATCTGCGGAAACTGCCGCGCACAATCGGCACTACGCGCGCAGCGCTGAAAGGCGCTGTCGATCGCATGCTGCGCCTCGATCGCGACTTCGGGCCCGAGCGCGACCTCTGCCGGCACTGCGCCGTCGAGAATCGTCGTGCGTACGCGCTCGGGATAGCGGCGCATGTAGTGCTGGGCGACCCGCGTGCCGTAGGAGATCCCGTAGAGATTCACCTTCTCGTAGCCGAGCGCCGCGCGCACGTCGTCCAGGTCGCGCACGGCGATGCTCGTCGTGTAGTAGCGCGGGTCGCCAGGGAGCGACGCGAGACATTCGCGTACGAGCTCTTGCAGCTTCTGCGGATCGGGCGCGGTGAAATCGGAAGCGTCCGGCAGCGCGCAATCGAGGCGATTGGAGCGGCCGGTGCCGCGCTGATCGACCAGCACCAGGTCGCGGTCGCGCCGGATGCGCGAGAACGCCGGGGCGACGCTCAGGTAGAAATCGCTGGCGGCCTGTCCGGGACCACCGGTCAGAATGAACAGCGGATCGGCCGCCGGCTTCAGGCGCAGAGCCGGAATCACCGCAACGTGCAATTGCAATTCCTTGCTATGTGCATCCTCCCGGTTCTCACGCACCCGATACCACCCGCAGCGCGCGGCGACGCTGCCGCCGGTCGCGGCGCCTTCCAGGCGGCAGTCCTGGAGCCACTGCGGTGCCGAGTCGGCGGATGCAGCACGGATTGCGCTGCAAAATATCCATGCTACTAACCAAGGAACCTGTACCCGCATGCGCTGTCCGGACGTTGTAGTCGAATGCATCGGCGACAGTTTGATACATTCGCACGCCTGTCGGGGAATCATCCATGGAGTCGCAATGACAATTCGAACACTGCTCACCGCGGCGCTGCTCGCCGCGCTGCCGCTGACCGGGGCGCTGGCCAAAGATGCCGCGCTGGCCAAGGCCGTCGCCGATCCGCACCGCACGCCGGGCCTGGTCGCGCGCGATCAGTATCGGCATCCGCAGGAAGTGCTGGAGTTCGCCGGCATCAAGCCCACCATGACCGTGGTCGAGGTCTCGCCGGGCGGCGGCTACTGGACCGAGATCCTCGGCCCATATCTGAAGGACAAGGGCACGTATTACACGGCGATGGTTCCGCCGGGCGCGAGCGAGAACGCCAAGAGGGCTGTGGACAACTGGACCAAGAAGCTCGCTGACAACAAGCCGCACTGGGGCGATGTGAAGCTCACGGAATTCGGCAAAGGCAGCTATGACATCGCGCCGGCCGGCTCCGCCGACCTCGTCATCACGTCGCGCAACGTGCACAACTGGATGGGCGCGGGCTTCTCCGACGAGGCGTTCGCCGCGTTCTACAAAGCGCTGAAGCCGGGTGGCATCCTGAGCGTCGAAGAGCATCGCGCTTCGGCCGACCAGCCGCAGGATCCGAAGGCCGCGAGCGGCTACGTGCGCGAAGATCACACGATCGAGCTGGCGAAGAAGGCCGGCTTCGAGCTCGTCAGCCGCTCCGAGGTGCTGGCGAACAAGAAGGACACGAAGGATTGGCCGAAGGGCGTGTGGACGCTGCCGCCGACGCTCGCGCTCGGCGACCAGGACCGCGACAAGTATCTTGCCATCGGCGAAGCCGACAACTTCCTGCTGAAGTTCCGCAAGCCGAACTAGCCGGCCACCAAGGACCCGACCATGGATGAAGACGTCAAACGCTGGATCTACTGGGCGATCCCGGTCATCGTCGTGATCGGCGCGGGCGTCGCGTACTACTACAACCGCAAAGGCAATGAGCCCAGGCCCGAGCCGGCGGCGCAGGTGCAGCCGGCGACGACGGTCGCGCCACCGGTGAACCCGATCGACCAGGACGCGCAGGCGGCGAAGCCGTTGCCCGACCTGGCGAGCAGCGATGCCGAAGTACACGACTCGCTGGCCGGCGCGCTGGGCCGCTCGCTCGAGCAGGTGCTGGTGCCGAAGGACATCGTGCGCAACGTCGTGGTCACTATCGACAACCTGCCGCGCAAGAAAGTCGCGATCCAGATGCGGCCGCTCAAGCCGGCAAGCGGCGAGCTCGTCGTCGCACCGGGCGGCGAGCCGACGCTCAGTCCCGACAACGCCGAGCGTTACGCCGCGCTCATGACCGTCGTGAGGAACGCGGACGTGGGGCAGGTCGTGTCCGTGTATCGGCACTTCTATCCGTTGTTCCAGCAGGCGTATGTGAACCTCGGGTATCCCGACGGCTACTTCAACGATCGCCTCGTGGAAGTCATCGATCACCTGCTGGCGACGCCCGAAGTGACCGGCCCGATCAAGCTGACGCAACCGAGCGTCTTCTATCAGTTCGCGGACCCGTCGCTCGAGGAGCGCTCCGCCGGCCAGAAGCTGATGATCCGTCTCGGGCCCGAGAACGCAGCGATCGTGAAGCAGAAATTGCGCGCGCTCCGCCAGGAAGTCGCCAAGCAGCAGAAGGGGCAGTAGTCGCAGGTCGCCGCCAGGGAAGGTCCGGGGAGGTGGCATCGTGCACAATATCGCGCTGGTGCTCGCGATCGCCGCAGTCGGCGAGGGATTGGTTGCGCTCCACCTGGTTCGGCAACTGCATGAAGAGCGCGAGAGCGCCCAGGCTCTCCAGGCTCGCGTAACCGATCTCGAACGCCGCGCGCAGCAAGTGGCAGGGGTAGCAACGCTAGTCCCTGTTCCCGCGGAGCCGGCAGCTGCTGCGTTCACCGTCGTGAAGCCAGGCGCACCCGAACAGCAGCCGCAGTCCATCGTACCGACCGAGCCTGATGCCGAGGCGCTGCGCGCACAGATGATCGCCCACTCCGAAAGCCAGCGCGCCTTGCTGCGCGACCCGGAATATCGCGAGGCGATGGTGGCGCAGCAGAAGGTCATGCTGATGCGCATGAATCCGGACATCGCCAAAGATCTCGAGCTGACGCCCGAGCAGATGGATCGGCTCTACACGACGATGGGCGAACAATACGTGCGCCGCATGGAGACACAGGAGTACCTCGGGGATGTCGCCACGGATCCGCAAGGGGTGTCGGCAAGGATGGAGGAGGCCAATCGCAAGTCGGCTGAGCAGATGCAGACCGACCTGGCGGAGATCAGAAAGGTGCTGGGCGATGCCAAGTATCGCGAGTTCGAGCAATACCAGTACATGTTCGGCGCGCGCAGCGAAGCGACCCGCATCCGCGAATCCCTCGCCACGGCCGGCGTGCCGCTCGATAGCGACCTGGCGATGCCTCTCGCCAAAGTCATTCACGAGTATCAGCAAAAGCACGCGCAGGCGACGACTACAGTGATGCCTGACAGCGGACAATTGGTAGCGAGCGGCGGATTCGTCGGCCATACGTCGGTCATCGTCAACGATGCAGAGAGCCAGCAGCAGCAGCTGGAGAGCATGGCAAAGTTCCAGCGGGAGCAACGCGAAGCGCTGGCACGCGTGCTGTCGCCGCAGCAGCTCAAGGTCATCGAAGAGGAGCAGGAATCGTCGTTGCAGCTCCAGCGCGTGCAATTGCGCGTCATGCAGGAGCAGCAGGCAGTGCCCGGCCGCAACTGAAATGCGCATGCGCCCCACGCTGCTGCTATCCGCAACTCTGATCGCCGCAGGCGTGGCTGCATTCGCAGACGAAGCGAAATCACCGCGCGGCGCCGACGCGATCCTCAATCAATACTGTAACGTGTGTCATGCGACCGGCTGGAACGGCGCGCCGCTGAGCGGCGACCCGAACGACTGGCAGCCGCGCCTGACGACGGGCTTCGATTCGCTGTTCAAGAACGCCAAACAAGGCATCAACACCATGCCGCCCATGGGCACGTGCACGGACTGCACGGATGAGGAGCTGGAGGCGGCGATCCGCAGGATGCTGCCGTAACGGGAGCGACGGGTGCAAAGAACGATCTCGACACTGCTCGTCGTCGTGGTGAGCACGGCAGCTACTGCTGCCGACACGAAAGTCGGCGAGTGGCCGTACTACGGCGGCGACGCAGGCAGCTCCAAGTATTCGCCGCTCTCGCAGATCGATGCCGGCAACGTGAAGTCGCTGGAGGTCGCGTGGACCTGGAACAGTCCCGACGACGCGCTGGTCGGCTCCGTCACGCGCGAACGGCCGGGCTACTTCAAGCCGACGCCGCTCATGATCGACGGCGTGCTCTACACGAGCACCGCGTTCAGCCAGGTCGCAGCGATCGACGCTGCTTCCGGCACGACGCTCTGGACGTTCGATCCGCATGATTACTCCAGCGGCCGGCGGCCGACGAACTCCGGCTGGCAACACCGCGGCGTCGCCTACTGGTCCGGCAAAATCGGCGGACGCACCGAGACACGCATCGTCATTGCGACCGGGGTCGGCGAGCTGATTGCAATCGATGCGCGCAATGGCCAGGCGATCGCGTCGTTCGGCAAAGAGGGACGCGTCGATCTGCAGGCCGCGCTGATCCGCAAGGACGAGGACCGGCGCATGGTCGGTTTCAATGCGCCGCCGACGATCGTCGGCAACACGATCATCGTCGGTTGCACGGTATTCGATCGGCCGACGGTGCCGCAGATGCCGGCCGGGCACATCCAGGCGTTCGACGTCGTCACCGGCGCACCGAAGTGGATCTTCCACACGGTGCCGCAGGACAAAGAGCCCGGTGCGGAAACGTGGCAGAACGAGTCCTGGAAATACACGGGCAACACCAACGCGTGGGCGCCGATGAGCGCGGATCCGCAGCTCGGGCTGGTGTTCGTGCCAGTCGGCACGCCGACGAACGACTATTACGGCGGCGATCGCAAGGGCGCAAATCTGTACGCAGAGAGCCTGCTCGCAATCGCGGCGGACAGCGGCAAGCTCGCGTGGCACTTCCAGGGCGTGCATCACGGCTTGTGGGACTACGACTTCCCGGCGGCACCGACGCTCGTCGACATCACTGTCGACGGCCGTCGCATCAAGGCCGTCGCGCAGGTCAGCAAGCAAGGGTTCACGTACGTATTCGAGCGCGCGACCGGCAAGCCGGTCTGGCCGATCGAGGAGCGACCCGTGCCGCAATCCATCGTGCCGGGCGAGCAGACGTGGCCAACACAGCCGTTCCCGACCAAACCGCCGCCCTTTGCCAGGCAGGGAATCACGGAGAACGACCTGATCGACTTCACGCCGGAGCTGCGCGCCGAAGCGCTGAAGATCGCGGCCGAGTACACGCTCGGCCCGCTGTTCACGCCGCCCACCGTCGCCGGCGAGAACGGCAAGAAGGGTGTGCTGCAGGCCCCGAGCGCAGCGGGTGGCGCGAACTGGGGCGGCGCCGGCTTCGATCCCGAAACGGGTTACCTGTTCCTGCAGTCCGCGAACATCCTGTCGCTCGCTGCGGTGGTGAAGAACGATGACGCGCAGAAGTCCACGTATACGATTCGCAACGTGGTAGGACCGTTGGGCCCGCGCGGCCTGCCGCTCACCAAGCCGCCGTATGGCGTGATCACCGCCTACGATCTCAACAAGGGCGAGATTGCCTGGCAGGTCGCGCACGGCGACGGGCCGCGCGATCATCCCGATCTGAAGGCGCTGAACCTGCCGCGGCTCGGCGCTTCGAGCCACTCGTTCCTGTCGAGCGGCGGGCCGCTCGTGACCAGGACGCTGGTCTTCTTCAACCAGGCGCAAGCGAAGCCGGACCTCTCGCCCTCGCCGACCGAGTACTTCATGCACGCGTTCGACAAGAAAACCGGCGAGCTGCTGTGGGAGTATCGTATGAAGGAGCCACCGTTCGGCACGCCGATGACTTATCAGCACCGTGGCCGTCAGTACATCGTGGTAGCCACTGGCGGTGTGAGCGTGCCGGGTCGGCTGGTCGCATTCGCACTGCCGCCCGGAAAACGTGGAGAGTAGACGATGCGCGGAAAACAACTGGTGAAGCTGCAATTCGCGTCGCTGACGATGCTCGCGCTATGTGCGTGCGGCGGCGGCTCGCAGCCACCTCCGCCGCCACCCGCCGCTGCGCAGCCTCCACCGCCCACAGGTGCAGCGCCCGGGAACGATGAACCGGCCAATCCCGCCTTCATCGGCCGCATCTGGCGCTCGTCGACATCGGGCAATCCGCTCGGCACGATCATCGTCTTCCTGCCGGATCGCACCCTGCTGATGGACTCGTGCTTCGAGACTTTTCGCGTCTCGAAGTGGGGCGTGGCCGGTAACCACATCCGCTGGCTCGAAGACACCATACCGATCGAGGCGGAAGTGATCACGCCGGGTCCGAACGAGCTGACGCTGCGCATCCCGGGCCGCGATCGCGATCAGACGTTCGTCGCGATGACGGACCCGTGGACCTGCCCGGACATGCCGAAGTGAGAGAGCCGGAAGATCAGCGCGCGGAGGCCTGAGGCCGCGAGCGATTCTTCCAGCGAGGGCGGCGATTGTTCCGCTGCCCTTGCGGCTGCTGCTTCGCGTGTGAGTGCGCCTGCTTGTGTGCGAGCGGACGCGACTCGGGTTGCCGCTGCTGCTGCTGCGCCGGCGCCGACTGACGTTGCGGCTGTGGCTGCGCGCGCTTGAAGTGCGGCAGCGGCAGCTGCGGAATCGGCTTGCGCAGCACCTTCTCGATGTCCTTCAGCAGACCGGTCTCATCCTGCGCGACCAGCGACACCGCGACGCCCGTCGCACCCGCTCGGCCCGTGCGGCCGATGCGATGCACGTAGTCTTCCGGCACGTTCGGCAGCTCGTAGTTGACGACATGCGGCAGCTCCTTGATGTCGAGCCCGCGCGAGGCGACCTCGGTCGCGACCAGCGCGCGCACATCGAAACGTTTGAAATTGGCGAGCGCCTGCGTGCGCGCCGACTGGCTCTTGTTGCCGTGGATCGCGGCGGCTTCGATGCCGTCCTCCTGCAACTGCTTGGTCAAGCGATTCGCGCCGTGCTTGGTGCGCGTGAACACGAGCACCTGCGACCAGTCGCCGTCGTGAATCAGGTGCGACAGCAATGCGCGCTTCTGATCCTTCGGCACCAGGTACGCGCGCTGCTCGACGGAATCGACTGCAGCGTTGCGACGCGCGACTTCGATCTCGACCGGCTGATGCAACAGGCTCTGCGCGAGCCGCCGGATGTCGTCGGAGTACGTCGCCGAGAACATCAGGTTCTGGCGCTTGCGCGGCAGCAGTTTGATCACGCGGCGGATGTCCGCGATGAAACCCATGTCGAGCATGCGATCCGCTTCGTCGAGCACCAGGATCTGCACCTGCGACAGATCGACCGTGCGCTGCTGGGCGTGGTCGAGCAGCCGGCCCGGCGTTGCGACCAGGATGTCGGTGCCGCGACGCAGAGCATCGATCTGCGGGTTGATGCCGACGCCGCCGAAGATGACCTGCGTGCGCAGCCGCAGGTGCTTGCCGTAGGTGCGAACACTTTCGTTGACCTGGGCCGCGAGCTCGCGAGTCGGCACGAGCACCAGAGCGCGCGGCACTTTCGGCGGATGAGCGTTGCCGTTGAGCAGTTGCAGGATCGGCAGCGCGAAGCCGGCCGTCTTGCCGGTGCCCGTCTGGGCGCCGGCCAGGAGGTCCCGGCCCGCGAGGATTTCAGGGATCACGCGCGTCTGCACGGGCGTGGGTTCGGAATAGCCGCGCTCCGCGAGCGCACGCGTAAGTTCGGGCAATAGCCCGAGATCGGCAAATGACATTGAGCAGGAGTCCTCTACCGCACCTCAGGCGACGTTTCGTCGCAAGGTCCAGTCGAGGCGGAGATTGAATCGAGGTGGGAAACCGCGAGTAAGTGAACGAGCTGACCGGACGGCAGCTGGTAAGCGGGCGGCACTGTACAGTGAAAAGCCTCCGACCACAAATCTTTGCGCTGGAATCGCTAGAGTAAGACCCAAGAACAACGACGGGGGATGCCTCATGCAGCTCGCTCGATGGGTCGTGCCGATCGGTGTGGCAGGATGGCTGGCCGCGTGCGCCGGCGGTCCCGGAGGCAGCTCGAGCGCGCTGGAAATCAAAGTGCTGTCGAACCGCGCTGATCTCGTCAGCGGCGGCGACGCACTCGTCGAGATCGTGGTGCCGCAGGCCACGACAGCTGACGACCTGCGCGTCGATGTGGACGGTCGCGATGTCAGCAGCTCGTTCAAGCAGCGTGCGGACTCACGCGTGGTCGGGCTCCTCACCGGCCTGAAGGACGGCGTGAATGTCGTGATCGCTCGTCTCGGCAGCAGCGGCGCGCGCCTCACGATCACGAATCATCCGATCGGCGGTCCTATCTTCTCCGGCCCGCAGGTGCAGCCGTGGGTCTGCGCGGAACCGGGCACGAGCGGACTGAGCACCGCGGCGACCGACGCTCAGTGCAACATGGCGAGCGAAGATCATCTCTTTTATCGCACGACCGAGCAGTGCTCCCAGCGCAGCAACGGTCCGCCGTGCTTCAAGCCGTATGACCCGGGTGCAGCGCCGCCTGCCGATCTGGCGGAGACGACGAACGATCAGGGCGCAAAAGTGAAGTACATCGTGCGCGTAGAGCGCGGCGTCATGAATCGCGCGATCTACGATCTGGCGGTGCTCTACGATCCGGGCGCGGGTGACGCACTAGCCGCGTGGAATCGCAAGCTCCTGTGGTCGTTCGGCGGCGGCAGCGGCACGCCGCACAAACAATTCCCGCCCAACACCGCCTGGCAGCAGGCCGACTACGCGCTCGCGCGCGGCTATCTCGTCGCGCAAAGCGCGCATACCGACCAGCAGCTCAACTCGAATCACGTCGTTGCTGCGGAAACCGTGATGATGGGCAAGGAGCACGTCATCGAGCGCTACGGCGAGATCAGGTACACGATCGGTGTGGGCTGCTCCGGCGGCTCCATCATGCAGCTGCAGCTCGCATCGATGTATCCGGGTCTGCTCGACGGCATTCAGCCCTCGTGCACGTATCCCGATTCGTACTCGACCGGCATGGAAGTGAGCGACTGCGTGCTGCTCGGCAACTACTTCGCGTCGCCGCAGTTCGCGGCGCTGACGAAGGATCTGACGCCCGCGCAGGTCGCCACGAAGAAGGCGGCGATCGCGGGACACATGGACGACAAGGCCTGCCCGGCCTGGGCGATGTCGTTCGGCAGCTCGAACGAGCCGGGCATGTACACCAACCCGCGCACCAAGAAGCCGATGAACAACTGCTATCTGCCCGATGGCGAGGTGTACGACGCCGCGAACAATCCCAATGGGGTGCGCTGCACGATTCCCGAATATGCGATGTCGATCTGGGGGCCCGAAGCCAGGCAGCCGCGGGTTGCGAATCGCACGAACGACAACGCCGGCATTCAGTACGGGCTGCAGGCGCTGGAGGCGGGCCAGATCGACGCCGAGGAATTCGTCTCGCTGAACGAGAAGATCGGCGGCAGCGACAACGATATGAAGATGACGGCGGAGCGCATGGTCGCCGATCCCGAGGCGCTGCGCATCGCGTATCAGGACGGCATCGTCAGCGACGCCAAGCAGTGGGCGAAGGTGCCGATGATCGACTGGCGCGGCAACGACAACTCGAACATCCACATGAACTGGCGCGCCTTTGCGGTGCGCGACCGGCTCGACCGCGTCAACGGCGGTCACGGCAATCAGGTGATCTGGCGTTATGGCCCGGGCCTGCTGCCGCCGCCGCAGCTTATGGTCGATTCACTGGTGGTCATCGACAAGTGGGTCGCGGCGATCAAGGCCGACACCAGCAGCGCGTCGCTCGAAGAGAAAGTCGTGAAGAACAAGCCGGCGGAAGCGTTCGACTTCTGCTACATCGGCAACGACTACACGACCAAGGTGACCGACTGGAGCAAGTGCGATGCGGACCCGGTGCTGCGGTACTTCTCCTCGCCGCGCCAGGTCGCGGGCGGCCCGCTGGCGGAAGACGTGCTCAAGTGTCAGCTCAAGCCGTTGAAGCGCAGCAACTACACGAAGACGTTCAGCGACGCGCAGTGGTCGCGGCTGGAAAAAGTCTTTGCCGGCGGCGTGTGCGACTGGAGCAAACCGGGCGTGGCCATGCAGCGCTCGACGCCGTGGCGTACGTTCGCCAACGGACCGGGCGGCGCACCGATGGGTGCGGCGCCCGGATCGAAGCGACTCTGATCCGCTAGTTGCCCCAGGCCGTCACGAAGTTGATCACGTTGCGATTCCACTCTTCAGGGTGCTCGCGATAGTGAAAGTGCCCGCCGCGGTTGGTGAACAGCAGCCAGGCGCGCGGGTTCGACTCGGCGACGATGTTGTAGAGCGCGTAAGCCTGTTCGGGCAGCACGGACGGATCATTCTTGGCCCAGTAGATCAGCACGGGCATGTTCAGCACATCCTCGGTCAGGATGCGGTGATATGCGTTGTGCACCATCTCGCTGGAGATCAGCTCGCCGCGCGCCCGCACCTCGCGCGTCATGCGGCGCGCGGTCTCCTTCGCTTTCGGTTGGCGCCACATGTAGGCCGCAGACGAGACGAAGTCGTCCGTCACGGGCTTGGGATCGTAGTAGAGCGCTGATTGCTCGCAGCGGAACTGGTCGCCGCGATCGTTCTCCTGCTTGGGACAATTGGCGAACAGGCGTGCACGGCGCTTGTCGCGGTCGTCTCCCGCGACCGGCGCCACGGTGGCGCTGTCGACGATGACCAGCGTCTTCACCATCTCCGGATGCGCTACGGCGAACAGCAACGCCGCGCCGCCGCCGCGCGACTGACCGACCAGGTGGAAGCGCGTGAGGCCCAGCGCCTTCACGAAGGCATAGAGATGATGCACTTCCCCGCGGATATTGAGGTCGTCGTCGCTGCGCGGATTGTCGGTGAGCCCGCTCGCGAGCTTGTCGGGCGCGTAGACGTGGAAGCGCGCGCTCAGACCCGGAATGTTCAGCGACCAGGTGTTGGCGCTGGCCACGCCGCTGAATCCGGTGCCGTGCACCAGCACCATGGGCTCGCCGTTCCCCTGGTCGTAGTAGCGGGTTCTGACGCCGCCGGCATCGATGAATTTCGCTTGCAGGCCGCCGCTATTGGCCTCGGCCGGCGCCAGCTCGGCGCCGTGGGCGAGCATGCCCACCCACAATCCCAGGCCGGCTACGGCCGCCAAGATGCGTCGCATAGTGCTTATTCTCCGCGCTGCAAACGATTGCACGACGCGGCCAGGATACGCGACTGGCGGAAAGTTGTCGCTAGTTTGCGCGCATGCCCCCGTGCGCAGCTTGCGTGCTCAGCAGCAGCCGCAGCTTCGTGAGCAGATCGGCTTCGCGGTACGGCTTGGCCAGCACGTCCGCACCTTTCTCCGGCGCCGTGTACGACGCCGCGTAGCCGGTCGCATAGAGCACCGGCAACTGCGGCCGCCGCTCGCGCGCGAGGCGCCCGAGCTCGAAGCCGTTCATGCCCGGCATCACGATGTCCGTGAACAGCAGATCGATGTCCGGCTCGCGATCGACGATGTCGAGCGCATGCGAGCCGTTGTCCGCTTCGATGACCGTGAACTGCAGCTCCTTCAACATCGCGGCCGTCACCGCGCGCACACCCGCGTCATCCTCGACGAGCAGGATCGTGCGATCGCGCCCGGAAATATCCACCCGCTCCGCTTCGTGCGCAGCTTCGGCGAGTTGCACCGCCGCTTCGCTGCGCGGCAGATACACCTTCACGCGCGTCCCGCGGTTCGGCGCGCTTTCGATCTTCACGTGCCCGCCGGACTGCTTGACGAAGCCGTACACCATGCTGAGGCCGAGGCCGGTGCCGTGACCGAGATTCTTGGTCGTGAAGAACGGCTCGATCGCGCGTTCCAGCACTGCGGCGGTCATGCCGACGCCGGTGTCGCTCACTACGAGCAGCACGAAATCCCCTGGGGGCACGTCGGCATCCCCGCCCTGCGAGCTCACGTTGCTGGTTTCGATCGTCAGCGTGCCGCCCTCGGTCATCGCATCGCGCGCGTTCACCGCGAGATTGATCAGCGAGGACTCGACCTGCGCCGGATCGGCGAGCACGTACCACAAGCCGGAATCGCCGCCCTTGATCTCGATGCGGATGCCCTCGCCGAGCGTGCGGCCGAGCAGCTTGGCGACGTGGCGACACATCTGCCCGAGATGCACCGGGCTCGACTGCAGCGGCTGCCGCCGTGCAAACGCCAGCAATCGTCGCGTGAGCTCGGCGCAGCTGAGGGCGCCGGTCAGCGCCATCTCCGCGCGCCCGAAGTTGCGCCCGGAGCCGCGCAACGCGCGCGCCAACGAGTCGAGGTTGCCGATCACGACCGTCAGCATGTTGTTGAAGTCGTGCGCGATGCCGCCGGTCAGCTGGCCGACGGCTTCCATCTTCTGCGCCTGGAACAGCTGCTGCTCCATGCGCTTGCGGTCGGTCATGTCCAGGCAGCTGCCGAAAATCTCCTGCGGCTGACCGGCATGATCGCGGATCAGCACGGCGCGGTCGAGAAACCAGCGTGGCGAGCCGTCGGCACAGATCCAGCGATATTCGGTCGACATGCCGCCGCTCGCCTGGATCGAAGCGACGTCTGCGAGCACGCGCTCGCGATCTTCGGGATGAATGCGCTCGGGCCAGAGATCCGGATCTTCGACGAAGCGCGCCGCGGGGAATCCGATCGCATGCGCGATGCCTTCGCTGACGAAGCGCGGCCCCGAGAAGCGGCCCTTCAGCCGTGCGCTGTACAGCGCGATCGGCAGCGAGCGCACGATTGCGGTCTGGCGCTCCTCGATCTGCCGCAGCTGGCGCTCGGCCTCGAGCTTCTCCTGCCGGATGCGCAGGTTCTCTTCCTGCAACACACGCTCGAGCTGTGCCTGGCGCCGCACTTCCTCGTTCTTCAGGTAAAGGTCGACCAGCACCGTGATCTTGGAGCGCAGGATCACCGGATCGACCGGCTTGAAGACGTAATCGACCGCGCCCATCGCGTAGGCGCGCGCGATGTGCTCGTCGTCCTTGTCGATGGCGCTGACGAAGATGATCGGAATGTGGCGCGAGCGCTCGCGGCGCCGGATCAGCGCTGCGGTCGCGTAGCCGTCGAGGCCGGGCATGTTCGCGTCGAGCAGGATGACGGCGCACTCCTCGCGCAGCAGGAAGCGCAGGGCGTCCTCGCCCGAGCCGGCTTCGACGACGCGCTGCTCCAGCTCGGCGAGCACGTGCGACAGTGCGAAGCGATTGTCGGGCTCGTCGTCGACGATGAGGATCGTTGCCCTGGACTGGACTGCGCTCACTTTTGCTTGTCCGGCGCTTACACGCGTCCGAGCCAGACGCGCATCATCGACACCAGCTGATCGGTATCGACGGGCTTGGAGATGTATTCCGTCGCGCCGGCAGCGATGCATTTCTCGCGATCGCCCTTCATCGCTTTCGCAGTGATCGCGATGATCGGCAGCTTGCGGAATGCCTCGAGGCGGCGGATCTGCTGCAGCGTCTCGTAGCCGTCCATGTCCGGCATCATCACGTCCATGAGCACCATGTCGATGCTCGGCGTCGCTTCGAGCTGCTCGATGCCCTGCCGGCCGCTCTCTGCGTGCACGACCTGCACCTGGTGCTGCTCCAGCACGCCCGTGAGCGAAAAGATGTTGCGGATGTCGTCGTCGACGATCAACACGCGGCGGCCGGCCAGACCCGCCTCGCGCCGCCGCGCCAGGTCGATGATGCGGCGCTTGTCCTCGCTCATGCCGGCGACATTGCGATGCATGAAGAGCGCGGTTTCGTCGAACAGCTGCTGGTGCGACTCCGGTCCCTTGAGGATGAACGACTCGGCCAGGTTGCGCAGCTTTGCCTCGTCGGCGGAGCTGACGTCTTTGGCGGTATGGATGATGATCGGCAAGCGGCGCGAGCTGTCGCGACGGATAGTCTCGACCAGTTGCAGGCCGTCCATGTCCGGCAATACTAGGTCCAGCACCGCGCAGTCGAAGGCGCGCTCGCGCAGCGCCTGCAATGCCTGCTCGCCCGTGCGCACCTGAGTAACGACGACGTCGCCGTTGCCGATGACCTTGCGGATCTCAGCACATTGCAGGTCGTCGTCTTCGACGAGCAGCAGCTCCTTGACCGGCCGCGCGATGAACTCCTCGGTGCGCGTCAGCGCCTGTTGCAACGTCTCGTGATCGACGGGTTTCTCCAGCACCGAGAACGCGCCCATCTGCAGCCCGCGCTCGCGCGGATCCTCCACCGAGATGATGTGGATCGGGATGTGACGGGTGTCGGGGCTGCGCTTGAGAATGTCGAGCAGCCGCCAGCCGTCCATGTCGGGCAACTTGATGTCCAGCGTGATGAGCGCGGGATTGAAGCGCCGCACCAGCGGCAGCGCGCCGCTGCCGGTCGCGGAGACGACGGCCTTGAAGCCGCGGTCATGCGCAAGGTCGAGCAGGATGCGACCGAACTTCGCGTCGTCCTCGATGATCAGCAACACCGACTCCCCGGGCTGAATGTTCTGGCGATCGTCGACGATTTCGGCCGGCACGAGCAGCGGCGTGGCCTCGCGGCCGACGACTACCTGCGTAGATTGTTGTCCTGCGAGCAGCAGCGGTCGCGCCGTATGCGCGGGCACGGTCGCGCCGAAGTCGTAAGCGATCGGCAGGTACAGCGTGAAGCGGCTGCCCTTGCCCGGCGCGCTCTCGACCGCGATCTCCCCGCCCAGCAGGCGACAGATCTCGCGGCTGATCGACAGGCCGAGCCCGGTGCCGCCGTACTTGCGGCTGGTCGTGCCGTCGGCCTGCTGGAAAGCTTCGAAGATCACGCGCAGCTTGTCGGCGGGAATGCCGATGCCGGTATCGGTGACGGAGTAAGCGACGACTGTGGCCGCAGCATTGAGCGCGTGGTGCCCCGGACTCCAGCCGCCGCTGACGCGCTCGATCGCCAGCTCGACGCCGCCGTGATGCGTGAACTTGAACGCATTCGACAGCAGGTTCTTCAGGATCTGCAGCAGCCGCTTCTCGTCGGTAACGGTTGCACGCGGTAGCTGCGGATCGATGCGCACGCCCAGCTTCAGGCTCTTGTCGCTGGCGATCTGCTCGAAGCCGCGCTGCAGGTTGGCCGCGACCTCCGCGAACTGCACCGTGCCTACGTCGAGCGTGACCATGCCGGACTCGATCTTCGACAGGTCGAGGATGTCGTTGATCAGCGCGAGCAGCTCGCTGCCCGCGCGATGGATCGTCTGCGCGAACTCGATCTGCCGCGAGCTCAGGTTCGCGTCGGCGTTGTCGGCAAGGAGCTTGGAGAGAATCAGCAGGCTGTTGAGCGGCGTGCGCAGCTCGTGCGACATGTTCGCGAGGAACTCGGACTTGTACTTCGAGATCAGCGCCAGCTGCTCGGCCTTCTCTTCCAGCAGCTTCTTGGCGCGCTCGACTTCCTGGTTCTTCGCTTCGACCTGCTTGTTCTGCCACGACAGCAGATTCGCTTTCTCGACCAGCTCTTCGTTCTTGGCGCGCAGCTGCTCCTGCTGCGTGCGCAGCAGATCCTCGGAACGCTGCAGCGTCGTCGCCTGCTGCTCCAGCCGATCGTTGGTGTTCTTCAGCTCGCCCTGCTGGCTCTGCAGCTCCGCGGTCAGCAGCTGCGACTGCGCGAGCAGCGCTTCGGTCTGCATGTTGGCCGCGAGCGTGTTGAGCACGATGCCGATGCTCTCCATCAGCTGGTCGAGGAACAGCGTGTGGACGGCGCTGAAGCGCTCGAACGACGCGAGCTCCAGCACCGCCTTCACCTCCCCTTCGAACAGCGCCGGCAGAATGATGATCGTCGAAGCCCGCGCTTCACCGAGGCCGGAGCTGATGCGCAGGTATTCATGCGGCGCGTCGGTGAGCAGCATCACGCGCCTGTCTGCCGCGCACTGCCCGATCAGTCCGTCGCCGAGCCGCAGGCGCTGCGGCGGCCGCCGCCGGTTCGGCGCTGCGTAACTCGCTGCCAGCTCCAGCACGTTCTCGCCTTCGTGCTGACGCGTCACGTAGAACAGCGCCTGGTGCGCGTTCACCAGCGGCACGAGCTGCGACAGGATCAGGTTGGAGACGTGACGGATGTTGCGCTGGCCCTGCAGCAGGCGGTTGAAGAACGCGATGTTGGTCTTGAGCCAGTCCTGCTCGTTGTTCTTCTGCGTCGTGTCCTTGAGGTTGCGGATCATCTCGTTGATGTTGTCCTTGAGCGAGGCCACCTCGCCCGAGGCTTCCACCGTGATGAAGCGCGTCAGATCGCCTTTCGTGACCGCGGTGGCGACCTCGGCGATCGCGCGCACCTGAGTCGTGAGATTGGCGGCGAGCAGATTCACGTTGTCGGTGAGATCGCGCCACAGCCCAGCGGCGCCGGGCACGCTGGCCTGACCGCCGAGCTTGCCGGCGGTGCCCACTTCGCGCGCGACGTTGGACACCTGCGCAGCGAAGGTCTCGAGCGTGTCGATCATGCCGTTGATCGTGCTCGCGAGCGCTGCAATCTCGCCCTTGGCTTCCACCATCAGCTTGCGCTTGAGATCGCCGTTGGCGACGCTCGTGACGACCTCGGCGATGTTGCGCACCTGGCCGGTCAGGTTCGCGGCCATGTGATTGACGTTGTCGGTCAGGTCCTTCCAGGTGCCCGCGACGCCGTCGACTTTGGCCTGGCCGCCGAGCTTGCCCTCGGTGCCGACTTCGCGCGCGACGCGCGTGACTTCCGAAGCAAAGCTGTTGAGCTGGTCCACCATCGTGTTGACGGTGTTCTTCAGCTCGAGGATTTCGCCTTTGACGTCGACAGTGATCTTCTTCGAGAGGTTGCCGCTCGCGACCGCCGTCGTGACTTCGGCGATATTGCGCACCTGGCCGGTGAGGTTCGCGGCCATGTGATTGACGTTATCCGTCAGGTCTTTCCAGGTACCGGCGACGCCTTCCACCCGCGCCTGGCCGCCGAGCTTGCCCTCGGTGCCGACTTCGCGTGCGACGCGCGTCACTTCCGAAGCGAAGCTGTTGAGCCGGTCCACCATGGTATTGATGGTGTCCTTCAGCTCCAGGATCTCGCCTTTGACGTCGACCGTGATCTTCTTCGACAGATTGCCGCGCGCGATGGCCGTCGACACTTCGGCAATGTTGCGCACCTGGCCCGTCAGGTTGGACGCCATGAAGTTCACGGAGTCGGTCAGGTCCTTCCACGTGCC
>JBIOUH010000148.1:0-63988 GCA_044866955.1 Steroidobacteraceae bacterium
AGCGTGGTGATACACACGCCGACGCCGACCGCGATCGCGCCGATCATCAGCGCGGTGAGCATCGGGTTGCGGCGCAGGCTCTTGATGGCGATGCGGAAGTAGTAAGCGAGCATGGCTTTTCAACCTGTGGCAATCGCTTCGGAGCGGACCAGCGGCTTCGCCGCAAACGGCTGCAGATCGGTGACCTGCCCGTCCATCACGTGCACGTTGCGGTGGGCGCGCCGCGCCAGCTCCGGATCGTGCGTGACCATGATGATCGTCGTGCCGCGGCGGTTGATGTCCTCGAGCAGATCGACCACCTGGCGCGCCATCAGCGAGTCGAGGTTGCCGGTCGGCTCGTCCGCGAGCAGGAAGCGCGGGCTGCCCGCCAGGGCGCGCGCGATCGCAACGCGCTGCTGCTGGCCGCCCGAGAGCTGCGCGGGAATGTGCTTCATACGCGAGGCCAGACCGACCACTTCCAGCGCGTCCGTGATGCGCTTCTTGCGGTCGCTCGCGTTCATGCCGCGGTAGCGCAACGGCACGTCGACGTTGTCGAACACGTCGAGGTCGGGAATCAGGTTGAAGCTCTGAAAGATGAAGCCGATCTTCTGGTTGCGGATGCGCGAGCGCTCGTCGTCGGAGAGGCGGCTGACATCCGCGCTGTCGAGCTTGTAGGTACCGGTGTCGAAGGATTCCAGCAGCCCCGCGATGTTCAGGAAGGTCGTCTTGCCGGAGCCGGAGGGACCGGTCACCGCGACGAACTCGCCCTCGTTGACTTCGAGGCTGAAGTCGCGCAGCGCGTGCGTCTCGATCAGATCCGTGCGATAGACCTTGCTGATGTTGTGCATGGAGAACATGAGGATCCCTCGTTTGGTTAGTCGGCCAGCCGCACGGTTTCGACGCGCTCGAACTCGCCAAGGTTTGAAATGATGATCCGATCGCCCGGCTGCAGGCCTTCGAGGATCTCGACCTCTGAGATGCTGCTCGCACCGGTGCGGATCTGGCGGCGCGTGGCGACGTCGCCCTGCACGACGTAGGCAACGCGCCCACCGCCGCTGTCGAGGAATGCGCCACGCTGCACCTTCAGCACGTCATCACGCTGCTCCAGTACGATGCGCGTGGACAGCCGCTGGTTTTGACGCAGGCCCTGCGGCATCTCACCGGAGAAGCGCAGGCGGCCCGTCACCTGGCTGGCACGCACTTCGGGCGATACCGCGCTGACCTTGGCCGGGTACTTCTTCGTGCCGTAGCTCACTTCCGCGTCCATCCCCAAACCCAGGTCGTCCGCATAGCTCTCGGGCACCTGGAACTCGATCTCGAACGCGGTGAGATCGACCACTCTGAGGAGCGGGGCGTTCTGCGCCACTGAGGCGCGCTCGGCGACCGAGAGGGTGCCGACGATGCCGTCGACCGGCGACTTCAGGCTGAGCTCGCCGACGCGACGCTCCAGATCCTGGACGACCAGCCGCTGCCGATCGCGCGCGAGCTGCTGCGCGCGCAGCTCGAACTGCAGGCTTTCTTTCTGCAGCTGGGCGGTCTCGATCGCATGCTTGTGATTGACGCGGGCGGCGGCTGCATCGTCGCGCGACTTCTCGTAGTCGCGCTCGCTGATGAGGTGCTTGCCCCACGAGTCCTCGCCGCGGCGCATTTCGCGCTCGGCGGCCTGAATCGCGACGTTCGCGAGATCGATCGCCTGCTGATTCGCAGCCAGCTGGCGCCGGGTATCGATGCCCTGGCGTTGCACCGCGACCTCGAGGCCGTCCAGCGATGCCTGTTCGCGCAGCAGCTCGTTGCGCAGCTCCGGGCTTTCCAGCGACGCGATCGGCTGATCCTTCTTGACGACGTCGCCGGCCTGCACGAGGTAGTGCACGGTGCCGGGCGCGACGGCGAACATCGTGGGACTGACGGCGGCGACGACCGTGCCTTGCGCGGAGAGGTCACGAACGAACGGACCGCGAGTCACTTCGGCGATGCGCACGCGCTCGATCGGCACGGAGATTTCAGCTGAGAGCCAGTTGCGGATGAGGAGTGCGATCACGATCAGGATCAGCAGTGCACCGGCGCCCGCGCCGATATAGATGTAGCGGCGGCGCTTTTGCGCCGGGGCCGGATCGACGGCGATGTCGGTCGCGGAGGTATCGCGGATTCGCGTCACCTTGTGGCCGTTATCGGAATGCAACGGTGTGATCATCGGCCTCGCTCCGCTTCGGTGTGCACGCAATCGGTCGACCTCGCGCGCGGCGCCTGGATCGCATACCGCACGTCGTGTGCGGTGAGCAGGGACTCCAGGCGCGTCGGCGGCGTCGCCGGCGCGTCAGCCGAGAACGAGATGAGCGGCAGGAGCATGCAGAGGAGGAAGCCCACTGCTGAAAGACGTGCTGAACGAGTGCTCATTACAGTCTCCCCCTTTCGTTTGCCCTGCCGACCTGTCCGATCGGCCTTTATGGAGTTGGATTGCACGGCGTGTGCCAAGGTTTGCACGCACGCCGAAATCGTGCTTTTGCGGGGAAAATCGCGCGATTGCGCGGGTCTGTAGGCGTTGTCCGCTTGTCCGCTCGCCACGTCCGGACAGCGCGCGGACACTCGCGGACACTTTTTGCGGGTGGACACGCCCACCCGCCGCCGCTAAGAGATTCCCCTGCCGGACTAGGTGAGTTCTGCGCGATGAACTCGTGCGATTCCGTGGCACGCTCCGCCAATGAGCGCACCGCAAGGCTCCCACCCGGCCTCGATGAACGAGCTGCCATTCGTGGCTCCCTGCCGCCCGCTGCCGATAACCGCCTCCTTCGGGTGGCTGCAGAAGGGCTGGCGCGACATGGCACGAGCACCGCTCCAAAGCTTGTTCTACGGGGTTCTGTTGACGCTGCTGAGCATGGCGATCGCCGTCATGACCTGGCGCCTTGGGCTGATCGCTTTGTACCTGGGGCTGGCGAGCGGCTTCGTTTTCATCGGGCCGTTTCTCGCGGTGGGACTGTATTCGATCAGCTACCAACTCGAGATCGACCGCCGCCCCACGCTCGCATACAGCCTGAGCGAAGGTCGAGCGCATCTGCGCGATACGCTGGTGCTTGGCATCTGCCTGTTGATCGTGCTGCTCGTATGGGCTCGCGCCGCTACGATCATGAATGTCTTCCGACCCGAGAGCGCGCTGCCGACCTGGCGCGAGCTCATTCCATTCTTCGGCATCGGCTCCGCCGTGGGCGCCGTGTTCGCGTCAATCGTCTTCGCTGCGACGGCATTCTCTCTGCCCATGCTGCTCGACCGGCGCACCGATGCCGTCACCGGCGTCGTGACGAGCATCAATGCCACGCTGCGCAACAAAGCTGCGATGGCCGTGTGGGGAGCAATCATCGTTCTGGGGGTGCTCGCAGGATTTGCGACGCTGCTGCTCGGATTCGTCGTGCTGCTGCCGCTGATCGGTCACGCGACCTGGCACGCGTACCGGGAGACGATCGACGCCTCCATGTGGCCCCCGACGCACGAATAAGGGCATGCTCTTCGAGTGTACGGTTTCCATCTACGCGCCGCTCGCGTGGGCTACGCGGTAGTCCCGAAGATCACAACTCATGCGCACGACTATGGTGTGGGCACGTCGACAACTGGAGAAGGCCATGCGTACTGCATCGCTGCGTGCCCGCTTGCTCTGGTCGATCTGCGCCATCGCCATGGCAGGCGCACATTCCGTGCTTGCGGATGTTCCGGAACGGCGCCCTGTCCAAACCGTATTTCCCTACTCTGAATCATTCCCGCTCGGTGACGAGCGGCCTCACTTTGGCGCCGTCGTTGCCATACGCAACGACACTGCTCTGGTCGGGACGCCCACCGGCACCTTTGGCGGCGCCGTCCCAACCTATGAGCGCACGCCCTGGTTCTGGCGCAGGGCGAGTCAGCTGCCGTGCCCCGGCACTGCCTGCAACTTCGTACATTCGATTACGTTTCGCGACGGCTTCGCGATCGTCGGCGCTAGCGACGCTCTGCTGATATCCCGCAGGGAATTCGGCGAATGGGTGTTGAAGGAACGCATTCTGCCGCCCGAGCCGGGGCTGCTCCAGTTCGGCCATTCGCACTCCGTGCGTTATGACGACCACGTCGTCACCGCGGCGGCCGTGCCGAAGAACGACGGGCCGGGCGCCGTCTACGTCTTCGAGCTCTCGTCGGCAGGAAAAGTCGTGCGCACTCAGAAGCTCACCGCCCGGGGCGCGACGACCCACGACGGCTTCGGATCGAGCGTCGCGATATCGGCGCACGGCATCTTCGTCGGCGCGCCCGACGCCGCTCCGAACGGTGCCGTTTATGTCTTCAGACGCGTCGACGGTCAGTGGGTGCAGAAGCAGACGCTGCGGCCGGGCAATGCAGAGAGCCGCGGGGGCTTTGGACTCGCCGTCGCGGTCGATCTCGGCGTGCTGCTCGTCGGAGCCCCGAACGCCGATCGCCAGGGTGGCGCCAGCGTGGGGTTCGAGGCAGGTGGCGCAGTCTACGATTTCGCCGTCAGCAATGGCGTCTGGACACGGCGCGGCAAGTTCCGGCCATCGCAATCGGAATACCACAGCTACACCGATTTCGGTCGCGACATCGTGATGTTCGGCGGCCGGGCGATGATCGCCGCGACGCCGACGCCGTTCGTCCCGCCTGGACAGAGCATCGCTTTCGAGTACCGCCTCGCAGCCACAGGAAATGAGCTGATCTCCTTCGCGCGCCGCGAGAGTCAGGGCGGCATGGCCCTGTTCAACAACATGTTTGCGCTGGGCGCGCCGGACTCTCCGGAAGCCGGTATCGGGCACGTCGCCGTGTACGATCTGAAGATGCCGTTGCAGACGCAATCTTTCTGCGCAGGCGTGATGCAGGGACCGAAGACCTTCTGCGACGACTTCGACAACGGGACAGCCGATCGCTGGCAGCCCGTCGATGGCACGTGGACCGTCGTGGATCGGGAGTACGTCGGCCGCGCGGGCATCGACAGATGCGGCATCGGGTTCTCGAGCAACGAGTCGCTCATCAAGCATCTGGCCGCAACGGACGTCGATGTGCGTCTGCAGATGCGCTCGATCCAGCGGGTGGACAAGGGGCTCATTCTGCGCTCGAGCAGTCCTGGCAATCAGATCGAGCTGAATTTTCTCGCAGACGGCTACAACGCGCTCGCCATCCAGCAGGTAACCAACTGCCGACTCCAGGTATACGGAGTTCTGTTCGGCATCCCGGCTCTTCGCCATGAACTCGGCGAAATCATCGAGGTTCGGGTCAAGCTGGTGGGCCAGCGCCTGCAGGTCTGGAGCAAGGGCCAGTTGGTTCTGGATGGTCTCTTCCCCTTCCGCATGACCCCGGGCTCGGTCGGCGTCAGTGTGATCACAGACCTGGGCTACAGTGTCTTCGACAATGTACGCGTCGACGTGCTGCGGTAGGAATCGTCTCCAGGAACCTGTTCGGCCGGCGAACACTTCCCGCGGCGGACGCAGTACAATCTGCGCCCCACCGCGCGGCCGTAGCTCAGTTGGATAGAGTACCTGGCTTCGAACCAGGTGGTCGGGGGTTCGAATCCCTCCGGCCGCGCCAATCAATCAAGGTCTATTCCGGTCACATCGTTATAGGACTATTTCCGAGACGTCGGCAAAGCCTGGTTCACGCACTAACGGCTGAAGTGCCGACAACGTCCACGTGTGCAAGCGGCGCCAGCGCCGCGATCTGCGCGCGCGTGCTGGCTATCAGCGCCGCTGCGACGGAGAGTTCGCCGACTTCGGGCGCCTCAGCCAGCCAGCGCGCGATCAGTGCGAGCTGTGATTCTGCGAGCTGCAACGCGAGCAAGCGACGAGGCAGAGCCGCGGCCGCTGCGAGTCCCGGCCCGCGCTTCCTGCGCAAATTCGCTTCGATCAGGTCGGCGAGAAAGTTCACCCATAGCGAGCGAATCGGCTCCAGGAGAAACACCCGATTGCGCACGCGCTGGTCATGAAAGTGCTTGAGCTGAGGCGCGAGATCGCGCGGCGCGATCTCCTCGCACACCAGGCGCAGCAGTTGTGTCGATGGTGCAGCCAAGGTTCGCCTGAGAAGCTCCCGCTTGTCGGAGAAATGCAGATAGAAAGTCGCGCGGCCAACTCGGGCACGAGTTGCGACCTGGCGTACGGTAACCGCCTGATAGCCTTCTTCGAGCATCAGCTCGATCAAAGCAGAAGTCAGCGCTTGCCGCGTTCTTTCGCTGCGCCTGTCCGAGTGGTTCGCCCGCATGTTCTGCCTCGCTGAGCGCTCTTTTGGCTGTGATTGGACACCGCGACGCAAGTGTCCAGGAATCATTGCGCGGAGCGCGGCACACTCGCGACAACTGTGCGACGAGGATCATCAATCATGCGACGAACTGAGGGCATCTCACGACTGGCATGGAGCGCCGTGGCTGTTCTGATGGTTGCATCGCTGCCGAACGCTCGGGCTGCACACGCCGCAGAGTCCGTTTACGCTCCTTACGCTTTCCTCGTCGGTGAATGGCAGATCACGCCTGCCGGCTCACAGGTACCGCAGGCGGTGACACGCTTCCGATGGGGCCCGGGACAATCCTATCTCGTGCTCGAGACGAGCCTGATCATCGACGGCAAGGAAGAGCCGCACTTCGAAGGCATGCTGATGTGGAACGGCGTGCACAAGAATCTCGACATGCTCCTGGCCCTGGATCTGAAGGGCGGTCGCGTCCAGGAGCAAGGCGTCGTCTTCGTAGAGTCCGACGGGACCGTGGTGCGCGACATCACCGCCTACTATTCCGAGGGCGTTCGCACGATGGGAGATACCCGACCCCTTGGACCGGAGGGCGCTACAGCGAAGTTTCGTCAGACATTCAAGTCGACTGGACCCGACACGATTCTCACCACGCTCATGCGCCAGACCGAGCGCGGTTGGGTTGCGACATTTCCCGGCAGCGATCGGTCGCTGATGACGCGGCGCGCAGCTTCAACGAAGAACCGTTGATCGACGCCTCCGCTGAGGTCCGCTCACTGAGTGCGCGGCCGCGCCGTAGCGAGCGCCTCGTCGAGCATCTTGACGAGAGCCGCGCGGTCGAGCGTCCAACGATGCCCTTCATTGAGCTGCACGAGCTGCTCGATCTGCTTGCGCATCGTCTTCTCGACGATGCCCGGCTCTGACGAAACCACATAGCGGCGCTTCGGACTGGGATCGAAGAGAGCGTGTTCAACCGCGACGGCAACCTCGTCGGGCTCCGGTAACTTGCTGACATCGAAATTTGGTCCGAGGACCTCGATCGCTTTCGCCTTCTCGTCCCCCGCGAGTCGCGCAAGCATCTTGTCGTCGATGCTGCTGCGGTAGTTACCAGGTTCGACGACGCTGACTCGAACTCCGAGCGGAGCGAGCTGAGCGGCCAGTGAATCCGTGAGCCCCTCGATCGCGTGCTTGCTCGTGACGTACGCCGGGATGCGGGGGCTGGCGAGGACTCCGGAGATCGAGCCGATGTTCACGATGCGCCCTTGCCCGGCGATGATCAGCGGCTGGAACGCCTTGATCATCATCACCGGGCCGTAGACGTTCACCTTCATGCAGAGATCGAACTCTTCGAGGCTCATGTCGGCGATCGTGCCGAGCGCCCCGACACCGGCGTTGTTCACCAGTCCATGGAGATGGCGTCCTGCTTTCGAGATCGTTTCCACTGCGGCTGCTATGTCCGCCGGCCGCGTGACGTCGAGACGCAGGGCCTGCACGTTGCGGATGGCTCCGAGAGCCTTGAGGTCCTCGTCTTTGCGCGCCGTGGCGTAGACGAAATAGCCCTGTGCGGCGAGACGCTCAGTGATCTTGCGGCCGATGCCGCTGCTGGCTCCGGTGACCAGGACAGCTTTGGAGATGCCCTGTTCGGCAGGCGGTGTATCGGCGAACGCTGGTGTCGCGATCGATGTACCAAGCGCCATGAGCGCCAAAGCGATCAATGCACCGCAAACGTAAAGGCGTGACTGCGCCATGTGATCCGACCTCGAGAATAGGTAACCCAAGGTCGAGTCTAGGAGCGACGATTGCGTGGACGTAGACCGCTTGCTGCAGCTGGCCGGCGACTCACTGCATAGGTTGGCTCTGCCTGTATCGATTCGTGACAAATCCCTTGCGCCGGGACCGGCCGTTACAAATTCAGCTGCAGGCGGACAAACCTCATCAAGGCCAGCTCTGATATTTCATCACCCTCTTCTTCGAGAGGGTACTGATCTTGCAGCGAAGAGAGTTCATGGCAGGCGTCGGCTCGCTCACGATGCTGACCTTCCTGTCGCCACGTGCGCCGGCGCGATCTATCGACCTTCCGCCGATCGCGCGCACAGTGAACGTGACTGATCGCCGTTTCGGGCTCGATCTTCCCGATCCCTATCGGTGGATGGAGAACGCGAATGATCCGGATTGGCAACCGTTCATGCGCGGACAAGCGGCCTATGCGCGCGCCCAGCTCGATGCAATGCCACGTCGCGGCCAAATCGGGCGCCGCGTCGCAAAGCTCTCGAGCGACTTGCCGGCCACCAACAAGATTCAGCGCGCAGGCGGGAAAACGTTCGTCGAATACCGACCGGCCGGTGCACTCAGCTTCAAGCTGTACGTGGTCGACCACCCGGACGGGGTTCGCCGTCTGCTCTTCGATCCCGAGCAGGAAAGCGATCGCAGCGGCGCGCATCGCAGTCTCGACTATTGGGTGGCCTCGCCGGACGGCAAGTACGTCGCCTTTGGCTCCTCGCCGGCGGGGAGCGAAGACAGCATTTTGCGCGTGCTGCAGACTCGCGACGGCTCGTTGTTGCCAGACAGGCTGGATCGCGCGCAATACGCGCGAGCCGCCTGGTTGCCCGACTCGAGCGGATTCTTCGTTGCGCGCCTGCGCAGTGAAGCGGTTCGAGGCGAGGCTCACTACTACGACAACTCGGTCGTCTGGCTGCATCAGCTCCAACGCGATCCGCGAGAGGATCTGCGCATCGTTGGCGGCGGCGATGTAGTCGATGGATACGCGATACCTGCCAGCGACTTTCCTGCGGTGATCACCGAGTCAGGCTCGGACTGGGCACTGCTCCAGGCTTCAGGCGCCGTCCGCCGATACAACCCAATATTCGTTGCTCCACTGAAAGATCTCCGCTCGGGCACCGCGCGGTGGCGCTGCCTCCTGACCCTGGCCGACCAGGTCACCAATATCGCGTTGCGTGGCGACTACCTTTATTACGTTTCCGAACGTGGAGCTGCGAATGGTCGAGTACTGAAAAAAGACCTGAGGGCGCCCGACACCGCAGCCGCGCAGGTAGCGGCGCCCGAGACCGGATCTCCCATTGAGCCGACGACTCACGGAACGCTCATGATCGCCGCGCGGGATGGCGTCTATTTCGTTCGGACGAACGGCGGGCCTCAGGTCGTGCACCGCATCGACAATGACGACCGAGTCACCTTGCTCCCGATGCCCTTCGAAGCCGGCGTTCACGATCTGTTCGCCAGCACGCAGGAGGATGGCCTGGACGCTCGAATGGCAGGCTGGCTGCAGCCTGCCGCCATCTGGCGATACACGCCGGAGCGAGCGCGTTTCGCCGAGGCCGACTCGAGTCCGCAACGCGAGTTCGACGTTCGTGACTACGAGAGCTTTCAGATCATGGCGACGGCACGCGACGGAACCCGCGTTCCCGTCTCTGTCATTGCGCGACGCGGTCTGAAGCGCGACGGCTCCGCGCCCTGCCTGGCGCGATGCTATTCCGCATACGGCATCTCCGCGACGCCATCATTCAACCCGCGTCTCATAGCGCTGCTCGAGCGGGGCGGGATAGTGGCGCAGGTCCACGCGCGCGGAGGCGGCGAATTCGGCTCGCGTTGGTGGCAGGCTGGCCAGAAGGAAACCAAGCCGCACACGTGGCGGGACTTCATCGACGGCTGCCGCGCCCTGTTCGCGGCGGGTCTCACGGCGCCGGACCGGCTCACCATCATGGGCGGCAGTGCGGGCGGTATTGCAGTGGGGCGCGCCCTGACGGAGCGGCCTGGCATGTTCGCCGGGGCCATTCTCAATGTGTCCTTCACGAATCCCACGCGCATGGAGGCCGAGCCGACCGGCGCGGCGAACTACGACGAGTTCGGGGATCCGGGCATCGAGTCAGACTTCAAGGCGCTCTATGAAATGGACACGTATCAGCACGTTCGAGACGGCGTGCACTATCCAGCCGTGCTCGTCATGCACGGCATTACCGATGCGCGGGTCTCTCCCTGGCATTCGGCAAAGCTGGCGGCCCGTTTGCAGAAGGCGAACGCTAGCAACCATCCTGTTCTGTTGCGCGTGGTATTCGACGCAGGCCACGGCGCGGGCTCAACGCGAACCCAGGTCGATGAGCAATGGGCGGACATGATCGCCTTCACGCTTTCGCGGGCAAGACCGCAGCGGCGGATGCCGGCAGTCTGAGCGTCGCGATCAGTCCCGTCGGCTCGTTGTCGGTGAGGACGAGCTCGCCGTCGTGTCCTTCGGCGACTGCTTTCGCGATCGCGAGGCCGAGCCCAAAGCCGCCTTCCTGATTCTCGCGCGCAGGGGACAGCCGTCCGAACGGCTCGAGCGCCGCGTCACGCTGATCCGCGGCAATGCCGGGACCGCGGTCCGAAACCGCGATCGTGACGCAGTCGGGCTCGCAGCGCAGGCTGACGATCGCTGCGCCCGCGTACTTGACGGCATTGTCGATGAGATTGCGGACTGCGCGCGCGAGCGCATCCGGACGGCACATGCACGTGATGCCCTGCTCGCCGGCGAACGTCACGCTGCGCCCGGTCTCTTCGAAGTCGAAGCACTCGCTCTCGATCAGCGCGCTCAGATCGACGCGTTGCAGCGGCTCGTTGCGCGACTGGCCTCGCAGGAATTCGAGGGCCGACGCGGTGACCCTCTCCATCCGATCGATGCTGGCTATCAGCTCGCGGCGCACCTGGATGTCATCGATCATTTCCGCCTTGATGCGCAGCGCCGTCAGCGGCGTACGTACGTCGTGGCTGATCGCGGCCAGTGTATTCGTGCGCCGCGTAATTTCGTCCGCGACCTGTCGCTGCATCGCGTTGAATGCGCGTATGGCCCGCCGCAGATCGGTGGTTCCCTCCTCCGTCAGCGTCGAGACCTCCAGGCCCTGTCCGAACCGCCGCGCACCGTCACTCAGCCTGTTGAGCGGTCGGCTCAGGCGATGGATGAAGAAGATCGCAATGCCGCCCACGAATGCAAACACCGCGCTCGCTCGCAGCAGCCAGCCGAGCTTCTCGCGGATGTGCCACTCGTGCGGATGCACCTCCTTGTTGAACCATTTGCCGGAAGGAAGCTGCAGGCTGATCACGATGCCCTCCGCCGGCAGGTCAATCTCTGCAGGGCTGCACTTGCGGTAGGAGAACTGGTCCGGCGTCAGCAGAGCGGAGCGAATCGACAGTCGCCGCTCGTCGAGCGCAAGCATTTGCGCCAACTGCGACCTGAGTCGATCGGCCTCGACCGCGGCGCGGCCGCCGGCAAAGGGCTGCTCGGTGAGCGTGTAGCCTTCGTGACACGAGGACAGCACATCGATCACGCTGGGCAGCTCCTGCGCACTCACCCGTTGCAGCATCGGATAGAGCTGTTGCAGACGATTCAACGTCAGGCTGCTCTGGGCCGTCTGCAAGGCGTTCTTGCGTCCCGTTACTTCGAGAGCGATCAGCGCGACGAGCAGCGACAACAGCGACAGTGCGAGGATCGCGATCATCTGCGCTTCCATGCTCTCCGGCACGAAGCGAGCGATCCGCTTCACGATGCCCACTCGAGCTCGACCGCGAAGGAATAACCGCCGCCCCACGTCGTCTGGATGATCGTCGGATTCTTCGGGTCGACCTCGAGCTTGCGGCGCAGCCGGCTGATCTGGTTGTCGATGCTGCGGTCGAAGACCTGAGCCTGCCTGCCCTTGGTGAGATCCAGCAGCTCGTCGCGACTGAGGGTGATACCCGCGTGCTCGATGAACGTGACGAGCAGCAAGTGCTCGCCGGAGCTCAGCCGCACGACTGCGTCGTCCGGCCCGAGGATTTCCTTGCGAGAAAAATCGAAGCGCCAGGGGCCGAACCTGACGACGCCTCGCGATTGCCGCCGCCGGCGCGGCAGCATGTCGGTGCGCCTGAGCACGGACCTGATCCGCGCAACGAGCTCGCGCGGCTCGAAGGGTTTGGTGACGTAGTCGTCGGCGCCGAGCTCCAGACCGACTATTCGATCCGTGCTCCCGTGCAGAGCAGTGAGCAGGATAACGGGGATCTGCGACGTCTCCTGCAGTCGCCGGCAGACGCTGAACCCGTCCTCGCCCGGCATCATCACGTCGAGCACGATGAGGTCAACGCTCGCGGTCGCGAGCAGACGATCCATCTCCTTGGCGCTCGCCGCGGAGCTGGTGCGGAAGCCGTGCTGACTCAGGTAGGCACCCAGGGACCTGCGAATGTCGCGGTCGTCGTCGATGACCAGTATGTGGGGGTGATGCTCTGCCATGGTCGGACCTGCGTGCGCGGCCCACGGACTGTAGCTGACGTCTCGACGTGCGGCTGCAGGCTCGCGCGCCCGGCTTGTATCAAAATGTGTCAGGCGATGGCGCCGCAGACAAGTCGCGACATCCTCGCTACTCGCAGACCCCTCCGTGCTAACCTGCCGGTCGCATGTCTTCGGCCGCCGCCAACAAGCAGACACCAACAACCAAGGAAGCGCGCAGCGGTCTCGATCCGTGGGTTCGCGCCGAGCTGCCGGCGCCGCCCATGCCGAAGGGCCTGGGCTGGATCAGCGTCGTGGGGCCCGGGATCATCGTTCTCGGCGTTTCGATCGGCAGCGGAGAATTCCTGCTCGGGCCTGCCGTCTTCGTCAAGTACGGCCTGTCACTGTTGTGGCTTACGGCCGTCGCGATTTTCTTCCAGACGGTCTTCAACACCGAGGTGATGCGCTACGTCGTAGCCACCGGCGAGCCGGTATTCACCGGCTTCATGCGCACGGCGCCTTCGGCCACAGCATGGGCCTGGCTCTACGCTGTGCTCTATTTCCTCCAGATCGGGTGGCCTGCGTGGGCCGCCACGGCCGCGGGGGCGATCTTCTTTGTATTCCTCGGACGGCTACCCGGTGCGGCCGACGCCAGCACTGTCTACTTCATCGGCGTCGGCGCCTTTCTCGCGTGCATCACCGTGCTGCTCTTCGGGCGTCGGATCGAACGCACGCTCGAGATCCTCAACTGGTTCCTGGTGGTGGGAATTCTCGGATCGTTCCTGGTGCTGGCGTTGCTGTTCGTGCCCGGTCACACGTGGCTCGCGACGGGGCTCGGGTTCGTCGGTTTCGACGCAACCAACCATCGCTTCGCGTTCCTGCCGTCCGGTATCGATTTCTTTCTGCTCGCTGCACTCGCCGCATACTCGGGAGCGGGCGGCGTCGGCAACATGACTTTGGGTAATTGGGCCCGCGACAAGGGCTACGGCATGGGTCAGCA
Source organism: Steroidobacteraceae bacterium (assembly GCA_044866955.1). Classification (GTDB taxonomy): domain Bacteria; phylum Pseudomonadota; class Gammaproteobacteria; order Steroidobacterales; family Steroidobacteraceae; genus Steroidobacter. The sequence goes on from JBIOUH010000148.1 coordinate 13,401, forward strand.
TGCCGGCTACATCGCCTCTGCTGTCGGCGGCGAGCGCACGAAGCTCGCTCATCGCGGATTCACCTTCGTGCCCGACTCCGAATCCATGGAACGCTGGCGGGGCTGGTGGCGCATCGTCCGCGCCGATCAATGGGGAGTGTTCTTCATCGGCGCGCTGCTCGGCATGGCACTGCCCGCGCTCCTCTATGTCACCTTCCTGCCGCAGGGTATCGACATTCGTGGCCTGGGCATCAGCGCAGCGCTGGCTGAAGGCGTGGGCGCCCGGGCAGGTCCGGTCATCGCTGTCGTCATCGCCATTCTCGGTGCGTGGCTGCTGTTCAAGACGCAACTCGACAACGTCGAGGGCATGACGCGCGCCCTGACGGACATGCTGTGGACTGGTAGTGAGCGTGTGCGCAACTGGCGCGGCGGCGACGTACGTGCGGTCTATTACACGGTCATGTTGATCGTCGTACTGTGGGGAGTCATCGCGCTGCGGCTCGCCCAGCCGATCGTACTGCTACTGATCGGCGCCAACATGGCCGGTGTGAACATGATGATCGGCGCCGCACACCTGCTATACATCAACTCACGGCTCCTGCCTGCCGAGGTGCGCCCGCCGCTGTGGCGACGCGTGACTCTCGTGTGCACGATCGTCTTCTACGGCTGCTTCACCACGTTGTCGCTCTGGAGCCTGTTGTAACTGCCAGCGGACCCTCATCCGCCCGTCCAGAACACTTCACGATAGGTTATTCCCGGCGCCGCGACCGGTTGTCCGTCGACGAACTTCGGTCGAAAGCTCGAAGCACGAACTGCATCGAAGATGTCCTGCGCGTATCGGTCGCTTGCGTCGCGATCAACGATGCGCGCGTCCTGCACTGACCCATCCGCGGCGACGGTGAACTCGACCTGCACGTAGTTCTCTTGCGCGTGCACCGCAGGTGCGTTACCCACGATCTGCGGTGTCGGATAGTAGACGCGCACGGGAACATTCAGGGTCGTGCTGGCGGAGCTCGACGGAGATGGCGCTGTACGGCTGTGCTGCCATGCGCGCTGATAGTACGGCAGTGCTTCGCGCGGCAGCTTCTTGATCTGGTACCAGTCGCCCATCTGGATCAGCGTTTCGATCAGCGTCTGCGGTGACGCTTCCGGATCCGCCTCTACGATCCGCAACGCTCTCTTCAATGCCTCCTCGCCTTCCCGATTGAGCGAGACGAGTCGTTGTCCAGCCCGCGGCGCCGACCCGATGGGCGCGCCCAACATCGGACCCAGGGAGCGTCGTAGCATGGAGACCGGATAGCTCTGCGCGCGCATGCGCGTGCGCGCTATCCCTCGCAGGGGCTCGACGATGATCGGCGCATCCAGCGAGTCCGTAGTGCCTACTATGTTGAGCGCCATGTAGTAAGCCATGCGAGCCTGGAGAGACATGCCGACTTCGGCAAACCAATCCCCCAGTTCGCACGCCGCCGGAATGACCTTCGGATTTCCTTCACCATAGGCTTTCTCCGCGGTGCGCACTCTGTAGATCATGAGATCCTGCGCTTCCGGCAAGCGCTCGACCGCCGTCAGGCTGGCAGCCAGGGCTTTCAGCACGTCCTGCTGGCGCAGGTCGAACAATCCGTATTGGGCACGTGTGATGGTCAAAGCTCGCTGCAGAATGGGGATAGCTTCCTCGTGATGTCCGGATTGAGCGAGCGCCTGTGCTGACGCCAGCAGCGCAGGAAGCGTGGACTCGCTCTCGTCTGCTCCAACCTCGACGCTCGAAGCGTGCTCAGCGCGTCCGCCCGCGTTCGCGCAGAGCGTGAACCCGACCGCGATCGCCGCTACTGCGGCTCCGATTGCGTATCGATCAGGACTATGGTCCATGGCCAGGGCGCCTTGGATCGGACGCTTTTTTATAGGACGATTTTCAGGAGCAGGCAACCGGATCGCTAGGACCGGCTTTCCTTGAGCATGTTGCAGAACAGCGCGCCCTGCTCGACTGCGTCGTCCAGCGCAATGTGGTTGTGCGGCAGATCGTCGAACCAGCGCCTGGGCATGTTGCGCTTGGTGCTCTGTCGATAGTCGATCTTGAGCACCGCCATCGCGAAGGTCTTGATGTCGAGGGCGGAGTGACTGAAGGGACTCTCGCCGACGAACTTCATCAGATACCAATGGACGAACATGAAGTCGAAGCCGGCGGGATAGGCGACGAACACCGGCACGCCGGAGAGCGAGCGGATCCAGCCGACGAACTTCACCATTGCATCCGCGGGCGGCTGCGGATCTTTGCGGCACGCAGCCCACGCTGCTGGTTGCGTCGACCACCACTGCGCTGTTTTGGGATGGGCCTGTGCCCCGCTCAACGTTTCCAGATTGACGGAGAACGTGGAAACGAGTGTCTTGTCGGCCGTGTACGCCGCGGCACCCAGACTGAGCATCGAGTGTGGGCCGGGAATCGGACCGTCCGTTTCCACGTCGGTACTGACATAGATTTCAGGCATGACAGGTCAGCTTGGCGGGGGAAACTCGACTACGAAGCGCAGCCGGCGCAGGAATGCATCGTCGATGCTGGATCGCAGGTTGGAGGTGAGGATGGCGATGCCGTCGAAATCCTCGATCCGCTGGAGCAGATAAAACACTTCGACGTTCGCATGGCGATCGTGCGAGTCGCTAACTTCCGAGCGCTTGCCGAACAGGGCGTCCGCCTCGTCGAACAGCAGCACCGCACCTGACTGTTCAGCATCGGCGAACACGGCAGCGAGATTCTTCTCGGTCTCGCCGATGTACTTGCTCACCAGGCGCGACAGGTCGATGCGCAGGAGGTGTGTGCCGAGCTCGCGTGCGATGGCGTGCGCCGCCATCGTCTTCCCGGCGCCTCGGGGTCCAAGGAACAGCACGACGCCGCTGCGGGCTTCTTTCAATTGCCGCCACACTTGTGGCGGCAAGGCGGTGTCTGCCAGGCGTGCCGTGGGCTCGATGCGTTCGACCAGATTCCGCAGGACTTCGCTCATGCGCCCATCCTACGCCGATGGGTCAGCGATTGTTTGCAGCGGATCGCTCCGTCCTACCGTTCGATGCGCCCGAGTCGCCCCGCTTCCAAGCTCCCGGCCGTGACCCTGAGCTTCTGGGTCATCAAGATCCTTGCGACGACCCTGGGCGAGACCGGCGGCGACAGCGTGTCGATGTCGATGGGCGTCGGCTATCTGGCCAGCACCGGTCTGTTCTTCATCGCCTTCGTCGCCGCGGTTGCCCTGCAGATATCGATGCGACGGTTCTCGGCGCCTGTCTATTGGCTCGCAGTCATCGCCTCGACGACCGTTGGCACGACGCTCGCCGACTTCGCCGATCGCTCGCTGGGCATCGGCTATCCCGGCGGCACGGCATTGCTGCTCGCCCTGACGCTCGGCTCGCTCTTTGCGTGGCACCGAACACTCGGTTCCGTCGACATCGCGTCCGTCGTCGATGCACGCTCCGAGGTGTGGTACTGGATGACGATCATGTTCTCGCAGACGCTGGGCACAGCGCTCGGCGACTGGACCGCCGACTCCATCGGCCTGGGCTACGCCGGCGCGGCGCTGCTGTTTGCAGGGTTGCTCGCACTCGTCGTCGTCGCATTCGCCTTCACGCAGATCTCACGCACGGCTCTGTTCTGGACGGCGTTCGTGCTCACGCGCCCGCTCGGCGCAGTCGTGGGCGATTTCCTCGACAAACCGCTGGCGGAAGGCGGCCTCGCAATGAGCCGGTACACCGCTACGTGGGTGTTGTTCGTGGCGATCGCAACGCTGGTGTTGTTCGCGCCTCAGCGCGCGGCAGCAAGTCACCGCGTGACCCCATGTCGGGGCGAGCGCGCATAACGGTTCCTCTGTTGGAGGTTCGCAGCCGCTTCCTATTTCAGCGCCTCGTCGAAATACGCCATTGCCTCCGGCGATCCGGACTGCCCGAGCCAGAACAGCGCCTGTTTCTTCACCGCGCGCGGGAAGTCGCCGCGCAGCACCTCGATCAGCGCTTCGTCGGCGCTGTCCTCGAGCTGCGAGAGAGCGGACACTATCTCCTCACGCACGTCGTCCGAGGACTCGGACTTCAGCGCCGCGATGATATCGTCCTTGGCACGCGCGTCTTCCATCTGCGCCAGCCAGAAGTACGCCTGGCCGCGCACGTCCTCCGCCGGGTCCCTGTGCGCGACAGCCAGGATGTGTACGTACGCGTCAGGCGCACTCGACTGCGACAACGCGAAGATCGCCTGCTCGCGCAGCTTCGGATCCGGATCGGTCGTCGCGTAGCGCTCGATGACTTCCGCACCTTCGACGCCGCGCGTCTGGCCGAGCCAGAACAGGGCTTGCTCGCGTTCCTTGCCGCGATTCGAAGGCTCGGCATGCGTGGCGAGCGAGCGGGTCGCCGCCGCGCCGGCATGGTAGGCGAGCGCGACGAGACCATGATCGTCCGGATCGCCGGTCGCGTTGCGATCGACGAGCGCGGACAGCATCGCGATGCTGCTCGCGGGATCGACGGCATCGATCCAGCGCACCGTGCCCGCGGTCTGGACCGGACACGACGCGCCCAGGGCCTGCACACGGCCGATGTGGCCTCGCTCGACGCGCAGATAGACCGTGAGCGTCTCATCGAGCGCAGCCTTGCGATCATCGTCAATGATGTTGAAGGTCGAGCCGCGCCCGTCCAGGTTGCAGCCCTTCTGCATCACTGTGCTGCCGTGAATCGTGTAGCAGCACGGTGCTTGCACGCCGTCGACCATCGGCACGCTGTAGGCGACCAGGCCATCGCTCGCCGTTATGCGGCTTTCGAGCTCGTTGCCGGCCGCATGGGCGCTCGCAAATCCCACTGCCGCCAGCGCTGCTACGGGTGTAGCACGTCTCATCGCTTGTCCTCCGGCTCGCCGAGCTCATGCTCGATCACCTCGATCGCGCTCTCATCGTCCATCGACGTGAGCACGCGCAGAATCGCCTTCTTCTCCTCGGCACTGCGCGCGCTGCGGTAGAGCTTCTTCACCGCCTCGGCATCGTCGGCGACGAGCAGGCCTTCCAGCACCGCTTCGCGCAATGCCGGGGTGTCTGCCTTGCCGTAGAGCTCCATCAGCGCGGCAGCGCCGCCTTCATCGCCCGCGACGCCGAGTGCCTCCATCGCGTCCTTGCGCTGGTCTTCGGGCAGCTTCGCATTGCCACCGATCGTCTTCAGTGCGCTGACGTTGCCCGCGACGCCCAGCGCCTCGATGATCGCCTCGCGATTGCCGGCGTCCGGGGTCGTTTCGAACAGCTGGGCCAGCTCATCCGACGCCTCCATCGCGCCGAGCGTCTCGATCGCTCTGCGACGCACCTTGGGATCGGCCTCGGTGCGTGCGGTCTTCAGCACCAGGTCCTTGCGGTCTGCGACCAGCCAGGCTTCGATCACGCGCTTTTTCTCATCTGCGCTGCTGCTGGCCGTGTAGATGTCGACCAGGCCCTCGACCGCAGACTGCGTCCCGCTGGTGCCGAGCATGTTGATCGCCTCCTTGCGCAGTTCCGGCTCGCGGGAGCTCTTCGCGGTATCGAGGACGACCTTCATTGCTTCATCGGTCTCGAGCTGGCTGAGCACGAACAGCGCCCGCTTCTTCACCTTGATCGAACGCTGGCTTGCGAGCACCCTCTTGAGCACGGGCAGCGCACGCTCGGGCGGCGCATTCATCAACCCTTGCACCGCGATGTCGGCGAGCTCGTCGTCCTCCAGGGCAGTGTCTCCCTGCGCGGTAGGACGCGTCGTCTGCGCGAGTAACGTGTCGGCCTCGCGGCTCCAGCGGCTCTCGGGAAACTCGCGGCGCAGGCGCTCGATCACGCCCTTCGCCTCGCCGTTCCGCTTTGCCTGCACCAGCGCGTACGCTTCCCAGTAAAGCGCAGCGTCGACGCTCTTCGGCTCGTTCTTACGCAGCAGCTTTTCCAGCTCCTGGAACCGCTGCAGCGCCGTCGACCAATCCGACTGCTTGAGCGCAGCCTGGCCTTGCCAGTAGAGCGCGTTCGACGCCTTGTCGCCGCTCGGTGCGTCGTCCTGGCTGGCCGCGAGCGCAGGCCCGCAGGCGAGCGCGAGCGCCACGCCCAAGCCGAGCAAAGTGGAACGTGTGATCGTCATATGCGTGAGTCTCCGTCGTGATCGGCGCGCCGCTTGCCGGTTCGGTCCAGTCGCGCCTCGATGGTGCGAACCTGGAACAGCAGGTCGGTCGAATCCAGAAAGTGGCGCAGGTCTTCGGAGGATTGGAGGGTCGCAGTGCCCGGTTGGTTAGCCAGCGAGAGCAGCACCGGTTCGAGCTGGCGCAAGAAGGTGGCAAGCTGCGAATTGCCCGCGCGGGCGGCGGCGAGCGCGTAAAGTCGATTCGACTCTACGAGCGACTGCGCGAGCTCGCGATTGCCTTCCAGCAACGACGCGTCGCCGCTGTTGCTCGCAGTCAGAAGCACGCCTTCGGTTGCGCGAAGATTCGCGGCGACATAGGCCTCGAGCACGCGTGCGGCTGCTGCCTCGACGTCGTTCGCCGCAACCTGCGGCGGCGCGGTGACGCTCTGACGGCCCACGACGAAGCCCACTCCGATTGCGACGAGCACCGTGGCCGCCACCGCGAACGCAAATTTTGCCTGCGGCGGCGTCAGCCACGCGCGCAGACGATCCAGCATGCGTCGCGAAGTCGTAACGACGACGCCAGCTTCCTCGAGCTGCGGCGAGAGCCGTCGCCACAGGCGGGAGCCGAGATCCGGATCGGGCTCGAGATCCTGCGAGTCGAAGTGCGCGATTGCACGCTCGATCGCAGCGTAGCGCTCGCGCAATGCCGGCGATTCGGCGAGCGCGGTTGCGATCTGCTCCAGCCGCGCGGCATCGAGGCCATCGCGATAACGATAGAGCACGAGATCGTCGTCGGTGATCGGATTCATATGAGCTCTCCGGACGCTTCCAGTGCGGCGCGCAGCTTGCGCACCGCACGAAAGATCGCCTGCTTCGCGCCGCTGACGTTGAGTGACAGCACCGCGCAGATCTCCTCGATCGACCGCCCTTCGTGATGGCGCAGCACGAACGCAGCGCGTTCCATCGGCGACATGCGTGCCAGCCCGGCATCCACGTGGCGGCGGATTTCGGCGCTCATCGCCTGGCGGTCGGGCGTCGGCGACTCGTCAGCGGCGTCGAAGGGCATTGCGGCATCGCCGTCTCCCTGGGGCCAGGCGACTTCCTGATGGCGCCGCTTTCGTGCCTGCGCCAACGCGGCGTTCACGGCAATTCGGTACAGCCAGGTCGAGAATGCCGAGCGGCCATCGAAGTCGGCGAGGTGCCGGAACGCGTTGAGCAGCGCTTCCTGCACTGCATCCTCGGCCAGCGCGCGATCGCCCGTGATGCGGGCGCAGACGCGGAACAGCGCCGCGCCGTTGGCATCGACCAGATGCCGAAACGCGGCCGCCTCCCCAGCCCTGGCCCTCGCGATCCAGCGCGCTTCGTCATCTGTCATGGGGCTAGGATGCACCCGGCCGGGGTTTGGTTAGCAACCCCCTGCGATTCAGGTCGCGAGCGGAAACACCGCACACGCCAACGAGGCGACCAGCATGAGCAGGCAGACCAGGGCCGCCCACTTCAACGTGAACCGCTGGTGATCGCCGAACTCGACACCGGCGAGTCCGACGAGCAGGTACGTGGAGGGGACCAGCGGACTCAGCAAGTGCACCGGCTGGCCAATCAGCGACGCCCGTGCGATCTCCACCGGCGAGATACCGAACCCGCGAGCCGTCTCGGCAACGATCGGCACGACGCCGAAGTAGAACGCGTCGTTCGAAACGAAGAAAGTGAACGGCAGGCTCGCCAGCGCCGTGATCGGCGCCAGGTAAGGACCGAGCGCGGGCGGTATCAGCCCGAGCATGCTCTTCGCCATCGCATCGAGCATGCCGGTGCCCTGGAGGATGCCGGTGAAAATGCCTGCCGCGAAGATCAGCGACACCACTGCGATCACGTTCTTTGCATGCGCGGCGACGCGCTCGCGCTGGTCGGCGATCTTCGGGTAGTTGATGACCAGCGCCACCGCGAACGCGACCATGAACAGCACGGGCAGCGGTAACACTCCGACCACCAGCGCGACGAGCAATGCGAGTGTGAGCAGCGCGTTGACCGCGAGCAGCTTCGGCCGCCGCACGGCGTCGGCATTCGACTCCGGCGGCATGAGCGCACTATCGGCTATCGATGCGGATTCCGTCGCAGCCGCACTCAGGGACAGATGCCCGAGACGCTGCTTTTCGCGCCGGCCAAGCAACCACGCCAGTCCAAACACGCCGGCCAGCCCAACGGCCATCGCCGGCAGCATCGGCACGAACACTTCTGCAGGATCGACGTGCAGTGCACTGGCCGCACGCGCCAGCGGACCACCCCACGGCGTCAAATTCATCACGCCGCCCGCGAGAATGGTGACGCAAGTGAGATTGAGCGGATCGAGGCGCAGCCGCCTGTAGAGCGGCAGCATCGCGGCGACAGTGATCATGTACGTTGTCGAACCGTCCCCATCGAGCGAAACCAGCGCGGCGAGCAGCGCAGTGCCGACGACGATCCGCGTCGGATCGCCATGGACTGCGCGGAGAATCGCGCGAACGAGCGGATCGAACAGCCCGGCGTCGATCATCAGGCCGAAGTAGAGAATCGCGAACATCAGCATGACGCCGGTGGGCGCCAGCGTGCGCAGTCCCGCGAGCATCATCTCGCCGAGTTGCGTGCCCGCGAAGCCGCCGAGCAGCGCAAACAGAATCGGCACGGCGATGAGCGCGACCAGCGGCGACAGCCGCCGCGTCATGATCAGCGTCATGAACGTGATGACCATGCCGAAGCCGAGCCACGTCAGCACAGCTAGCGATCCTTTCTCATCAGGGGCAACACGACGCGTGAAGCGCGCTCTTTATCCACGAATACACGATTGGTTGCGACGCGCATCTCTCCGCCGGTGCCTTCCGCCGCACCGTTGTTCAGATTGAGATCGAAATGCGGAAAGTTGCTCGACGAAACATCCAGCCGGATCCGATGACCGCGCTTGAACAGATTCGACGTTGGGAAGGCAGTCACCTTGACGCGATAGACCTGCCCCGACTTCAGCAGCGTCGGGCGCTCCCACGAGTCGCGATAGCGACAACGCAGGATGCCATCGGTGAGATTCATCGCGTAGCCATGCGGATAGTCCTCGTTCGGCGGATACACGTCGATCAGCTTGAGGGTGAAGTCCGTATCCGGACAATTCGACGCGATCCACAACTCGGCTTCGATTGCGCCGGTGACCTCGACATCGCTTGCCAGCGGCGCTGTCTGAAACACGAGCACGTCGGCGCGCTCGGCCAGCGCCTTGTACGGTGCGCGTGAGCCGAAGAACGCTGGACTCTCGCGCTGATCGAACGCGCCGCCAACCATTACCGGTTGCCCGGAAGTCACGGTGCCGCCGATCGTCGGGACCGGATGCCGCGGATCGTAGTCATAGACCCGCGGCGGCGATTCCGCGGACGGAACCTGCCCGGAGAGCGCGCCGTCGCCGTGGAGATAAAAGGTCGTCAGCACCGCTGCGGGCAGCGGCCATTGCTTCTCGGCGCGCCAGCGCCCGCCGTGATCCATGCGTCCCGCCGCATTCTTGCGGCCGCTGCCGCCACCCATCACGAAAAGCCGCACCGCCGGCTCGTCGTCGACGCCGTTCTTCTCGCCCTTCAGCCAGCGATCGAACCAGCGAAGCCGCAGCGTCAACAAATCCGGGGCGACATTGCCGGCGAGTTGCGCGGCCGGTCCGAAGTCGACGTCGCCTGCAAACGTGTCGGAGTTGTTGCCGTGAGTCCAGGGACCCATGATCAAGCGCTGCGGACTGCGCTTGCGCCGAGTGAGCGCGACGTAGTTGTCGGTCTCGGTGCGCGGGTACGGGTCATACCACGACGACATCCAGATGATCGGCACATCGCTGAAGCGATCGTACGAGCCTTCCGCGTAGATGCCGACCTGCTTCCAGTAGCCGTCGAAGTCGCCGTGTTCCCACTGATCGAAGACATAGTCCTCATACTCGGGCACCAGGCTCAGCGGTGAATGGCCGCGCGACCACGGCATGCGACCGAACCACTCCTTGATATCGACAGCCTGCAGCGCCGCCTTCTTCGCTGCATCGTTGCGAATCTCCGGCGCCTCGAGCGCTGCATTGAGCGCCCACGTGACCTGCTTGAGCTCGAACGCTCCGCCCTGCCGAATGCCGCCCTGGTAAGCGTTCGAGAATCCGCCGGAATCGATGAACATGGCGGCGAGGCCGGGCGCATTGAGACACGCCAGTGCGGTCGTCGTGTGAGCACCATACGAAAGGCCCTGCGTGCCGATCCGGCCGTTGCTCCACGGCTGCTGCAGAATCCAGGCGCAGCAGTCATAGCCGTCCTGGCCGTCGCTGAGATATTTGACGTACTCGCCCTGCGACTTGCCGCGGCCGCGGCAATCCTGAAATACCACTGCGTAGCCGCGGCTCGCGTAGATGTTCGCGACCTCCTCGCTCGCGTGCCGAAGGGTCTTGCCAGATTTGCCGTATGGCGTTCGCTCCAGGATGACGGGAACACGCTCCGCCACGGGTTGGCCATTCCTCGCGGGCAGGTAGATATCGGTCGCGAGCTTCACCCCGTCGCGCACCGCGACCATGACGTCGCGTTGAACGACGACGTCGAGAGCTCCTCTCCCGGGATTCGCGAACAGCCGCGGCGGTACGGCCAGCGCCGCCGCGAGCTGCAGAAATTTCAGGGCGAATTCGCGGCGATCAATCGGTCGCGCGGGGCTGGGCGAGGACATCCCGTAAAGGTACCGTCCCCAACGCTGCACGCAACCCCTTCAGCAGGCGGCGCCACGAGCTCGGACGCGCGCTTGGCATTCCCAGGCGCGCGCGAGCAGCGCCGAGTATCTCGTCGGGCACGCTGATCGCACAGGCGCGTTCCAACCCCTGGAAGCCCGGCGACGAGTTGGCCTCGCAGATCCGATAGCCTTGGTCGTCGAACAGGATATCGATGCCGGCCACATCGAGCTGCAACACATTTGCAGCCCGAACGGCCAGGTCGACGAGCGCGGCGGGTGGATCGAGCGCAATGCCCACGCCGCCCAGCGAGATGTTCGACTTGAATCCGCCGTCCGTCGACTTGCGCAGCATCGCCGCCACGACGCGGCCGTGGACGACCAGCAGCCGCACGTCGCGGCCGTGGCTTGCTTTCACGTACTGCTGAAAGATGAAGTCGGCGCCGGTGCGCGCGCCGTCGAGCAGGTTGGCCAGATCGTGAAACTGCTCGCGACTCGAGCACAGCAGCACGCCCTCGCCGCGCGTGCCGCGCAGTGTTTTCACGACGACCGGAAAGCCCAGCTCCCGCTCGACGAGGTCGACGTCCACCGGAAACTTCGCCAGCAGGGTCTTGGGAATCGGCAAGCCTGCTGCGGACAGGATCTGCAGCGTCTGCAACTTGTCCGCCACCGCTTCGACGGCCGACGGGCTGTTTACCATGGCCACGCCCTGGCGCTCGAAGTGCCGCAAAACAGCGAGCGTGAAATAGTTGGTCTCGCTGCCGGTGCGGGGAATGATCAGATCCGGCTTCGGTAGTCGCCGTCCCTCGTAGACGGCCGACCAACCCTCATTCGGGTCGACGATGAGCTCGAACGCCTGCGGTCGCAGCACGTCGAGACGCACGCCCGATGCCGCTGCGGCTTCCTTGAAGCGCAGCACTTCCGCAACTTCGGGCGCGCCACGTCGCAGCTCACGATGAAACAACAGCCAGCAGTTCATGCGGTGGTTGTACCGCGCCGACGGTTATGGAGTCAGTCGAGCTACGGTTAGGAACCGGTCGTGCGCCCCGCGTAACCGAACGATGACCTCCGCTCGACCGACTTCCGCCTCGCGCCCGTACAAGAATGCCGCCGATGAAGATTCTGGTGATCGACAGGGACGCGCAGTTCGCCGCACTGATGGCGTTTGCGCTGGAGCAAGCCTCCTACGAGATCTGCCTCGCCCCCGACAGGACGACGGCGCTGCGACACCTGCTGCTGGAGAGCCCGGACCTGGCGCTGCTCGATCATTCGGAGGACCTCGATTGCATCGAGATCTGCCGGGAGCTGCGCGCACGCTCGGAGCTGCCGATCATCGTGTTGAGCTCCCGCGGCCTCGAGGAAGACCTGGTGGCTGCCATCGATGCGGGAGCCGATGACTTTCTGCGCAAGCCGTTCAGTCCGAGAGTACTGCTCGCGCGCGTCAAGGCGTTGCTTCGCCGGTCCGAGGGCGCGACTTCGAACGTCGTGACTGCGGCGCGCCTCCAGCTTGCGCGCGACGAGTTGACGCTGCGGATCGGCGCAGGACCGGAGATTCATCTGACCCCGAACGAATGTTCCGTGCTGGCGCTTCTCATGAGTACGCCGGGTCGCACCGTCCCTTCGGAACGGCTCCTCGCGCACGTCTGGGGCGACAGCTCGCGCAGCACGCAACAAATGCTCAAGCAGCTCATCTATCGACTGCGCCAGAAGCTGGAAGCCGATCCCGCAGCCCCGCAGTTGATCGTGACGACACCCGGCGCGGGCTATCGACTGGTCGCAGAGCCGCAGCTGCGCGACCGACCTACAGCGTCAGTACCCCGATAGCCAGTATCAGACCGACTGCTACCGCACCAGCGATGAACAGCGGCAGATTCGGGACGCGCTCTTCCCCGCTCGTCGCATCAGGGGCACGCGCATCTTGCGATCCATCGAGTCGAAACTTGTGCAGGTATCCCGAGACGGGATCGTAGTGGATGTGGTCCGTGGAGAACTCGCGCTTCATGATGTGCCTGCCGTGCTGCTTGGAAACAGCGTAGCGGCCGGAGGTCACAAAGGCAGTCGCGCACAGGTTCCAGATCGGTTGTCGCCTACTTGCCGCGCTTCGGGAGATGCTCGAATCGATAAGCCAGCCGCGGCCCCCGCGAGCCCTCGTAGGCAATCTCGGCCAGCAACAGCGAACACGGCTCCACATACCGGGCAATCGATAACGCACCGACGTCCACCGGATTGAAGCCCACGTCGCGGATCAGGGTCGCGGCTCTTTTCTTCGCGGCCTTGTTGTCGCCGCAGTAAACGAGATCCGGCCGCGTTCGCCGCCTGCGCCGCTCAAAAACTGCAAACAGCACTTCACTCGGCACCGTGCTGAAGGCGCAGACGATGTGCGCCTCCGGGATCCTGGCCGCCAGCGCTTCGGCCCCCGAGGTGGTAGTCCCGAGCACCAGGTGGCTGTCGTCTTCGCTCATCGGCAGCGTGCACGACACGATCGTCTTTCCGGACAAACTGCCGGCCTGCGCCACTACGTCCTGGACGCGTGACCAGTGCACCGCGAGCAGCAGCGCATCGGCTTTCGATGCCGCCTCGGCCGGCGTTCCCGCTCGTGCGTTCTCACCGGCTTCCCGGGCCAGCTTCTGCAGCTTCTTCTCGCTATGCGAATAACTGAACACCACATCGTGGCCGGCACGCGCGAACAGCGTGCCGAGCTTGCTGCCCATCAACCCGGAGCCCAGAACACCGATGCGCATGATGCAACCCTCTTGCTGCAGTCGATCGGGCAGAACTCGCCGCGAGCCGGGCCCGTTCCGGCATAATTCGCGTCCTCGTGAATACTCCCGCCGCCTCGCGCCACGTCCCCGTCCTCGGCATCGCTCTGAAACTCGCATCGATCGTGGTCTTCGCGGCGATGACAGTGTGCATCAAGTTCCTGGGCAGCGACATTCCGGCCGGACAAACGATCTTCGTGCGCGGGATCATCTCCGTCGTGGTGCTGGCGCTGATCGCCTGGGGCACCGAAGGCCTGCACCTGCTGAAGACGCGCAATTGGCGTTCGCATGCGCTGCGCTCGCTGGCGGGCACGGTCAGCATGTTCTGTCTGTTCGCCGCAGTGACGCTGATTCCGCTGGCCGATCTCACGGCGATCACCTTCACCGCGCCGTTGTTTCTGACGGTGCTCGCAATGGTGTTCCTCGGCGAGCGGATTCACCGCTTCCGCTGGACCGCGCTCGGCATCGGCTTCGTCGGCGTGCTGATCACGATCGGTCCGCACTTGTCATTCGTGCATGGCGTTTCGTCGGGCGTGCTGATTGCGCTGGCGAACGCGGCTTTCTCGGCAATCGCCATGGTCTTTCTGCGCAGCATGAGCGGCGGCGAGCATGCGATCACCATCACATTCTATTTCTCCCTGACGTTCATGATCTGCGCTGCGCTGACGGCGGTGCAGGGCTGGCCGATGCCGACGCCGACGCAATGGCTGCTGATCGTCTGCGCCGGAGTGTTCGGCGTCTTCGGCCAGCTGCTGATGACCTATTCCTATCGCTACGCCGAAGCGTCCACGATCGCGCCGCTCGATTACACCAACATGATCATGGCGATCCTGCTGGGTTACCTGTTCTTCGACGAGATCCCGTCGCTGTCGGTGTGGCTCGGCGCGGCGCTGATCCTGGGCGCGGGACTGCTGATCCTGTGGCGCGAATACTCTCTGAAGAAGCAGCTCAGCGTGCCGATCTCACAGTCGTAGCTTCATGCCCTCAGGACCGGCGCCGGCTCGATCCCGCCGGTTGCGTCGAGACCGTAGGCGTACGCTTCCTTCATCTTCAGGTTGCCGCTATCGGTGCAGACGAGAAGGCGCTTGCCGTCGGTGCGCGTCTTGACGAGGCCGAACACAGTCCGACTGAAGCTGAAGAAGTCCCCGCGCTTCTTGGCCTTCTTCTGGTTCACCAGCGCGGCCATGCCCTCCATCTGGAAGAACGCGACCAGCTCGGTAACGAAGATCAGCGGCTCCGGAACCCGCGAGCACCTGCCGAGCGCGCCCATCAGTGTCGCGCGCGGATGGATGTATTCCTTCCGCATGCTCTCGTCGCCACTCGATACGACGCTCACGACGGGAGAAACGGCCTGTATGAAGGCACCGGAGAAATCCGCCGAGCCGTGATGCGGCACCTTGAGCACCTCGGCACGCAGGCTGACGCCGCCCTTGTTGTGCTCGCGAAGGAGAAAGCGGCCCGATTCGTCGTTCAGGTCGCCGCAGAACAGGTAGCTGAAGCCGCCGTAACGCAAACGCAGGACGATGGAATGACCATTGATGGTGTGCGATGCCGACAGCCCCTTGAAAGGTTCGGCGGCGGTCTCCAGCGACTCATGCCCGATCCTCGGGCCCTTCGGCGGGTTGCCCAGAAACTTCAGTGCCGGCTTGCCGCCGACCTGCGTCGTGATCGGCCCGAGAACGTCGACCTGCAGATCCGGCGTGTCGAGGAAGTCGAACGCGGTGTCGTCGCCGAATTCCAGCCGCCGGAACTGCAGCTTGCTGCGCTTGTTGTATTCCTTGAGCGCGTTCTTCCAGTCCAGGAACGGCTTGTTCATTTCCGTGTCCGCAACCGTGAGCAGATTCTGCTCGAGCCCGGTCAGGAAGACGCCGTCCGCCGTCTTGCGGGTCGGGCCGAGCAGATCCTGCTCCTTGCGATCGCTGCCGCGTTTCACTATGCCGTTGTGGTAGATGCGCTCCGGCTGCATGAAGAGCCGCTTGCGCTGCTGCGGGTTGCCTTCGGACTTGAAAATCTGGGTGAGTCCCGAGAAGTGGTCGGCGTCGCCGTGGGTGACGACGATGCAGTCGATGGGCTGCGGCTTCTGCGCCGTGTGACGCCGGAAGCGCGCGGCGAGGTAACGCGCGAAGAGCTGGTTGTCGCCGCCGTCGATCAGGATCAGCTTGCCGTTCGGCGCTTCGATCACCGCGCCGTCGCCCTGCTGCACGTCGACGAAGTTCACCTTCAGAACGACATTCTGGTTCCGCGGCCGCACCACGGACGCCGGCTTGATGGCCGATGACTTGGTCGGCTCGATGAACGCCACGACCTTCTTCGCTACGATCGCGCCGTCGTCCTGCTTCTGGAATTCAGAGGTCTCGATCTCGAGGTGCGCCGCGCCCTGCTTGAGGACAGTGATTTCGTCGCCCCAGGTGAGTGTCCGCAGCAGCTCCTTTCGGCCCCGCTTGGCCCACACGTCGGCAAGATCAACGTTGATCACGCATTTGACGCCCATCGCCTGCTCCCGTTGTTGTCGTCCGTAAACGATCGCCCGCTGTTCTGCACTATCGGCTCACGTGGTTCTGTGCCCTCCGTTCGCTGGCCTATGGCGCCGCCGAGCGTACTCCGAGGCATTTGCAGCAAACAACTGACTTGAATCGGGGCGCACGTGACCGCATCTTGCGGCAATGAACACACCCCTGAAGATCGACTTCGTATCGGACGTCTCGTGCCCCTGGTGCGTGATCGGGTTGCGCGCGCTCGAACAGGCGCTGGAGCGCATCGGCGACGGCGCCACCGCTGACATCCACTTGCAGCCGTTCGAGCTGAATCCGCAAATGGCGCCGGAAGGCCAGGACATCGTCGAGCACCTCGCGCAGAAGTACGGTTCGACGCGCGAACAGCTCACGCGCAACCAGGACGCGATTCGCGCCCGCGGCGAGGCGCTCGGATTCACGTTCGACATGACCAAGCGCTCGCGCGTGTACAACACCTTCGACGCGCATCGGCTGCTGCACTGGGCCGAGCTCGAGGGGCGTCAGCTCCCCCTGAAGCGTGCGTTGTTCGCGGCGTATTTCACGGACGGGCGCGATCCGAGCGATCGCGAAACGCTGATCGACATCGCCACGCAGGTGGGCCTCGATCCGGCGCAGGCGCGCGAGGTTCTCGAATCAGGCCGCTACGCCGATGACGTTCGCGATCGCGAGCGCTTCTACGGCGAGCGCGGCATCCAGGCGGTGCCGTCGGTCATCATCAACGACAAGTACCTGATCCAGGGCGGACAGCCGGTGGAAGCCTTCGAGCAGGCGTTGCGTCAGATCGTCGCCGAGCCGGCCGAGTCCGCTCAGCGCTGATCCTCGTCGAGTCGGCGCAGCAGATCCGCGACTGCGCGGTAGGCAATCGCGAGCGCCTTGGGATCGAGCTTCTCCGGCTGATCCGCAGGCGTGTGAATCGTTTGCAGCACTTCCGGCACGAAGCCCTGCTCGATGCCTGCGTGCTGACCGCCGTTCAACATCAGCCACAGCTGATGCGCATCGTTACCCGGCAGGACAGCGAGCGAAATGCTCGGCACACCGCCGCGGCTAAAGCTGATGTCGTCGCTCGGCGGGAACTTCGCTGACTCGACGCAAGCGAAATCGGCCGCGGCGCAGACCGCGCGCAGCTCTCGGTTGAGCTCGTCGTGCTCGACTCCTGCTGACGGTCCGTAGAAGAGCGTGTCTCCGCCCTGCAGCGTGTCGAGGTTGATCATCCCGGCGACGCTGTCCTTCTTCAGCAAAGAGACGAAGTGGCGCGAGCCGATCAGCCCCTCTTCCTCCAGATCGAAGAATACGAAGCGAACGGGGCGCCGCAGCGGCTGCGACTTGAGCGCCGTCGCGAGATGCACCAGCACCGCGACGCTCGCGGCGTTGTCGACCATGCCGCCGCTCAACTGACCGTCGGGCAGCGCAGCCGCGTCGAAATGCGCCCCGACCACGAGCGTCGGCCCGCTCTGCGCGCTGCCGGTCAGCAGGATATTGTTTCCTTCCGGCCGGGCGTCGCCTTGCCGGCTCGGGTTCGGCACGGACTGGATTTCGAATGGCAGCGACTGCTCGCGCAGAATCGCCTGCAGCTGTCCCAAGCGGCCCGCATTCGTCTTCTGCAACAGGCGCACGGCCGTCGCCTTGATTGCTGCGCCGTCTGGTTGCTGTGCGTCGCGTGCCTCGACCGGGGCAAAGCCGACCAGCAGCGCGCTCGCCCCGAGCACGATCCAGGGTTTGATCATCAGAGAACTTTCCACTTCAGCAGCACGGCCGCAGCCGCGGGCACCAGGAAGATCAGCGCGAACACCGGCAACTCCTCGGCAGCGGAGTAGCCGGCCTTCGCGACGCCGGTCCACATGTTGAAGGCTGCGACGAGGAGCCACAGCGCGACGAATGCAACGACTGCCGTCGTCGTCGCCGCCGGATAGTTGGCAGAGAACATCTTGCCGAGAATCGCGAACGTTGCGAGCAACAGGAAACCGGCAAGCAGAAAAAGCCCGGTGCGCATGGCCTCGATCCTCCGCTCTTGTCGTTCTACGGCGCCGATGACCGGCCCGGCCCGGCTTAACCTCGCCAAAGGACGGGTCAGACGGGGCGCACTCTAACATCGGCTCGATTCCGCGCGGGCAATCGGGGAAAATGCCGCCACATGGCCCGGTTGCGTGTTCACAATTTCTCCGTCTCGCTCGACGGCTACGGCGCCGGTCCGGCGCAGAGCCTGGAACATCCGCTCGGCGTGGGCGGCGAGCAGCTGCACGAGTGGTTCGTCGCCACGCGCACGTTCAAGCAGGTGTACGGCGAGGCCGGCGGCACCAGCGGCGTCGACGACGATTTCGCAGGGCGCAGCTTCAAGAACGTCGGTGCGTGGATTCTCGGCCGCAACATGTTCGGACCGATCCGCGGGCCCTGGCCAGACGACGCCTGGAAAGGCTGGTGGGGCGACGACCCGCCGTATCACGCAGACGTCTTCGTCCTCACGCATCACCCGCGCGCCCCGCTCTCCATGGCTGGCGGCACGACGTTCCATTTCGTCACGGATGGCATTCACGAGGCGCTCGACCGCGCCAAAGCCGCCGCGAAAGGACGCGACGTACAGCTCGGCGGCGGAGCGGCCACGATTCTGCAGTACCTGCGCGCCGGTCTGATCGATGAGATGCATGTCGCGATCGCGCCCGTGCTGCTCGGCTCCGGCGAGCAGCTGCTGGGCAGCGTCGATCTGTTGCAACTCGGCTATCGCTGCGTCGAGCACGTGCCTGCCGCCGGCGCGACGCACATCGTGCTCAAGAAATAATTCCAACCCTCAGCGGAGGAGTGCATGGCGCGGTTGCTCTGGTGTTTCGGCTCGTTCACGGGTCGGCTGCCCCGCAAGACTTTCTGGGCTGCAGCCGTGGCGCTCTGGCTCACGTTCGCAGTGCTGTTCGTGTTCATCGAGCACGCAATCGGGCACGCGGCGACGCTCGTGCTGTACCCCTTCTTCTTCTGGGGAGCGGCAGCGGTCGCGACCAAGCGCCTGCACGACCGCGGGCAAAGTGCGTGGCGGCTGCTGCTGGCGCTCATTCCGATCCTCGGCCCGGTGTATCTGCTGATCGACCTCGGGCTGCTGCTCGGCACCCGCGGCGACAATCAGTACGGACCGGATCCTCTCGAAGCCGGCGTGGACTACCTGACAGTGGCGGTCTCGCGATGACGCGCACACCGCTGCTGGTACACGAAGTCACCGGGCTGCACTCGATTCCGGTGTGGGCCGTCGCCACGCCGCAGTCGATCGCAGATGTCAGGCAGGCGATGCTGCAGACGGACGTGCCGATCTCCGTCGGCGGTGGCCATTTCAGCATGGGTGGACAGACAGCGAGCCCCGGCAGCCTGCACCTGGACATGCGGCGCATGAACCGCGTGCTGGAGCTGCGGCCGGTCGAGCGCACGATCCGCGTCGAAGCGGGCATCCGCTGGTGCGACATCCAGAAGTTCGTCGACCCGCACGGGCTCGCAGTCAAGATCATGCAGACCTATGCGAACTTCACGGTCGGCGGCTCGCTGAGCGTCAACGTGCACGGTCGCTACGTCGGGCTCGGTCCGCTGGTGCTGTCGGTGCGCGAGATCCGCATGGTGCTCACCAGCGGCGAAGTCGTCGATGCGAGCCCGACGCTCAATCCCGAGCTCTTCTACGCAGCGATCGGCGGCTACGGTGCGATCGGCGTGATCGTCGAAGCGTTGCTCGAGCTGGCGCCGAACTGTCGCGTCGAGCGCGACACCGCGACGATGCCGATCGACCGTTACGCCGAATACTTCCGGCGCGAAGTGCGCAACGCTCCGGGCGTCGTGTTCCACAACGCCGATATGTATGCGCCGACGTTCAGGCATGTGCGCGCCGTCACCTGGCGCGAGACGAACCGGCCTGCGACCGGCCGCCTGCGCCTGCAATGGCAGCGCCGCTGGCACGTGCTGGAGAAATACTTTCTGTGGGCGATCACCGAAACGCCGTTCGGCAAGTGGCGGCGCCAACGGTTGATCGATCCGCTCGTGTACATGCGCAGAGCCGTGCACTGGCGCAACTACGAGGCCGGCTACGATGTCGCCGAGCTCGAGCCGTTCTCGCGCAAGAGCACCACGTACGTCCTGCAGGAGTACTTCATTCCGGTCGAGCGGTTCCTCGAATGCGCGCGTGCCATCTCGGCCGTGCTGATTCGCCATCGCGTCAACGTCATCAACATCTCGATCCGTCATGCCGGCGCCGATCCCGGCACGCTGATGGCCTGGGCGCGCGGCGAAACCTTCGCGTTCGTGCTCTATTACAAGCAGCGCACGCGCGCCAACGCGCTCGATCGCGTCGGTGTCTGGACGCGCGAGCTGATCGATGCCGTGATTGCGTGCGGCGGAACGTACTACCTGCCCTATCAGCTGCACGCAACGCCCGATCAGTTCCATCGTGCCTATCCGCGCGCCCGCGACCTGTTCGCACTGAAGCGCAGGCTCGATCCCGACTACCGCCTGCGAAACTCGCTGCTCGACAAGTACTACGCAGCTGAGGCCGGCGTGGCGGTCGAGTACGCGCCGCGCGTCGGTGCGATGGCCGGTGCGTCTACCAAAGTGCGTGACGGTACGGAGCGTTCCGAGTTTCACCAGGTCATGCAGCACACGCAGTGGCACGACGCGATGTATCGGTTCCTGCAGAACGTGTTCCGCCTGTATCCCGAAGATCGCTTCCTGCTGCTGATCCGCGAAGCCTGCGATCGGCACGGCGACGACGAGTCGATCTATCGCGAGCTGCAGCAGCGCCTGCCGGGAATCAAGGCGCCGCTCGGCGATCTCACCTACTCGCTGCCGGCGCTGAAGAAGCAGAAGAACGAAATCCTGCGGCAGACGATGGAGCTGCTCGGCGCGCGCCGCAAGATCGACGGCTATGTCGAGATCGGCTCGACGGGCCGCTACGCCAGCGTTCTGCGCAACCAGGTGGCGCTCACCGGACCGCTGGTCATGATCAACGACCTGCCGCCGACGAACTCGCCGGTCGACATCATGGATCGCGGCCAGCTGCGCAAGCTCGGACGTTACGCGCCGCTGGCCGATTACGCCCCGCTGCCCACGGATGTGTTGCCCGATGCTTCAGTGGACCTCGTCAGCTGCTATATCGGTCTGCATCACATCGCTCCGCAATCGCTGAGCGCTTTCATGGCGTCGATTGCGCGAGTGCTGCGCCCGGGCGGCCTGTTCATCCTGCGCGATCACGATGTGCGCTCGCAGGAGATGTTCCGCTTCGTCTCGCTGATCCACACCGTGTTCAACGCCGGTACCGGCGCTCGCTGGGAACAGAATCGCGACGAGCTGCGCTACTTCGTCTCCATCGAGGAGTGGGTGCGCCGGCTGAGCGCAGTCGGACTGGTCGATGAAGGCTCGCGCCTGCTGCAGGATCACGATCCTTCCGACAATGTCCTGATGGCTTTCCGCCGCGCGGGAGCCGGCGCATGAGCGCGCGGGTACGGGGTTTCTGGTGGTCCCTCCTCGCCTGCTGCGCCTGCCTGGCAGCGGGCGCCACCTTCGCAGACGAGAACGGCGGCGACATCGTCACGCCGCAGGAGCACCGGCGCGGCGTCGAGCAGACGTTCCTGACGTTCCCCGAGTGGTTCCTCGTCTTCAGCCCGGCCGAGTACGCCACGCTGACGGCGAAGGAGCAACCGCACGAGTTCGTGTTCTGGTCGCACATTCGCCAGTTCTGGGAAAGCTATGCAGCCGTCGCGCGCGAGACCCGGCGGCGCAACGATCCGCCGAACGCCGGCTATCACGTGATGATCCTGGTCATCGGCGTCAGCACGACAGTCGAGTACGCCGTGCGATCCGCGTATGAAACGCTCGTCGGACGGCTCGCGTCGCTGACGCATTGGAACGAGCGCACGGCGGAAGACGAATACGCCGCACGCGTGGCGCAGGAGTACGTCGATTTCATTCGCGTGCGACCGTGGTACGAATTCGACTTCAAGTCGCGGCTCAGCGGCCTGTGGCGCACGACCCCGATGTGGGGACCCGGCATGCTGCGCAAGTGGGAACGCCGGTACGCGCTCACCACTGAGTACGCCGTGAAAGGGTTGTACGGCTGGTTGATCGAGAGAGCCACGCACAGCGCATACGACCGCCCGAAGGTCGTGACCGCCGTGTGGGTGGACAAGAGCTCGTGCGTCGCCGGCTCGGACTATGAATCGTTGCGCACGTTCGACGACGGCTCGGCGCTGGTGCTGTTCCCGCGCTACGAAGCCTTCACGGCGGCCGCAACGCAGGCTGCGCAATGCGGAGCCCAGTTCCGTGAAATCGCGGGCAATCGCTCCGTGATCCTCATCAGCGAGCTCTCAGCCGACTCGTCGCCGCCCGTCGGCGTCGGGCAAGTGCTGTTCACTCAGCCGATTCTCACGCAGCCCGGCCTGCGCCGCGGCGTGCACGTCGTTCCAGTGAGCGCGCTGAGCGGCTTCCTGCTGGAGCTGCAACGCTCGGGCGCGACCGTCGAGCACGTCTTCGACTACTGACTCTTGATCCGGAGGATATCGATGAAGAACGCCGTTTCGCTCGTTGCAGCCATTCTTGCAGCAACGCTCGCCGCCTGCGCCGGAGGACGCCCGCAGGCGCCGCAAGAGGAGCAGGAAGCTGCAGACGCATCGGAAGCTGCAGGCAAAGCGGCGAATCCGGAGCACGCGCCGGCCGCGAAGCCCAGCGACGCTCGCAACTTCACGCTCGGCGAATTCGCAGCGACAGCGCTGCACGACGGCGATGTGACGTTTCCGAACGACAACAAAGTCTTCGGCGTCGGTCACACGCCGGCGGAAGTCGCACAGCTGCTGAGCAGCGCCGGCCAGCCGACCGACAAGCTTGCGCTGTCAGTGCAGCCGCTGCTGCTGCGCACCGCCGACCATGTGATGCTGTTCGACACCGGTGCGGGCGCCAACTTCGGCCCGAGCGCCGGCCGCCTGCTGCAATCGATGGCCGAAACCGGCTTTGCGCCCGTGACCGTCACCGACATCTTCATCTCGCACTCGCACGGCGATCACGTCGGCGGCCTGGTGAATGCCGCGGGCGAGCTCAACTTCCCCAATGCTGTCATTCACATCTCCGCGCCGGAATGGGCCTATCTCAAGGGCCTGACGCCGCAAGACGCCAAGAACATCGGCATCTCGAACCACGCCGCGATGATCGCCGCGATCACGCCGAAGATTGCCGAGTTCGCGCCGGACTCCGCCGTCGTTCCGGGCATCGTCAAGGCGGTTGCGATCCGAGGTCATACCCCGGGCCACACGGGTTACCTCATCACAGCCAGGCGCGTCTCGCTGCTGTATGTCGGCGATGCCGTGCATCACTTCGTCGTGTCGCTACGTAAGCCGCAGTGGCCGAATGCGTTCGACGGTGACAGGGAAACCGCGGAGGCGAGTCGCAGCAACCTGCTGAGCGACCTCGCCCAGAGCGGGCAACTGGTGTACGCCGGGCACTTCCCGTTCCCGGGCCTCGGCAAGATCCAGCGTCAGGGCGACGGCTACGTCTGGGTTCCGAAGTAAGCGTCGGCGCACTTGACCTCAAGTCGGCTTGAGGTGGCACAGTGCGGCCATGCAGTACTCGATCCATGCGCTGCTCATCGGAGCAGGCGCGACGCTGATGATGGACTTGTGGGGCATTGCCCGAACGCGGCTGCTCCACGTGCCCTCGGTGAGTTACGGTCTGGTGGGCCGCTGGCTCGCCTGGCTGCCGCGCGGCCGCTTTCGCCACACGCCCATTGGAGCTTCGCCGCCGGTGCGCGGCGAGCTGCTCATCGGCTGGACTGCGCACTACGCGATCGGCGTCGCGTTCGCGGCTGCACTGCTTGGGATCTTTGGCCTCGACTGGGCCTGCAGTCCAACGCCCGGTCCGGCACTGGTCGTGGGTATCGTCACCGTCGCGGCGCCCTTCCTGGTGATGCAGCCTGGCATGGGTGCAGGCATTGCGGCGAGTCGCACGCCGAAACCCGCCGCGGCCCGCCTCAACAGTCTGCTCACACACGCCATCTTCGGCCTCGGCCTGTACCTCGCCGCGCTCGCGACTAGCCCGCTCCTTTGCTCAGCTTGATGTCACCGTTGTAGGTCTTGATGCGAATGACGGGCCCGCCGCCGTTCACGGTCGCGACGACGACGTTCTCCATCTTGACCGAGACGCCGCCGCGGTGCTCGTTGCGCTCGATCAACGGCTTGGCCGGCTTGATGTCCAGCTCGAAGTCGGACGCGATCTCGCCGCGACCGCTGTCGAGGTGCAGCTCCGTCTTCACGTTCGACGGCAGCGTCAACGTGATATCGCCGTTGAGCGTCGACAGCGACGTCGCGCCGCCGGGCGCCACGGCGGCCAGGCCGACGACGACCTCCGCGTTCACGCTCTCTGCGATGACCGTGCCGTTGATGTTCGTCGCCGTGATCGGGCCGTTGACGTTCTCCAGCTGCAGATCGCCGACGATGTCGCGGACGACGATCTCGCCGTCGTTCACCGTTGACAGATCGAGCTTCGTCCGTCGCGGCACGCGAGCCACGATCTTGATGGGGTTCGGCGGACCGTCGGACTCGATCGAGACGCGGTTGTCGCGCTCGTTGATCTCCAGCCCCGCACCGCCGCCGACGAGCGTCTTCGGGCCGGACGGCGTAACGATCTTGCGCTGGCCGCCGGTCATCGTGATGGCCAGCGATACGTCCTTGCGCTCCTCGCCGATCACTTCGATGTGCGCGGAGATGATGTCGATGTGCATCGACATCGGCTCGCCCGGCCGCGACAGCGGCACGGTGATCGATTCCGGCTGCCCTGCTGCCGGCGCAGCGCGCTGATCCTGAGCGAGCGCCGCAGTGGCGCCGAGTGCGATCAGTCCGATCGCCGAGCAGGTGATGAAGCGGTTCGCGATAGTCATGAGAGCCTCTCGAAGGATATGTCCGGGTTACCGGCTCTTGCGGATCCGCAAGTCGCCGTTGAGCGATTCGATGCTGAAGGTCGGGCCGCCTTTGCCGAGGCGGATGCCGGCCGCCTGCGCGATGTGGTAGATGAAGCGCCCGTCCTCGTTGCGCTGCTCGACCTTGGCCGGCAAGGCCAGCGGCTCCAGGTCGAACTCAGAGACGACCTTCCCCTGCATCATGCTGAGCGCGGCGTCGAGGCCGGCGCTGCCGGGCACGGTCAGCGTGATGTCGCCGTTGATCGTCTTGATGCTGCAATCGCGGCTCGGCGAGCGCGCGAAGCTCACCTCGACGGCGCCGTTGACGCTTTCGATCTGCGCGCAATCCTGCAGGTCCCGCGCGGCGACGGGGCCGTTCACGTTGCTGGCGTTCACCGGGCCACCGGTGCCGGCGACATCGATGCCGCCGTCGGTCACGGTGCTCACGTCCACGTCGGTGCCTGCCGGCACGGTGACTTCGAACTGATATTCGACACGGCAACCGCGACAGCGATCGCGACGCCCCATCTGGCGCTCGGGCTTGGCGACGATCAGCGAGACGCCAGCGGCGTCCGCCTGCACGTCGAGGTAGATCGTCTCCTTCGACAGATCGAACAGCTCCTGCGTCGGCGCCGAGCGCTTCTCGCTCACAGTGACGACGATCTCGCGCGTCGATCCGCTGCGCACGCGCACGTTGCCCCAGATATTGTCGATCAGCAGCTTCGGCACCGTTGCAGTCACCGGATAAGTGTCCGACCAGGTCTTCTGATCGCTCACCGTGGCGTTCGCGGTGCCGAATGCCAGCAGCGCCAGAGCTCCCAATGTGGCTTGCGTTTTCATACTCGATTCCTCGATACGGACGATTTGACGTGCTGGGCGACGTCCGGATGCAGCCGGCCGTGCTCGCTGAGCTCCAGCAGCTGCTCCAGTTGTTTCGGGTTGCCGTAGCGGAGCACCAGGTCGGCGAGCGCCAGCTGCACCAGCGGCGACTGCGCCTTCTCCAGGGAAGCCATGAGCTCGTCGCCGACCCCCGGCGTGCCGACTCGCGGGCCGATCGCGTCGATGGCGGCCGTGCGCACCGAGTGCACGCGATCGTCGACCGCGCGCTCCAGCAGCGCACGCATGATCTCCGGGTCGCTGCTCGCGAGATCGCTCGCTTCGATGACGCCCAGCAGGCGCTTGCTGGCCGAGTCGTTTTCCAAACGATCGAGCACCAGGTTGCGATTGAGGATCGCGACCTGCTGTTGCAGCTGCGCCATCTCGGAGTGCTCGGGCGCGGCGGAAGTCCTGAGCAACAGACCGATCATCACGCCGACGACCACGCAGCCCAGCGCTGCCGCCAGGCCCGGGGCGCCGATCAGGCTCAACCAGCGGCGACGCCGATGCATGCGCCGGTCCGCGTGCTCGAGCTCGTCGTAGAACCTGCGACGCAGACGCTGCGACGGCGCTGCATCCTGCGGCAGGTTCTCGAGCTCGCGCCACAGCTGCTGCTCGCCGGCGTCTTCGCTGTCGAAAGGCACGCCGCTCTTGCGTTTGTCAGACATCGATCGGTACTCCGTTCATGCGCGTGAACGTCGAGTTCAACTGTTGCATCGCGCGGTGCATGCGCACTCGCGCCGCGCTCACGGTGCAGCCGAGCGCGCGGGCCAGATCGTCGTAGTCCTCGAACACGAAGCGACCGAGCCAGATGACCTCGCGCGCCGCTGCGGGAATTTCCGCCAGCGCATGCGCGACCAGGTTCAGGTTCTGTTCGGCGGCAGCGACCTGCTCGGTCGAGCGATGGTCGACGAGGCGATCCATGTTCTCCTCGCCAGGGTCATCGACAGTGGTGCGCCGCTCTGCCCGCCGCAGGTAGTCGAACGCGACATTGCGGGCAATGTTGAAGATCCAGGCTTTGCAGCTGCCGTCGCCGCGGAAGCTGGCTGCCTTCTGCAGCAGCTTCAGGAAGACGTCCTGGACCAGGTCCTCGCTGACCGCCGGGCTGCGGGTCAGCTGCAGGCAGTACTGATACACGCTGCGGTGGTGGCGCTCGAACAACGTGCCGAGGCAGGAGGCGTCGCCGTCCGCCACCCACTGGATCAGTTGCTCGTCGGATACTGCCTGCATGGTCGTTTTCTGAGCCTCGCAGACCAAGACGGGCGAGGCCGGAAAACGTTACGCAACGCTTAAGCTGCGCGCTACCTGGCGTTAGCGGGCCGCGGTCCCGATGATCTCCCTGGCCACGATCTGGTCCGTCCAGCGGCCCCAGATACCTCCCTGCAAGTAGTTGCCGGCAGTGATGCCGACGGTGAGCTGGGCGTCGGGCACGACGATCACCAGCTGCCCGCCGTTGCCACTGGCCTGGTACTGCTTGTAGACACGGTCGCCGACTCGCAGGCGGCCCAGGTGCCAGGTGAAGCCGTCGGCGCCCTCGGAATAGCTGTTGCCGAACTCCTCGCCACTCAGCCCCGTCGTGGC
The DNA here is from genome assembly GCA_044866955.1 of Steroidobacteraceae bacterium. Lineage (GTDB taxonomy): Bacteria > Pseudomonadota > Gammaproteobacteria > Steroidobacterales > Steroidobacteraceae > Steroidobacter. The sequence goes on from JBIOUH010000148.1 coordinate 40,775, forward strand.
CGGCGTGATCTCGATGTGCTTCTGCGTCGACAGGGCAACCCATTCCGGGCTGACGATGCGCTTGCCGTTCCAGACACCGCCATCGAGATACAACTCGCCGATCTTCAGCAGATCGCGCGAGCGCACGAACGCACCGCCGCCCTGGTAACCCTCGCCATTGGCGCTGATGTTCCAGTAGTAGCGGCCAAACTGCAGTGGACGAGCGACGCTGCGGTCGAACAGGTCGGGTAACCATGTGCGGGTCGCGGTCGTCAATGCGCCGCCCACGAGATTGGTATTGGCTGAGCAGTACGCGTAGTGCGTGCCGGGGTCATAGACCTGCCGCAGGTCGAGCGTGTACTTCCACCAGTCCGGCTGCGCTCGCTGCGTGGTCATCGTCCCTTCGTTGCCGAGCGAGTCGGGATCGTTGTCGTCGCAGTCGAGACCCGAACTGTGGGTCATCAGGTGCGCCAGCGTGATGCGCGCCTTGCGCGGATCCGGATTCGCGAACGGCCCGCGGGCTGCGAGCAGCTCGTAGATGGGCGTCTCGTGCGAGATCTTCACTCCCTGCAGCATCGCGGCGCCGAGCATGATCGACGAGAACGTCTTGCCGGCCGAGCGCGTGTCATGCGGCATCTCGCGTGAGTAGCCGAAGAAATATTCTTCCAGCACCAGCTTGCCGCGACGGGCGACCAGCAAGGAATGAATCAGCGGTGCGCCGCGGACGAACGGGTCGGTATCGCTGAGTCGCTGCACGAGGCGGGCGAGGACCGCGCCGTCGAGGCCGACGTCGCTTGCATCGGCAGTGGTCCAGCCGTCATCGAGCTGCGGCGGCTTGCGATAGGCATACTTCGGCTCACCCGGAGGCCTTGAAAATGCGGCGGCGGCCTGCGCCGGCTCGCGACGCGTCAACTCCAGGACGGCGCCCAAATCCTTCCACAGCATTTTCAGCCGGGCCGGCGAGCGCACCAGCGTCGCTTCATGGCGGATCTCCGTTCCGTCCTGAGCGCGTCGCTGGAAATGGACGGTGTCGCCATCGCGACTGACGAGGAAGTACGACGCGCCGCCGGTCGAATTGAGGTCCGGATTGCGGAACGCGCCGACGAGCTCGCCCTCGTCGTTGCGAGAGATGCGCAAGTAAAGATTGAAGCGATCCTCGAGCGGCTGCACGGTGCCGCGCCATTCGCCGGCACCGCTCTTGCGTAATTCCAAGCGACCGGCGAACGACTGCCCGGAGCCGCCTGGATCGTTGCGATCTTCGGTCTCGCCGGACGGCCGCACCCACCAGCCGGCTGTCGGCTCGCCCTTCACGAGCGCCCCACGGTAGTAGCCGAGGTCCGGCGAGAACGCACACCGCATCGACTCCCCTTCGGTCGTGCACGCGGCTTCGGCCGCACCGATGCGTGCAAGCCAGCGTTGAGCGGTGTGTTGCAGAGTCAGCTCGCCCTGCAACGCCGCCGCGAACGTCGTCTCGCTCGCCCACAGGCCGAGCAAGTCGTTCTCCTGCGCGCGCGCCTGTGTCGAGCTCAGCACGAGCAGGCTGACGGCCAGGAGCGCGATGCTTCTCATGTGGACTGGCGGGCCTTGAGCCAGGCGAGGATCGGCTCGCGGCCGGTGCGCAGGTTGTTCCTGAGGGCGGCGCACGCCGCGCGTAGATCGCGCTTGCGCAGCGCCGTCATGATCTCTTTGTGATTGGCCGTCGCGACGGCGACATTGCGGCTCTCGCGCATCAGCGCCATCTCGTAGCGGCGCGTCCGCTGCATGATCTGCCGGATCAGGTCGATCAGGACCTGGTTCGGGCAAGCGGCAATGAGCTCCATGTGGAACTCGTCGTCGAGGTTGATGATCGCATCGCTGTCGTGCGCGCGACCGATCGCGTCGTTCAGATCCTGCAGATGCTGCATGCGCTCGCGCGAGGGCAGGCCGGCGAGACGCAGCGCCTCGGGATCGAGGATCGGGCGGATGTCGTAGAGCTGCTCGAATTCCTCGACGGTCAGGGGACGCACGAAGTAGCCGATGCGCGCGACGCTGCGTAGCGCGCCTTCCTGTGCGAGCCGCGCCAGCGCTTCGCGCAGCGGCGTGCGGCTGATGGCGAGCTGCCGCGACAGGTGTACCTCGTTGATCCGGGCCCCGGCAGCCAGCTGCCCGTCGACGATCAGGCGGCGCAGCTCGAGCACGACCGAATCGCTCAAATTGTCGCGGACCAGTGCGATGCCTGCTGAACTCTGCATGCTGTATACAGTACGCAATTCCTGTCGGACGCTGCAAGCCCTGCGATGGCGATTAGCGACCGGTCCGCAGCGGCGCGGCACCGTGTACCCTATCCGCCACGAACAAGAGCAACGATGGAGCGCGGGTGTCCCAGGGATCGCAGTTCAGGCTGCTGCTGCAGCGGCGCTTTCTACCCTTCTTCGGCGCGCAGGCTTTCGGCGCCTTCAACGACAACGTCTACAAGAACGTGCTGGTCATCGTCGCGACCTACCACGCTGCGCAGTACACGAAGCTCGAGCCGGAACTGCTGACCAATATCGCCGCCGGGCTGTTCATCCTGCCGTACGTCCTGTTCTCCGGCATTGCCGGTCAGCTGGCCGACCGCCTCGACAAGACGCTGGTGATGAAGGCCGTCAAGGCCGCGGAGATCGTCATCATGACGATTGCGGCGCTCGGCTTCGCCGCGCACAGCATCGAGCTGTTGCTCGGCGCGTTGTTCCTCATGGGCATGCACTCGACGTTCTTCGCACCTGCGAAGTACGGCCTGCTGCCCGAAGTGCTCGAAGAAACGGAACTCGTCGGCGGCAACGCCTGGGTGCAGATGGGCACGTTTCTCGCGATCCTGCTCGGCACGCTCACCGCGGGGCTGCTCGCAGAAAGGGCGGGCACCGGCATGATCGCAGCGACTCTCATCAGCGTTGCCGCGGTCGGATTCGTCTGCAGCCTCGCGATCCCGGCGCTGCGCCCGACCTCGCCGGACCTGCGCATCGACTGGCGGCCGTGGACCTCGTCGTGGGACAACATCCGCGCCGCTCGCGAGTCGCGCGCAGTGTTCCAATCGATCCTCGGCATCTCGTGGTTCTGGTTCTACGGCGCGCTCGTGCTCGCGCAGCTGCCGCTGTTCTCGAAGAACGTGCTCGGCGGCAGCGAGCAGATCGTCACCGTGCTCCTGGTCGTGTTCTCTGCCGGCATCGGGGTCGGTTCGATGCTTTGCGAACGGCTCTCCGGCCGCAAGGTCGAGATCGGCCTGGTGCCGTTCGGCTCGATCGGCCTTACTGCCTTCGCGGTCGATCTGTACTTCGCGGTGCCGCACTCGCCGCCCGGCACTGCGTTGACGGCAGCGCAATTCGTGGTGCTGCCCGGATCGTGGCGCGTGCTGCTCGACCTCGGGCTGATCGGCGTGTTCGGCGGCTTCTTCATCGTGCCGCTGTACGCGCTCGTGCAGCAGCGTTCCCGGCGCGAAGTGATGTCGCGTGTGATCGGCGCGAACAACATCCTCAACGCGGTCTTCATGGTGGCGGCCGCAGTCCTCGCGGGCGCTGCTCTGAAGGCCGGTCTCTCGATCGTCGAGCTGTTCCTGCTGACCGCCATCCTCAACGCGTTCGTTGCGGCGTACATCTACAGCCTCGTGCCAGAGTTCCTGCTGCGGTTCCTCGCATGGCTGCTGGTGCATTTCATATACCGCCTGCGGACGCACGGCACCGAGCACATTCCGACGCACGGGCCTGCCCTGCTGATCTGCAATCACGTCGGCTTTGCCGATGCGCTCGTCATCTCCGCCGCCTCCCCGCGGCCGGTCCGCTTCATCATGGAGGCGAGCATCTTTCGCATCCCGCTGCTGAGCCTCATCTTCCGCGGCATGAAAGCGATTCCGGTGGCGCCGGCAAAGGAGGATCCGGAGGTGTACGAGCGCGCGTTCCAGACCGTCGCCAGCGAGCTGCGCGACGGCCAGCTCGTGTGCATCTTTCCGGAAGGCCGGCTGACCGCGGACGGCGAGATCGGCGAGTTTCGCGCCGGCATGATGCGCATCCTGAAGGAAACGCCGGTGCCGGTGGTGCCCCTGGCGCTGACGGGTCTGTGGGACTCGATGTTCTCGCGCAAGTACGGCGCCTTGTGGCGGCGCTGGCCGCGGCGCTTCTGGCCCAGAATCGGCCTCGCCGCCGGCGCGCCGATTCCAGCCGAGCGCGCGGACCTGCAATCCATGCGGCAGGCAGTCGTTGCGCTGCGCGGTGCCGCACGCTGAGCCCGGGTGACACGCGACGCGCAACGCGTTACGTTTCGTTTCGTACCGCGTCGCGAGGTCAGAGCCGGAAATGTCCAGGAACAAAACGAACAGAAGCGCCGTCACCCGGGGCGCCAAGGCCGTACGCGACACCAGCAACCGGCGCCAGCGGATCGGCGTCATGCTGCAGGAAAACGGCAGCGTCCAGGTCCTCACGCTCGCATCCACTTTCGGCGTCTCGACGCAGACGATCCGCAAGGACCTGCATTACCTGGAGCGGCGCGGCGTCGCGACACGCTCGTACGGCGGCGCCATTTCCTCGCAGGTCGTCGGCGTCGCAACCGAGACGGCCGTCGACGCCAAGCGTGCGCTGCATGCGGACGAAAAGGAAAGAATCGGCCGGCGCGCCGCGCAGATGGTCAAGCCCGGAGAATCGATCGTGCTCGACTCCGGCACGACGACGGCGCAGATCGCGCGCTTTCTGCCGGATACGGAGGAGATCACGGTCGTCACCAATGACTTCGGCGTCCTGGCCGAGCTCGCGGCGAAGACGCGGATCCGCGTGGTGGTGCTCGGCGGCACCCTGCGACGCAAGAATCTCGCGTTCTACGGCGCGCAGACCGAGTCGGCGATCGCAGGCCTGTCGGTCGACAAGCTGTTCCTCGGCGTCGACGGGCTGCACGCCGAGAAAGGCGTCACGACTCACTACGAGCGCGAGGCGATTCTCAATCGCATGATGGCTGAAGTCGCGCAGCAGGTGATCGCCGTCACCGACAGCTCCAAGTTCGGGCGCATGTGCCTGCACAAGATCATCGATCTCGACGAGCTCGACGTGCTGATCACGGATACCGGCGCGCAGGACTCCGCCTTGCAGGCGATTCGCAAGCGCGACATCGAGGTCATTGCCGTTTGAGCGACCAGGCGGTCTGCGCGTTCGCGTAGTAGATCTTGTCGATGACCGCCCGCGGCAACGACAGGCCGCGCACATCCCGCCGCAGATCCTCCACGCGCTGCGTTTCACCGGTGGCGAGATACTTCCAGTCCGCGCGCCAGACCCTCGCCGCTTCCTGCGCCATTTCGGCAGGCGTGACATCCGCGCTCTGCGTGAGATCGGTGGCGTACAGGATCCGGTCCTGGTAGCGAATGAAGAACTCGCGCACGGCATCGTAGTGCTCGCTCGACTGTGCCTGCAGGTTCGTCATCCGCGCCGCCATATCGACTACGGCCCGCGGGTACTTGTCCAGGAAGCGGGCCAGCTCGTCGACGCTCCACTCCAGGCTCGCCAGGTGTGCGCCGACGAACCGCAGCCTGGCGGGAGCACGGTCCAGAAAGCGGTTGCGCGCGCCGATCTGGTCCTCGTACGAAGGCATCTCCGGATGCAGATACATGTAGTACTCGGGATGCTCGCGGAAATAGCCGCGATCGTTCTCGGTCGTCATCTGGTCGAGCGGCAGCCAGCAGTTGCGCGGCTCGCCCAGGTGGCCGATGACGGGCACGCCCAGTGCTTCGATCTTGCGCCACACCGGATCGAACCCCGGATCGTCGAGCATCACGAGCTGGCCGTTGCTGTCGCGAAAGCTCATGCCGATGTTCTTCCAGACCTTCACGGCGCGGGCGCCGTGCTTCACGGCATCTTCGAGGTGAGCCGCGACGCGCTCGGACCAGCCGGGAGTGCCCCAGCCCTCCATCGAGAAGGTCGCCGCGAACTGGAATCGCTGCGGCGCGCGCTGCTGCATTTCGAGCGCGATGCGGTACTGTTCCTCATGCGGGTTGAACGCCGGATAGTCGACGTTGATCGAGAGAATCTCGAAGCCGTCGCGCTCCGCCTGCGCGAGCAGACCCGTCGTGTCGACGGTGTTGACGTGGGTATGCGAATCGAACTTGCGCACGGCGGTAAAGTCCGCCATCGAGTAGCTCGCCGATGGGTTGGCCGGCTGGTCGGGCCGGTCGGCCGGCATCGAGCAGCCAAGCAAGCTGGCGCACGCGAGCGTGAGCGCGACGATCTGGGTCCTGGACATCGGCGACCTCCGCGCCGGAGCGTAGCACCGAAAACAACGAAAATGAAAGTTGTTTTATTTGCATGCACTGCAGCCGCTTGGCACACTTCAGCATGGCTATGAATCCGCACCACTACGCCCGTGCGTGCTTCGCCGCACTGCTGCTGACGGGCTGCGTCAGCAACCCGCCCGCCGCTCCAGCCGCTGCTCCCGCCCCTGCCCAGGAGCCGGCCGCAGTCGTCGCCAACACCGCGATGCGCATCGAGTTCGACCGGAACATGCGCACGCGCGTGCTGCTGCTGGATGCAGGCAAGGCGCTCGCCCTCACTGATTTCGGCGCGAGCGAATACGTGATCGACTGGGACGGCCACGCGATCGATCGGTTCGAGTTTCAGCGGCACGACGTTGCGCAGGTGGACGGCCCTTCGGGACCCGGCACGCAGCACACGCTCGTGGGCCTGTCCTCGCAGGGACTGGAAAAGACGGTGCAGATCACGCTTGCCGAGCGACATCCGTCGCTCGCCCTCGCGCAGGTCACGTACACGAACCGCGCCGCTGCGCCAATCAAGCTGCGCCGGTGGGCCAGTCACGCCTACACGGTCCTGCCTGCCGCTCAATCGCAACCCGCCTTCTGGTCGTACGAAGGCGCGTCTTACGAAGATCGGCGCGATTGGGTGCAGCCGCTCGCGCCCGGCTTCGAGCAGCGCAACTACATGGGCATGAATGCGTCCGACTACGGCGGCGGAACCCCCGTCGTCGACATCTGGCGTCCCGATGGCGGCCTCGCTGTCGGACATCTGGAGCTCACGCCGAAGCTCGTTGCGTTGCCGGTTGCGGTCACGAACGCGGGGGCGCAGCTGCACATCGAGCTGGAAACACCGGCCGCACTCGAGCGCGGACAAAGTCTGCAGACATTGCAGACTTTTCTCGGCGTTCATCGCGGCGACTACTTCGGGACGCTGGTCGCCTACCGTGCGCTGCTCGCCGAGCGCGGGCTGACTGCGCCGCGCATTCCGGATACTTCGTACGAGCCGATCTGGTGTGCGTGGGGCTACGAGCGCAACTTCACCGTCGAGCAGATCGTCGCCACGCTGCCGAAGGTGCGCGAGCTGGGCCTGAAGTGGGCCGTCGTCGACGACGGCTGGCAGACCGCGGAAGGCGACTGGAAGCTGGATCCCAAGAAGTTTCCGCGCGGCGACGCCGACATGATCGCGCTCGTGAAGCAGATCAAGGCCGCGGGGCTGCGGCCGAAGCTGTGGGTCGCCCCGCTCGCGGTCGATCCGGGCACCGACCTGTTGCACGACCATCCGGAGCTGCTGCTGCTGAACGAAGATGGCGCCGTTCAGAACATCACGTGGTGGAACAGCTTCTACCTGTGCCCGGCGGCGCCCGGCACCGTCGAGAACGCCAAGGCGCTGGTGCGGCGGATTCTCGGCACGTGGGGCTATGAAGGACTCAAGATCGACGGGCAGCACCTCAACGGTGTCGCGCCCTGCTACAACCCAGCACATCACCACCGCAGCCCGGAAGAATCAGTCGAGCAGCTGCAGACCTTCTGGAAGACGATCTACGAGACGGCGCGCGAGATCAATCCGAATGCCGTGATCGAGATCTGTCCGTGCGGCACGAGCTACGCCGTCCACAACACGCCGTACATGAATCAGGCAGTGGCTTCCGATCCCGAGTCGTCGTGGCAGGTGCGGCTCAAGGGCAAGACGCTCAAGGCGCTGATGGGCGCGGACGCGCCGTACGCGGGCGATCACATCGAGCTGAGCGACGGCGGCGACGACTTCGCCTCGACGGTCGGCATCGGCGCGATCGTCAGCACCAAGTTCACGTGGCCCACCGACCCGAAACCCAAGGACAGCTTCCTGCTCGACGCACGCAAGGACGCCGAGTGGGCGAAATGGATCCGCATCTACAACGAAAAGATGCTGCCGAAGGGCCGCTATCGCGGCGAGCTCTACGACATCGGCTTCGACAAGCCGGAGACGCACGCCGTCGAGAGGGACGGTCGCATGCATTACGCTTTCTATGCGCAGTCATGGAAGGGCGCCGTGGAGCTGCGCGGTCTCGGCGCTGGACGCTATCGCATCACAGACTACGTCAATGGGGCCGATCTCGGCGTCGTCACCGGCCCGCTGGCGCGGCTGCCGGTCCAGTTCGAGCGCTACCTCCTGCTGGAGGCCGCCCCTGTTGCGCCGTAGTTGCACGCTGCTCGGGTCCGCGTTGCTCGCGTTCTTACTCGCGGGCCAGGGCGTGGCTGACGGGATCGCTCGAGAGAGCAACCTGGATTTCACACTGCCGGCGCTGCGCGGCGGCGCGCCGGTCCGGCTCGCGGAGTATCGCAACAAGATCGTCTACGTCGATGTCTGGGCCTCGTGGTGCGTGCCGTGTCTGCAGGCCATGCCGCAGCTCGAGGCGCTGCGTGAGAAGTTTCGCGGCCAGCCGTTCGAGGTCGTTGGCGTGAACGTGGACCACGATGTCGCGGCGGCGCGCGCAATGCTCGAACGCGTCGGTGTGCACTACCCTGTGGCGTTCGATCGTGATGGAGCGCAGCTGCGTGCGCTGCAGTTCGCGAACGAAGAAGATCTCGCCAGAGTGCCGCTCGGCTTCCTGCTCGACGGCCGCGGCAACGTACGGCTGGCCCATGTCGGCTGGACCGCCCGGCAGTCCGACTACCTCGCGGAAAACATCGAGCTGTACCTCGCCGAGTTGCGCGTCGAATCAGACGCGCGGCACTAAGCGACGTCCGGCGAGGTACGCGGCGTAGAGCGCCGCGCCGATGTCCGGCTGATACCGCGGCTCGCGATACACGAAAGGCGGACGCGCGTTGCTCAATGCTGCGCGAAACGCATCCAGCATCAGGCCGCCGTTCTGAAACACGCCGCCAGTATTCGAGACCGGCAACACTACATCGTCCGGAACGCGCAGCGACCGGCGCACGGCTCGCACGCACTGCACCAGCAGGTCCGCGCCCCGCTGGAAGATTTCAGCCGCAGCCTCATCGCCAGCCTGCGCCGCGTCGTGCACGGCCGGCGCGAATCCCGCAAAGGCGCTGCGCGCACCCGCACCTTCGCCGTAGACATGCGCGCAGAGATCGAGATCGACCGCGAGATTGAAACGCGTGCGCACCAGCTCATAGAGCGGTCCGCGCGGCGTCCGGCCGTCGCTCATGCGCGAGAACAGATTCATACCCTCGCGCGCGATCCAGTAGGCGGAGCCTTCGTCGCCGATCAGCTCGCCCCACCCTCCCGCGCGCGCAGTTCGGCCGTCGTATTCGCCATACGCCATCGAGCCCGTGCCTGCAATCACGCTGATGCCGTCAGCGCAGGCCAGCGAGCCCGCCCAGCTGCAAAGCATGTCGTTGCCGCAACGATAGCGTGCGACGTCGAGCAGCCGCGACGGCATTAGATCCATCTGCGCCGTCGTCGCACTGTCCTCACCGTACGAAGGCAGTCCCAGGAACGCGTAGGTCACGTCGGTGGGCGCAAGCACTGCCACGCGCAAGGTCGCGCCGATGCCGTCGAGCAGCAGATCGGTTGCACGCGCAAAGCCTTGCGCCAGGTGACTCACGCTCGGGCCGACGTGGCGGGCGCGAACCAGCCCATCCGCATCGATCACTGCGTAGGAAGTCTTGGTGCCGCCGCCGTCAACGCCGAGGAACATCCTCGTCCTGCTCCTGCCACGGATAGATCGTGACGCCCTGCACGACCCGGTTGACGACGCCCGCGGTGTTCGGAACGTCGGGCGTCAGGCCGCGCGCGAGCGACTCGGCGAATGCATAGCACTGCGCCACGATCACGTGCAACAGCGACAGCTCGATGTCGCTTGCACCGTCCATTCCGGCGAACAGCAGGTGCTCGCCCGGCAACCGGCCGTCGGCACGGCCGCTCAGCGCGAGGATGCCGCCGGCGCGCCCATCGCGGCGCAGCTCTTCCAGGAGGTCGACGTCGTACGCACGCGTATAGGCCGCGTTCGAGAGCATGACGACAACCAGCGTGTTGCCGTCGACCATGGACTTCGGCCCGTGGCGAAAGCCGAGGGTCGACTCAGCGAGCGTTGCGATCTGACCGTCAGTGAGCTCCAGCAATTTCAGCGCGGCCTCCCGAGCGAGGCCGAGCAGCTCGTTGCTGCCGAGATAGATGACGCGCTCGAAGCGCGAGCCCACCAACTGCTGCGCGCAGCCCGGCATTTGCTCCAGCAGCAACTCGGCCGAGCGCGAGAGTCGCGCGACGGTCGCGGGCTCGATCGCACCGAACGCGAGTGAGGCGGCGAGCATCATGCACGTGAAGCTCGAAGTCATCGCGAAGCCGCGATCGTTGGTGGCCTCGGGAAGCACTATGACGTGAGCATTTCGCATCTTGCGCGCGCGGACTGCCAACTCGCCGTCCTTGTTACACGTCACTACCAGGTGCCGGACATTCTCCAGCACCTGCTCCGCCAACGTGAGCGTTGCGACACTTTCCGGGCTGCTGCCGGAACGCGCGAACGAAACGAGCAGCGTCGGCGCCGCGGATTTCAGCCATAGCTGCGGCGCGCTGACGATGTCCGTGGTCGCAATCGCATCGACGCGGCAACGCAGGCGCGCAGCCAAGGCGGGCTGCAAACATTGTCCGATGAAGGCTGAAGTGCCTGCGCCCGTCAGCACGATACGCGCGGATGGATCGTCGACGATCGGCGCCAGAAACTGCTGCAGCGAAGCTCTCTCGGCAGCCAGCAGCTTCTCGACCCGCAGCCACATCTGTGGCTGCTGGGCAATCTCACGGGCTGTCCACATACCGCCCCGCGATTCGAGTGCCTGCGCCGTCGGACTGAACAGATCGCTGGAAATCATGAGGCTCCTTCAGGCATCGCTGCCCCGGCATGCGCGCATGTACGGGCGCAACGCCCGCCCGATGCCGTCGGCCAGCAACGCGTCGGCGCTCGCCGGCAATTGCCCGGCGCGCACCGCTTCATACTGATGCGGCAGGTACTGGCTGAGCAGCGTCAACGGCACTCCCGTGCGTCGCAGGCGGCCCAGCAAAGATTCGCATGCAGCCTGAATCCGCGGGTGCGGCCAATAGTAGCGAATGCGGTCGCTGAGGCTGAACTGCAGATCCAGCGCAGTGCGTGCGGGATCGCGATAATGACTGCGCCAGTGGCGCGGATCGGCGTACAGGGTCTCCAGCGCGACGGTTCGCAAATCTTCCTCGGCGTCGCCGCCGGGCAGCTCGCGCGCGATCGCAGCGAGAGCCCACAGCGTCTCGCGCAGCGCATAGGTCGCGCCGGGCCCGACTTTCAGGATCGCGAAATGATCCCGCACCAGGTCCTGCAAGTGCTGCGCGGTCTGGTAGTCCGTCGAATGCGCCTCGAACACGAACTGCGGATCCGCGGCAATGAGCGCGCTCAACGCGCGCGCGCGCTCGGGCACGTAGTCGATCACCTTGTGATGATCGAACTCCACCCCGGGCTGCACAACGAGTGCGATCACGCGTGACCACGCAGATTCGAGCTTGGCTCCGGCAAACGCCTCGCGATGTGCAGCGATTGTCGCGCTTGCAGCCTGCGGCGTCGTGACAGCCAGCTCGTGGAGCTCCTCGGTCGCGCCGCCAGGCACCGGCACTTCCGTGCCGATGACGTACACGGGCGGCTCGCCGCCCACTTCGCGCCAGGCATTCTCGGCAACTGCGCACAACTGGGCGGCGCGCGCGGCGAGCGTCGATTCCGGCAAAGGCTCCACATCGTCGCCGCACGCCATGGAGCAGTCGAGATGAATCTTGCGGAAGCCCGCACACACGTAGTCGTGAATCATCTGCGCGGATTTCGCCATCGCAGATTCGGCGGGCTCCGTGCGCCAGGCATTCGGACCGAGGTGATCGCCACCGAGCCACAGCCGGTTCGTGGGGAACCCCACGCGTGCGGCCAGATCGCTCACGAACTTCCGGAAGTCCGCGGGCCGCATCCCCGTGTAACCGCCGAATTGATTCACCTGGTTCGAAGTGGCCTCGACGAGCAGCGGCGCATCGAATGCCTGCGCTTCACGCAGTGCGCATTCGACGACCTGCGGATGCGCCGAGCACAGCGAATAGACGCCAACGCGCTCGCCTCGCTTGTGCCGCGCCACGATGTCGAGAAGTCCCTTCACGCTTGCACCGGCTCTTCGGACTGCAACGCCAGCAGCAGCGCCGCGGCGAGCGCCAGCGCGATGCCGACGAGCTTGAGCGGCCCGGGCGCCACGCCCGTCAGAGCGAGCGAGATCACGGCCGTGAGCAGCGGCGCCCCGGCGTTCACCAGCGGCGAGACGATGATCGCCTTGCCACGGCGCAAGGCGAGCACTAGCAGCAGCGCGCCGATTGCGTTGAGCGACTGAATGACCGCCGCCAGGCCGACGCCGTCGTACGAATAGTTGATCGGCTGCGAGAGGTCCGTCATCAGCAACGCGACCGGCACTACCAGCAGGCCGCCGAGCATCATGTAAAAGAAGATGCTCGCACTATCCATGCTCGCGTTCGCGAGCTTGATGATGTACGCCTGCCCGCCCCACGCGATCATCACGAGCAGCGCCATCGTCAGCCACGCACCGTAGCCGGTCGGCTCGCCCGTGGTGCGATAGTCGAACAGCGGCAGCGACAGCAGCGCCAATGCGATCCCGAGCACACCGAGCCGGCCCGTCCGCTCCTTGAGCAACGCGAACGACATCGCGATGGTCACCGCGGGCGACAAAGAGATGATCGGAAAGATCAGGTACGGCGGACCGAGCTGCACTGCTTTGAAGAGCACGAGCTGTCCGCCGGCGCCAAGCAGCCCGACGGACAGGCCGAGCGCGACCGAGCGTCGATCGCGCAACAGCGGCTGCCCACCCCAGCGCAGCGTGATCGCTGCGACCGGGATCATGGTCAGCGACCAGACGACATAGCTGATGGTGTCCGGAACACCGTGCTCAGTCGGCAGCCCGATGATCGCGCCCCAGATCCCCCACAGCAGTACCGTGCCGAGCGCGGTCGCGAGCCAGCCGTTCATGTCAGAACTTCGCGGTCGCGCCGACCAGGTACGAGCGTCCCCAGGTCTCGAAGCCGGCCAGGATGTCGTTACGGCCGAGGTGCGAGATGTAGTACTCGTCGAGCAGGTTGCGGCCTTCCAGCGAGACCTGCAGCGAGTCGGTGATCTTGTAGGCGACGGATGCCGTGACCCACGTGATCGGATCGGCCTTCTGCGACAGCCCGCCGACTGCGTCGATGGTCTCGGTGTACTCGCCGCTGTAATCCGCAGCGACCTGCGCGTCCCACCGATCGTTCTCGAACATGAGCGCGACCGAGTACTGCGACTCGGAGACACCTTCGAGATCGCCCACGTGCACGCCGCCGACGTAAGCCTTCGTGTCGGTCAACGTGTAGTTGGCGCGCACGCCGAAGCCGTTGGCGAAGAAGTGCTGCACGCCCATCTCCAGGCCCCAGACCTTGGCCTTGTCGCCGTTGATGGGGCGCTCCACGTCGTAGAGGATCGGCGCTTCGGGCGCGCCGCCGATGCTGCCGACGACGCCGATGTCGATGTTCTCCTGCAGCTCGGTCGTGATGAAACCGTCGATGTCCTTCCAGAACAACGCGCCGCTCAGCACGGACTTGTCCGCGAAGTACCACTCCAGCGACAGGTCCGCCTGGTCCGCCTCGACCGGCTTGAGATCCGCGTTGCCGTCGTAGAACACGGCGAACGTGCGATCGAGCGTGTTATCCGTGCGCGTCGGCGCGAGCTGGTTGAGCGAGGGCCGCGCCAGCGTCTGCGACACCGCTGCGCGCAGCAGCAGATCCTTGCGCAGCCAGTAACCGAAATTGATCGACGGCAGCACCTTGTCGTAGCTGCCCTTCTGCTCCAGCGGCTCGGCGGGACTGTAGGTGACGTCGGGGCTCGAAGTCGGGATGTTCGGCGTGGGATCGTCGACGAACAGGATCGCATCGACCGCGGTCTTCGCCGTCGTATCGGTGCTGATCCAGCGCACGCCGAAGTTCGCGAACCACTGATCCTGCGAGCCGAGGTTCGCCTGCAGGTACAGCGCTATCGTTTCCTCTTTCACGTCGTACGACTGCACCGGATTGAGCTCCGGCGCGGTGAGCGAGGAGTCGTACACGTCGCCGGTCGGATCGCCGTTCTCGTCGATCTGCGGCTGTCCGTCGAGGGCTTGCAGTGCATTCAGATACTGAGCGACGTCGAACCTCACGAAACGCATGGGATGCTGTCCGCCGCCATTGCGCATGAAGTTGCTCAGCGACACGGGATGCACGACGTTCGCGCCGAGCTCGCCGAAGGTGGTGTCGTAGTGATTGCAGTACTGACACGAGCCGCCGTTGGTGTCGTTCTCGATCGTGTTGCGGATCTTGGTGCGCTCCGTACCGGCAGCGCCGAACTGAAGCGAGCGCCAGATGCCCTGATCGAGTGCGAACTCACCCGCTACGGTGAAGCCAGTCACTTTGTCGGTCACGTCGGTGCCCGACAGGCCGATATAGTGCAGACCGAAGTCGTCGTTGCCGAGCTCGCCGTTCTCCAACGCTGTCGCGTAGTCGCGGCCGTCCTCGAGCGTGACGCTGATATCCGGCAGGCCGTTGTTGTTCATGTGCACGTGGCCAACGTGGCTGCCGGCGATGCCCGACACGACCCACGTGTCCTTGCCGCCGGAGTCGCGATCCGACTTCGAGCGGTAGGCGTCGAAATTGAAACTCAGCTGCTCCGTCGCCTGCCACACTGCGTTCCAGCCGAACTGCGTCGTATCGACGACGCGGTGCTCCGTGATCGTCGACAGCTCCGGCACCAGCTCGGCCACCGTCATGTCGGTGACCCAGTGGTCGCGAATGGTGACGTCGCTCCAGCGATGCGTGCCGGCGTCGTCGAGGATCGAGTCCTCGACGTAGTACGACTGGTGATAGCCGACGGTCGGCGCATCCAGCCGCGTGAACATGCCGTCGACGGTCATCGTGAGATTGTCCGTGGTTTGCCACTGCCAGACGGCAGTCACGCCGGTGCGCTGCTTCTGTTGAATGCGCGCGCCGAAACTCGTGCAGCACAGGCCCAGCAGGTCGGATTCGTCCTCGGAGATCTCGCCGTCGCCGTTGGCGTCGAACTCGCCGGGCGAATCGGGATTGATGGAAAACTCGTGCACGGCGTCCGAGCGTACTTCGGAATCCTGGTACACCGCCGTGACCATCAGGCCCATGCGGTCATCCGCGAACGTGTTGCTGAATACAGCACTCGCCTTATAGCCGGTGTCCTCGGAGAGGTCGTTGTAGTCGCCTTCGACCGACAGCGAAGTGCGCAGGCCCGGAACATCGAGCGGACGTGCGGATGTGAGATTGATCGCGCCGCCGATGCTGCCTTCCAGCTGCGCCGCGTTGGCGGACTTGTACACGTCGGCGCCGTTGATGATCTCGGACGGCAGCACGTCGAACGCGAACTCGCGCCCGTCGCCGTCGGTGGCGAGGATGCGGCCGTTCAACGTGACGATGCTGAACTCGGGGCCGAGACCGCGCACGTTGACGTACTGCCCTTCGCCGCCGCGCGTGCGCTGCAGAGTGATGCCGGTGATGTGCGAGAGCGAATCCGCGACGTTGTCGTCGGGGAAGCGGCCGAGATCTTCGGCCACGATCGAATCCTGAACCCCCTGCGCGCCCTTCTTGCGCTCCAGCGATTCCGCCAGCGCCGCGCGCGTGCCGGTGACGATGATTTCCTCGAGAGTCTCGGAGCCCGAAGTGGACTGCGCCCACGTCGCCGTAGCGAACGCTGCGCTGAAAATGGCTGCCGGGACTCGCTTGTACTTATAGGAGAGCGACATGGACGTGCCCCTCGTGACTGGTCCGTGGGCAATGCTAGGCCAAGCAAACTGAAAGCACAACAAACGTTCTTTATCTTTCATTTTGGATGTAGGCTGTGCCAACGATTGGCTGGCGTAACGGGGGTCTGTGAGCATGCGCAGGCGGGATTTCATCCAGGCGGCCGGCTTCGCCGCGCTGCTGGCGGGCGGCGCACGCAGCCGCGCCGCGGCCGTGCACAACTTCGACAGATACGATTTCGGGCCGGGGCCGCCGGTCGCGGACCGCCTCTATCAGGGCCCGTTTCCGACAGAGCAATTTTCAGGCTGGCAGGTGGTGATGGCCACGACCGCCTCGACCGAAGTCATCCGTGGCTATGGCATGGGCCTGATCACGTATCTCTGCGACGAGGTCGGCCCGGCCGCGAAGCCCGGCGAGAAGCTGGCGAAATCGCTGGAAGACCTGGCGCGGTTTCCGCTCGGCACTCAGCTCTATCTGCGCGTGAACTGGAAAGACGTGCAAAGCAAGCCAGGCAGGCTGGATCTGTGCGAGCACTGGCGGCTCGCGTTCGACCTTGCGAAGCGTTACGACAAGCGCCTGGGCTTGCGCGTGATGATGAGCAACCCCGACATCGAAGGCACTGCGCTCCCGGCCTTCCTCGCCGGGCGCGTGCCGATGGTCGAGCTCGGCGAATGGCAGAACCGCCGACGCTACGAGCCGCGTTACGACGATCCGCACTTCCAAGCGGCATTCGCTGAGCTGGACGGCCTGCTGGCGCAGGAATACGACGGCCATCCGCTGGTCGAATACGTCGATACCGCGATGTATGGCTTCTGGGGCGAGGGCCACACGTGGCCGCTCGAGCGCAACCCGTTTCCCGACTACGCGACTGCCGAACGCACGTTCGTGCGAATGCTCGAGCAGCAGCTCGGGCACTGGAAGAAGACGCCGCTCGCGACGAACACGCAGCCCGACTTCAGCAAGGTCGGCAACTTCGAGCTGGTCGAGCGCACCGTGCGCAGTCACAACTGGCTGCGCACCGACACGATCTACATCGAGAACGAGCAGATCGAAGCTTTGAGCAATCGTCCCGCGTGGACCGGCGTGACAGTGGAAGTGCCGATGTCGGACGGCTCGCCGGAGAGCCTGCATCTGAGCGAAGGCGTGACCCTGACCGACAACGTCATCGGTCACGTGCGCGACGTGGGCGCTTGCTACTTCTCGCTGTGGAACTGGCATCGCATCCACGTCGACGGCATTCAGCGCTACTACGACCAGTATCCCGACGCGTTGAATCGGCTGGCGCGTACGATCGGCTATCGCGTCAGGCCGTCGTGGATCTGGACCTACGACACCGGCGCCGAGGCGGGCCTGATTCTCGGCATGGTCAACGACGGTATCGCCGGCGTGCCCGGCGTACTGCGCATCCGCGTTCTCAACGAAGCAGGCAACGTGCTCGCGAGCGGCAGTCTCGATGCGGGATATCCGCTGCCCGGCAAGGTGCGGCAGGCGAAGCTCGCTCTACCGAGCGGCACGAACTGGCAAGGACTGCGCGTGGCGGGCGAGCTCGAAGTGAAAGGTCAGCGCTATCCGGTGCGCTGGTCGTGCAGGCAATCGCTCAACGCTGATGGCAGTCTGACGCTGCGCTCCACAGCGGGAATCGATTGATCGCTAGCGGCGCGGTCGCTGCCGCTGCGCCTGCCAATAGCGGATCATGACGAAGCCGGTTGCCATGCCGCCGAGATGCGCGAAGTGCGCGATACCGGATGCAGTGCGCGTGACGCCGAAGACGAGCTCTGCGACGCCATAGAGCGTAACGGCAAGCCACGCCTGGATGGGGATGGGGATCGGAAAGATGATCAGCTCGCGGCGCGGATACGCCATGCCGTACGCCAGCAGTAACCCGAACAGGCCACCCGATGCCCCGACCACGGGCGCGAGCGGAATATCGCGGGACACATAGATGACGATGAGATGCATGAGCGCCGCGCCGACGACGCAGGTCAGATAGTAGAGCAGATAGCGCCGTGCACCGAAGAGCCGCTCCACCTCCGAGCCGAACATGTACAGGCCGAACATGTTGAAGAAGATGTGCCAGTACGAGCCGTGCAGGAACCCGTAGGTCAACAGCTGCCAGGGGCGAAACAAGCCGGTTTGCACCGGCCATAGCTGGAACGGCAGCAGCCGGTAGTCCGGCAACACCAGTTGCAGGAGGAAGATGCCGACGTTCGCGAGGATGAGGGCTTTGTTGGTCGGCGTTAGGCGGTCGAACATCGGCCGTAGTATGAGGGCGCGAAGAGTCGGGCTAAAGCCCGATGTGCAAAAAAGCGAGGGCCAAAAAAAAGCCCGCGGGGGCGCGGGCAAGGGGGTCAGGGAAAAACAGCGGAAAGTGGGTATCAGGCGGCCGCGGCGTTGCGTGCGTTGTAAGCGCGATACGGCAGGCCGAGGTCACGCGCGACCGCTTCGTGCGTGATCGCGCCCTGATGAACGTTCAAACCGTTCGCCAGATGCTGATCGAGCCCGAGCGCGCTGACACCGTGGTCTGCAAGCGCCCGCACGTACGGCAACGTTGCATTGGTGAGCGCGAACGTCGAAGTGCGCGGCACCGCGCCCGGCATGTTCGTGACGCAGTAGTGCACGACGCCGTCGACGACGAACGTCGGCTCGGCATGCGTGGTCGGACGGCTGGTCTCGAAACAACCGCCCTGGTCGATCGAGATGTCGACCATCACGGCGCCCGCCTTCATCTTGCGCACCATGTCGCGCGTGACCAGCTTCGGCGCAGCCGCGCCGGCAACTAGCACGGCGCCCACGACGAGATCAGCATGCGTGACGAGCGACTCGATCGCTTCCATCGTCGACGCTGCGGTCTTGAGTGCGCCGCCGAACATCGCGTCCAACTGACGCAGGCGCTTCAGCGAGCGGTCCACGACGGTCACGTCGGCGCGCATGCCGACGGCAATTTCAGCAGCGCTCGTGCCCGAGACTCCGCCGCCGAGAATCACGACCTTGGCGGGCGGCACGCCCGGCACACCGCCGAGCAGGACACCGATGCCACCGTTCGCCTTCTGCAACGACGCGGCGCCGACCTGCACCGACATGCGGCCCGCGACTTCGCTCATCGGCGTAAGCAGCGGCAGCGAGCCGTCGCTCGCAGTCACCGTCTCATAGGCGATCGCCGTGCAGCCCGAGGCCATCAGAGCCTTCGCCTGCTCCGGATCGGCGGCGAGATGCAGATACGTGAACAGGATCTGTCCCGAACGCAGCATCTTGCATTCGGCGAGCTGCGGCTCCTTCACCTTCACGACCATCTCGGCGCCGTCGAAGACTTCCTTCGCGGTGGCCACGATCTTGGCGCCCGCGGCGGTGTAGGCCGCATCGTCGACGCCGATGCCGGCGCCGGCGGAGCTCTGCACGAGCACCTGATGACCAGCGGCAACCAGTTCACGCACGCCTGCCGGAACCAGGCCGACGCGATACTCGTGATTCTTGATTTCCTTCGGGACGCCGATGCGCATGCGCAACCTCGCGAGGGGTGGAAAAGACGACCTACTCTAGTGGCGGCCTGTGGCAGGAAACTGCGCTAATCGGCTCGTTTTGCCGGAAATGTGGCAGAATCTGCGCCTGAACTTGTGAACCACGACGGATTCTTGCGCATGAAACTGGACCGTTTCGACAAGGCCATCCTCCAGGCACTGCAGCACGACGGCCGGGTCTCGAACGCGGCGCTGGCCGAGCGCCTCAGCCTGTCCGAGTCGGCCTGCCTGCGGCGCGTCCGGGCGCTCGAAGAGTCCGGCCTGGTGGAGGGTTACACCGCGCTCATCAACCAGCAGAAGGCCGGCTGCCCGGTGAACGTGTTCGTCAACATCACGCTCGATCGCCAGGACGAGACGGACCTGCGGCGCTTCGAGGAAGCAGTGCGGAAGATTCCGGAAGTGATGGAGTGCTACCTGATGACCGGCGACTACGATTACGTCGTGCGCGTCGTCGTCGCGGACACCGCCGACTTCGAGCGCTTGCACAGCAAGCACCTCACGCGTCTACCTGGCGTCGCCCGCGTGCACTCGAGCTTCGCGCTGCGCACCATCCAGAAATCGCGCGAGCTGCCGATTAGATAGCGGCGGTTGCGGAGCGGAGGGAAGCCGGAAATATCTCTCGCCACGACGCGAAGACGCCAAGGAAGAGTAGAGAAACTCGAATTCAGATTTTCGGAGTTCCGGACGTCCAGTTCCGGTTCTTCCCTTGGCGTCTTGGCGGCTTGGCGAGAGATATGTCTTCGTTCCGATCTGCTCCGCGAACCACATCTCTAGTACGTCAGGTTGCGCATCGAACCCGGCGACGGCGGATTGCGCACGTAAGCGTGACCGCGAATCGACACAGCCTTCACCAGCACCCAGACCTGTTTCCCCTGCTGCAGATCCAGCGCTGCGGAGGCTGCACGCGTCACGCGCGCGAGCACCATCGGTCCGCCGACGTCGACGTGCACCATATGGGTTTCCGCGTCGTCGTTGCTGATGCGTGCAATCGTTCCGCTCATCACATTGCGTACGCTGATGTTCTCCGGCCGCGTGGTTGCGAGGATCACGTCACGCGCCAGCAGTTGCACGCGCACGCTCGCGCCGGCTCGTGCATCACGCAGTCCCACGTGCAGAACATTCGCGCCGACGCGAATCGCTGCGAGCCCCGCGATGTCCGCGCCGTGCGCCTCCACAGTCCCCGTGAGCACAGAGCCGACCGCCTCCGGGCCGACGATGGCCCGCAGGTCCGGATGCAGACTCACATCCTCGAGCGCGCCCTGCGTCACGACGCGCCCCTGCTCCAGCAGCACCGCGTGAGTCGCGAGGCGCAGCACTTCTTCGAACTGATGACTGACGTAGATCATCGGGATCGAGAGCTCGTCGCGCAGTCTTTCGAGATACGGCAGCACTTCTTCGCGTCGCGCGATGTCCAGCGACGCAAGCGGCTCGTCGAGCAACAGCAAGCGCGGCTGCGACAACAAAGCCCGGCCGAGCGCGACTCGTTGTCGCTCGCCCCCCGATAGTTTTTGCACGCGGCGCTGCAGGAACGGCTCGAGCCCGAGCAGCTGCACCACGAAATCCAGTGAGACTCGCTTCTCGACACCGTGCGCACGGCGCTCGGCGTAGCGCAAATTGCCGAGCGCATCGAGATGCGGAAACAGCCGCGCATCCTGGAACACGTAGCCGATGCGGCGCCGCTCAGCCGGCAGCCGCGTCTTGCTGCGCGTGTCTTCGAGCACGACGCCATCGATCTCGACGTGCGCCTCGTCGCCCGCAATCAGGCCGGCGACGATGTTGACGAGCGTCGTCTTGCCGCAGCCGGATCGGCCGAACAGGCCGAGGACGCCCGAAGTCGCAACCTCGATCGCCACGTCCAGCGTGAATCCGTCGCGACGCTTCAGGGCGCGGATGCTGAACATGCGGCCTCAGCGCCCCAGCATGCGCTGCACGCGCCGCGCGATGAGCTCGGAGATCAGCAGGCCGACCAGGCCGAGCGAAAACGAAATGGCCGCGAGTCGCGCCGCGAGCGCGTCGCCTTCGGGAGTTTGCAGCGCCGTGTACAAGGCCAGCGGCAGCGTGCGCGTTTGCCCGGGTATGTTCGAGACGAACGTGATCACGGCGCCGAACTCGCCGAGGCCGGCAGCGAACGCGGTCACGACGCCGGCGAGAATGCCGGGCAGCATCAGCGGCAACGTGACGGTGAAGAAGCGATCCCACGGACCCGCGCCCAGCGTGCGCGCTGCATCCTCGAGGCCGGGATCCACGCCCTCCAGCGAAATGCGGATGGAGCGGACCATCAGCGGGAACGTCATCACCGCGGTCGCCAGCGCCGCGCCGGCTGTCGTGAAGATCAGCTGGATGCCGAAGTGCTCGTAGAGCCAGCGCCCGACCGGCCCGCGCATGCCGAACGTCAGCAGCAACAGGTAGCCGACTACCACCGGCGGCAGCACCAGCGGAAGATGAACGAACGCATCGAGGAACATGCGGCCGGCGAATCTGCGGCGCGTCAGCAGCCACGCGACGGCGACTGCGAGCGGCAGGCTGGCCAGCACGCTGCGCAGTGCAACCGACAGGCTGAGACGAAGCGCTTCGAGTTCGGGGCCGGACATTTGCAGTTCTTGAAGGGCGGGCAAGTATAGGCATCCCCGCGCGCCACGCCGACTGTCACCGTTTTCCGCATAGCCAACCGCCTTCGCAGCGCTTTAAGATATTGCGTGATGCGACCCCGTCCGGGGGTCGGTAGCCGGCAAGAGTCACGCCTTTTGCCGGCGTCCGTCGAAAGGGCCTTTGGCCGCTTTCGACAAGAAGACCAAGGGGCTACTCAAATGACGTTTCGAATGCTGTCCGGGCTCGCTCTCACCGCGCTGTTGGCCACCGCCGCCCAGGCCGAATGCAACTATCCCAAGTCGCCGGCCAACCTCCCTGATGGCAACTCGGCCACGCAGGATCAGATGGTCGAGGGCATGAAGCAGGTCAAGGAATACAACGGCGCGGTCACCACGTATCTCGCCTGCCTGGAGCAGGAAATGAACGCCCGGATCGAGGCTGCCGGCCCCGATGCTCCCGCAGAGCAGATCGAGCAGATCAAGGCCATCCACAACAAGCGCCACAACGCCGCCGTCGACGAGCTCGAGCAGACCGTCGCCCGCTTCAACGAGCAGGTCAAGACCTTCAAAGCGCGCGACAAGAAGAGCTGATCCTTATGTGAAACGCGGGCTTTTGTGGAGCCCGTCGCGCTTTTCCGCCTCAAGTGGTGAGCCCCGCAGCCGATGACGCCGGTAAGACCGCCCGCGTTTCGACGGCGGTGGCTCACATTCGAGACGGAATATGAAAATCAGCGCCAGTCTGGGTATTGCTATCGCCGCGTTGGGAATCGCTCTGGCATCGTTTTCGCTCGCCGCCCACGCCGAGTGCACCTATCCGAAAGCTCCCGCCCTCATGCCCGACGGCAAGACCGCCTCTGAAGCGGAAATGATCGAGGCGATGAAGGCGTTCAAGGCGTACAACGACGAAGTCGCCGCGTTCGGCTCCTGCCTCGACGAAGAGACGAAGAACAAGGCCGCCGGCACCGCGCAGCTGATGCAGCTCAAGACGCTGCAGATGAAGAAGCACAACGCTGCCGTGGACGAGCTGCAGTCCAAGGCGAAGCTGTTCAACGAGCAGGTCCGCCTGTTCAAGTCTCGCGCGACCTGAAAGTTGCTGTCGGGCTAAAGCCCGACCTGCGGGATCGC
>JBIOUH010000149.1:0-34641 GCA_044866955.1 Steroidobacteraceae bacterium
AGCAGTGGCGCTTCAACGTACTGGGGGGCGATGTCAACTGGGAGTTGTCGCGGGTCGAGGACTTCGAACAAGCCGCGCGTTTCGTGCGCCCTGAGGACATGCACCAAAGCTTGTTCATCTCGCACGAGCCGATCGCGCACGCTGAGCGTCTGGCGGCACTGGCCAAGATAGGGTTCGATACGATCATCCTGCACAACGTGGGACGGAATCAGGGGGAGTTCATCGATACTTTCGCCGAGCGTGTACTGCCACGGCTGCGCTAACTCGGCCGGACCTGCAGCTGAGCGTCCGCAGATCAATGGTGCTCCGGTGTGCCGTGCGCCCGATACAAACACCACGCCACTGCCCAAGGGTCTAGCTGCCGTGACCAAGCGTTCATCGTGAGCGCACGGTAGCGTGGATTGTCGTCGTCGGCACGACCTGCTTAAGCAGGGAGTTTCGCGAGTTCAGCGCGAAGCCGATCTCTATCGGCTACATGCAGCTCCAGGCTGTGTTTTAGCAGGCGCAGCACAGCCGCGGCGTGTTTGGTATCGCGACTCTCTTTCTCCATCTCCGCGATGGTTCTTCTTTGCGCGGCAATGCGCTCCTCGATGTCACGGATGAACACCTCTGCCTGCGCTAAGTGTTTCTCTACGAGCGCGCGATACGGCATGCGACGACGATAGCGGGCGGCGCCTGGCAAAGCGGGGCATGGTTAACAACAACCTGTCAGGCAAGCTTCGACTTGCCGCCGTTTTCCGCCGTACTTGTGAAACACTCCCGGTCGATTCTCGTATTAAGTAACGGGGTCGAAGGCGTCACGTGCACACACCAGGAACGCACACGCTGCCGCAATCAAACGAGTCGCCGAAAGTCCGGTTCGGGTCGATTGCAGACTGGTTCAACTGCACGGAAAGTAGCAGGCGAACCGCGCGCAATTCACATGTCGCAAACTGTGGCGCGCCGTCGCACTGTGTAGCGGCCTCGGATCAACTTCTAGCAACTGATCTGGCTCACCGCTCGCTCGCCGAGTTCCTGTTGTGATCGCATCTACCCTTTACGGGTTCAGCAGCAGCTGCGACAAAACTGCGACACGAGCTTCCTCGTGAACCTAAATAGTTGACGAGTCAGCCCGTCTCGCGACTGTCGCTCCAGTCCATCATGGGGGCCACGCTAACTCTTCGATCTAAGCCGTTCATATCTATAGCCATCGTCCCAACAAGCCACTAAGACATTTGTGTGAATTCTGCGGGATTTATTGGCTGCCAGCGATACCAGCTCAGGTGAGAGCTACACATATATATCGGATGCTGACGCCTGCTTACCTGACTCTTTCAAGTCGCCGCTGCAAGCGGCAACTCATTCAGAGGGCTTGCAAACTTAAGTCGCCGATCCTTGCGCTGCCGCTAGACATTGCGACATTGCGCCACCGTCTGCGACGTTCTGCGACAGACGAATTCACCGCGACTAGGCTCACTCGTGGGAAAGAGCCAGTAATACCCGGGAAAGCTCTCGCCGGCGAAGTACAGATCGGCGCGGTCGGCTGGCCCTTCGTAGTCTTCGTAGTACGCCCGAGCCGCAATGATGCGCGAGCCGTCGGGTGGAGGGCCACCGCGAAGCTGGCGCGAGATCGTAGAGCTGCTGCCGTCGGCGCCGATGACGAGTCGCGCCCGCAGTGTCCGATTCCCGTCCTTCGATTTCACCTGCACGCTCGCACTGTGGTGTCCTCTTCGTAGCCGATCGCCGTGACGTTTTCGAGAATGGCTGCCCCGCCTGCCGCGCGGCATCCATGAGCCAATCGTCGAGCATCAGGCTGTTCTTAAGGCTGCGAAAATTCGAATATCAACACCGGTCTGCCACTTGGTAGTGATCGCGGCACGAGTCGGGCGAGATTCTCCGGCCTTGCCCGCCTGTCGAGCAAGCCGTTGCGTACGAAGGCGACGAGCTGATTGAACTCAGCATCGGTTAGGGTGATCGGCGTCGTCAGCAGCGGATCAATGCACGCTAGCACAGGTTCAATTGAGCCGGTCGGGCCGCTCAGATCGGCTGCGAGATTCTGGCTGGCTGGGGTGTAGCTCTGCGCGGACGAAAATACGTTCAGATGATGGCGCATCGCATCCTCCAGGTTCGTGAACGCGCCGTTGTGCATGAATGCTGGCTGTATGGCGACGTTGCGCAGCGGCGAGGTGCGAAACTTGTAGCGATCCGCTGGGTCACCCGTGACCTGTTCCTTGCCAAAGTCCTCGTTGGCGCCAGGCCCATCGAAAGCGTTGTTTGTCACCTGCGGCGCGATCTGCGGGACGCCGATGACGTGATCCTGGAAGTCGCTGAACATCTCGTTCGACTGGCCCGCAACCGCATGGCAGGCGGAACAGCGCGCCGTGCCGAAAAACAACAAGGCGCCTCGCTTCTCATCGTCGGTCAAGGCATTGCGCTGACCACGCGCGAAACGGTCGATCGGCGCATCGGCAAACGTTAGGGAGAACTCAAACTCCGCAATCGCCCGCGCGAACATGTCGTAGGTGATTGAGCCGCCGTCCTGCACTTCGGGGAAAGTCTTGCCGAAGAGCTTGCGGTACTCCTCGATGCCGTTCAATCGCTCGATCACCTCCGCCCGGATGGCATCGTTGTCGCCCACAAAGTCGAATCCCGCCACCTCGGTGCGCTCAGTCGGTGGGATGAACGCTTGCGCAGTGAGCAGGTGCGGTTGCGAGGACAATGACATCGCCTCCGGCGATGGAAACGAAAAGCCCGCGCTGTTGTCGAATGGATTGCCCGACAATGCGACGAAGCGCGAGTTCAACATCAGCCTGGGAAAGAAGGCGTTGTTGATGACCATCGGCGCGCGACGCATGTTGCGCGGGCCAGTTCGATTGGGCCCAACAATGCCATTGTTCTGGATGCCGATGGCGATGGACTGCGTGTCGCCGAATCCATGCGTCGGCGAATGGCAGCCCGCGCAGGTATTGTCATTGTTCAGTCCGGTGATTGTGTCAAACCACAACAAGCGCCCCACATCGGCCAGCTTCTGGTCGACGCGACGGCCAAGCCTGGCTTCGAGTGTGGCCTCGATCCGGCCGGTGAAGCCTGCCCCGAGGAGCACGGCCTCCAACTGTTGATCCAATGAGTCGTTACCCGGGAAGGTGTCGCGATGTTGGGCCGAGGCGGTGGACGTCAGCAGAAGCAGGGTGCCGACAGCTGAGACGACCAACAGGACCTTCGCGACCATGCATCGGCTAGACATGAATAGGCCTCCTGTCTTCGAGCAGGCAAGCGAAGCCGATTCTCAAAACCTGCCAGACGACTGCGATGGAATCGCTCTCACAACGATCGCTCTCGCAACGGTCGCCTGGCAGGCAGATCGGCGTGTCTCTGGACTCTAATCCCTAGACCCTAGATGGGATCGCAGAGCAATGGTTCACCCCGGGTGGTCCGCTCCACGAGATTTGCCAGCGGCAGGACATCAAACGGGCCATTGGGATCCGTGTACGTCCAAGCCCAATTGAAGCCCACCGCCAAATGGCCAACGCTGCCATTGCCGTTGAGGATAAAGTTATCCTCCATGCTGATTTGGTGGACGCCTCCGCCGGCAGGTATCTGATCGATGCTGTGGTTCTCATAGACAAATTTGTAGGTGCCCGTTGCGTCCCAAGCGGTGCCCCTGACTACATCGTTGATGATGATCGTGGTGCTCCCGTCGGCATTGACTTTCGTAATGGTGACCCGGTGCCGCTCGCCGCTGCCGGTCAGTCCACCCGGAGCGGCAGGGCATTGACCGGCGGGCAGCGTCCAACTCACGGTCCCGTCGTCAACGACGTGGGCGTTTGTGCCCTTAGCGAGCGGCCCCGCCCATGCCGTGGATGTTCCAACTATTAGCGTCGCCACGACCGGTGTTAATACGCTGCGGAATCTGGTGCTCATGACCGTCTCCTCGCTCGTCCGAAATGGGGTTTTCAGCTTTCGCCAGTTGCGCAGATGCGTTCCGGCGGTGGGATGAGCGTGCAGAGAGGCGGCCCGCCGTGCATGAAGGCTGGCCCAAGGTCAGCCCAAGATTTCGCGAAGGAATGCTGCTGCTGCCCAGCACGATGGGGCGAAGCCCGAACCCAATGCTGTGTTGCGGCTGTTGTGCCCGTCGGCGCAGTTATTCAGGTAAGCGATTGAGCCGAAACTCTCGCGGTTCAAGTCTCAATCGCGCTTCGTGACGGCAGCCGACCAGCGAGCTACCGAAATGCATAGCGCAGCTCGACGAAGTAGGTGCGCCCCAGGGATCGAAGACAATGCCCAATTCCGGGAAATCGATTTGCTTGTTCGCTGAAGCCGCCGACGTACTGAGCGGCGTAACTCGCGCCCACGCGCCGCGACTCCAGTCAACGTGGCCCCACGCACGCCAGCGCGGCAGAGAGCGCGGCACAGGACCGTCGAAATAGAGCTGACCGGCAAGGTGAAACGCTGACAGACAGACCTGGCGCCCACGCGGCGAATAGACGATGCCCGCGCCGACGCTGTGCCGGGCAGCGCGATCTGCTCTGTGAATCGCCAGCGCAAACGCAGAGGGCACGCCGCGACGCTCCCAGGGCGCAACCAGATCAAACTGGGGCTCAGTCATCCGGCGGCAAGGTTATGCTTCCCCGCGTCATGACATCGAATGTCCGGCGCAGCGCAACACGGGAGTTGGGGGTCTATGAACTCTCCGACCTCGTGATCGACGTTGCGCGCCAGCGCGTCACGCGTGCGGCCGCCGAGATTGCTCTCCCCAAGCTCTCTTTCGATCTGTTGCTCGTGTTGATCCGAGCCGCGCCAGCCGTCGTTTCGAACGATGATCTGATGGCGCAGGTGTGGCCGGGACTCGTCGTCAACCCCGAGACCGTCAGTCAACGCGTGAAACTGCTGCGCGATGCGCTCGGCGATGATCCGCGCGCGCCGCGGTATATCGCCGGGCTGCGCAGACGTGGATATCGCATCATTCCAGAGGTGCGGTCGATCGCGGAGAACTCGTCATACACGCCGCCGCAGCCAGGCCCCGCGCAGAGCTCGACCGAATCGCCGCCGCTGCGACCCATCGAGGTCGAGATGACTTCGCAGCCTCGTGCGGGCGCTCGCACGAGAGTCATCTTGGGCGTCGTTGCAGCGCTGGCCTTGATGGGGATTGCGACGTACGCCGTCTTCGCTCTGCGCCCACCACCCGCGGCGCCAAAGGCTGACTCAGTCACCGTCGGCCTGCCACCGCGCACCGTGGCCGTGTTGCCGTTCGAGAATCTCTCGTCCGATCCGGCAAACAAATACCTTGCACGCGGCATGGCCGAGATGGTGCTCAATCGTCTTGCGAGCGTGAGCGAGCTCGTCGTGATCGCCCGCGCCTCATCGTTCAAGGCGGCTGAGGGGAGTGTGGACGCTCGCGAGACTGGCAAAGTGCTGAACGCTCGCTATCTCGTCGAGGGCGGCGTGCAGCGCGAAGGCGAGAAGCTGCGCGTGACGGCGCGCCTCATCGATGCGCAGTCCGGGGCACAGCTGCAGGCGCTGCATTTCGACCGCGCGCTTGCCGATGTCTTCAGTATCCAGGACGAGATCGCGGAGAAGGTCGCGGCGGCGCTCGAGGCGCGCCTGTCGGACACGGCAGCCGTAAAGCCGGGTGCGCGCAGCGCGAACCTCAACGCCTATCTC
This sequence comes from Steroidobacteraceae bacterium, assembly GCA_044866955.1. Taxonomy (GTDB): domain Bacteria; phylum Pseudomonadota; class Gammaproteobacteria; order Steroidobacterales; family Steroidobacteraceae; genus Steroidobacter. The sequence continues at coordinate 5,641 of JBIOUH010000149.1, forward strand.
GCCTATCTGCAGGGCCGCGCGCTGCTCGCGAAGTTCACGGTGGAGGGGTTCGAAGGCGCGATCGAGCAGTTCGAGCGCGCTATCGCACTCGATCCGAACTTTGCGGCGGCCTATGTCGGGCTCGCGGACGCACAGGTTTCGGCGGCTTGGCGCAGGGGCGATGGCGACATCAGCAGGACGAACGAGGGGCCGCTCGCCGAGAAAGCCGCCGCCTTGATCGACAAGGCGCTCGCGCTCGACCCTTCTCTCGGTGAGGCGTACCTGGTGCGCGCGTATTGGTGGGACACCGGGGAGGCGCAGGCTGAGGCCGATTACCGCAAGGGACTGGAGCTCGATCCCAGCAATGGTCCCGGCCTCACGAGGTTTGGTGAGTTCCTGACCTTCAGCGACGGTCGCGTCGACGAGGCTCGAGCCATGCTCGACCGTGCGCTACTCATCGACCCGCTCTCGGTGCGCGCCTACTACATGAGGTCAAATCTCGCGGCTACACCAGCAGAAGCGGAACAGATACTGCTCGCAGCATTGAGGGTCGATCCGCAGTTCGCTTTGGCGCTGAAGCAACTCTCGCTGATGCGCTCGTTTCAGGGCAAATTTGCCGAAGCGGTGATGCTCGCCGAGCGCGCCATTGCGGCCGACCCCGCGAATCAGTGGTCGCGACATCGACAGAGCGCATACAGCAGGTATATCGAGCTCGGTGATCTGGCCGCGGCGCGCGATGTGATCGCCGGGTCCGAGGCTGCGGGCCTTGCGCCCTTTCAGGTGTTCCTCTACCTCGGCGATTGGCGCGCCGCCGGTGAAGCTGTCTACGACGTTCCGGAGCGTTTACGCAGCGCCTACCACACACGGCTCGCTGCGGAAGCCGTGCGCGACCTGGCGCTGAAAACGGGCGACTTCGCTCGTGCAATTCGCTTCATTGAAAGCGGCGGCCTTGGTATCGGGGCGCCCTACGAGCTGAACCGGTTGAGCGTCTCTGCTGCGGTCCCGTTCGCTCATTTGTTGCGGGCGAACGGTCAGCGCTCCGAGTCCGAGAAACTGCTCGACGCGGCGCTCGCCTGGCTGAATCGCAAGCGCGACCCGACACGGGACTCCATGGTGTGGTGGCCGCTTCGGCGTGTGCGCGCAGACGCACTAGCGCTGCAGGGACACCGCGATGCCGCTGTAGCGGAACTTGCCGAGGCGTTTCAATCGGGTGAACTCACAGACTGGTGGTACACGATCGAGCGCGATCCGCTGTGGGATGCGATGCGCTCCGATCCGCGATTCCAGGCGATTGCCGCGGAAGCTCGGGCACATGCCGCCGCCCAGCGAGCACTGCTCGAGGAGATGCGGCGCAAGGGAGAAGTGCCGTACAGGCCGTCACAACAATAGGAGGCCGGAGGGAAGCGAGCGATCGGATTGCAGCCGTACCTTAGGCGTAACGACGCGGTGCGGATCGAGCGCGAAGCCGACAAGCAATGACTGCTTCGTACTCGACCGGAGAATCGGAGACATGCGACGCAGTGGCCACAAAGGGCTTTCGCTATTCGCCTGCATCGTCTGTCGTAGGACGTCGCAAACTGTCGCGTTGTCGCAATTGCAGCGGCGCCGCAACGCGGCAGCAATTGAGGTCTGCAAGCTTTCTTGAATCTCGCTGAAGTAGCGGCGAGCTTTCAGAAACTCTCGCAGCAGCTGCGACAAAACTGCTACATGCAGTTTCGGCGAAAAGTAAGTTGTTGAGGTGTCAGCGTGGATTGCGACTGTCGCTTCCAGTCCATCATGGGCGCCACGCTGACGCGTCGATCCAAGTCGTTCATGAGCAAGTGCTTTTGGAGGTGCGTCAGTGTAGTACGCGACTACCCGGACCGTCACTGCCGCCACCTGAATGCGCGCCCCTCCCTGGACCGCTTCACGCTGCGCTCACCGGAAGATGCCGCGCTCCAGAATCGTTCCGTTTCCGACCGGCCGGCCCACGCTCACCCAAAGGCTCCACGAGTCGGTGGATGTTGCGCCGACACCGAGTGTGAGCGGGCCAACGACGGTGCGTCCGGTCAGGAAGATCGAGCCTCCATGAATGTCCCTCCGGTCGTTGTTGCCGAATGCATCGATGATCTCGCCCGCGGCAACACGCGCACCGACGTACAGCGCGCGGTTGCGGATGGTGGAGATGTCCTGAAGCTTCCGGAGGTAGCTCGTGCCGAGGTTCCAGTAGTCCGTCACGCGCAGCTCGCCCACTTCGAAGCCGGGGAAGCTGCCGGGCCCGCCGAGCGCGAAAGTGCGGTCCAGCGGGAGATCGCTGCCGAGGTCGGAACCTCCGGCGAGCGTGACCCAGAGCACGTCGCCGCGAAACGGAACGGCGAGCCCGAGCCCCAGTTCGGCGCGCTCCCAGGAGCGTTCACCGCCTAGTGATTCGGCGCTGTGCACGTATTCGGCCGCAGCCGGCGCGACGACGAGCACGCGCGGCACCAGTGCAGGCGCGAGCGGCGGCAAGAATAACGCGACCACCGCCGCCGGCGGGTTTCACAAGGGCATGGCCGTCTTCACGATCGCCAAGGGCGGATTGATGTACCAGGCCGCGGTCGGCGGGCAGAAGTTCTCGTTCAAGCCGAAGGGCGGCTAGCGCGCGAGCGAAGCGAGCCGCGCTGGCATGCGACGTGCGCCCAGTCGCTGGCGGCGCCGTCGAATACGCCCCGCAGAACATCGAAGCGATTCTCACGGCGGTCGCTGCTGGCGACATGACCGTGGAGACCGGTCCGCAGCTCCGGCCCGCAATCGTCGCTCATGCCAGTTCCCATTCACCGGGGGCGCGCGACGCTGCTTGGTACCTTGCTTGCTGGCTGCTGAATCGGTCCCCCCATCTCAACCAGTCAGCGCGACAACATCATTCGGCGCAACGCGTTATCTCGCTGCACGTAGTGATGGAAGAGCGCGGCCAACGCGTGTAGACCGATGAGGAAGTAGCCGACCGTCGCCAGGGTCTCGTGAACTTCCTCTGTCCGCTCAGCGAGGGCCTCATTGGCACCGACCAGCGCTGGCAGCTGGAGGCCGAAGAAAGGAATAGTCTCCCCCTCTGCGCTCAACGTGACCCAACCAAGCACCGGCAACAAGATCATTAGCCCATAGAGAGCAAGTTCGACGGTGGTCGCAATCATCAGCTGCCACCTTGGAACTTCTGGAACAATTGGTGGAGTCTTGCCGATTAGGCGTGCCGTGATTCGCACCCACACCAGGAAGAACACAGTCAGGCCCAGCATGTAATGCCATGTCTTCAGGGCTTCACGGATCTCACTGCCACGTGGATACATTTCGCGCAGCTCTATGCACGCGTACACAGCAACGAGAATCACCAGGGTGGCCCAGTGAATCACGATCGATAATCGCCCGTAGCGATCGCTTGCAGTCACCATTGCCCTCTCCGCCGAACCACTGCTGAGCTAGGCTGCTGTGCGCGGCGGCTCGACGCAACCCGGGGAACCCGAGCATTGCTAAGTATCGAGCAACCCTTCTACTCGACCCAACCCGCAATCAAAGGACGACTCCGCTCGCGAGCGCTCCGGACTCCGAGGGGCTTGCGTGACAGGTCTCACCGGAAGGTCCACCTCGTGCGGTCTGATCGGCTCTCCGCAGCGTCGGCACGACAAGATGCCCCGCACCAGCCAGCCGCATTCGCTGTGACGCACGCGCAGATTCCCGCCCGCGCCATGCGGTACGAGCCAACGATCACCCCACTGCGTCAGCATGAACGCGACCGGAAACAGCTCGCGCCCCTTCTTGGTCAGGTGGTACTCGTAGCGCGGCGGATGCTTGGAGTACGAACGGCGGCAATACAGGCCGTGCTCGACGAGCTGGTTGAGCCGGTGCGCAAGGATGTTCGTCGCAATGCGAAGGGCGCCCTGAATTGCATCGAAGCGCCTCAGACGCAGGAAGCCCGCCCAGAGCACCATCAAGCTCCATCGGTCACCGATGATGTCAGTGAGCGGGCCAAGTGAGCCTCCGGCAACCTGATCCATCACGTTCTTCGGACACGAGTGCCTGTGGAAAAGCGGCGCGGGTACTCGGGCCTGCCCGGTCACGGGCCGGATTTCGTACTCGGTATTCTCGAACGCAACTTGCTGTCCGCAGAGCGAGCAGATCAGCTCGGCACTCATGACATGGCCACAGGCGTTGTGGCGCAATGGCTGAAGTGCGGCGCTTCGGCGCGTCCACGCCTGCTCCCAGCCGAGAAGCAGCATCGTTGCACCATGGAGGTCGACCCCCTGCTCCGACAGCCGATACTCGTAGCGCGGTGGGTTATCGCAGTAGCGGACTCGCTCGAGCACGCCGCGATCGACCAGTCCGTTCAGGCGATCCGCCAACGTGGAACGCGGGGCGCCCGAACAGGCCTGAAGCTGTTCGAAGCGTCGAACGCCCGCGAAGCTACCGCGAAGGATCTGCAATGCCCACCGGTCTCCGACGACACCGAGTGCGCGATTGAAGGAACTCGTCGCGACAATGTTCGACGTGAGCTGCGTCGCGTGTACGGCAGTCATTCGGGCCGCGCGGTTCATGCTGAGGCTTTCAAGTACCACAGGCACGAACGGGCGTTCGCGCTGCTGCACCTGGCATGATCTCGATCTTCAGCTCGCGAGACGCATTCAGTGAGTTCGCAATGAGACAGCCTCGTTCCGCTTGCTCGAGCGCTTGCCGATACCTGGCGAAGTCGAGCTCCGGCTCAACGGTGAGTGTGGCAAGAATGGAGAGTCGAGTGAATCGTAAGACGCCGCCCTCACGCTGCAACGTACCGTCGACCTTGCACCCGAGCTTTTGCCAATCAAGTCGCGCAGTACGTGCGACAGCGCGAAAGCTCAGGATGAAGCAACTCGCAACGGCGGCACACAGCAACCCCTCGGGCGACCATTGCTTGCCCTCGCCCCCGAACTGCGGTGGGGGTTCTGCAGGAAGCGCGGGCAATCCGTCGCTCTTCAACTCGACGGAGCCGCTGGCAGCACCATCCGCAACCGCCGTGTACACATGTGGCAATAGATGCATTGTCGTTCCTGCGCCGCCGAATGGGCTCGATCAGTCCGTCATAGAGAGTGCCGCACGAGCGACGGCGCTCTCGAGATCCGCAACCCGGACTCACGCATCAGCGCAGCAGGGTCGCTCTGAAATCCGCTTTCGCGACGAACTCAGGCGTCACTGCGCTGTCCAGAACGATGACGTCTCCTCGCGGGCTGGCGACGCAGGCCGCCTGGGCTAGCTGCTCGCCGGTGCGCTTGCTGCGCGCGTCGATGAAGATCGTGTGATGGTCCTCGCGCGCCAGCACATCGAGCGGACCCGGCGATGGCACGAGCTTTCGGACCGTGACCTTCCGATCCGGCAGGTATCGATCCACGAATGCGCTCACGCACGCATCGAGCGCCCGATCGACTCCGGCCGCCTGGGTTGCGAACGGCGTCGCGGTCATACCAATCAGCGCAGCCAGAGCGGCGGTGTGTCCCACCAAACGTCCCCGGATATTCATAAGCGCCTCCTGTGATGCATTGTTCGTGTCCAGTATGGGTGGCGCCGTGAAGGCTGTTCTTGATCCAGATCAGCTCGACGCTTGCGCGTAGGTCAAGTTTTGCAAGTCCTAAGGCGCTTGCTGGCTTCTTCTCAGGCCTGGAACGCCGCACCAAACCGTATGCCGATGCTGCGCAGCAAGGCGGCCAGCGGGCAATAACCCGTCACCGATGCCTGCGCGAGATCCGCGCCGAGAAGCGCGGCCAGCGCATACCAGTACCGGTGCATCTGGATTTCGACGATGTGCTGCGCGCCGACGTCATCCAGCAGCTGATGTGCCCAGGGAGCGTCCACATCACGGCCATCGAGCGGCGCTATGCCATCGATTTTCAGGACGTACTTTGCGGACGCGCTCGCCCGCCTGAGGCCGCTGGCAGCCGACCGACTCGTCGACGTCGATGATCACCGGATCACTGCGACTTCACGCGGCCGGTTACTGTTGCGTATCATCGCGATGTGCTTCGACCGCTACCGCAACGAGTGGAACCTGAGCGCCACCGAGCCGCGCTTCTCGCGCGCCATCTGACGCGAGCCTGGCATGAAGGCGCCTGACCGGCGCTCACCCATTGCCGACGACGGCGACGAACTGCACTTCTGCAGCACGTGTGCCTTCTCTGCCGCGTGCATCGAGCACGGCTACGACAAGAGCCAGCTACGCGAGCTGCACGTGCTGGTTGAACACATCGGGCCTTTCCGCGAAGGCGAGCACATTTTCCGCGAGAGCGATCCGTTCAACGCCATCGCGGCCGTGCGCGGCGGTACGGTCAAGACCTATGTCACCGACACTGAAGGCCGAGAGCAGGTCCACGGATTCTTCCTGCCCGGAGAAGTGATCGGGCTGAACGCGATCTCGCAGGCGCGCTATCCCTGCAATGCCGTCGCGCTGGACTCGGTCGTGCTCTGCCGCTTCTCGTTTCCCAACATCGCAGCGCTTGCGACCCGCATGCCGGAGCTGCAGCAACAGCTGTTCCGGCTACTGAGCCTGGACATCGGCAAAGCGTCGCTGCTGGCGGGCAACTTCACGGCGGATGAGCGCATGGCGGCGTTTCTCGTGTCCCTCTCGCGTCGCTTCGCGGCGCGCGGCTTCTCGGCCAAGCGCTTCCGTCTGAGCATGACGCGCACCGACATCGCTAGCTATCTGCGTCTCGCATCCGAAACCGTGAGTCGCGTCCTGAGTCGCTTCCAGGAAGACGGATTGCTCGGTGTCGAGCGTCGCGACGTTGAGTTGCTGCAACCCGCACAGCTCGAGGCGCTCGCTCGCAGCGTGCTGCGCGAATAGATTTCGGATCGGCATTGGCGTAAATCTGCAGTGCGGCGCGGGCGTACACGTCTGCGCACGAGCCCGCTCGCGAGGTATCTCCGGCGGACAAGAACGCGGTAGGGACCTCGCGGGCAGATCGATCAGTGCTGTGACGGAAATCCACGGATCGGATGTTGCACCGAGTGTGGTAACTTCCAGCGGTTCGTGAGGCCGGTCCAACAACAAGAGGGTCCACTTATGCACGGCGAACCGTTCTTCGCGCCGCTTCGCGTGGTCAGCTTCATCGTGCTATTGGGGATGCTTGCCTCGATTGTCTATGCCGGCTGGATCGCAGTGACGCATTGGTCAGGCATCGGCGTCTAACCACGGCCGCGAGGGAGGCTGCAAATGAACAAACGCCAAGCGCGATTGTTTGCCATTGTCTCAACGGGCATTGCGGTCTTTGCGTTTCTTGCGCTGACGGTGCACAGCCATACGAAGTTCGATGAGCTGACGAACCAGAAGAACAACACGCCTCAGGTGCAAAGCGGTCGAGACGTCTGGCACAAATACAACTGCGTGAACTGTCACACTCTGTTCGGAGAAGGCGCGTATTACGCGCCGGATCTCACGAAGATCACGCAACTGCGCGGCGAGCAGTACCTGAAAGCATACATGCGCGACCCTTCGGCGTTCTATGACGAGCAACGTCATCGCCGCCTGATGCCGAAGCAGGACCTGAGTGAACGTGAGATAGACGACCTGATCGCATTTCTGGACTGGGTGAGCAAGGTCGACAATCAAGGATGGCCGCCGCGGCCGATTCTCGTGACCGGTGCGGCGATTCCGGGGACCGATTTCGGACCTGCGCAAATGTCGAGTTCCGGCACGGCGACTGCACCGCCGCCCGGTGCCCGTCCGGTCAGCGGCCAGGAAAATCCTATCGCGCTGGGCGCTGCCGCGTTTCGATCGGTATCGCCGGCATGCAATGCGTGCCATTCGACGGCACCGGGCGTGAACATGGCCGGCCCTTCGCTTGCGGGCGTAGCGGCCCGCGCCGAGAAGCTGATCGGCTCGGCCGACTACAAGGGTGGGGCGAAGGACGTGAAGAGCTATCTGATCGAATCAATCCGCACACCCAGCGCGTATGTGGTGCCGGGGGCGATGTACTCGGCGAATGGTCAATCGTTCATGCCGAATACGTACCCGGAAACATTGAGCGCCGAGCAGATCGATCAGCTCGCCGAATTCCTGTCCACGTTGAAGTAGGGAGTTCGCCATGCGTTATCGCTCGCAAGCTGTCGCTTACTGGTATTTCGCGGTTGCCATGGTGCTCTTTGGATTGCAGGTCGTGTTCGGGATGCTGTCCGCAGCAAAATATCTGGGTCCCGATCCGCTGCTCTACATACTGCCGTTCGACGTCACAAAGGTCATCCATACGAACCTGCTGATCGTGTGGGTGCTCACCGGGTTCATGGGCGCGACGTACTGGATGGTTCCGGATGAATCGCGAACCGAGCTGCACAGCGTCAAGCTCGCTTACATTCAGCTCGGCCTGTGGGTGCTGATGGGCGTGACGGCGGTCATCGGTTATCTGTTTCGCTATGGCACGGGCAACAAGCTGCTCGAGCAGCCGTTGCCCCACAAGATCGTGATCGTCATCGTGATGCTCATGTTCCTCTACAACGTGATCATGACGATCCGCAAGTCAGGGCGCTTTACTACGACGGAGGGCGTCTTGCTGCTCGGCGTAGCCGGTGCTGCCGTGTTGTACCTGCCGGCGCTCCTGCACTACGAGAACTACACCGTTTCGATCTTCTATCGCTGGTGGACGATTCATCTGTGGGTCGAGGGCGTGTGGGAAATGATTCAGGGCGGCTTCCTTGCCTATCTGCTGATTCGTCTGTCGGGTGCGGATCGCGAGGTCCTCGAGAAATGGTTGTATGTGATCGTCGGTCTGGTGTTCATCGCCGGGATCCTCGGCACGGCACATCACTACTATTGGGTCGGCGTGCCCCAGTATTGGCTGCCGATCGGCGGCGTCTTCAGCGCGCTCGAACCGCTCGCCCTGATCGGCATGGCGATGTACGCCTACTCCGCAATCCGACGCTCCGGGCTTGCGCATCCGAACACTCTGGCCCTGCATTGGACGATTGGCAGCGCGGTGTTCACGCTGTTCGGCGCGGGTTTACTGGGACTTGCGCACACTTGGCCATCGGTCAATAAATGGACGCACGGCACACTGGTCACCGCGATGCACGGCCATGCCGCCTTCTACGGTGCCTACGCCATGATTGTGCTCGCGATGATCACGTTTGCCCTGCCGAGCATGACCCACGATCGGCGCGAGCAGGGCACTGCTGTGGGTTACTGGTCGTTCTGGCTGCAGCTCACGGGCATGTTCGGCATGACGTTGTCGTTCGCGACTGCTGGTATCGGGCAGGTGTATCTCGAACGCATTCTTGGGCTCGGGTACCTGGATACTCAGCTGAAGATCCAGGTGCACTTCTTGATGCTCATTGCGACCGCAAGCCTGTTCGCAATCGGTGTGGGCTTGTTCATTTGGGACTTCTTCCGGACACGTCCGCGGTTTGAGATCATCGCTGAGGGTGCGGCGTCGCCAGCCCAGCCGACGCGGGTCGCAGTCACGTGAACGCGCAATCGCTCGAACGCTCGGCGGCAGGCGCGCCCTACTATCTCGCGCGCGGCGGCGAAGTGGCCATCTTCGAGCAGTGTCACGCACAACAGCTCGCAGTTATGCTCAAGGGGCCTACTGGCTGCGGTAAGACTCGTTTCGTCGAATACATGGCGTGGCAGCTCGAACGCGAGCTGGTCACGATCTCATGTCACGACGATCTCACCGCCAGCGATCTGGTCGGCCGCTTTCTCATTCGGCACGACGGCACCTACTGGAACGATGGGCCGCTCACGCGCGCGGTGCGCTCCGGCGCCATCTGCTATCTCGACGAAGTGGTGGAAGCACGGCAGGACACGGTCGTCGTGCTGCATTCCCTCACCGACCACCGCCGTGAGCTCAACGTCGACAAGACGGGTGAACGGCTCGTGGCGCCGCCCGGGTTTCAACTCGTGATCTCCTACAATCCGGGCTATCAGCGCATGCTGAAGGATCTGAAGCCGAGCACCCGTCAACGATTCGTAGCACTGGAGTTCGATTTTCCTTCGCTCGAACACGAGGTCGCGATCGTCGTTCATGAAAGCGGTCTTGAGCGCGGCATGGCGCATGCTCTGGTGACACTCGGCCAGCGACTTCGCAGCCTGCACGATCGAGGGCTGGCGGAGGTGCCGAGCACCCGCTTGCTGATCGCGGCGGCGAAGCTCGCGACATCCGGCGTCCCCATTCGCGAAGCATGCAATGCGGGTCTCGTCGCCCCGCTGACGGACGATGCCTCCCTACTTGCGGCCATACGCGATCTAGTCGACGCAGCTTTCGTCTGAGCGCTGGTCGGCACCATGCCTGAAGCAGAAGACGTCATCACCGATGCCGCGCGACATGCGACGATCTTTGTGCAGGAGCTGTGGCGGCGGCACCGCCCAGGCGCGACCGACACTGTCGATGTGCCTGCAATCTTGCATCGGCTCGATCTATTGATCGTCGGCTCCTACGGCCTGAGTTTCAAGTTGCGGCTCTCGCAACCACCAGCACCGCTTCCGTTGGTTCGCAAAGTGTTCTCGCGGGAGGAGTTGCCGGCCGCGCGCGAGGCGACCCCCGCCACGGACGGTGAGTCGATCTGGCTTCCCGTCAATCCGAGCAACTCGGTCGACGTGCTGCGGGTACTCGCCTTGGAGCAAGCGGCACGAGCGAGACGCCAAAGCCCGGCTCTCCTCGCATCGCTCACGAATCCGGTCGCTCGCTCCGCGTTCGAAGTGCTGGAAGCGCATGCTGCGGACGATGAGATCGTGCAGATGTTTCCGGGAATGACGTCGCGCATCGATGGTCTGCGTCGCGCCTGCTTGCGTAACCGCCCTCCCATGGAAGCCTTTCCGCTGGTCCGACGCCCCTTGGAGTCGTGGGTTCGATCGATACTGGAACTTCCGCTCGACGGTCGTGATCGACACGACCCATCCGAATCGATGGAACGATCAGTTCGCCTGGCGCACGAACTGCTCAGCGTCGCAGCTCCCGCGAACGGGGCGCGTGTTGGACGCCTGTTCCGCGATCGCTGGATCGGGGAGCTTCGCGAACCCAGCGAGCAGGCTGACCTTGGACGTGTGGCGTCTGCGTCAGACCAGGCAGCCAGTACACCTGTGCGCAGCGCGCGAATGCCGCGTAGACCGACTGTGCGCAAACCGGACGAGCGCGACGAGCGGACCAGCCAGGGAGCGTGGATGGTGCAAACGGCCCAGCCGCATGAGCACGCGGAAGATCCGTTCGGCTCACAGCGTCCGACCGATCGTGATGAGCAGCAAGCAGCCGAGGAATTCGCCGATTCCCTGTCCGAGCTCGCGGAAGCACGTCTTGTCAGCGTTCCCGGCGCACCCAAGGAAATTCTGCTATCGGACGACCCGCCGCCCGCGAGCACGCGCAGAATGTCAGATGCAACCCCGACAACCGAGCGTGTGCTGCGGTACCCGGAGTGGGATTGGCGCTCGCGGGCGTATCGCGATCCTGGCGCCGCTGTTCATCTCACCATTGCTCCACAAGGCCCCAGCGAATGGGTCGATCGCACCCTCGAGCAGCATCGCGCGTTACTGCAGGCCGTCAGGCGGCAGTTTGAGTCACTGCGCGCACAGCGCACACGCTTGCATCAACAGCGCGAAGGCGACGAGCTCGACTTGGCCGCCTGTGTCGATGCGTTCGCCGACTTGCGCGCCGGTGCGGCGATGGAGCGCGGTCTATACCGATGCACGCGCACGTCGCAGCGCGAGCTTGCAGTTTTGCTGCTGATCGATGTGAGCGGGTCGACGGATGGCTGGGTATCGCAGCATCGACGGGTCATCGACGTCGAACGCGAGGCGTTACTGCTCGTATGTCTCGCGCTGGACAGTCTCGGTGAGCCGTACAGCGTGCTTGCGTTCTCGGGCGAGAGCGCGCAAGGCGTCACTGTACGATCAGTGAAGGGATTCAGGGAGAGGTACGGTCACGAAGTCGCCTTGCGAATTGCAGGACTCGAGCCGGAGAAGTACACCCGCGTCGGTGCCGCGATCCGACACGCCTCATCGAGACTGATGCGCGAGCCGGCTCGGCATCGGCTGTTGCTGCTGCTCTCGGATGGCAAGCCGAACGACTCGGACGAATACGATGGCCGTTATGGAGTGGAGGACATGCGCCAGTCGATCGTCGAAGCCCGCTTGCAAGGCATATTCTCGTTTTGTCTCACAATCGACCGCCATACGGCCGGTTATCTGTCCGCCGTGTTCGGCGAGCATCAGTACGCCGTCTTGCACCGACCCGAACTGCTTCCGAGTGCCCTGCTTGGATGGCTACGACGATTGGTACAGGGATGAGCCCAAGCGCGTTATCGGGATATCAAAAGCGGCGAACCTGAGAACTCAGGGACTGCGCAACGCGGGCGAGAGACAGTACGTCAGCCAGAGTCGCTGACGGGCGGAACTGCCGTTCGCTCCATCTGCCGCGAACCAGCCTGCTTCGGGGTTACTGTGTCCCTCGGCATGGCACCTGACGGACCTCGTGAGATGCGCGAGCTCGCGCGTGCCAAGACCGCATCGGTCAGGACGGTACCGGCTCTCTGCGCGCTGCCGGATGCGGGGCGAGACTCGCTTGCTGCAAATGGCCCGATGTGGCGAACCGCTGAGCGACGAGGCGCCGGTATCAGGTGTAAACGTCAAAAGCGAAGTCGACCAGCTCATCGCGTCTTGCGACATTGGATACGAGCTCGCAAAGAATCTCGCAGTGTTGGCCGGGTTACGCTACAACTCCATTGACGTCGATCTGACAGTGCGAACTGGCAGCACTACGCTGGGGGCTGGCGAACTCTGATTCCATAGCAACCAGAGAATGGAGTTACTGTGATGATGATGAGGCGTTCCGAGCGTTTAGCGGGTCTGGTGGCATCCATCTTATTGGTCCTGGCTTTCCCGGGGTGCGACAAGGCCCCTGATGCGAGTGCGACCACCGAGGCCCAGACCGTGGCCGCCCTGACCACGCCAGCCGAACTGCGGGAGATCATCAAGGAGGCCTACATTTATGGCTTCCCGCTGGTGGACAGCTACCGGATCCAGTATTCCTATTTCGTCGACCAGGCCAACGCGGAATACAAGGGTGGGTGGAACGAGGTGCACAACGTGGCCCGCGTTTTCACGCCGCGGGACAAGGCGATCCAAACGCCCAACTCGGATACACCCTACAGTTTTCTCGGCGCAGATCTGCGTGCCGAGCCATTGGTGATCAGCGTACCGGCCGTGACGGACCGCTACTATTCGCTGCAGTTCATCGACATGTACACCCACAACTTCGCCTACGTGGGCAGTCGTGCCACGGGTAAGGAAGCAGGCAACTACTTGCTGACCGGGCCTGGCTGGAAGGGAGAAGTGCCGAACGGGATCAAGTCGGTGATCCCCTCGGAAACGGAACTGGCGTTCGTGCTCTATCGCACGCAGCTGTTCGGCAGGGATGATCTGGACGCGGTCAAGAAGATTCAGGCCCGGTACAAGGTTCAGCCGCTGTCGCAGTTCGCCGGCGCCTCGCCCCCGACCTCGGGGCCGGCCATGGACTTCATCAAGCCACTCTCGGCCGAAGCGCAGAAGACGTCACCGGATTTCTTCGGCATCCTCAACTTTCTGCTCCAGTTCACTCCGACGCATCCCAGCGAAAGTGCATTGATGGATCGCTTCGCCAAGGTCGGCATCGGTGCTGGCAAGCCTTTCGAGGTCGCCGCGCTTTCGCCTGAGCAGCGCCGGGCCGTGCAGGAGGGGATGGCTGATGCCTGGAAGGCCTTTGCGCAGTACAAGGCCGAAGTGATCGATACCGGCAAGAAGAGCAGTGCCGATGGCTTCGGGACGCGCGAATTCCTCGGCAACGACTACATGATGCGCATGTCGTCAGCGGTGCTTGGCATCTATGGCAACTCCAAGCAGGAGGCGAACTATCCTGCATATTTCACCGATTCCGAAGGCAAGCCGCTGGATGGCGCATCCAACCGCTACACGGTCCGCTTCGAGCCGGGCAAGCTGCCGCCGGTCAATGCGTTCTGGTCGTTGACCATGTACGAGCTGCCGGCCAGCCTCCTGACCGAGAACCCGATCAACCGCTACCTGATCAATTCGACTATGGAGCCGGACCTCGTCCGCGACGCCGATGGCGGCATCACGCTTTACATCCAGCACGAATCTCCCGGCAAAAAGAAGGAGACCAATTGGCTGCCGGCACCCAAGGGGCCGTTTTTCATGATCATGCGCGAGTACTGGCCCAAGCCCCAAGCTCTGGACGGCAGCTGGAAGGCGCCGCCTGCAGTCCGCGCTGCGCGGTGACTCGCATCGGCGAGGGCCAGATGCTGCTGCTCGGCCGTTGCATGCGCTCCAACTTCTCTGCATGAATCCAAATCGAGGTTACGTCATGAAAAATAAATGGATCGCCCTCAAGGCACTCTCCGCGGCGCTGATCGTGGCGTTGGCCGGCTGCGACGGCGCCGATAAGCGCGCCGCGCCGGATGTGGCGCCCGCCAGCGGCGCGACGGCGTCGGTTGTTCCCGACCTAGCCAGCCCGGATCGGTGGAGAAAGACCAGCGACGGCAAGGTCATCGTCACACCCGACAACTTCGTCCGCGCCGAATCCGATGTCTACATGGCCGCCCAGGTTAAGGACGGGGCGTTCGGCCAGTTCAAGCACACTCGCGAACCCGCTCCGGTCGACAGGCAGCTGATCGTGCGGCTCAACCGCGACACGATCTATTCGTCCGCCGTGTTCGACCTCGATGCCGGCCCGGTCACCATCAACCTGCCTGACCCGGGCGCGCGATTCCTGTCTGCGCTGGTCATCAACGAAGACCATTACAACCCGCACGTTTTCTACGGGGCCGGCGCTCATACGCTCACGAAGGAAAGCGTGGGCACGCGTTACGCAATGGTAGGCGTGCGCATCCTGGCCGATCCCAACGACCCGCAGGATATGAGGAAGGCGAACGCGTTACAGGATGCCATCACGGTCAGCCAGCCCGGTGGCCCAGGCACCTTCGAGATTCCCCAGTGGGATCCAGTCAGCCAAAAGAAAGTCCGCGAGGCGCTGATCGCCGTGTCGAACACCATCCCGGATCTGCGCTACGCCGCCGGCCCGAACAAGCAGTCCGTGGATCCAGTCAGGCGCATTGCCGCAGCGGCGTCGGGTTGGGGCCTGAATCCCGACAAGGATGCCGTTTACCTGAACGTGTTCCCGGAGAAGAACGACGGCAAGACCCCGCACCGGCTCACGGTGAAGGATGTTCCGGTCGATGCGTTCTGGTCGGTGACCGCATACACCGCCGACGGTTACTTCAATCCCAATGACCTGAACGCCTATTCGATCAACAGCCTCACCGGCAAGAAGGGCGAGAATGGTGTCATCACGATCCAGTTCGGCGACTGCACTAAGGCCACGCCGAACTGCCTGCCGGTGACCAATGGCTGGAACTACATGGTCCGCCTGTATCGCCCGCGCCAGGAAATCCTGGACGGCAGCTGGTCGTTCCCGGTCGCCGAGCCGATCAAGTAACCGCCTTCCACGTATAGGTCGCGGGTTCGAATCGTGATCACGCGTATGCGCGCTTCATTGTCGATTCGTCGGGCATGTCCAGTTGTCGCATGGTGTTGCAGCCGTCGCGCTATTTCACCCGGAAGTCCAGTTACACCGCCGGGAAGCCACAACTCCCCTCACCCCGATAATTTGACGAACGTGAGGACAGATGCGGAAGTCTTCATCGTTCGTACATCATTGTGGTAGCAAGCTGCGCGCAAGGGCGTCCCGGCTTACCTGAGCCGGCCGCGCATGGCCCTCGTACATGAAGGTCATCGG
The DNA here is from genome assembly GCA_044866955.1 of Steroidobacteraceae bacterium. Lineage (GTDB taxonomy): Bacteria > Pseudomonadota > Gammaproteobacteria > Steroidobacterales > Steroidobacteraceae > Steroidobacter. Next base: position 21,363 of record JBIOUH010000149.1, read on the forward strand.
CTTGGGGCCTCTCATATAGCCGGTTGCAAGATGCGTGATGGCGAATCCGCCGCCCTCAACGAGCGCACGGATCGGGCGATCCAAGTGACAACCGCCGCCGATGCGTTTCCATATGGGCGTGAGGCGATGCTGCCACTTTTGGACGCGCTCCTCGGGCGCCTCTCCGTGCTCGACGAAGAGCAGCTGTCCGTCCGGCTTCAGCACACGGCGCATTTCGCGGAGCGCTGTAGCGACATCTGGAATCGAGCAAAGCGTCCAGGTGGTGACCACTGTATCGACGCTATGACTGTCCAGTGGGATCGATTCGGCAGATCCCTCGATGAACGTTGCAGGAATCGACAGTCCTGCGGCCGCCTGACGAGCCATCTCGGCCAGACGTGGCGCCGGTTCCAGTCCTACGATGTCACGAACTCCCGTCGGATAGAAGCGCAGGTTGAGCCCCGAGCCAACGCCGATCTCGAGGACCCGCCCACCCGCAGCGGCCAGAGCACGCTTCCGATACGGCAGCAGATCGCGATTGCGCATCGCGAGATTGATCACGTGCGGCAAAACGTGGTCGTCGTAGAACCCCATGGCGGTAGCTCTCCTGTGTTAAGGCGCGATATGCCCTCTGAGTAAACCGTCGCAAGTGTCACCCGGAGTCTCACGTTGTTGTGTTTCGTCGCACGAAACACGGAACCTGGCAAGGCTGGTACCCGACGCCGGCGTCCAGATCAATCCCTGTCTTCGGCTTGCTCACGTGCAAGTTGGGATTGGCCTTGTAGATCGCTGCCTTGATTCGCGCCAGGTGAAGTCGTTCCGCCCACAATTTCTACTCTCTGCACGACGAGCGCGTACGGTTGCGATGCGTACTGCGTAGGATCTGAGGCAAGCCGGAACTTCGCTGTCCAGTGATCGTTAGTTCGGCACACGGGGGTCATCATGCGGTCATCTCGATCTCAGGCATCCGGGAGACCTGCTTTATGACCACACCATTTTCAATTGCGATCCCTCTACTTGCCGGCGTCCTCACAGTCTCGGCAGTGCATGCACAGACGGTCGACTCGGCCACCCAGCACGAAGCAGCCGACAACACCAAGGCGAATGCGGCAGACCGGAATACGGACGCGAAGACGCCGCTCGATCAAGCGAACGATCAAGACGCGATCGACGTTACTGCAAACATTCGCAGAGCCGTGTTGGCAGACTCATCGCTTTCAACTTCAGCGCACAACGTCAAGATAGTTACGAATGGAAATGTCGTGACACTGCGCGGCCCCGTGAAGAGCGCCGACGAGAAGCAGCGCGTCGAATCGTTGGCTGTGAAAGCAGCGACCGGCATGCAGGTGCGCAACGAACTCTCGATTGCTCGCTGAACTCGAAGCTGAGCCTGAATCTTTTCTTTACTTTAGGAATCATCATGAAAAACGCAGTCTATGGCATTGCCAACACCACTGAGCAGGCCGAATCAATTGTCACGAAGCTTCAGGCCTCGGGTTTCTCGAGCTCTGATATCTCGGTTCTTTTTCCGGACAAAGAAGGCACGCGAGACTTTGCCCATGAAAAGAACACGAAAGCCCCGGAGGGCGCGACGACCGGCGGACTCGCAGGCATGGGCATCGGTGGGACCCTGGGTCTGCTCGCGGGCATTGGCGCTCTAGCTATTCCGGGCGTCGGACCTCTCATAGCGGCCGGCCCGATTATGGGTGCGCTCAGCGGTGCAGCCGTTGGAGGTGCAACCGGTGGCCTCATTGGCGCTCTGGTCGGCCTTGGCATTCCGGAACTGGAAGCCAAGCAGTACGAAGGGAAGGTTCGCGCAGGCAATATTCTGATCGCGGTGCACGCGGAGAATGGCGATGAGCGTTCGCGCGCCAAAGAAGTGCTCGAGGAAGCGGGCGCGACGGATGTGAGCTCTACGAGCGAAGCCAGTGTCCCCAAAGGGTCGCGTGCGTCGGAAAGAGTAGTGCGCGCCGAGTTCGATGGCGAAGTCACCCGAGGATCCAGCGACGTGGTCGATCCGAGCGCTGACGAATCCGATCTCTCGCCCGCACCGGTAGTGCCAAACCGTGACGGCGCAAATCCGGCGAACTCGACTCGACGCCCGCGATAACCCGACACAACACGACCGACAAATCGGGGCGCCAGCCGGCGCTCCGACTTTTATGGCACAGAGTCTGGTGGTGTAAAGCTGGTGCCGGCTGAGGGACTCCGACCCCCCACCCCCTGATTACGAATCAGGGCTGCTCGACCGCGATCCGCTCGGAGCACTCTGGTGTGCTGTCGCCGCCGCTGCAATCAGTTGCAGCTGTCAGCGCAACCAACATACAGGCGAACAGCATCGCGCCGAGGCTGCCGACGATCTTCCTGTCCCGTGGCTTGCGGTGCTATATCAGCAACTACAAGAATGCGGTCGAAGCTGCGACAAAACTGCGACATGCGATTCTGAGCTGACGCCAGTTGCTGACCGCTGAGCTCAGTTCGCGAGGGTCGCTCCAGTCCATCATGGGCGCAATGCAGCAGCGGCGAATGCGCCGCTGGCAACGGGCACTCGACCACGCAACCAAAGTTAGACGGTGGTCCGCGGCAAATCAGTCGTCATGCGCGAAGTCGTCATCGCGTGCGGTTCATTCTGGATGGCGAAAACCTTCCTGTTCAGCGCCGGTACTCACTCGCGCATCTTGATCACGTGCAACAGCACTCCGCGCGATCACCATCGCGAGGGAACGATGAGGGAGAGAGACGACATGAACACCTACCGACGTCAGAATTTCTGCCGGAGCAAACTGCGGCTTGCGTGTCACGCTGCACTTATCAGACCCGCACTCGTCGGCATTGTTGGACTCGCGGCAATGCCGCTGGTTTACGCCGATGAAGTTCAAACGCAGGACGCCGACACGCAAAGTGTACAGACCTTCCTCGACCGGGCCGACATTCGCCAGTTGCCAGCACCACTGCGCGAGAAGCTGGGCCAGCTGGCAGGGCGTCCCAACACATTCAATCCGATGCGTGCGTTTGCAGAAGCCGACAAGCCGAGCCAGTTGTTCGAGTACTACCTGCTCGACACCAAGGGCTTCCAACCGAACATCTTCACGACGATCGTTCCCGGCATCAACGATCACGCCATTCCGACGGCGGCGAATGCTGCGAACCACCAACTGCCGACGATCGGCGCGGTGCGCGTCGTGCTGGAACCGAAACCGGGGCTGCCCACTGATCCTGAGGACCCCGAGGCGTTCATCGACATCTTTACGGACATCTCCGGTCTCTTCGTCATCAACAATGAGTCTGGGTGGTACGAGGGTTGGATGATTCACGACCTGCGCGTGCCGCAAATCGCCGCGCCCCGATCCGATGGTCACGCGCGCTTCGGAACGATCACGGCGGCAGATGCGGCAGCGATTGCCGCACTCGGCGACCACCACAATACCCCGGGCAGGCGTTTTACCACCGACGGCAAGGACGTGAGATTGCCCAATTCCGGGGATCGCTTTCCGGGCATCCAGGGCAATCTCGTGCCGCTGCCCCTCAGCATGGGCGCGTACAACTGCCAGCAGCAAAGCGATTGCCATTCGTACTGGGAGTTCAACGAGTACACGAACTGGGTCTTCCCTCTGTACGAGTTACCCTTCACCGGAGGCGTTCCCGGAACCTTCGGCGCCGGCAAACAGTACGACCTGTTCTCTGTGATACCGGGATCGGGCCCTTCGGGTGTATCGAACAACGATCCGCCTCTCAAGCTCGCCTACGGCGACAATCCGAACAACCCGCGCGATCCGGATCGTGGTCCGAACGCCAGCCCGGACGACCCCGATCGGCCCGTGACGAACGATGAGGATCAGAAGGAGACGCGGCTGAGGTTCATTCCGAGCGGCCTGGCGAACGAAATACTGCTCGACGTCTTCGTACGACCGAAGTCATTCGAGCCTGGCGTCACGAGCTTTCGCAAGCGAGTACTGGACGCCTACGCGGCCGAGGTCAAGCGAGTGGACGCCAACGCCGACGGTGTGCTGACCTTCGTCGAAGCAGACGCCGAAGAGGAGTCGGACGGCCTGCCAAACGAACGGCTGTACATTGCTCCGACGAAATTCGATCGCTTCGCCGTCACTCGCGAGATCGACGACGGCTTTCTGGCCCCGCGATTCGCGCCGAGCCAGCGAGCGTACGTGTTGAGTGGCAAGCTGACCCTGGTCAGCCCGTCAGTGCCCGCGTCGATCAACCGTGATGCCGATGATCGATAGATGAAACTAGCGTCTACCCGCGCTTCACGTTCAGGTGGCCGTGAAGCGCGGGTAGCAAGAGACAATCCGCTACCGCGGCGGCGAAGGATGATCAGCAACCGGACATACGGCGACGCTGAGACACAGGATGAGCGCACGGGTGCGCGATGACATCGAATACATGGGGATCCTCGCGCCTGCTAATCCCTCTGCCTCGCCAACTCATTCGCCGCGTGCACGAGAAAGATGTAGCTCGCCCCGAGGTTGATGACGTACTCGTTCTCGCCCCAGAAGAACGGCCAGTCTTCCTTGTTTTCCGGATAGTCAGGCTTGAGGATCAGCACACCGGGCACGATGCCGCCGGCGATGAAAGAGAAGTCTGCGCGATTGCTGCCATACGCCACGCGCTTCGAGTGCGCGCCGACGGAGGAAACGAAGGAGACGTTCGAGTCGGGATGCGCGCCGTACAAGTAGTCGAGGCCGCGGAACGTGTGTTCGGGCGGGAAGACTTCTGGGAATGCCCGATGCAGGTAGTACATCGTGACCGCGAAACCGATCACGGCACCATTGCCGGCCCAACCGCCACGCGTGATCGGCACGCCGAACGGATTCTCGCTGAGATCTTTGACGAGCTGCTCGCGGTACCTGAGTGCGCGCGTCCGCACCTTCTTCTGGAACGCGGCATCCATGTACGGTATCGCGCGGACCGCATCCGCCGCGTGGACGCTGAACTTCTGGTCGATCACCGGCCAGAGCTCGCTCACTCGCTTTGCGTACAGCGCATCCTTGGTGGTGATTAGCAGCTCGATGGCGGCGCGCAGCTCTTCGTCCGCCGGATCTCCTCCTGTCGTGTTGCCGTGGCTGTACAGATTCGGCTTGCGGCCTTTCTCGAATTTCCAAACACGCAGCGCCGTCTGCAGGCACTCGTCGGCCAGGGCATCGTTATAGCCACGCAACGCTCTGCTGGCCGCTGCAAGGCCCGCGGCGGATCCAAAGTTCAACGCCGTAGTCGCCGTCGTGAATGCCCAACGATCGTCGGGCAAAGAGCTCGCATCGGATGGATCATGAATGCGGCCGTCGGTCTTGGTGACCGCATCGCCGAGGTGCGTGTACTGGCCCAGATCCGGCTCCACGATCCCGGGAATCGCATGATCGAACACCCGATGCTGTGCAATCAGCATCAACGTGCCGTGCTCGATCTGCTGCAGCAGGTCGGGGACCCCGTCCGGGCGATGGATTTCGACGAGGCGGTTCTGCTGATCGATGCTCGTTTCATCGCGGACCGGGCGGAATCGCTCCCATACATCGACCAGCGACATGACGGTGTGATAGTGCGTTTGAGTGCGCAGATCGAAATCACCCGCGTCGTACCAGCCGCCGATGTCGAGTCCGGGAATATGCTCGCCCGGCTTGAATGGCGAGTCGAGCTCAGGGCCCATGGCGTATAGATCGAAATGCTGGTGATCGGGCGGCGCCTGCCGCGCGTCGTCCAGGTGCGCGGCGCCGTGCCACACGCGGTAGGCTTCTTTGACGAGCATGTGATCCATCTGTACCGGGAAGAACACGTCGCTGGTCGGATACCAGGCATCGGCAAATACGTCCGCGGCGATGCGGAACGCGCGGGTGCGCTGTCCTTCGGCTTCGATCACGTAAACACCGGCTTCACGCACGCCGCTGAAATCGAACGTGAAGTAGGTGTACCGCAGATAGTCTCCCCAAGGGGTCGGCGATCCGGCCAATACCTCACGACTGGATCCGTCTGCGGCGACGCGCAGCACGCGTACCGTCGCAGGCTGACGGTTGCGCGGGTCACGCTCGAGGATCGCAACCTTTTTCTGCTGCGGGTGGTAGCCGACTTGCGAGTGTGCGATCACGGTGGGGCGTACCCATTCGGGCACTGCGCTCGCTCGCAGATTCCACTCGAGCACGGTCCCCCTGGCGCCCGCGGGGAGCAATTCACGAACAACGAACCAGCCGTTCTGCGCCTGATTGCGGCCGTCGAGGAGCTGCAGCTCGCCAGTACGCGACTCGATACTGACGCGATGCTCCGTGGCCTCCGGCGCCAGCGTCAGAGTACGACCTCGTGCCAACGGCACACGCACAACCTCGCCTGCAGAGTCGCGGCCGGTCGGACCTACCGGATATAGAGGCAACGTGCCGCTGCGCTCGCCCATGAGATAGGTCTTTCCGAAGTACGCCGACGGCAGGAACTCCAAGTTGAATCCGGCCTTGCCGACGAGCGTTGCGGGCAGTGGAGCGTCGAGCACGACACTCAAGGTGAGTCCATCGGCGCGTGGCTGTGCGCGAAGGGTGTATTCGAAATCGAACTTGGTATACGCAAGCCGGACCTCGATCGCGTCCTGCTCGCGCAATACCGTCCGGCGCTTGAGCTCGGGAAGCATGTCCCACTGCTCCGGCGTCGGGCTCAGGCGCACATCGCCGTTCGTTGCGGTCCGCTCGCCGTGATGAATCAGCTCGACGCCGGCGATCTTCGCGTCGCTGAACAAGCCGTCGTACCAATTGCTGAACACCAGGACATCGACACCGGGCGTCGTGAAGTACTCGCGATCGTTTAGCTGTAGCGTCTGTGCCAGCGCACCGTCGACCGGCAGTGTCGCAGACGTCGCAAGGGCGAGCGATGCCAGCCCGGTGCCCGCACGTCGGCGGAATGAGTGGATCGCGGCGATCATGTGTTGGCCCTCATCAGCCCCGCACTCCCGTGATAGCGCTCCCACTTTGAAATCTTGCAACCATCGGTCGCGAGCGGAATCAGCCGCACCCAAGAATCCGCGCAAGAAGGCAGTATTCGCGTAGCCCGGTGCGCATCGCGCCGGCGCGTTGGCGCGTTGGCGCAGGCCATTTGACCGTGGCTGCCGGCTGCGATAATGATAGCGGTATCAGTCCGCAGAATACCAACCAGCGTGCTGCATCGTGCGGCAGGGGGAATAGCGATGAAGAACTGGGGCTTGCTGGCGATCGCGTTGCTCACGGCGACCCCCTTGCACGCTCAGCAGCGCGCGCTTTATCGCGACCCCGCGGTCCCCATCGAGCAGCGTGTGGAGGACCTCCTTGCACGCATGACGCAGGACGAGAAGATCGCGCAGCTCACGGCGATCTGGACGCAGAAGAACCAGCTGTTCGAGCGCGACGGACGGTTCGATCCTGCGGCGGCGCGCCGTTTGTACCCGAACGGCATCGGCCAATTTGCGCGGCCCGGCGACCTGCAGGGGCCCGGCAATCCTTTCACGACTTCGTACCGGGACGTGCGCCAGACGATCGAGCTGGTCAACGCGATCCAGCGTTTCGCACGCGGCACGCGGCTCGGCATTCCGGTGCTGTTTCACGAGGAGGGCTTGCATGGCTATGCAGCCCGCGGCGCCACGCACTTCCCGCAAGCGATCGCATTGGCCAGCAGCTGGGATCCTGCACTGCTCGAACGAGTATTCACGGTAGCAGGCCGCGAGATCCGTGCGCGTGGCGTGCAGCTGGTACTCGCTCCCGTCGTCGACGTCGGGCGCGACCCGCGGTGGGGCCGCATCGAGGAAACTTACGGCGAAGACCCGTACCTGGTCGGCGAGCTCGGTGTCGCAGCCGTGCGCGGCTTTCAGGGGCCGACACTGCCGCTCGCCAGGGATCGCGTGTTCGCGACGCTCAAGCACATGACGGGGCACGGGCAGCCCGAGAGCGGTACCAACGTCGGGCCGGCGAACATCTCCGAGCGGATTCTGCGCGAGGTGTTCTTTCCGCCGTTCCGCGCCGCCGTGGAGCGCGGCAACGCGCAGGCGGTGATGCCCTCCTACAACGAAATCGACGGCGTTCCCTCGCACGTGAATCGCTGGCTGCTGCAGGACGTGCTGCGCGGCGAAATGGGCTTCAAAGGCGTGGTCGTCAGCGACTACTTCGCCATCAAGGAGCTGATGGATGTTCATCACACGACGACCGATCCTCTCAGCGCGGCCGTCCGCGCTTTCAAGGCGGGCGTCGATATCGACATGCCGGATGGTGAGTCTTACGCGCTGCTGCCGCGCGCCCTGGCGCAGGGATCGATCGCGCAGGCCGAGATCGACACGGCAGTGCGCCGCATGCTGCGCCTGAAGTTCATGGCAGGTCTCTTCGAAGAAGCGCCCGCAGACGCAAACCGCGCCGTGGCAATCACCGACAACGCCGAGGCACGTGCCCTGGCGCTCGAAGCGGCACGCAAGTCGGTCGTGCTGCTGAAGAACGATGGCGTGTTGCCGCTGCGCGCGGACCGGCTGAAGACACTCGCAGTCATCGGACCGAACGCAGCGCGCATCGACCTGGGCGGCTACTCGAACGTGCCCAATCACGCGGTCACGGTGCTCGATGGCATCCGCGCGAAGCTCGGCGACCGAGTCAACGTCGTGAGCGCCGAAGGCGTGCAGCTGACGGACAGCGGCGATTGGTACGAGAACGAAGTGGTGCTGTCCGACCCGCAACGCAACCGCGAGCGGATTCGCGAAGCTGTGCAGGTCGCCCAAGGCGCCGACGCGATCGTGCTCGTGATCGGCGGCAGCAGTGCCACCAGCCGCGAAGCCTGGGCGAAGAATCACCTGGGCGATCGCGCCAACGTCGGATTGATCGGCGAGCAGGATGAGCTCGCGCAAGCGATGTTCGCGCTGCGCAAGCCGGTGGCCGTCGTGCTGATCAACGGTCAGCCGCTGTCGATCCCGGAGGTCGCAGCCGCGGCGAATGCGCTGCTCGAAGCGTGGTATCCCGGTCAGGAAGGCGGCACGGCGCTCGCGGACATTCTGTTCGGCGATGCAAACCCGGGCGGCAAGCTGCCGGTGACCATCGCGCGCTCTGTCGGCCAGTTGCCGATGTTCTACAACCAGAAGCCGAGCGCGCACCGCGGATATCACTTCGACTCTGCCGAACCGCTATTTCCCTTCGGCTATGGACTGTCGTACACGACATTCGACATCGGTACGCCGCGCCTCTCCTCGTCCCGAATCGCGCCGAACGAAGCCGTGAAGGTCTCCGTCGATGTGCGCAACACCGGCGCTGTAGCGGGCGATGAGGTCGTGCAACTGTACGTTCGCGACGTCGCCAGCTCGGTCACGCGGCCGGTCAAGGAGCTCAAGGGATTTCGGCGCGTAACGCTGCAGCCCGGCGCGACGACGACCGTGGAGTTCACGCTCGGCAAGGAGGCATTCGCGTATTGGAACGAGACGATGCAGTACGCCGTCGAGCCCGGCGAGTTTCGGATCATGGCGGGGCCGAATTCCGTCGATCTCAAGAGCGCCGTGTTGATGGTAGGCCAGGCCGGCGAGTGAGCTCGCCGGGCTGAAGCCCGACCTGCAGGTCACTTGGACACGAGGAAGGTTATTTGTTGACGGATATCTGCGGACGATGCACCGATCTGGATTTCGTAGCGTCCGGCATCGACGATGTAATCCTTCGCAGCGGAATCATACCGTCGCAGGTCTTTGGCAGCGTCGACCGCAAACGTCACTTCCCTTGATTCGCCCGGCGCAAGCGTGACGCGCGCCACCCCGCGCAAATCCTTCCGTGCGCGCGACTCCTGCGCATCGACCGCACGCACATAAAGCTGCACCACTTCGTCCGCCTTTCGCTTGCCGACATTCTTCACCAGCAACGACGCCGTCACCTTGCCGCTCGCATCTACCCGCGATCGGTCCAGCCGCAGCGCCGAATACTCGAAGCGCGCATACGACAATCCATGGCCGAACGGATACAGCGCCTCGCCGTCGAAGTATCGATACGTGCGGCCCTGCATCGTGTAGTCGTCGAACGGCGGCAACTTCTCGCTCGCCTTGTAGAACGTCACCGGCAACCGCCCGGACGGACTTACGTCGCCGAACAGCACGTCGGCTATCGCAGTTCCGCCGCGTTGCCCCGGATACCACGCGACCACGATCGCCGGCAGATGCGCTTTGGCCCAATCGATGGCCAGCGCTGATCCCGTCGTCAGGACCAGCACGACCGGCTTGCCGGTTGCGCGCAACGACTCGAGGAGCTTCTGCTGACTCGCAGGCAGCCGCAGATCGGTGCGATCGCCGCCGGCGAAGCCGGGATAGCTCACCTTCATTTCCTCGCCTTCGACGTCACCAGTCAGGCCGCCGACGAATACGATCGCGTCGGCCTGCCTCGCAACTTCCATCGCTTCGTCGAAGGGCGGTCGTGCACCGGGGCGATTCCATGCAAGGCGTATCTCGGCATCGCGAATGTCTTCGAAATATTCGAGCCGCAAGTCGTAGGCTCTGCCCGCTTGCAGATCGATCGCAACGCTGCGGCTGCGCAAGCGCTCGTTGGCCTCCCAGCCGTCGATCAGCTCGCGTCCGTCGAGGAACAAGCGAAAGCCATCGTTAGCTCCCACGACAATCTCGTAGCGACCCGACTCCGGCGGTAACAGTTGACCGGTCCAGCGCGCGCTGAAATCGTCACCCGCCAGTGCGCTCGCACTCGTCAGCTCGCCACGAGCGACCAGATCGTCAGTCGGTGCGCCGCGATCCCAGCGGAAGGCGACGCGGGCATCGACCCGCGTCATGACCGGTGCACCGGCGAGATTTCGCCCGCGGAAATACTCTCCTTTCAAACCTTGCTGTACCGAGCCGGCTGCGGCACGCAGGTACTGCGCATCGATCAACGCAGCTGCACGCGGTTCCTCGCGACCTTCGACCAGGTCTGCACCCCGCGCGTACAACACTCTTGTGTGCGCTCCGGCCGCATCTCGAATTCCCTGTAACACGGTTACTGGAGCGGCCGGCGTGCCGTAGTAATTTCCGAGCAGGGACATGACGTCATCGGCGGTCGGCCCGACGACGGCAAGCGTCTTGATGTCATGCGACAGCGGCAACATTCCGTCGTTCTTCAGCAGCACGATCGACGACTGCGCCGCGCGCCGGGCCAGTCGATCATGCTCCGCGGACTGATTGACGGAATATGGAATCTGCGCCCAGCGCACGCGCTGCGGCGGATCGAACATGCCAAGGCGAAAGCGTGTCAGCATCAAGCGCTGCACGGCTGCATCGATTTCCTTCTCGCCGATCAAGCCCTGCTGGACGGCGGGCAACAGTGCGTCATACGTCTTGCCGCAGTCGAGATCGCAACCCCTGCTGACGCCTAGCGCTGCCGCTTCGGCCGCTGTGCCCACGATGTTGTGATGCTTGTAGATATCCTCGATCGAGTCGCAGTCCGAAACCACGTAACCCTGGAAACCCCAGCGATCGCGCAGAGTCTTCTGCAGCAACAACGTGCTCGCCGACGCCGACTCGCCGTACACGCGGTTGTACGCGCCCATCACGGCCGCGACCTGCCCTTCTTGCACGAGCGCCTGAAACGCAGGGAGGTAGGTGTCATAGAGATCCTGCTCGCTCGGCCGCACATCGAAGTGATGGCGATCCGCTTCGGGCCCGCTGTGCACGGCGAAGTGTTTGGCAGTCGCGTCGACCTTGCGGTAGTGCGGATCGTCGCCCTGCAACCCCCGGACGAATGCAACGCCCATACGCGCTGTGAGCCATGGGTCCTCGCCGTAGGTCTCCTGACCGCGTCCCCAGCGCGGATCGCGGAAGATGTTGATGTTCGGCGACCAGAACGTGAGTCCCTGGTAGCGCCCCCGCAGCCCCCGACGCGCGAATTCGTGATGCTTGGCGCGCGCCTCGTCGCTGATTGCAGTCGCGACCTCTTGCATCAGGTCACGATCGAAACTTGCGGCCAGGCCTATGGCTTGGGGAAACGCTGTCGCAGCACCGGCCCGCGCGACGCCGTGCAATGCCTCGTTCCACCATTCGTATTGCGGCACGCCGAGCCGCGGAATCGCCGGCGCGTTGTTACCCAGCTGGGCGACCTTCTCTTCGAGTGTCATGTGCGCGACCAAATCGGCCGCGCGCGCCGCGAAGCTCAGATTCAGATCGCGATATGCCGGCTCCGCGCGCGCATAGGGTCCGACGACCGCTCCGACGAAGCCCCCGGCGACATCCGTGCTGAGGATCGATCCGTCGTCGTTCTCTTCGAGCGCCCGCCACCTGCCGTCCGGCGCTCGATACCAGAACGAGTATGCACGGGCGTTGCCTGCGATCCTGAGTTCGAGCTGAGTCGCCGCCGGTAGCGTCGCTGCGGCAAGAGTCTCCAGGCGCTCGCCACTCCTCTTCTCGACAAAGACCTCGACCGACGTGCCGACGCGACGGGTGCCCAGGAAGTACCAATGCGTCTCGTTCTGAAATGCCGCGAGCCCCGCTGACGTGCCCGCTTTCGAGGGTACGCGCAACTGTGTTGTCGCGTCGAACACCATGTGCTGCTGACGACGTGCGAGAAACGCAGGAGTCGCGACATCATCGAGTCGCGTGACTTGCGGATCGATGCTGAGTGCACCCGGAGTCCTGCGCAGGTCGAACCACTCCCGGGCGCGCAACTGCAACCAACTCTTATCGAGCGCTTCCTCTTCGAAGTCATCCCGCCACGTGAAGTTGCCGGACGCAGGCCTCTGGTCACCCGCCTCCATGGAATTCGGCCCGCGTACCACCTGAGGAATCGCGCGGCCGTGCTCGAGGATGATTGGCCAGCCATCGCGCCACGTGACCGGCAATAGAAAGGTCTCTCGCCCCGTGTTGTAGTGCACGCCCTCGTACGTACGCGTCGCGAGAAACGTCGCCCACCAGGATCCGTCAGGGGCTTGCACCAGATCGGCATGACCTGCATTCGTGATTGGCTGCTGGCGATCGGCCGGCAAGTCGCGCTGCGTGAGGATCGGGTTGCCCGCATACGCCTCGAACGGTCCCCACGGCGAGCGGGCGCGCAGCACGACCTGCGAATGCTGCGGGCCCGTGCCGCCTTCGGCGCAGCTCAAGTAGTACCAGCCTGCCCTCTTATATATGTGCGGCCCTTCGATCCAGATCGGGTTTTTGCTCGGCTCGACGCCGCCGTCGACCAGCACTTTGCGCGGACCTTGCAGCTGCAGTGTCGCCCGCTCGAACTCCTGGATCCAGATTGCGCGATGGCCGTCGTAGCGCGGAGTACCCTGCGGCGGACCGTTGTTCAGCACGTACGCGCGTCCGTCGTCGTCGACGAACATCGACGGATCGATACCGCCCTCCAGCTCCGGC
>JBIOUH010000150.1:0-7074 GCA_044866955.1 Steroidobacteraceae bacterium
CGCCGCCACTACCGCGAGCAAAGTCACGCGCTCGCCCAGCACGACAGCGCCGAGGAACATCGCGACCACGGGATTCACGAGTGCGTACGTCGCCACCTTCGGCGCGGCGACACGCGTCAGCAGCCACAGATAGCAATTGAGGCCGACGATGCTGCCGAAAACGACGAGGTAGGCGATCGCAACCACGCCCTGCAAAGAAATCGCTGCAGGATCGAAGCGCAGCCATTCGCCGGTGACGAAGGACATCAACAGCTGGAACGCCGCCCCGAACAGCATCTGACCGCAGGTGAAGCTGAGCACGGTGCTGGTATTCGCCGAGCGCTTCTGCACCAGCGTGCCGAGGCTCCAGCCGGTCGCCGCCACGACCATTGCCAGCAGATACAGCGGATGCGCGTTGCCGGAGAGCGATCGAGTGTGCATCACGATCGTCACGACGCCGGCGATTGCCACTGCGGTGCCGAGCAACGCCTGCTTCGTCGGTGCGCGTTTGCTGAAGAATGCCCAATCGAAGATGAGCACCAGCACCGGGACCGCCGCGACGATCAGCGCCGCGATGCCGCTCGGAATTCCCTGCTGCGCAAACAACACCAGGCCGTTGCCGATGCCGGATAACAGAATGCCGGCGAGCGCCATCATCGGAACGTTCACGCCGGCGAACGGCCGCGGGTTGCGCCAACGCAGCCACACATACATGAGCAGGCCGGCAAGACCGAAGCGCGCCACGCCGCTCATGAACGGCGGCAGTGACTTGATGGCGAAGGCGATCGCCAGGTACGTCGTGCCCCAGATGACGTAGATGCCCGCAAACGCGGCCAGCACGCCCAGCGACAGGCCCGTGCGCGTCGAAATCGGATGAACAGCCTGATCCATGGAAGTCACTGTGCATCCCGGGCTGGCAAGCAGTACAGATTCAGGTAGACTGAGTGCCGACCAATACAGTTACCGGCAGACCGCAGTGTCATCACAGGCCCCTCTGCTGTACGAGCGCGTAGCGCGCATCGTCGAGTCGCAGATCTCGAGCGGAACGTTGCGCGCGAACGAGCGCATTCCGTCCGTGCGTGCGATGAGCCGCACGGCGAAGGTCAGCGTCTCGACGGTCGTGCAGGCCTACGTGCACCTCGAGAACATCGGACTGATCGAAGCGCGGCCGCAGTCCGGCTTCTACGTGCGCACGCCGGAGCCGCGACGCCTGCCCGAGCCGCGACCGAGGCCAGTGCGTGCGCCGCGCCCGGCATCGATCGCCAACGAAGTGCTCGACATGTGTCGCGAGGCGCTCTCGCGCGAGGACTTCGTGCCGCTCAACAGCGCGGTCACCGAGCCCGCCTCGTATCCGACGCAGCGGCTCAACAACCTGGTGCGCGAAGTGCTGCGCGATCATCCGCTGAACGCGGGCCAATGCATCCTGCCTCCCGGCGACGAGGAGCTGCGCCGGCAGATCGCGAAGCGCATGGCGCTGGCGGGCGCGCCGAGCGATCCCGCGCACGTCGTGATCACCAGCGGCACGATGGATGCGATCACTCTCGCGCTGCGTGTCACGTGCAAGCCGGGCGATACCGTGCTCGTCGAGTCGCCGACCTACTTCGGCCTGCTGCAGTCGATCGAGCATCTCAGTCTGAAAGTGGTGGAAGTGCCGAACTGCCCGGTCGCAGGCATCGACGTTGACGCCGTGCGCGCGGTCGCGCGCAGCACGCGACTCGGCGCGGCGGTGCTGATGCCGAACTTCAACAATCCTTCCGGCAGCCTCACGCCCGACGACGCGAAGCGCGAGATCGTGCAGATCCTGAGCGGTCACGACGTGCCGATCATCGAGGACGACATCTACGGCGACCTGCATTACGGCGGCGCGCGACCGACGTCGCTGCGCGCGTTCGACGAGTCCGGCCTGGTGATTTCGTGCGGCTCGGTCTCGAAGACGATTGCTTTCGGCTACCGCATCGGCTGGGCGGTCAGCCCGCAATTCCATACCGAGATCGCGCGCGCCAAGTTCTACTCGTCCGTCGCGTGTCCGACGCTGCAGCAGCTGGTGCTGGCGCGTTATTACGCGAGCGGCGGCTATGACCGGTATCTGCGGCGCGTGCGCGCTTCGCTCGCCGCCAACGCGCAGCAATACATCAACGGCATTGCGCGCTACTTCCCGGACGGGACGCGCGTCGCGCAGCCGCCGGGCGGGGTTGTTCTGTGGGTCGAGCTGCCGCGCAATGTCGATGGCGCGGAGCTGTTCCGCACCGCTGCGGCGAGCAGCATCGGGGTCGCGCCCGGAGTCGTGTTCTCCGCCAAGGCCGACTATCGCAACTACATTCGTCTCAGCTGCGGCCTTCCGTGGACGCCGGCGCTGGAACGTGCGGTCGAGAAGCTCGGCCGGCTGGTGGCCGGCATGGCCCGAGCTGTCTGACCGCACGCTCACGTCCTCACCATCTCCTTACAGCGCACGGGCGGCCGAAGGGCCGACCTGATGCGCATCGGCGAGCGTCGGCAGCGTCGCGCCATCCGGCAACTGCACGATCAACACCTCGCCGAAGGGCGGCGCCTGCAGCTGCTCGACGCTGTAGGCCAGCCCACCGAGAACACCACCGTTGACCAGCAACGATGCAACCACTGCGATGAAAGTTTTCATGACTGCTTGCTCCACGCGTTGGCGAACCACTGCCGACGCAGCGGCTCGCGATGACCTTCGCTCGACCGGGGCTCAACCGCCTCGGAACGCTGCAGCTGCTCGCGCTGCTCACGCTCCAGGCGACGCCGGTCGGCCTGCAACTTCGCCACCTCGATGAACAGGTACTCGTCCATGGTCGTCTCCTCTCTAGATGTGAACTTCTGTAATGGAGGCGTATCCTAAGGACCGCCCTGGAGGGCGAAAAGCGATACTTACTGCCTGCTAACTATGACTAAAGGTCATACCTGATCGATTCGTAAGCCTATGAAACGCATACCGGTGGGCCCGCTGCGGGCCTTCGATGTCGCAGCCCGCAACCTCAACCTCAGCGCCGCGGCCGAGGAAATGAACGTCACCCATGCCGCCGTGAGCCGGCAGGTGAAGCAGCTCGAGGAGCGGCTGGGGATCAAGCTGTTCGAGCGTCTGCCGCGGGGCCTGAAATTGACGGTGCACGGCGCACTGCTTGCGGAAGGCACGCGCGAAGCGTTCGACCGGCTGGCAAGCGCGCTGGAGGACGTTTCAGTACCGGCGGTGCGGCGCAAGCTGACGATCTCGACCTTCTCGTCGCTCTCGACGCGCTGGCTCATGCCGCGTGTGCAGGCTTTCTCGGCGCTGTTTCCGGAGACTGACCTGCAGGTCACCACCTCGGCGCGGCTCGTGGATTTTTCGCGCGAGGACGTCGACATCGCGCTGCGTTTCGGCGGCGGTCAGTATCCCGGGCTGCACGTGCGCCCGATGTTCAAGCCGAAGGAGATCGTCGTGGCCGCGCCGGCGCTGCTGAAGAGCGGGCCGCCGCTCAAGACGTTCGCGGATCTCAAGGCGCACACCCTGCTGCACGACGACTCGCATCGCACCTGGACGCATTGGCTCGACGCGGTGGGCGCGAAGGGCGTGAATCCCCGCCGCGGCATCATCTGCGGCGATCGCAACTCTATGCTGGCGGCGACGCTGGAAGGCCAGGGCATCGGCATCACCTCGGAGATCTTCGCAGCGGGCGACCTCGCCTCGGGACGGCTCGTGAAAGTGTTCGAGGCCGAGGTGAGCGCGACGTTCGGAATCTACGCGGTGTGCCTGCCGCGGCGGCTGAACGATCCGCTGATCTCGGGAACGATGGACTGGCTGGTGCGCGAGGCCCAGACCTCGCCGGACGCTTATCCGCCAGCGCCCTGAGCCGCGTTATTTCTTGAAGAGCTTGTCGAGCTCCGCCTTGGCGCGATCGGCTGCAGACGGCTGCGGCGCCGCGTCCTTCGCGCCGCCGAACAGCGCGTCGAGCTCGGAGCGCGCTTGGGTCGAAACACTGGCGTCGGCCTGCGAATGCGCGCCCGGCCGCGGCTTGAAGTAATCGCAGAAGTTCGCGCGCTCCTTGTCTTTGACTTCTTCCGCGATCGGCTCGCGGCACTGCTTGGCGACAGTGACGCTGTACCACTCACAAAGCTTGCAGACGTGCAGCTCGGCGCCGCACGTGCGGCATTCTTCCAGCCGGCGCAGCGGCAGCGTCACGTCCGCGAGCGACGCGCCGCACTTCCAGCAGACCAGGCCGGGCATGTTGAACATGCGAGCTACTGCCGGGTTGAGGCGCCTTTCCCTTTATCGGTCGCGATCTCGTCGTAGCCGCGGCCCACGAACTCGATCAGGCAGATGCCGTGGCCGAACGGATCGGCGAGCATGGCGATCTTGCCCCAGTTGTTGGTCTTGACCGGCCCTTCGAGTCGCGCACCGGCGTTGCGAGCGCGGTCGACGGCGCCATCGATCTCGCTGACGACGATGTCCAGGTGCACCGGCGTCCAGTGCCGGGCGTACGAGCGCAAGTGACGGCTGGTCGCCGAAGCGACGGTGCCATTGGGCTTGGCGAGCAGGTAAATGGGCGAGGAGCCACCCAGCAGCTCCACCGCATCCGCGCCGAAGCGCCGGCCGATCGTCAGGCCGAACGCCTTGGTGTAGAAGTCGGTGCCCTTGTGCAGGTCGTCAACGTCGATGTTGACGAGCAACGTCGTGGTCATTCGTATCCTCGCTCATTCAGCCAATGAGCGAGATTAACGCCTCTGTGGGCGACTGACAGCGTCGCAGAATGCCGACCCGCCGGGATGTCGGGCTAAAGCCCGACCTGGAGGTGGCTCGGAACAGGTCGGCGGCTCGCTGCAGGTTGGGCTTCAGAGCGACTCCGTCATTCCGTATTTCGCGTAGAGCTTGGCGCGCTTGGCCGGATCCACATTGATCTTGCGGATGTCGCCGCCGGCCCAGCGCATCAGCTTCGGATCCATCACCCGGAACCACAGCCACGGGATCATCGCGAGACCGAAGCTGCCCGGGTAGCCGCTGGGCAGGCGCGGCAGGTCGGCGAAGTCGCGCAGCGCCTGGTAGGGCCGCAGCGCGTTGGCGTGATGATCCGAATGCCGCTGCAGGTGGAACGAGATCAGGTTCGAGTAGATGTGGTTGGTGTTCCAGGAGTGGCGCGGCTCGGGCAGCTCGTAGCGGCCGTTGGCGAGCTTCTGGCGCAGCAAGCCGTAGTGCTCGACGTAGTTCGCCTGCGTGAGTCCGTACCAGGCGTAGAAGTGATGGATGACGAGGAATGGCACCATGATCCAGCCGAAGATCGCCACCAGCGCGACTGCGATCACGCCAGTGAGCAGCCAGGAACTGAGGATCTCGTTGCTGAACGACCAGACTGGCCGGCCAAGCTTCTGCAGCCGCTCGCGCTCCAGCGCCCAGCCGCGGCGGAAGGCGCCGGGGATCTCGCGCAGTACGAACTTGTAGATCGACTCGCCCATGCGCGCGCTGACGCTGTCCTCGGGGGTCGCGACGTGCACGTGATGTCCGCGGTTGTGCTCGATGCAGAAGTGCCCGTAGCCGACCAGGCCGTTGACGATCTGCGCGGCGACGCGGTCGGTGCGGCTCGCCTTGTGCCCGAGCTCGTGCCCCACCAGCAGCGAGGCGCTGCTCGAGAAGCCGCAGCCGAGCGTCAGCGCCAGAAACGACCACCAGGGCAGCGAATGCGTGCCGATGAACCAGGCGACCACGAAAAACTGCGCGAACAGCAACACGATCGCGACGTACAGCAGCACCCGGTAGTAGTTGTCCTGCGACATCGCGGGCACGACCTCCTCGGGCGGGTTGTGCGTGTCCTCGCCGAAGATCCTGTCGGCGAGCGGCACGAACAGGAACGTGTACGCGAGCGGAAACAGCGTCGCGAGCGGGTTGCCGCCGCTCACGAAATACAGCGCGACGCCGACGATCGGCACGAGCGGGCCGGTCAACGATGCCAGCCACATGTACCGTTTGCCGTCGACGTAACGGATGGTGCTGCCGTCGGCAGCCTGTGCGACGAATGCCATGGTCCGCCCCCAATCCCACTCCCCCGACCCTCATCGGGGCTGGCGCTCAGTTTACGCCCGCGCCCGGGGAATAACTCCCATTCCTTGGTCCCGGAAGATCGCTCACCTTGGCTATGTCACTCTACGACCCCATGAACGCACCCATGCCTGCTTCTACTGCTTTGCAGACCCCGGCCCAGCCACGACGCGTCGCCCGCGTCATTCAGGCTTTGAGCACGATCGAGGGCGGCGGCTTCCCCGTGCGCCGGCCGTTCCCGATCGCGAATTTCAGCCATTTCGACCCGTTCCTGCTGATCGATCATCTCGGTCCGGTGCGCTGGGATCCGGGCGCTGCGCTCGGCGCCCCCGACCATCCGCATCGCGGCTTCGAGACCGTGACGTACGTGCTGGCCGGCGAGAACGAGCATCGCGACTCGTTCGGCAACGCGGACGTGCTGCGTCCCGGCGACGTGCAGTGGATGACAGCCGGCGGCGGCGTGATCCACTCGGAAATGCCGACCGCGCGCTTTCATCGCGAGGGCGGCGTGCAGGAAGGCTTCCAGATCTGGGTAAACCTGCCCGCCGTCGACAAGATGATGACGCCGCGCTACCAGACGCTGCGCGCCGACGACATTCCGACGGCGAGCAGCGAAGATGGCCGCGTCGCGGTGCGCATCATAGCGGGCGAGTCGCTCGGCCACGCAGCGCGCATCGACACGCGAGTGCCGATCCAGATGCTGCACTTCACGATTCAGCCGGGCGGCGCGACGTTGCAGTCGGTGCCGGGGGAGCAGAACGGACTCATCTACGTGTTCAAAGGCGTCGCCCGCATCGGCAGCGACGAGCGCGAGGTACGCGAAGGACAGGCCGCGTTGCTGGAATCGGGCGACGGCGTCGCCATCGCAGTCGACGCGGAGGCTAAAGGACCGGCCGAGTTGCTGCTGTTGTCGGGCAAGCCGCTGAACGAGCCCGTCGCCCGCTACGGCCCGTTCGTGATGAACACGCGCGAGCAGATCGAGCAGGCGTTCCGCGACTATCAGAGCGGCCGGTTCGGAGTGATACCGGACAGAAGCGGTTAGCGGTCGGCGGTTGGCGGTTAGTGCAGAGCGG
>JBIOUH010000151.1:0-6903 GCA_044866955.1 Steroidobacteraceae bacterium
GCGATGCTCGACGATATCGTCGCCGACACCGAGCGCGCCAGCGAGGTCATCAGCGACTTGCGTGCGCTGTTCCCCCGCGAGCCCGTGGAGAAGGAGCCGGTGCAGGTCGCCGAGTGCATCAGCACCATCCTCGATCTGGAGCACGGCGACCTCATCACCCGCAACGTCGCAGTCGATCTGAATATCCACCCGGCTCTGCCGCCCGTTGCAGCGGCGCGCATGCAACTGCAGCAGGCATTACAGAACCTGATCGTCAATGCGTGCGAGGCGATGGCGGGCAAGAGCGGCGAGAGGCGTCTGCATATAACGGCACGCAGTCACGCCAACGAGGTTCACGTGGAGGTGAGCGACAACGGCTCGGGGGTCGAGGATTTCGAGCGCATCTTCGAGCCTTTCTACTCGACCAAGAAACGCGGCGCCGGCCTCGGTCTGGCGATCGCGCGCAACATCGTTGCCGCGCACGGCGGACGGCTGTGGGGCGCGAACAACGCCGCCGGAGGCGCGACGTTCTATATCGCCTTGCCCGCAGCTTAGTTCGCGTCCGCGGTTCGCTCCGGCCGAGGATAGACGCCGACCAGTCGTGCGATCAGGATCGCCAGGAACAGCTGCCCGATGATGCTTTCGACGATCGCGGCCGATCGTGCGACACGTGTCAGAGGCACGATGTCGCCGAAGCCAGTCGTGGTCAGTGTCGAGAAGCTGAAATACAGCAGGTCCGTCAGGTCCATGCTCGCCGGCGCGCCGCGAATCGAGAACGACGCGCTGCCGGAGCGATCCACGATCGCATACACGAAGCTCCACAGCACTCCGAGCATCAGGTACGTAGCGGCAGCGCCCCACAGGCGATCGCTGGTCAGCACTTCGCGATCGAATACATAGCGTATCAGGAGCGCAATCGTCGCTGCGTAGACGGCGGCGTCAAACCACAGCGCCATTCCGAACAGCTCCCCGCTGCCCGAGTCCAGCCACAGCCAGCGCAGCGCCAACGCGGGTGCGGCCAGCAGGAGCACGATCAGGAAGGAGAGCAGCGAGCGCCCAACCGCCGCAACGGCGGCCAGGATGATGAACGTGTTGATCACGTTCCTGACGAGGATGCCGCCGCGCTCGGGCTCGATGAACGGGGCCAGGGCGATGAGCGCGAGCAGCGTGACGAACAGGTAGAAGCAGCGCTGGAAGAACAGCGGGCGCAGGGCTTCGCGAGTGGCGTTGATCGGCTGTCGCATCGCCGCGCTCGCGGTTTGCTGCGCGGCAGATGCGAAGCCTTTGCCCATTCACCGGACCGCTCAGTAGCGCGCCGCGATACCGAGCTTGATCTGGTCGAAGCCAGGCGTGCTGGTCGCCTCACCGAGATCGAGCCAGTGCTTCTCGTAGCCCAGGCGCAGCGTGATGGTCGAGCTCACGTCCCAGCGCACGCCCGCGCCGACGTCGTAGACGAGCTCGTCGATGCTGCGCGTGTTCTGGTACGTGCCGCAGTAGTAGCCCCACCACGGATCCCACCAGCAGGCGGTCTGCGGCGGCGAATCAGGAATGTTGGTGTCGATGAAGCTCCAGCCCACGGCGGCCGTTACGTACGGCGTCAGCGGCCCCTCGAGGAAGTTGAAGTTCGCGCCGACGCGCGGCGTCCAGTATTCGAGCTCGCCGGTCGCATCGAAACCGAGGCCCGCCAGCGCGTCGCCCGGCGCCACATGGATCTTGTAGTCGGAAGAGTTCCAGTCGAGGGCGATCAGCATCTCCAGCCGCGGCGAGAAGCGATACGTGAACGACAATGCTACGCCCAAGTCGTCGTCGATCGAGGCGTGCGAGCCGCCATCGAAGTTGATGTCCTGCGCAAAGCTGTAGACCAGCTCGCCGCCGAAGTCCCAGCCGGGCTGCCGGTCGGCGAGCGCGGCAGCCGAGAACAGCAGCAGTGCCGCCGCGCCAAGGTAATGACTTCTCATGACACTCTCTCCTTCTCCTGCATGGACGCCCGTGATTGGGCTGGGGCTTGGGCCGAGCTCGTGGCCGGGTTGGCGCCGTTGGCGCGCGACGCGTCGAGCGCTTTGCGCAAGGCAGTGGCCCAGGTGGCGATGATGCGTCTGGCCTCGGCCGTGTTCGTGACGGAGTTCGTCCACTGCCACATGTCCGGGCCGCTGTCGCGATGATCGTAGGCGCGCGCCAGCAACTGGCCGGTGACGGAATCGTGCAGCTGCATGATCAGCGTCATGTGTCCGGCGTCCGAGGTATAGACCTTGGTGCGCGCGGAGGTCTGCATGGAGACGTCAGGCGCCGTGATGTAGAGGTTCACGATCGCGGCCTGTATCTCGAGAACGTCTGCGGCGGGTTCGCTGACCAGTGGGTAGCCACCCTTCTCGAGCTCCTTGCGAAAGACGTCGGCGAACACTTGCGCCAGCTCCGTCTTGATCTTCTCGCGGTCCGGCTCGTGCATGTCGTACAGCGCCGATCCGCTGGTTTTGGGATCCCAGTTCTTCGCGAACTGCACGGTGATCGGCCGCAGCAGGAGCTTCGAGTACGTGGCCATGTTCGCGTCGGGCCGGCGGAACACCGCGTCGGCGGTCTTGCTGGCGACGCGCTCGAGGCCTTCGTGCAGCGACAACTCGTCGATCGGCGAAGCCTTCGGTGTTGTCTGGCACCCTTGCAACAGCGCGCACGTCAGCGCCGTCGCGGCGATTAACATCGGTCTGTACTTGCTGATGTTCATGGCGTCGTGTCGCAGTCAGAAGCTGTAAGCAGCGAAGATCATTCCGTACCAGAATGTGTCGGTGCGGCCGGAGGATTGCTCGACCGCGTCACCCGGCTCGGCGGCCGCAGCGACGAAGCTCACGAGGAAGTTATCGTTGATCGACCAGTCGAGATACCAATCGATCTCCATCGCGACGTCGTCGGAGGTGACGCCCGCCGACTCGACGTTGTCGAGCACGAAGTCGTAGAAGATGAGCCCGGTGGCGATGGCCTCGCTCGGCTGCGCGTGCACGCGCAGCTGGTGCGAGATCAGGTTCGAGTTGGAGACGAAGTACTCGCCCGCGATCTCGCCCTGCCACCAGGTGCCCCAGTCGGCGAACCCGGTCAGCAGCCCGTCGAACGCTTCGTTCTCGGGCGTCGCGGGATCGTCGCCTTCGAAGAAGGCATAGCGATACGAGACTTTCGGCTTCCATGTTGTCTCGAGCTGGTAGCCAACCAGCAGGTTCCACGCGGTGGAGTCGAGCGCGTCACCGTTGTCTTCGATCACGTACTCGGCCTCGAACGATAGCGCCTTGAAATTCGGAAACGGCGCGGTGTAGGCGCGGACGTTGTACACGTCGAGGCCGTCGCGCTGCGGCGCTATGGCGGCATCGGCGGACCACTTCATGTACGTCCCGCCGAGCGTGGTGTCCTCGCCGAACCGGTACTCGTAGTTGACGCCCCAGAGCTTGCTGTCCGAGTCCGATTCCGGGAGGTCGTCCTTGTCGAGGTAGAAGGCTTCGAGCGTGTTCGAGCCCGGCGTAAAGCGCCCGATCGCGGCGAGCTCGAACGCCTTGCGGGCGCCGGTCCAATAGCCGCCACGCGAGCTGCCGTCCGCGGCGCCGTCACCCAGCAGCAAGCGGTTGCCGATCTTGTAGGGCGCGCGTCCGATCGTGAAGTCGAGCACGTTCTCGCCGAGGCCGATGCTATTGCCCGAGCGCCAGCCGATGTACAGGTCCTCGACGTCGAAAGACGAGGCCTCGCTGCCCACCAGCGGCGGCGGCGCACTGTAGGTGCGCACGCCGACGCCGCTTGCTTTCGCATAGATCTGTGCGGAGCTTCCCGTCGTGTACTCCGCGCTCAGCGCAGGCTTGATGGAGCCTTCCATCCAGTTGTCGCTCAGATCGCCGGACGGTTCCTCGGGCTTCGGATTCGTGTAGAGCGAGTTCGCGAATCCGAACACGCCCCAGGTCGCGTCGAAGTTGAACGACCAGTCGAGTCCCGCCGGCAGTCCGGGCGGCGGCGGTGGCTTCGCTTCGTCCTCGGCCGCGAGCGCGCTGCCGATCCCTGTCGCGAGCAATGCCAGCGTCAGCGCCGAGCGCAGACGCACGCTCCGTCGGTTCATAGACTGATCCTCATGGGTGCGCGCCCGCTAGAGCGGTCGCGTTGCGTTGCGCGGCCGCATCCATCGAGCGAATGAAGAACGGGTACAACGGCACGCTGATGAGCAGGGCGACCAGTGCGCGCACGACCGTGTCCGGATCGCCGCCAATGACTGCCCAAAGGCAATATGCAACGGCAGCCATCGCGATCCACTTGTAGAGCAGAAATGTCTTGCGCGGCAGTTGACGGTCGTAGACCACTTTCACGACCGCCACGGCCGAGTAGACGTACGGGACGATGATCAGGATGACCGCGAGATCGACGATGCGTGTGAACTGGCCCGCGAGCGTCGGCGACATGGTTGCGAACAGCACGATCGTCATGAGCACGGCGACGATGATCAGGCCGGTGCCCGGCACGCCGTTCTTGTTGAGTCGCGCGAAGACACGCGGGAACATGCCGTCGTGCGCCGCCGCCTGGGCCGACTGTCCGACGAGGAGCATCCAGCCGCCGAGCGAGCCGACGGATTTCAGCACTGCGCACACGCTGATGACGATCGCGCCGGTTGCGCCTATCGCGATGCGCGCCGCTTCGGCGAACGGCGCGTGCGAGGTGCGCAGCTCCTCGTTCGGCAGCAATCCCATGATGACTGTGGAGCTCAGCACGTACACGACGGCGGCGAGCGCCAGGCCGATGAGCGTCGCCAGCGGCACGTTGCGGCTCGGGTTTTCGATGACACCCGCCGAAACCGCGGCGCTCTCTATGCCCATGTACGCCCACAATGCCATCGAAGCGGCGCGCGACACTGCATGCATGTCGGATTCGCCGCTGACGTTCCAGCCGGCGCGGAACACCTGCGGGTCGAACCACAACCAGCCGAAGATCGCGATCGCGAGGATCGGTATCAGCGCCAGCGCCATCGTCCAGGTTTCGAGCGCGCCAACGACACGCGGTCCGAGGATGTTCGCAAACGTCAGCAGCCAGATGAGGATCGCGGTAGCCACGACACTCGCCGGCGGGTGCGTGATGGCAGGCACGAGCTCGGCGAGGTAGCCGATCGCGGCGACGGCGATTGCAATGTTGCCGATCCAGTTGCCGAACCAGTAAACGTAGTTGGTCTGGAAACCGGCGTACGGGCCGAGAAAGTCGCGTGCGTATGCATACGGCCCGCCCTGCTGCGGGCTCAGCTCGCCGAGCTTGGCGAACGCGAGGCCGAGTGCAGCGACGCCGGCGGTAGCGATCAGCCAGCCGAAGATGGCGATCCCGCCGACGTGCGCGAGGTTCACCGGCAGCAGGAACACGCCGGTGCCGATCATGTTGCCGGCGACGAGCATGGTCGCCTGCATCAGCGACATCTTGCGGCCGGGCGCGCTCACTTGCGGCGCGTCTCCTGCTCGGGAGCCGTGCCCTTGCGCAGACACTGCACGTGGTAGACACCGTCGCGATTCTCGACGCCGTGCGTATCGTGGCCGAAGCCCGGAAAACGCTTGTCCCACGCGGCCAGCGCGCGCAAATACCCGAGATACGGACCGTCGTTCGCGCCGGTCGACTCGCCGGGCATGAGCATCGGAATGCCGGGAGGGTAGGGCACGACGCTGGTCGCGAGCACGCGGTCGGCGAGCCGATCGAGCGGCACGTGCTCGATCTCATCGCGCACGAGGTACTGATAGGCTGCGTTCGGCGTCATGACGGGCGCCGGCAGCGTCGAGAATGCTTCGGCGAGCCAGTGCGTCTGCCGCGACTCGCGCAGCTGCGCGAACATCTGGTCGGCGATGTCGCGCAGGCCGAGCGCGCCGTACACGGCCGGGTGGTTGGCAGTGAGATGGGGCAGAACCTCGGCAAGCGGCGTATTGCTGTCGTAGTTGCGTTTGAAGTCGAGCAGCGCGTTGAGCAGCGTGCCCCACTTGCCCTTGGTCACGCCGATCGAGAACAGCACCAGGATCGTGAAGTCGGTGGTCTTCTCCACCTCGACGCCGCGATAGTGCAGGTAGGCGGTCACGAGGCTCGCCGGAATGCCGCTGCGCTCGAGACCTCCCTGGTTGGCAACGCCTGGCGTCACGACCGAGACCTTGATCGGATCCAGCATGCAGTAGTCGTCTTCGAGATCGCCGAAGCCGTGCCACGTCTCACCGGGATGCAGCACCCAGCACTGCGGGTCGGTCGCGAGCTGCTGCGGGGAGGCGTCTTCGAACGCGACCTTGCGGCGGGCCTCGGCGCCGCCGATCGTGTCGGCGTTCCAGGTGCGGAAGAACCACTCGCCTTTGTCGGCGAACTGTTTGTGCACGCGCCCCATCGTTTGCCGGAACGACACAGCTTCCTGGATCGATTCGTTCGTGAGCGTTGGCCCGCCCGGGCCATCCATCATTGCCGCGGTGATGTCGTTGGAGACGATGATCGGATACAGCGGCGAGGTCGACGCATGCAGCATGTACGACTCGTTGAAGCGCGCATGCGGAATGGGGCTGCGGCCGTCGCGAATGTGCAGGAACGAAGCCTGCGACAAAGCCGCGAGCAGCTTGTGGGTGGAATGTGTTGCGAACACCGTCGGACCCTTGTGGTCCTTCGGATCGCCGTGCATGGCGTGACGCCCGCTGTACAGCGGATTGAAGCGGGCGTACGCGTACCAGGCCTCGTCGAAGTGAATGCGATCGACGCTCGGGTCGAGCAGTTCCTCGACGCGGCGCGCGTTGTAGCAAAGGCCGTCGTACGTGGAATTCGTGATGATCGAATGCACGGCGCGCGGCGTGCCGCCCTTGGGAACCAGCGGATTCGACCGCAGGTCGCGTGCGAGCGCCTCTTTTTCGAGCCGGTCCGGCGGAATCGGCCCGATGATCCCGTAGCGGTTGCGCAGCGGCACCAGGT
>JBIOUH010000152.1:0-13677 GCA_044866955.1 Steroidobacteraceae bacterium
CGTGCCGGCGGGTTCACCGATCTCGCGTTCATCGAAGGCGCCGTGTTCACGCGCGAGGAGCTCAAGGAGCGCGAGCGCAAGCAGCTCGACACGCTCGCGAATCGCATGGAATCGGACATCGCACAGATGTCGCTGATGTCCACGCAGGAAGCAGGCATTCGCGACGCCGGGCAGGCGCTCGCCGTCGGCCGCTCGCTCCTGGCCAATCTGCGCGAGGCGCAGCCCATCGGCCGCCTGGTCATCGACCTGAACAAGGTCGCAAGCGCGCGCCAGGGATCCGAGCAGGACATCGTGCTGAAGGGCGGCGACATGCTGCTCGTACCCCGCGTCACGCAGGAAGTGACGGTGATCGGCGAAGTGCAGAGCGCCACCTCGCACCTGTACCGCACCGAACTGGCCCGCGACGACTACATCGCCCAGAGCGGCGGACTGACTCCGAAAGCGGACGACGATCACATTTACGTGGTGCGCGCCGACGGCAGCGTCATTACGCGTTCGGGCCGCGCGTGGTTCTCGGCCGGCGGTGTCAACATCAAGCCCGGCGATACGATCGTGGCGCCGCTCGATACCGAGCGCATGCGGCCACTGCCGTTCTGGCAGGCCGTGACTTCCATCGTCTATAACCTGGCGATCTCGGCCGCGGCTGTGAGCTCGTTCTGACGTAAGTTGCTGTCGGGCGAAATTTGACAGGGCTCCGTCGGCTTCTTAAGCTGCGCGCGTTCAATCTGTGAACGCACGCGCCTGAAGCGACGGAAGAGACGAATGGACCTGCCCGATAGCAGCGCGGGACTGGCGGCAGCTGCGGATCCTGCCGCTTGCGGCTCGCGCTGGTTTCTGGTGTTCACCAAGCCAGCTGCCGAGCAGGTGGCGGTGACGAACCTGCAGCGGCAAGGCTATGGCGTGTACTTTCCGCGCCTGTCGCAGCCGGCGTGCGTGCGCGGTCGCTGGATCGAGCGCGTCGCTGCCCTTTTCCCACGATATCTATTCGTGCAGCTCGATCCCGCGCAACAGTCGCTGGCGCCGGTGCGATCCACGCTCGGAGTTGCGTGCGTGGTCCGTTTCGGAATCGAGCCCGCCGTGGTTCCCGCGGGCATGGTCGAGGCACTGATCGCGAGAGCCGATCCGCAATCCGGCCTGCACCGCTGGGGCGCACGACGGCCGTTCGAGCGTGGCTCGCGAGTAACAGTGGTCGGCGGCGTGTTCCGCGACCTGGAGGGCGTCTTCGAGCGCGATGACGGCGAAGACCGCGTCGTGATCCTGCTGCAGCTCCTTGGCGCGAGTACCCGTGTGCGGCTGCGCTCAGGCTTCGTCGTACCCAGCGCCGCGTGATGCCGCAGCCATGACGACCGACGTTCACTACAAGCTGATGCGCCTGCTCGAAGCGAATCCGGGCATGAGCCAGCGCGACGCCGCGCGCGAGCTCGGCATCAGCCTCGGCAAGGTGAACTATTGCCTGCAGGCGCTGATCCACAAGGGCTGGATCAAGGCCACCAACTTCAAGAACAGCCAGAACAAGGCTGCCTACATGTACTTGCTGACGCCGCGCGGACTCGAGAGCAAGGCGAGCCTTACTGTGAAGTATCTGAAGATCAAGATGCGCGAGTACGAAGCGCTGCGCGTCGAGATAGAGGAAATGCGCCGCGAAGCGGCGCGGCACGGAGACGTTTGAGACTCGCGCCGCTGCGCCGGGCGACCGGACGTTGCGGCGCGCAGCGATATGTCGATGCTGATGCTAGTCGCGACGAGTCACCTGGCAGGCGGTAGCGTGCCTGCAGGGTCCGTGGTCGCGACAACCCAACCAATCACAACAGGCAGGTGACGGGTGATATCCACTGAAGCGGCCTCCGGGCGCAATGATCGCGACGAGGTCAACGTCGTTGCGATGGTGCAGGTGGCTTGGCGCTACCGCTATTTCATCGCCGCCGTCGCCGTCGTAGTGGTCATCGCGGCGGTGATCGTCGCGCTGACGACCACGCCGGTGTTTCGCGCGCAGGCAGTCGTCACCGAGGCGCGGGACGAAGCCATGGGGGCGGGCTCGTCGCTGGCCAGCCAGCTCGGCGGCCTGGCCAGCATCGCCGGCATCAACATCAGCGCCGCCGGCGGTCCGGGACCCGAGGCCCAGGCAGTGCTGCGCTCGCGCGGCCTGAGCGAGGAATTCGTCAAGCGGTACAAGCTGGTTGAGCAGCTGATGCCGAATGCACCGGAGCACGCCACGCTCTGGTTCGCCGTCGATAAGTTTCGCAACGCCATCCTCAAGATCACCACGGAGCCCGAGAGCCAGACGACCACGATTCAGATCGACTGGCACGACCCGGCGGTCGCGTCGCAGTGGGCGAACGCCTATGTGGCGCTGGCGAACGAGACGCTGCGCAGCCGCGCCCTGAGCGATTCGAGCCGCAACATCCAGTACCTCAAGGAGCAGATCGCCAAGACGGATGTGGTCGAGCTGCAACGTGTCATGTACGGCCTCATCGAGATCGAGATGAAGACGCTGATGCTGGCCAACGCCCGCACCGAATATGCGTTCACGGTGGTGGACCCGGGAGTCACTCCTGAGCGGCGCGTCTGGCCGCGCCGCACGTTGATGGTGCTCTCCGGCGGCGTCCTCGGGGTTTTCCTCGGCTTCCTCCTGGCTCTCGCGCACAGCATCTGGCGGCGGCATCGGGCCGAGCAGGGCATCTAGTGCCGGCCGGCGAATCCCTGATTTCCCTGATGCTGCGGCTCTGGCGTCACCTGAGCGCACGGCGCCAGCGCCAGTTCGTGCTCCTGATGAGCCTGATGCTCGTCAGCGTGTTCGCCGAGATCGTCAGCCTGGGTGCGGTGCTGCCGTTCATCGCGGTGCTCGCCGCTCCGGACAGAGCATTCGAGTACCGCCTCGTTCGCGAGGCGGCGCAGGCGCTGGGCTTTACCTCGGCGGAAGAGATCGTGTTGCCTCTCACGATTGCGTTCGCGGTGGCTGCGCTCGCTGCCGGTGCGATCCGCATGCTGGTGTTGTGGCTCAGCACCCGCTTCGCATTCAGCGCGGGCGCCGATCTCAGCCTGGACGTCTATCGTCGTACGCTCTATCAGCCGTACCGCGTCCACATCGCTCGCGGCAGCAGCGAGGTCATCAGCGGTATCACGCTGAAAGTCGGCGGCACCACCCTGGGAGTCCTGCTGCCGTTCGTGACGTTGATCAGCTCGGTGCCGCTGCTGGTAGCGGTCCTGGCGATGCTGCTGGCCATCGACACTGCCGTTGCCATGATCGCCGCCGCGGGCTTCGGCGTCAGTTACGGTGCCATTAGCTGGTTCACGCGGCGCAGATTGCGCAAGAACAGCGAGCACATCGCGGCCGAGCATACGCGAGTGGTCAAAGCGCTCCAGGAAGGGCTCGGCGGCATCCGCGACGTGCTGCTGGACGGCTCGCAGCCCGTCTATTGCCAGGTCTACAGCGAAGCGAACCAGCGCCTGCGGCGTGCGCAGGGCGTGAACATCTTCATCGGTCAGAGCCCACGGTTCGCGATGGAGTCGCTCGGGATGGTGATGATCGCTGCGCTGGCCTTCGGTTTGAGCCGCCAGCCGGGAGGCATCGCCAGTGCGCTACCGGTCCTGGGTGCCCTCGCGCTCGGCGCGCAACGCCTGCTGCCGGGTCTGCAGCAGGCATTCGCCTCATGGGCGAGCATCGCGGGCAATCAGGGGCTGCTGGTGGACACGCTGCAGTTGCTCGATCAGCCCATGTCCGCCGAACAGATGCAGCCGTTGCCCGCGCCGCTAGCCTTCAAGAGCGCGATCCGGTTCGACCGTGTGCGCTTTCGTTACGGCGAAGATCGTCCCTGGGTCCTGAAGGATCTCGAGCTGGTCATCGCCAAGGGCGCGAGGATCGGCTTCGTCGGCAGCACCGGCAGCGGCAAGAGCACCAGCATGGATCTGCTCATGGGTTTGCTCACGCCGACTCAGGGCCAGATCCTGGTGGACGAGCAGCCGATCAGCGGTTCGCTGGTCAGGGCCTGGCAGCGCACGATCGCGCACGTGCCGCAGACGATCTATCTCGCCGATGCGACGGTCGCGGAGAACATCGCGCTCGGCGTGCCGCGGGAAGCGATTGATCTGTCGCGTGTCAGGGAAGCCGCGCGGCAGGCGCAGGTCGCCGATTTCATCGAGAGCCGGGCACAGGGTTATGACTCGCTGGTGGGCGAGCGCGGCGTGCAGCTTTCCGGCGGGCAGCGTCAGCGCATCGGCATCGCGCGCGCGCTCTACAAGAATGCCAGCGTGCTGATACTGGACGAGGCGACGAGCGCTCTCGACAACGTCACCGAGCAATCGGTCATGGAGGCGATCCAGGGACTGCGCCGCGACCTCACAGTGCTGCTGATCGCGCATCGGCTGTCCACGGTGCGACGCTGCGACAGCATCGTCCAGCTCGAGAACGGCGCGGTGGTGGCGCAGGGATCGTACGAGCACCTGCTCGAATTCAGCGATAGTTTCCGGCAAATGGCCAAGGTCGCCGCCACCAGCTGACGGCGCCGCACAAGGCAGACATGTTCAACGACAAATCCGTTCTGATCACCGGCGGCACCGGCTCCTTCGGCAAGCAGTACATCAAGACGATCCTGCAGCGCTACCGGCCGCGCAAGCTCATCGTCTACTCGCGCGACGAGCTCAAGCAGTTCGAGATGGAGCAGGAGTTCCATGAGCCGTGCATGCGCTACTTCATTGGCGACGTGCGCGATCGCGATCGCCTCACGCAGGCGATGCAGGGCGTCGACTTCGTGATCCACGCTGCAGCTCTCAAGCAGGTGCCGGCCGCGGAATACAACCCGATGGAGTGCATCAAGACCAACATCCATGGAGCGGAGAACGTCATCCATGCGGCGCTGGCCAACGACGTCGAGCGCGTGATCGCGCTGTCGACCGACAAGGCGGCGGGCCCGATCAACCTCTACGGCGCGACCAAACTCGTTTCCGACAAGCTGTTCGTGGCAGCCAACAATTTCGCCGGCGGGCACAAGACGCGATTCGCGGCGGTGCGCTACGGCAACGTCGTCGGCTCGCGCGGCTCGGTGGTGCCGGTGTTCCGGCGCTGCATCCGCGCCGGAGCGGATCATTTGCCGATCACCGACGCTGCGATGACGCGGTTCTGGATCACGCTGCAGCAGGGCGTGGATTTCGTGCTGAGAAACTTCCAGCGCATGCACGGCGGAGAGATCTTCGTGCCAAAGATTCCCTCGGTGCGCGTCGTCGATCTGGCCCGGGCCATGGCGCCGGGACTGCCGCACCGGATCATCGGCATTCGCCCCGGCGAGAAACTGCACGAGATCATGTGTCCCGCGGACGACTCGCACCTGACTCTGGAGTTCGACGATCACTTCGTCATCAAGCCGACGATCCAGTTCTCGCGCGTGGCCGAATTTTCCGTGAACAAGCTCGGCGAGCGGGGACGGCCGGTCGAGCCGGGCTTCGAGTACCACTCCGGCAAGAATCCGCACTTCCTGTCGATCGAGGAAATCGTGGCGCTCAACGGCCACGCGGCGGTTTGACATGATTCCCTATGGCCACCAGGACATCTCGCAGGCCGACATCGACGCAGTCACGGCGGTCCTGCGCTCGGACTTTCTGACGCAGGGGCCGACGATTCCGCGCTTCGAGGCGGCGGTTGCAGCGCGCGTGAAAGCCAGGCATGCGGTCGCCTCGACCAGCGCGACCTCGGCGCTGCATCTCGCCTGCATGGCGCTGGGCCTCGGCCAGGGCGATGTCCTGTGGACCGTGCCGAACACGTTCGTCGCATCCGCCAATTGCGCGCGCTACTGCGGCGCCGACGTCGATTTTGTCGACATCGACGCGGTCACCTGGAATCTCAGCGTGCCCGCGCTGGCAGCGAAGCTGGCTGAGGCGCAGCGCGGCGACCAGCTGCCGCAGGTCCTAGTGCCGGTGCACTTCTCGGGTCAGCCGACCGAGCAGGAAGAGATCTGGAAGCTCGCGCAGCTGTACGGCGTCAAGGTCATCGAAGATGCATCGCACTCGATCGGCGGTGCGCGCAACGGCGAGCCCGTCGGCAGCTGCCGCTGGTCCGACATCACCGTGTTCAGCTTCCATCCGGTGAAGATCATCACGACCGGCGAAGGTGGCATGGCGCTCACCAACGACGCACAGCTGGCCGAGCGCATGGCGATGCTGCGCACTCACGGGATC
Organism: Steroidobacteraceae bacterium; assembly: GCA_044866955.1. Taxonomy (GTDB): domain Bacteria; phylum Pseudomonadota; class Gammaproteobacteria; order Steroidobacterales; family Steroidobacteraceae; genus Steroidobacter. The sequence continues at coordinate 6,169 of JBIOUH010000152.1, forward strand.
ACGCGTGACGCGGCTAGTTTTACGGCAGTCAGCGAGATCGCACCGGATGCAGCCCCGCCGTCGTGGTACTACGAGCAGCAGATGCTCGGCTTCAACTACCGCATGACGGACATCCAGGCGGTGCTCGGCATGAGTCAACTGCAGCGGCTGGATGCCTACGTCGCCCGTCGCAACGAGCTGGCGCGCCGCTACGACGTCGCTCTGCGCGGGCTACCGTTGCGTTTGCCGAGCATTCAGCCCGCGAACCTTTCCGCGTTTCACCTCTATGTCGTGCGACTCCAGGCCAGCGCCGCGGGCGTGACGCATCGACAGGTCTTCGATCGCATGCGGCAGATGGGCGTCGGAGTGAACCTGCACTACATCCCGGTTCACCTGCAGCCTTACTATCGCGCGCTCGGCTTCGCGCCCGGTCAGTTTCCGGAAGCCGAAGCGCATGGCCGCGAAGCCATCACTCTGCCGCTGTTCGCCGGATTGACGGAGGCGGAGCAGGATCGCGTCGTTGATTGCCTGCATCAGGCGCTGGGAGCAGTGACATGAAACAGCGAGACGTCTTCCTGGAGTCCGAAGGGGACGCCTGGTTCGAGCGCAACGTCGGCGGCGGCGCGCCACGCACTGTCGACGAGTCCGATCCGCTGATCGCGGAGGTGCTGGGCCTAGCGGACACTCTCCCGCTGAGCAGCGCCAGCATCCTCGAGATCGGCTGCGGCGATGGCGCGCGATTGGCCTGGCTCCGGCAACATCGCGGCTGCGAATGCAGCGGCCTGGATCCATCCGCACGTGCAGTGGAAGCGGCGAGTGCACGCGCTGTAGCAGCGCAGCGCGGGACGGCCGAGCGCCTGCCGTTCGCCGATCGGACTTTCGACGTCGTCATGTTCGGCTTCTGCCTGTATCTCTGCGATCGCGAGGACCTGTTTCGCATCGCCGCGGAAGCCGACCGGGTGTTGAAGAATCCCGGCTGGCTGTTGATCCACGACTTCCACAGTCCGTCGCCGTCGCAACGTGCCTATCACCATCGAGCCGGCATCTACAGCCACAAGATGGACTATCGCACGCTGTTCACCTGGCATCCGGGCTACACGAGCTACTCGCACAAGGTGCGGCACCATGCTGCGGGCGGCTACACCGACGAGCCGGGCGAATGGGTTGCGACGTCGGTACTGCGCAAGAATCTCGCGCAGTGAGCAGTCGTCTCGTCCTCGGCACGGTCCAGTTCGGTCAGCGCTACGGCGTTGCGAACAGTGGCGGTCGAGTGAGCGGGGAAGAGACTGCGGCGATCCTGAAACACGCACGCGCCGCCGGACTCGATACGCTCGACACTGCCATTGCTTACGGCGAAGCGGAGCAGCGGCTCGGCGCGATCGGCGTTGGTCAGTGGCAGGTCATCTCGAAGCTGCCACCGGTGCCGGATGGATGCGCCGACGTCGCGGCCTGGGTGCGCGACTGCGTCCGCGGCTCATTGCAGCGGCTGAAGGTTGCGGCTCTGCATGGACTGCTGCTGCATCGTTCTCAGGATCTTTTGGGTAGCAGCGGTGCAGCGCTCAGCGTCGCACTCGCAGCCACGAAAAGCGCAGGACTCGTTGCCAAGCTCGGCGTCTCGATCTACGCGCCCGAGGAACTCGACGACCTCGCGTCACGCATGCAGCTCGATGTGGTCCAGGCGCCGCTCAGTATCGTGGACCGGCGACTCGCCAGCTCGGGTTGGCTGGCTCGGCTGCACGCAGCAGGTACGGAGGTTCACGTGCGTTCGGTGTTTCTGCAGGGTCTGTTGCTGATGGACCCGGGACTGCGGCCGGCGCGCTTCGCTCGCTGGCAGCAGCTCTGGGATCAATGGGATCGCTGGCTCGCCGAGCAGGCGCTGACGCCGGTGCAGGCCTGCATCAGCTTCGCATTATCGCAGCCTGGAATCGATCGCGTGGTCGTCGGCGTCGACAGCCTGCAGCAGTTGCAGGAAATCATTGCGGGCACGACAGCGCGCTCGCCGGCGCCGCCCGCAACTCTGATGAACGCAGACCTGGATCTCGTGAATCCGTCCCGATGGGGCGCATCTTGAAGATTGTGGCAATCGTCCAGGCCCGAATGGGCTCGATGCGGTTCCCGCAAAAAGTGATGCAGCCGGTGTGCGGCACGCCGCTGATCGGCTTGCTGCTCGAGCGCCTGTCGGCGGCGCGGCGCGTCGACACGATCGTGCTGGCGACTTCCGACGATCCGCGCAACGATGCGCTGGCCGCGTATGTCCGGGAGCTCGGGCATTCGGTCTATCGCGGCAGCGAGCACGACGTGCTGGATCGTTACTACCGCGCCGCGCAGGAAGCGGGAGCCGACGTCGTGGTGCGCATCACCGGAGACTGCCCGCTGGTCGACCCTGCGATCGTCGACGCGGTAATCGACAGATTCTGCGACTCGCGCGCCGACTATGCAGCCAACGTGCTGCCGCCGATGTTCCCGGATGGTCTGGACGTCGAAGTGTTCAGCGCCGAGGCGCTGCATACTGCGTGGAAGCAGGCGACGAGCGCCGCCGATCGCGAGCACGTCACGCCTTTCATCCGCAACTCCGACGCGTTCAGCCGCGCCGGCTTTGTGAATGCGACGGACGAATCCGGCGAGCGCTGGACGGTCGACGAGCCGGAGGATCTCAGCGTGGTCGAGCGTGTGTTCCGCCACTTTCATCCACGGCGCGACTTCGGCTGGCTCGAAGTCCTGGCGCTGCGCGAGCAGCATCCCGAATGGTTCGCGGGCAATCGCCATTTGATTCGCAACGAAGGCACATACATGGGCACTGGACAGAAATTGTGGAAGCGGGCGAAGCGAGTCATTCCGGGCGGCAACATGCTGCTGTCGAAACGCGCAGAGCTGTTTCTGCCCGAGCAGTGGCCGGCGTATTTCAGCAAGGCGCAGGGTTGCCGGGTGTGGGATCTCGATGGCCGCGAGTACATCGACATGTCGCTCATGGGCATCGGCACCAACACGCTGGGCTACGGTCATCCCGAAGTCGACGAGGCCGTGCGGCAGACGATCGCGGCCGGCAACATGTCGACGCTCAACGCTCCGGAAGAGGTGTATCTCGCCGAGCGCCTCGTCGAGATTCATCCGTGGGCGCACATGGTGCGCTTCGCGCGCTCCGGCGGCGAAGCGAACGCGATTGCCATTCGGATCGCGCGTGCGGCGAGTGGCCGCGACAAGGTTGCGATCTGCGGGTACCACGGCTGGCACGATTGGTATCTCGCCGCCAATCTCGGCGACGAGCAGAATCTTGCCGGCCATCTATTGCCTGGCCTGGAGCCGGGCGGCGTGCCGCGCGAGCTGCGGGGCAGTGTCCTGCCGTTCCGCTACAACAATTTCGGCGAGCTGCAGGAGCTAGTCCGCAATCACGACGTCGGCGTGATCAAGATGGAAGTCTCGCGCAACATGGGACCCGAGCCGGGATTCCTGGAGAGCGTGCGGCAGCTCGCCACCGACCAAGGCATCGTGCTGATATTCGATGAGTGCACGTCCGGCTTTCGCCAGACGTTCGGCGGCTTGCACCAACTCTACGGCGTCGAGCCGGACATGGCGATGTTCGGCAAGGCGCTCGGCAACGGCTATGCGGTGACGGCGGCCATCGGCAAGCGTGAAGTCATGGAAGCCGCGCAGCGCACGTTCATCAGCAGCACCTTCTGGACCGAGCGCATCGGCTCTACTGCAGCGCTCAAGACGCTGGAGGTGATGCAGCGGGTGCGCTCCTGGGAACGGATCACCGCAACCGGCCGCGACATCGCCGCCGGTTGGCAAGCGCTCGCGCGCAAGTACGATCTGCCCGTCACGGTCAGCGGACTGCCCGCGCTCACGGGCCTGTCGTTCAATAGTGCGCGCGCACTTGAGTACAAGACGCTGCTCACGCAGGAGATGCTGGCCAAAGGCTATCTCGCTGCAGTCAACGTCTACGTGTGCACGGAACATACGCCACAGGTCGTCGCGGACTATTTCGCTGCGCTCGATCCTGTCTTTGCACTCATCAAGGAGTGCGAGGAGGGCAGGGACGTCATGAGTCTGCTCCACGGCCCGGTGTGCCACAGCGGCTTCAAGCGGTTGAACTGATCATGCACGGTACCGTACTGGTTGTGGCGGCCCACCCCGACGACGAAGTTCTCGGGTGTGGCGGCACGATTGCAAAGCTCGCTGCAGCAGGGCAGCCGATCCACGTCGCCTTCGTCGCCGACGGAGTCTCCTCGCGGCCGGCCGATGCGGGCGCGGCCCGGGCGCAGGCTGCGCTCGCGGCGCGACGTGCGGCGGCGCAGAAAGCCTGCGAAATTCTCGGTGCGACTTCCGTCCACTTCGGCGACTTCCCCGACAATCGACTCGACACGGTTGCGTTGCTCGACGTCGTGAAGCTGATCGAATCCCTCATTGCGCAGCATCGGCCCGCGACGCTGCTGACGCATCACGCCGGCGACGTCAACATCGATCATCGTCGCATCCACGATGCGGCCATCGCGGCCGCGCGTCCGCAGCGCGGTCATCCGGTCAAGGCACTGCTTTCGTTCGAGATTCCTTCGAGCACGGAGTGGCAGCTGCCGGGATCAGGGCCGGTGTTCGCCCCGAACTGGTTCGTCGACATTTCGGCCTTCCTGCAGCGCAAGCTCGCAGCGCTGGACGCCTATGCCGACGAGCTGCGTCCATGGCCGCATCCGCGCTCGCGTGAAGGAGTCGAGCATCTGGCGCGCTGGCGTGGCGCGACAGTCGGCGTGGACGCGGCCGAGGCGTTCATTCTGGGGCGGTACTCATCATAACGGCCATCTTTCGCGTCGATGCATCGAGCCGCATGGGAACCGGACATCTCATGCGCTGCCTGACGCTGGCAGATGTGCTCGCCGCCCGCGCCGTGCGGGTGCGATTCGTTTCGCGCGCTCAGCACGGCAATCTCATCGAGCTGCTGCGCGAGCGCGGCAAGACTGTCGACGTGCTCGCTGCGGCGGAGGATGCTCCGCAGCAAGTCGATGCGGAGCAAACAGTCGCGGCGCTGCGCGGCGAATGCCCCGACTGGTTGATCGTCGACCACTACGAACTCGACGCAACCTGGGAGCGCACCGTGCGCCCGCACGTCACGAAGCTCATGGTCATCGATGACGTGGCGAATCGGCCGCACGTCTGCGATCTGCTGCTGGATCAGAACTATTCCGAGCGCAGTGCGCAGCGCTATGAATCGCTGCTTCCGGCCGAGTGCCTGCGAGTCCTGGGACCGCGCTTCGCGCTGTTGCGCCCCGAGTACCGGCACTTTCGCGCTGCACAGCAGCCGCGCAGCGGCGAAGTGCGTCGCGTGCTCATCTTCTTCGGTGGGTCGGACCCGCAAAATCTGACCGGCACGGCGCTGCAAGCGCTCAGCGGCGCGCAGTTGGACGACCTGGAAGTCGACGTAGTCATCGGCGCCAACAATCCGCATCGGGCGGCGCTCGAGACGCAGGCGGCAGCGCGAGCGCGCACGGCTGTGTACGGGGCTCGGCCTCACCTCGCGGACCTAATGGCGGCTGCGGACCTGGCGGTCGGGGCGGGTGGTGTTACCAACTGGGAACGAATGTGTCTGGGATTGCCGAGCCTGGTCGTGAGCATCGCCGACAATCAGGAGCCGGGCTGTGCCGCACTGTCTGCTGTCAACCTCATTCGATACCTCGGCACGAGCGCGCAGGTGCGAGCCGACGACATCGCTCAGGCCGTTCGGGAATGCAGAGCGGATCGGCAGGCGTTGGCGGACCTTGCGGCACGCAATCAGCTGCTCGTCGACGGCCTCGGCGCGGCGCGGGTTGGCGAACATCTGGATCCCACGCCGACAGCCAGCCTGCAGCTCCGCCGTGCGACTGCGCAGGACATGCTCACGTACTTTTCCTGGGCGAACGATCCCGAAACGCGTCGCCAGGCGCTGCGCACGCAGCAGATCACGCTGGCGGAGCACCGCGCATGGTTTGCGGCACGGCTCGCGTCGCAGCGCAGTCACTTGTTCGTACTGCAGGCAGGTGAGCTGCCGGTGGGACAGATCCGTTTCGATTGCGACGGCGCGGAAGCACTCATCGATTACTCGATTGATCCCGCGTTGCGCGGCCGAGGCTGGGCGAAGCATCTGGTGGCGATGGGCATCCAGCAGTTGCGCAACCATGGATTGAGCGTTTTTCGCGCCGAGGTCAAGGTCGAGAACCGGCCGTCGAGAGCAGTCTTCGAGCGCCTGGGCTTCGTCGAGTCGGCGGCCCAGCCGCAGCAGCAGCTCAAGACGTATCGCTTCGACTCGTCCGTGCAGCGGCTCGCGGGCTTGAGCTGAACATGCGCGTGATGATCAGCGCCGCCGCATCGCCCGCCGCAGTTTCGATCGTGCGCCATGTGCGCTCGCTTGGTCACGTCGTGGTCGGGATCGACGCCAGTGAGGCGGCCGAGCCGCTCGGCCAGCGCTTCTGCAATGAGTTCCACGTGGCGCCGCCGGCGGCGGCCGCGGGCTATATCGACTTTTTGTGCGAGCGGCTCGCCGCGGTCGACATCTTTCTGCCGTTCATTGATGAGGAACTGCTCGCAATCGCCGCAGCGTGGGATCGATTGCCGCAGGCACTGCGCGATCGTATCGCGATCTCGGAGCCCGCGGTTGTGCTCGACTGCGTCGACAAGTGTCGGTTCCAGCGCGCCTGCGTCGAGTCGGGTTTGCCGGTTGCACCGGAGGCAGACACGGCCCCCGCTTTCTTCAAGCCGCGGTATGGGCGCGGTGGCAAGGGCGTGATCGAGGCGCGCGACGCGCGTATGTTCGACGCCTTGCGTGGGCGCGACGGCGTGCTGCAACGGGCGATCGATGGCGAGGAGTTCACAGTCGACGCAGTGTTCGATCGCAGCGGGGCACTGATCGCCACCTCCCCGCGGCGACGTTTGCGCGCTGCTGGTGTCTCGACGATCGGTATGGTTAGTCCCGACGACAGCCTGCACGAGCTGGCAGCGCAGCTCGGCCGGCGCTGGCAGTTTCGCTACGCGATCAACTTCCAGGTGATTCGCGATGCGGCCGGCGTCGACTGGATCATCGAGATCAATCCGCGGCTTGCCGGCAGCGCCATTTTCTCGGCGCTCGCCGGCTGCGATCCGTTCGCCGCAACAATCGCGCTGTGGCAGGGCAAAGCATGGTCGGGCGCTGCGCGCGAGCTGCGTGTATGGCGCTATTGGCAGGAACAGACGGACGGCGATTCGCCGTGACTCCGGCGCAGCTACTCCAGCAGATCGGCGACGTGCCCAGGGTCGTCTTCGATCTCGATGGCACGATCTACGATACGCGCGACTTCGAGAGGCCCGCGCTCGCCGCGGTCGCTGCCTGGCTGCGCGAGGTGAGCAGCCAACCGCTCGAGGGATTGGTGCAAGCGTTGTGGCAGCGTCGCGAAACCGACCGCCACAAGCCGGGACTCTTCGACGATCTGCTGGCGCGCTACGGCCTGCCGCAGTCGTGGGGCGCCGAATGCGCGCGACGCTTCCACGACTATCCGGCGCCGGAACTCGAGCAGGCGCAAAGTCTACGTC
>JBIOUH010000153.1:0-28550 GCA_044866955.1 Steroidobacteraceae bacterium
GGCCGTCGCCTGCAGGTTCGCCGGCACGCTCGGCGCCGTCGTGTCGGTCGGCGGCGGCGGGTTCGGCGCAGAGGTTTCCTCGCTACCGATCTGCTGCAGGTACGCCACCACCGAGTTCACATCCGCAGTGCTCAGCGTGATGTTGGTGTGCGCACGCACCGCATCGGCCAGCGTCGCCGCCGAGCCGTCATGCAGATACGGCGCGCTCGCCCACACATCGCGCAGCGTCGGCGGATCGATGCCCGTTAGCGGCCCGTTGAGGCGCTGACCGCTCCCCGGCTGCTTGATCGTGCCGACATCGTTCAACGTCGCCGCACCGCTCGCCGTGAAGCTCGTGCCGCTGTGGCAGGTGCCGCAGCCGGCGTTCTGGAACACCGTGCGGCCCTGCACCGCCGCCGCTGTCAGCGAGCCGTCCGAGTTGCGATACGGACTCTGACTGAAGGTGCTCAGCGATCCCAGATACGCCGCGAGCGCATCCAGATCGGCGCTGACGCCGGCCTTCGGCGTGCCCAGCGGCGCCGTGCGCGTCGCGAACGCGGCGTCGCTCATCAGGCCGGTGCCGCCCGCGAGCGCGCGGATCTGACCTTCGAAGTCCTGCACTTCATCGAAGTTCGCGCTCCAGTGCAGGAAGCCGTGCGCCATGCCCGCCCGTCCATTCAGCGTGATCGTGTTGCGCAGGCCCTCGCCCATGCCGGTCAGGTCCCACACCCGACCGTCGCTCCCGCCATCGTTGTGGCAGCTCGCGCAGCTCATGTAGCGATCGCGCGCCAGGCGCGTGTCGCGCGCGTCATAGAAGAACTGCTTGCCCTTCAGCACCGTCGCCGTCAGCTTCTCGGTGCCCACCGAGCTCACCGTCGCCAGCACCGGCACGTTGGTGGTGCCATTCTGCAGCAGCAGGTGCAGGTCGAATACCTCGACCGTGCGATCCATGAAGTTGTTGACGAACAGCTTCGAGCCATCCGGCGCCACCACCAGGCCCTGCGGAGCACGCCCGGCATCGAAGCGGAACACTTCCCATCGCCCGTGCGCATCGACCACCGCGATCTCGCGGCTGGTCTCCAGCGCCACGAACATGTACACGCCCAGCGGATCGTACGCGACCGCGCTCGCCAGGCTCGCGTTGTCCAGGTCGATGCGCGCGTTCAGCGTCTCGCTGTTCGTCGCCAGATCGATGCGCGAGCTGATCGCGCGCACCGTGTTCTGGAAGTCGAGGTTGCGGCCATCGCGCAGCGTGCCGCGGGCGATGTTGTCCTGCTTCGAGGGCACCCACGCCTGCGTGCCGTCCGGAGAGATCACCGCCGCACCCAGATAGTTCGGAATACCGCGACCCTGGATTTCTGTATCCGGCACATCACTGTGCGCGAGCGTAATGGTGCGGGTTACTGCGAACGGATTCGCCGCGAGCTGCACGATCTCGGCGGCACCCTGGCCAGTCTGCACCGACGACGTGTTCTCGCCCGGCACACGCGGAGTGATGAAGCGCGAAACGTAGACCGACTGTCCGCTGGCGCTCATCGACAAATGCCGCGGGCTCGCGCCGACGTTCACGGTGCCGAGCACGCCGCCACCCACCGGGTCGAGCTTCAGCACAGCACCCGTGGCTTCGCACGCAACGAATGCCGCACTGCCCGTCGGATCGAAGACGATGCCGTACGGCTGCGAGGCACGTGGCAGCGCAAGGGTCTGCAACACGCTGAGCGTCGACGGATCGATGATGCTGATCGACGCGCTCTGCTTGTTCGTCACCCAGATGCGCCCATTTGGCGCGATCGCGACGGTGCGCGGCGCTGTGCCGACGTTAACCTCGGTGATCTTCGCGTTGGTCGCAGCGTTGAACACGCTGACGGTGTCGTTGTCCTGGTTCACGACCCACACGCGATTGCCAGCGGCGCGCGTTTCAAACGCGATGGTGCTGGAAGCCGTCGGACGGTTCGCAGTGAGCGGCCGGTGCACGACTTGCACGAACGTCTGCGACACGGGGACACCGCGATCGTCGATCGCCGTCACCGTCACGTAGTAGACGCCCGGCTGCGCGAACGTGTGGCTGATCGTCATGTTCGTCGAATAAGGCGTGACCGGTGTGCCGTCATCGAAGTCCCAGCGCACGCGCGCGTTCAGGCCGTTCGAGACGTTCGCGGTGTACGTCGACGCGCCGCCGAGCACTACAGGTCCCGGAAGCGACGGCAGCTGGACCTGCAGCGGGTTCGAATCCGTGATCGTCCAGACGAACGACTGCGTCGCCGAATTCAACCCGTCGCTGGCCGCGACGACGACGTTGAAATTCCCGCCCGCAGTCGGCGTGCCGCTGATCGCGCCCGTCGTTGCGTTGATCGTCAAGCCCGGCGGCAGGCCGCTGGCCCCGTAGCCGAGCTCGTCGCCGTTCGGATCAGTGGCAGACAGTTGCAGGCCGGTCGGCGTGCCGACCTGACCCGACTTGTTGCCGGGATTGGTGAGTACCGGCGTGATCGTCGGATTCCAGTTCGAGGCGACGTTGATCTTGAGCATCTTCGCCGTCGACGGCACGCCGTTCTCGTTCAGCGCGAAGATCATCCAGAAACCCGGAGGCGCATCGGTTGCTTTCGTCGGCGCCTGGATGCGCAGACGAGTGCCGTCGCGCACGAACGTCAGCTCGACGAAGCGCTGCTCCATGTTCCAGCCGTGCGTAACCGATGAGTTCTTGACCATCGTCACGCGGCTGATGTCTGCGGCATCGGTGAAATCGACGAAGAATGTCTCGCCGATGTCGATCTGCGCTGGCGCGGACGTGAGGCGCGGCTGCACCGCGCGCGCACCGGAGGCGTCGTACAGGTACGGCGGGAGATAGGCCTCCACGTTCATGTTGGCGATCGGGCCCGTCGCACCGCCGCCGCCGACCAGCACGCGTGCGTCCGGCAGCAGCAGCGCAATCGAGTGATACAAGCGCGCGCGTTGGCCGTCCGGGCCACGCGTCCACGTACCGGTCGTCGGATCCCAGATCTCGGCCGAGTTGTTGACGCCGGTCAGCTCGTTGTAGACCTCGCTGCCGCCGGTCGCCAGGACCTTGCCGTTCGGCAGGATGGTGGCATTGACGAGGCGGCGCCGGGTCGAGAGCGACTGCGTCGGGGTCAGAACGGGCGCACCGCCCGCGGTGATGTCGAGCACCAACGCCTGGTTGGAGTTGCCGCCGAATTGCAGGATGCGGCCCGGGCGGAACATTGCCGCGCTCGAGTCGACGCCGCGGTACTGGCTGGCGAACTGGCTGAGCGGGGTGATCGCGCCCGTCCCGGCCGGATCGACGTAGTACATGCGCCCGTCGTTGTCGTAGCCGAACACGCGGCCGTCCGGCGCGATGAAGTTGCGCGGATACGTGTAGTCGAGATAGGCAGTGTCGGCAGCGCTCAGCAGCCGGAATGTGCCGTCCAGCTGGCGCACTTCGGGATTGTTCTGGCCGCCGCCCGAGCCGCCCTGGATGTACACCTCGCCGTTCAGCAGCACGGTCGAGCCCGCGTACCAGCGGCGCAGGTTCATGTCGTTCGCGCGGCTCAGCACGTTGCTCGAGAGATCGAGCACGGTCGTGTTCTTGTTGCCTGTATTCGTCGTGCTCGTGCCGGTCCAGTTGTCGCCGCCTCCCAGGAACACCTGGCCGCCCTGCGGCAGCACGATCTGCGAGCTGCAGAAGATGTCGGTGTTGGTGACGTTGTCCAGCGTGAGATGGCCGCCGCTGAGGCCGGAGTTGATGTCCCAGATGTCGTAGATGAAGAAGCCGGTCTGGCGCGCGATGCCGTCCGTGCCGTAGGTCATGACACGCATGTCCGGCGTCAAGGCGGCATGCACGGGAATCAGCGGCCAGCTGTAGAGCGTGGGATCCCAGGCGCCGACTACGTTGTTCGCACGGACGAGTGGACTGGCAAGCAGGACAAGCGTGACGCAGAGGGCGCGCGCCGCGCGATTGGAAGGAAATGGCACTTTGAAACACCCACCAACTGGTGAACTCCTCCGGGCCCGGCACCCGGGGCTGCATCGGCAACCATTTCCAAGGGCAGCAACCCATGTGCCAGCCCGGCAAATAGGTCAGCCGTTCAGGGACTTCCCGACGAGGGGGGTGGGATCTCCCCGGTCGAGTGGAAACATTCGCGACACTGCCCTTTCGGGCCGATTACCGCCTCGTAATCGGCTTCAGCCGGGCGCAGGCCAGGAGCAGCAGCAATCCCAGCAGGAACCAGCCGCCGAGGGCCCCACCGCCGTGCTCGCGGGAGTGCGAGCCGCCGCCGCCACCGCTGGTGGGCGGACTGACCCGCGTGTCGCGCGCCTGGTCTTCGAGCGGGATGCGCGACAACTCCGGCCGCTCGCTGCCTGCCGCAGCGATCAGCACGCCGGTGTCGGCGTCCCGCAGGTCGATCTGCACGTCGTAGAAGGCGGTCGGGTAGCCGCTGATCCAGTCGGCCGTGAGGCTGTAGGTGTCGGCGTCGCCGCTCGCGTCTACGAGGAAGTCATCGGAGACGTGCTCCTGGATCCATTCGCCGCCCTGCGGCCACACCCACACTTCCGCGTACACGAACGTGCCATCGAAGTCCGCGTCCGGATCGAAGTCGATGCGGAACTTCGAGTAGTGACCGTCGCCGTCGTCGTCGATCAGCAGCGTCGTCGCCACATCGCCGATGTCGTACCCGGGCAGCGCGATCGGCAGATCGAGACCGGTCTCTTCCAGCGGCAGCAGCGCTAGAGCATCGCTGTCGAACGGACCGATGGTCGCGACGATGCCGCTGAAGCCCGACTCGTACAGATCGATCAGCACGTCGTAGTCGCCGGTCGGCCAGCCGTCGTCGAGCGTCGTAGTTACGAAGTAGTCGTCGTCGCCGTTCTGGCCGGAGATCAGGAAGTCGTCCGTCTCGCTATAGAGCAGCCAGTTGCTGTCGCCGGCGCGGCGCAGGTACAGCCGCGCGTATACGACCGCGTCGCCGATGACGACGTCGGCATCGAAACGGATGCGGAACTCATGATGGAAGCCGTCGTTATCGCGGTCGCCGAGCAGCGTGCTGCCCGCGTCGAAGAACCAGAAATCCGCTGAGCGCGCCGACAGCGTCGCCGACGGCCGCACTGATTTCAGCGCTGCAGTCTTCGTAGCAGCACGCGTGCCGTGCGCGGCGCTCTTCGCTGCGAACGACGACTTCGACGAGCCCCGCTGTTCCGCATAGCTCGCAACGCGCGCTGCGTCGAGCGGCGGCGCCTGCACCTCGGAGACGCGCCCTTCGGCTGCGTCGACCGCTGGCAATGCGACGAGAGATGACAGTGCAACGAGACCGGAAGCCAGGATGTGTTTCATGGGGCGCATGACAACGCACGCGCCCTTAATGCCCTCTGAATGCGGACATTCAGCGACGAGTCAGCTTTCGGTGTGTCGGAAGATTCGCACAGCGTTTCTAAGCAGTTCGCCGATGGAACAACGCACGCCCCAGCACCGTCCATCAACAGTGAGATCGCCCCTCCTGGCCGCATTCTTCTGCCTTTTCCTCTGTGCTTCGCCCGTGCGCGCCGAGCGCGTAAGCGTTGCCGTGGAGGGTGTCGAAGGCGACATACTGGAGTCGGTGCGCGCCAGCATCGAGCTGCATCAGTACGAGGACCGCGACGTTTCGGCGGTCGAGGTGCGCCGATTGTTCGAGGGCGCCGAAGAGCAGATCCACACCGCGCTCGAGCCTTTCGGCTACTACCGCGCTGACGTCACCGGCAAACTGGAGCGGCCGGAGCCGGGCAAGTATCGCGCGACCTTTCACGTCAAGCCCGGCGAGCCTGTGATCGTGCGCAAGGAAAGCGTCGTCGTCAGCGGCGACGCTGCGCAGCTCGAGAGCGTCAAGATCGCGCTCGAGCATTTTCAGCCGAAGCAGGGCCAGCGCCTCGATCACGCCGCCTACGAGCGCAGCAAGCAGGAGGTCCAGACAGCGCTCGCCAACGAAGGCTACATTGCCTCGCAGCTGGTCAAGCATCGCGTCGAAGTGGTGCGGGCCGCGAACAGCGCCGAAATCGATCTCGAATGGGACCCGGGCGCGCGCCATCGCCTCGGTGCGGTGCGCTACTCGAATGCGCAGTTTCCGGACACGTTTCTGCAGCGCTACACGCCCTGGCGCGCGGGCGACTTCTATTCGACCGAGAAGCTGCTGAACTTGCAGCAGTTGCTGGTAGACGCCGACTACTTCTCGGCGGTCGCGGTCGCGCCCGATTTCGAGCACGTCCAGGATGCCGTAGTGCCCGTCGACGTTGCCCTCGTGCCGGCGAAGCGCAATGTGTACACCGCGAACGTCTACGTCAGCACGGACTCCGGCCCGGGAACGAGACTCAGCTTCGAGCGGCGCTGGCTCAACAACCGTGGCCACAAGCTGAGCTCGGACCTCCAGTACTCGACGCGGCTGCAGGAGATCAGCACGCAGTACCGGATCCCGAAGCCCGGGATTCCCAATCGCACGCTGACTTTCGGCGCCGGCTATCGCGACGAGACGACCGATACCAGCACTTCGCGCATGGCGCGCGCAGCCGCCAGCCAGGTGACGGATCGCTGGAAGGGCTTCCAGCGCACACTCGGCCTGCAGTATCTGAACGGCAATTTCGAGATCGCAAGCGAGCAGCACTCCACCAGCCTGCTGTACGCCGAGGGACTGCTGACACGCAAGAAGTCCAACGACCTGTACTTCCCGCTCAGCGGCTACTCCCTGCTCTACGGTCTGCGGTTCGCCGCCGAGTCGGTGCTTTCCGAAACCAGCTTCGTGCAGGCGCGCGCCGAAGGAAAATGGCTGCGCCAAGCGGGCGACGACGGCCGGTTCATTCTGCGCGCCATGCTCGGCGGCATGGTCGTCGACAACTTCGATGCGCTGCCGCCGGAGCTGCGCTTCTTCGCCGGCGGCGACCGCTCGATCCGCGGCTTCGACTACCAGCAGATCGGCGATCTTGACGAGAAGGGCGAGGTCATCGGCGGCAAGTACCAGGCGCTCGGCAGCGCAGAATACGAGCACTATTTCCTGCCGAAGTGGGGCGCCGCGGCGTTCGTCGACGCGGGCGATGCGTTCACCAAGGACTTCAATGCCAACGTCAGCGCCGGCGTCGGTGTGCGCTGGAAATCGCCGGTCGGCCTGGTGCGCGTGGACATCGCGCGGCCGCTCGTCTCGGACTTCGAGCACGAATGGCGCATTCACGTCATCATCGGTCCCGACCTGTGAAGCGGGCAGCGAAATGGCTGGGACTCGCGCTCGGCGTCCTGCTGCTCCTGATCGTTGCGCTCGGTGCATGGGGCTTGCACTCGCAATCCGCCGCGCGCTGGATCGCGCGCACCGCGGTCGACGCTCTCGGCGGCAAGCTCGCGCTCGGGAGCGTCGACGGCACGATCGCCGATCGCCTGACGGTCACTGACATTCATTACCGCGATCCGCAAGCCGGCATCGATGCGCGCCTGCAGCGGATTCTGGTGGACCTGTCGCTCGGCGACCTCATGAAAGCGCTGGTGCATTTCCACAAGATCGAAGCGCGCGGCATCGATATCGCGTTGAGCGAGCCGACGCAGCCGCCCGAGCCGGAGCCGAAGAAGCCGTTCTCGCTGAAGCCGCCGATCAATCTCGCGATCGATTCGCTGGTGGTGGACTCGGCGCGCGTCCGTCGCGATGACACGCTGCTGGTAGAGCTGACGCGCGCGGTCTTCGACGGCCACTGGACGCGGCGCGAGCTGGCGGTCAAGCGTCTCGAGGTGCGCTCGCCCCAAGGTGAGATCGAGTTCTCGGGTCGCGTCGGCCAGCGCCAGACCTACAACGGCGAAGGGCGCGGGCGCTTCCGCTGGAAAGCCGGCGAGCGCATGTACACCGGCGTGCTGGAAACGTACACGCAGGGCGACGACGCGAAAGCCGTGCTGAGGATGAGCGCGCCGCTGATCATGGAGCTGGAAGCGCAGGTCACGCAGCGGCCGACGTGGCCGTGGCGCTTCACGCTGGAAGCGCCGCGTTTCGACCCGCGCAGCGAGCTGTTGCCCGATTCTTCGCTCACGAGCCTCGCCGTCAGCGTGAGCGGCCACGGCTCGAAGGACCAGGGCGCGATTTCCGGCAAGCTTGCGATCAACGACGAGCCTCTGTTGATCGAGCCGCTGCGCTTCACGCGCAACGGCGACAGCCTGGCGATCGACACGATTCTGCGCATCGGCCGCGCCGCCGGCGCGCTGCACGTCGGCGGCGATATCGATTTCGCTCGGCAGCCTGCGTTCGCCAAAGTCACCGCGGAATGGGACGAGATCGTCGTGCCGGCGGAATGGGTCGGCCAGGAGTTGCATACGCACGGCGCGCTCAATCTCCGCGGCAGCTCCGAGTCCTATACCGCTCAGGGCAAGCTCGCGCTGGGCCCGCAGGATCGCGTCGCGGACATCACGCTGAACGTCGACGCCACGCCGGAACGCGTCGAGCTGAAGCAGTTCGATATCTTGCAGAGCGCCGGCCGTCTCGCAGCGCGCGGGCGGATCGATCTGCAGCCGCAGCTGGCCTGGGATATGACGGCGACCGCGCAGGACTTCGACCCGGGCGCCTTCGCCGCCGAGTGGCGCGGCAAACTCGGGTTCGACCTTGCCAGCAAGGGCCGGATGCTGGAGAAGGGCCCGCAGGCCACGGCGCAGCTCACGAAACTGCGGGGTGAGTTGCGGGGGAGACCCCTCTCGGGAAACGCGGACGTATCGGTCACGCCGCCGCTGATCGCGAGCGGCACCGTAGCGCTCAACTCGGGTCAGAGCGAGCTGCGCTTCCGCGGCCGCCGCGGCGACACCCTCGATGCAAATCTGTCGCTGAACATCGCATCGCTCAACGACTGGGTGCCGAACTCCGGCGGCCAGCTCCGCGCGAACTTCACAGCGCGGGGCAACTGGCCGGAGCTCGCGATCGAAGGCGATGCACGGGGCAGCGATCTGCACGCCGCCAACATGCGCATCGAGTCTTTGAGCGCGAAGGCGGACGTCGACGATCCGCGCAATCCACAAGGATCGCTGAAGATCGATCTCACGAAGCTGACCGCTGCGGGTTTCGAATTCGACAGCGTGCGCGCGCAAGCGAGCGGCGCGCAGAAGTCGCATCGGTTCGAGCTGCGCGTGGACGGCCAGCCGCTGGCGCTCGAACTGAATCTGCAGGGCGCACGCACCGACGAGGGTTGGTCGGGGTCGCTGCAGCACCTCGTCATCAACGTCAAGGATGCTGCGCACCTCGCCTTGCGCGAGCCGGCGAACATCGTCATCGACAAGGACTCGGCGGAGTTGTCGCAGATGTGCCTGGTCGACAACCGTATCGAGTTGTGCGCGGCGGGCGCGCGGCAAGCGGACGGTGCAATTCGCGCGAGCTACTCGCTCGCGAACGTGCCGCTGGCGCTCGGCAACGCGCTCGCAACTACCGAGATGCCGATCGCGCTCGAGGGAACGTTGCAGGGTCACGGCGAAGTACGCCGCACGGCGCAGGGCGAGCTGTTCGGCGACGTGCTGATCGAGTCAGAGTCCGGCAGCATCTCGCGCCACCTGGTGGCGGCGCCCGGCGACGAGACTCAGGAAGCGCCGCAGAAGCTGCTTTCGTATCACGGACTGCGGCTCGCGGCGACGCTGTCGGGTCCCGACGCGCGCGCTTCGTTCGACAGCGGCTTCGATCCGAACGGGACGCTGCACGCCGAAGCCAACGCGCACAATCTCGGGCAGGCGTCGACTCCGATCACCGGCCGCGTGCGCGGGCAGATCCCGGATCTCGCCCCGCTCGCAGTGTTCGTTCCGCAGCTCGCGAACGTGCACGGCCGGGTGGACGCCGACATCGGAGTGGGCGGCACGGCACAGGCGCCCGAGCTGTCCGGTCTCGTGAGTGCGACCGAGCTCGCTGCCGACATTCCGGCGATCGGCCTGAAGCTCAAGAACGGTCAGCTGCAGGTGCGCCCTGCTCCGTCGGGCGAGATCGGCATCGACGGCGGCATCGTCTCCGGCGACGGGCGATTGGCGTTCGCGGGCAAAGCCGACGCTAAAGGCAAGCTCGATATGCACATCGGCGGCGAGCGCGTGCTCGCAGCGGATATCCCCGGCGCGCGCGTGCTCGTCACGCCCGATCTCAAAGTAGCGCGCACGTCCGAGCGCATGACGGTCTCGGGCCAGGTCACGATTCCCGAAGCGAAGGTGGATCTGCAGAAGCTGCCGCGCGGCGGCGAGAAGGCGCAGGCCGCGTCCTCGGATGTGATCGTCGTCGACGAACAGACGCGCGAAACGCAAGCCGAGAAGGCGCCGCTGTTCGCCGAGATCACGGTCAACATCGGCGAGAAGGTCGAGCTGATCGGCTTCGGCCTGCAATCGACCGTGCAGGGACGCCTCGACGTGCGCGAAAGCCCCGGCCAGCCGACCCTCGGCTCCGGTGAGGTGCGCGTCGCGGGCAAATACAAGGCCTACGGGCAGGATCTCACGATCCAGCGCGGCCAGCTCCTGTACGCGTGGACGCCGCTGCAGAATCCGCGACTGAACATCGAGGCGACGCGCACCATCGAAGCAGAAGACACCGAGACGGTGACTGCCGGCCTGCGCATCCGTGGCAACGCACAGACTCCGGAGCTGACCGTGTTCTCCGATCCGGCAATGAGCCAGTCCAATGCGCTCTCGTATCTGGTCGCCGGCAAACCAATAGACCAGATCGGCTCGGGCGACAGCGAAGCCGGCGCGATGCAGACCGCGGCACGCTCGATCGGCGTGGCCGGTGGCGGACTGCTCGCGAAGAGTCTCGGCAAGCGACTCGGCGTGGACGAGCTCGGAGTCAAAGACGAAGAGATGATCGGCGGCGCCGCTCTGACGGTGGGTCAATATCTCTCGCCGCGGCTGTACCTCAGCTACGGCGTCGGCCTCTTCGAGCCCGGCGACGTCATCACACTTCGCTACAAGCTTTCAGAAGCGCTCGCGCTCAAGACCCAGCGCGGACCGGAAGATACGAGAGCGGGTATCGAGTATCGGATAGAGAAATAGGAAGAAGACAGTCTCGCCAAGGCGCCAAGGGGAACGCCAAGAGCGCCAAGAAGAAACTAGAACTGTTCTGACGATTCTTCCGACCGTAGTCTCTCTTACCTTGGCGTCCTTAGTTTTCCTTTGCGTGCTTGGCGAGAAACTCTCTTCTTCTGCCTCACGCCGGCACCAGCCGAATTCGCGTGATCTCGGACGGTGCACCGAAGCGCTTCGGCGGGCCCCAGTAGCCGGTGCCGCGGCTGACGTAGACCCAGAGGTCCTGCAGGCGATTCAGACCCGACGTGAAAGGCTGCTGGAAGCGTACGAAGTGATTCCACGGCCAGAACTGGCCGCCGTGTGTGTGACCCGACAATTGCAGATCGAAGCCGGCGGCGGCCGCAGCAGCGGCCGAGCGCGGCTGATGCGCCAGCAAGATTTTCACGGCTGCGCTGGCGGGAGCCCCCTGCAGCGCGACTGACGGGTCGCTGCGGTGCTTGGGATCGAAGTGGTGCGCGCTGTAGTCGGTGACGCCCGCGACGACGATCTGCCGTTCGCGATGAGTCAGCACCACGTGCTCGTTCACCAACACGTGCATGCCGAGGCGCTGGAACTCGCTCGTCCATGCTTGCGCGCCCGAGTAGTACTCGTGATTGCCGGTAACGAAGTAAGTGCCGTGGCGCGAGCGCAGGCGCGAAAGCGGAGCGACGTGCTCGGCGAGCTGGCGCACGCTGCCGTCGACGACGTCGCCGGTCACGGCGATCACGTCAGCGTCCAGACCGTTCACCGCCTCGACGATCGCGTCGACATACTTCTGCTTGATCGTCGGCCCGACGTGCACGTCGCTGATCTGCGCGATCGAGAAGCCGTGCAGCTCCGGCGGCAGGTTCGCAACCGGCACATCGACGTCGACAACTGCGGCTCGCCGTCGTGCGTTGAACAACCCGATGAGCGTGGCCAGGGCTGCCATCGCGATCGTCGCGATCGCAGTGATGCGCGCGACGACCGGCATCTCGCCGGCAGCCACGAATACGCGGGCGACCAGCAGCACGACATCGCGCAGCACCGTGAACACCAGGAGCGAGGAGAACAATCCCATCGTCGTCAGGCCGATCCACGCGAGTCGATCGGACCACTCCTCGTCCTGAGCTGAGCGCGCGACGAGAGCAAGCGGCATCAGCAGACACGATGCGAGCAAAGCGAGTGCGCCAATCGCGTACCCAACCGGGCCGACCGGCAACGGGGGCAGCAGTCGCAGGCCGATGTAGACGTGAAAAAGTGCCAGCAACGCGATGGCGTAGAGAAACCGACGGCTGACACGCATGCAGGCAGTATGGGGCCTTGCGCGCCCAGTTCAATCTCAGCAAGCTGCCCGAATGTCGCAGAAAACTGCGAGCCGCACCGCGCTCGCGACCGCTCACATGCGCGCTGCGCACCAGTTGCTGGATCCGCCGCCGCGGATTCTCGGGGATCCGGTCGCCATCGCAGTGCTCGGGCCCGGCGCCGAGCAGCGCATCCGGGAGCTGGCGCATCGTTCGCAAGCGCCCGAGCGGCGTGCGCTGAGCGAGCGGCGACACCTGGTCGCGGGAAATGCCCTCGGGCCAGGATGAGCGAGTGGTTAGTCCAGTCATCCATCACAGCAAGCCTGCGGCCGACATCGAGATCGACGAGGCGCTGGTTCGCTCGCTGCTGCGCGAACAACAACCGGACCTCGCCGATCTGCCGCTGCGAGAGATCGACTCGGGCTGGGACAACGCGATGTTCCGGCTCGGCGATGCGTTGGTCGTGCGTCTGCCGCGACGGGTCGCAGTCACGCACCTGATCGAGCGCGAGCAGGAATGGCTGCCGCAACTGGCGCCGTTGCTGCCGATCCCGGTGCCGGCACCCGTGCGCTTGGGACAGCCGGCAGCGATCTATCCCTCGCGCTGGAGCATCGTGCCGTGGCTGAGCGGCATCAATGCCGACCTGTGCGAGCCGCGAGCCGACCAGGCCGGGCGACTCGCTGCGTTCCTGTGCGCCCTGCACCGACCCGCGCCCGCGAATGCGCCTGCGAATCCGTATCGTGGCGTGCCGCTGCGGGAGCGCGCAGAGCAGATCGTCGAGCGGATCCGTCGGCTCGAGCGCGAGACGACGCTGCTCAATGACGACATCGTGCGCATCTATCACGCGGCGATCGAGGCGCCGATCGATGTCGCCCCGACGTGGCTGCACGGTGATCTGCACGCCGGCAACCTGCTCGTGGACGATGGAGTGATCACCGGCGTGATCGACTGGGGCGACATGACGCGCGGCGATCGCGCCACGGACCTCGCGACGCTGTGGATGAACCTGAGCGATCGCAAAGCGCGCGAGACCGCGATGCGCGCGTGCAACGGCGTCAGCGACGCGACGTGGCTGCGCGCAAAGGGGTGGGCCGTATTTTTCGGCGTCACTCTCGGCACGTCCGGCCTCGCGGGCGACACGCGTCACGCGCTGATGGCGCGCCGAACGCTCGAACGCGTCGTCGCCGGACCCTGAACGATGATCCCAGGGCTGCGCGTTCGTAGCAGCGCGGCCCGGTGAATCCCGCGGGACAATCACGTCCGAATGTGGCGAGTAGTCGGCGCGCTTCGGCAGTACACCTTGTTCCATGATGAATTCCAGCGCGCTGCGCTCCATCGCGAGCGTTCCGACGTCCGACCGCGAATTGCAGATCAGGGCCTGGGTGAGCACGTTCGAAGCCGGGCTCACCGAGATCGCCGAAATGCCGCATGCATTGGTCTGCATGCACCTCGGTCCGTCCGTGGAGGTTCGTTGCACGCGCGGCGGAACCGTGCGCGAAGGCCGCGAAGTCGCCGGCGATCTGGATATCGTTCCCGCACGCACAGCGGTTTCGTGGGAGATGAAGCAGGAAGGCATGGCGCTGATCATGTGCGTGCCGGACCCGCTGCTGCGCGCGGTCGCGCTGCGGCTCGACCGCGATCCGGGCGCGATCGATATCGCCGACCGGTTTCAGATGCGCGATCCGGTCATCGAGCACATCGGCTGGACGCTCAAGGCCGACATCGATTCGAACCTTGACCGCGCGACCGGCGCCAGCGGGTCACGGGAAATCCCCCGGGACTGCGGCAAGCGGCTGCTGCAGGACTGTCTCGGCGTAGCGCTCGCGGCCCGCCTCCTGCAACGGCACTATCGCGGCTCGTTGCCGATGCGCGAGATCCGCGGCGGATTGACGCACACGAAGCTGGAGCGCGTGATCGCGCACATCGAGGACAATCTGGCGAGCAAGCTCTCGCTCCCGGGCATCGCCGAGATCGCCGGCATGAGCGTCTCGCACCTGAAGACGCTGTTCCGCAACTCGACCGGCGTGCCGGTGTACGAGTACGTGCTGCGCCGGCGTGTGGAGCGCGCGCAGTTCCTGCTGCGCAATCACAGGCTCTCGATCGCCGAGATCGCAGTCGCGACCGGCTTCGCGCATCAGAGCCACCTGGCCCGCCACATGCACCGTATTCTCGGCTACACGCCTTCGGCCGTGCGCCGCAAGTCGTCGAAGCAACCCGTGCTGCGCGCGGTCAACTGAGTTCTTGCCGCGTGCGCGGCGGGCCGATAGGCTTGCCGCCCATGAAAAAAATCACCGCTCTCGCTCTCACCCTCGGCGCCGTCCTCGTCACCGGTCCGACGCTCGCCAAGGACACCGCCGCACCCGAAGAAGTGCGCAAGGAAGCGCGCGAGATCTTGCAGAAGGTCATCGCGTTCCGCACTTCCGAAGGACTCGGCCAGGTGCCGGCCATGGCTCAGTATCTCGCCGAGCGCTTTCGCGCCGCGGGCTTCCCCGAGGAGGACATCCACATCCTGCCGGTCGAGGAGAGCGCGTCGCTGGTCGTGCGCTATCGCGGCAACGGCCGCGGCGGCAAGCCGATCCTGCTGCTCGCCCACATGGACGTCGTAACCGCGAAGCCCGAGGAATGGCAGCGCGATCCGTTCACGCTGATCGAGGAGAACGGCTACTTCTTCGGCCGCGGCACGCTCGACAACAAGCAGGGCGTGACGGTGCTGACGAGCACGTTCCTGCGCCTGAAGCGCGAAGGCTTCGTGCCGACGCGCGATCTGATCATCGCGTTCAGCGGCGATGAAGAGACCGGCATGCTGACCACCACCGACCTGGCGAACAAGAATCGCGCGCTGGTCGACGCGGAATACGCTCTGAACAGCGACGACGGCGGCGGTCAGCTCGATGAGCAGACCGGCAAGCCGCAATACCTGAGCTTCGTCGGCGCCGAGAAGATCTCTGCGACCTACGAGCTGACCGTGCGCAATCCGGGCGGCCACAGCTCCGCGCCGCGCGCCGACAACGCAATCTACGAGCTCTCCGACGCGCTCAAGGCGCTGCAGGCGTATCGCTTTGCGGTGAAGTTCAACGACTGGACGATCGGCAGCTTCAAGGCCACCGGTCCGGTGACCCCGGGTCCGCTCGGCGAGGCGATGACCCGCTTCGCGGCGAATCCACAGGACGAAGCGGCCGCTGCCGCGATCGCGGCGGTGCCGACCGAAGTCGGCAAGACGCGCACGACGTGCGTCGCCACGATGCTCCGCGGCGGTCATGCGTCGAACGCGTTGCCGCAGACGGCGACTGCGACGGTGAGCTGTCGCATCTTCCCCGATACCGGCGTCGATGAGGTCAAGACAACTCTCGAGCAGGTCGTCGGCAAGAACGTGGAAGTGCGCTTCCTGGGCAGTACGCCTCCCGCAGGCGCATCGCCGCTGCGCAAGGATGTGCTGGCAGCGCTGACAAAGGCTGCGCACGCGCGCTATCCCGGTATTCCCGTGGTGCCGGGCATGGTGCCGTGGGCCACCGATGGCGCGGTCTATCGCGCGGCGGGCATTCCCACTTACGGCGTATCGGGCTCGTTCATCAAGGCCAGCGATGCCTTCAGTCACGGCCTCAACGAGCGCCTGCCGGTCGAGTCGTTCTACGGCGAGCTGACGCACTGGTACGTGCTGCTGAAGGAGCTCGCAGGCAAGCGCTGAGGCCCTGTCGGCGATCGTCCTCTTCGCGGAACCCGACCGTTCACGATGGCGTTGCCCGGGTACGCAATCGTGTACGGAGATCGCCATGAAGATGATGATGTGGTGCCTGGTGAGCGGCGTCGCGCTCGCCACGACAGCCTACGCCGGAGACGACGAATCGAAGCACGGCTCGGGTCAGGCGGAGCTGCAGATGATGGATGCGGATCACGACGGCAGCGTCTCCGCCACCGAGCACGCGGCCGGCGCGAAGAAGATGTTCGCGATGATGGACAAGGACGGCGACGGCATCGTGACCGCGGAGGAGATGAGCGCCGCGCACAAGCACATGCCGACTGCGCACTCAGCCGACTCGGATACACATACCGCCGATTCCGGACGTCTGCCGCAAGCCGACCCGTCGGCGCGCTCGTCGGATGCGAGCGGCAAGCCGATCAAGGGCATGGAGAAGTCCGCGGCGAAGATCAAGGCCATCGACACGGACCAGGACGGTACCATCAGTGCGGCGGAGCATGAAGCCGGCGCGCGCAAGATGTTCGACAAGATGGACAAGGACCACAACGGCAAGCTGAGCGCGGCCGAGCTGCAAGCCGGTCACGACCAGATGATGCGAACTGCCGAGGACCAGTAAGGCTGCAGGTTGGGGCTCCAGCCCCGACACTCTCAACAAACGCCGGCGCCGTGCGCCGGCGTTTTCAATTGCGGAGCACACGATGCGAGAACTCCATGTCGGGCGCCTCATCGACCATGTCCATCTGCGCGCGCGGAATCTCACCGACACGAAACGCTTCTATCGCGCCGTGCTCGCAGCGCTCGGCAAACCGATCGGTGGCGATGACGAGCACCACCTTCAGTGCGACGAGCTGTGGATCGACGCTCTGGGCAACGATCAGCAGTCCGCCACTCATGTGCACCTGGCATTCCAGGCGCAGAACCGGGACGCCGTGCAGCGCTTCTACGAAGCCGGGCTGGCAGCAGGCGGCCGCGATAATGGCGCGCCGGGCGAGCGGAAGTATCACCCCGGATACTTTGGTGCCTTCCTGCTCGATCCGGACGGCAACAACGTCGAGGCCGTGTATCACGGCCCGGCACAGCGTTCGGCGGAGTCCGTAGTGATCCGCGCCTGAATGATTTGAGTCGGACGGGGGTGTACGGTATGTGCCCTGAATGGGCACGAAAGACAGCTCCTGGGCGACTGCCGGCTTCGGCGAGTCCGCGTATGCGGCGCTGGCGCGCGGCATGCCCGCGTCGGAGGTCTGGTCCCTGCTGTTGAGCGCGATGCGCGAGCGCGCTGAGCACCGCACTCCCGGTGCGCTCGCTCAGCAGTGGGCCAGTGACCGGTTCGTGCAGCTCTCGTACATCGATCAGCGCACCCTCCTCGATCTCGACTCGCAGCTGCTCGCCGCCGCGCCCGAGTTCGAGGCTGTGGAGCTTTCGCCGCTCGCCCCGCTCGGCACGTGTTCCAGCATCGCGCTGACCACGCAGAATCGCGTCGTCTCGACTGCGCGCGGCACCGAGGTGGTCTCCGATCCGACCAACGTGCTCGCGCTGGAGAGCGCGCGCAGACTCCGTGAGGATCAGACTCAGATCGTGCGCCTGTGCACGTCGCATCGCTGCGTGCGCGCGCAGGAAGTTCCGAAGGTGCCTGGATTCGCCGCGCACTTCCGCATGTTCTGCATGACGACCGCAGGCCATGAGCGCACCGACCAGGAGTTCGTCACCGACGCGCTGACGCAACACATTCGCGCGCATCTGCGCGGCCTCGATCGGCTGGAGCAGCACGGCTATCGCTTCCCGAACCGTCGCGTGCGCTTGCTCAGTACCGAAGAGCGGGAGCCGCTGGCTAAGCGCATCGAGAGCGCGCTCGAAGGCGTGCCGGTAACGATGGAAGGGCTGGAGAAGCGCTACTACGACGGCTTGCGATTCATGATCAGCGCCCACACCGCTGCAGGCGATGACATCCCGCTGATCGACGGCGGCGCATTCGACTGGCTGCACAAGCTCGCCTCGAACCGCAAGCTGGTGTTCGTCGCGAGCGCCATCGGCTCGCAACTCGCCGCGTACCTGTATCGGCTGCCGACTAAGGCTGAGCCAGCTGAGTGATGCCGCGCTTGCGCTTTTCTTCGGCGACCATCGCGCGCACGTCGGCGAGCAGCTTCTTCGCGTCGTAGACGATTCCGTCCTTGATCGTGTACTTCACGCCGCCGACGCGGTGGGCTTTGCCGTCGTCGCCGAGACGGATGTGGCCGGTGCCGTACAGCACCTTGAGATTCGCCAGCGGGTTCTCCTCGAGAATCGCCAGGTCGGCAAGCTTGCCGGGCTCGATCGAGCCGATGCGGTCCGCTGCGCCGAGCGCTTCGGCGCCGCTGAGCGTCGCCGAGCGGATCACTTCCAGCGGATGGAAGCCCGCTTCGCGCAGCAGCTCCAGCTCCTGGATCGTGCCGAAGCCGTACAGCTGGTAGATGAAGCCCGAGTCCGAGCCCACGGTGACGCGACCGCCGCGATTCTTGTAGTCGTTGACGAACGCCATCCACAGCCGATAGTTCTCGCGCCACGCGACCTCGTCCTCGGTGCCCCAGTCGAAGAAAAAGCTGCCGTGGTTGTCGCGGTTCGGCGTGTAGAAATCCCACAGCTGCGGCAGCGTGTAGTCATCGTGCCAGTCGGCGCGCCGCGCCCGCATCAGATCGCGCGACGCCAGATAGATCGTCAACGTCGGGTCCAGCGTGAAGTCCAGAGCGAGCAGCTCCTTGATCACCGACTCGTACTTCTCGCTGCCGGGACGCGCCGCTTGCTGCCACAGC
Organism: Steroidobacteraceae bacterium; assembly: GCA_044866955.1. Classification (GTDB taxonomy): domain Bacteria; phylum Pseudomonadota; class Gammaproteobacteria; order Steroidobacterales; family Steroidobacteraceae; genus Steroidobacter. Next base: position 18,742 of record JBIOUH010000153.1, read on the forward strand.
CGTCCCGCCTGGCCGAAGCGATCCGCCTCGTTGTTGTAGTTGTAGGCAGCCGGATAGTGCTGGACGATGCGATCGTCGAACAGCGCTTCGGGCAATCCATACCAGTGCTCCATCGACGTCAGGCCCCAGCGCGCGGTCGTGAGCACGTTGACGCGAGTGACATCGAGCTGTGCGTGATGGCACGCACTGCGCATGCCCTGCTTCTTCAGCTCATCGAACACTGCTTCCAGCACGTCCGGCCGATAGCCGAAACACTTCATGCCGACTGCACCCTTGGCCTTCATGTCGCGCACCCAGCGCCGCCCGCCCTCCGGCGTGGTGATCGGCGAGTCGGGCGCGAAGGCTGCGTACGGAAAGATGCGTGGTGCGACGATGTCGTTGCGCTCGCTGCGTTTCTCCTCGCTGACGCACCAGTCGACGCCGTTGAAACAGCCGGGCTCGCGAATCGTCGTGATGCCGTGGCCCATCCACAGCTTGTAGACGTACGTCGCCGGCACGGCCTGCTCTTCGCCGCCGATGTGGCCGTGCATGTCGATGAGACCCGGCAGTACGTAGTGACCGCGCAGATCGATTTCGCGTCCACCGGCCTTGAGCTTCGGCCGATTCGGATCTTCCTTGACGCCGCCCGGCGCGCCGACCGACATCACCTGCACGATCCGGTTGCCTTCGATGACGATGTCCGCCGGACCGAACGCCGGCGAGCCGGTGCCGGCGATCACGGTGACGTTCCGCAGGATGAGCTGGGAGTACGGTCCATCGCCTTCCTGCCGCGACGGCGCCGGCGCGACCTTCGGGGTCTGCTGCTCGTCCGCTGCCGCACTGGCCGGCCCGGCATGCAATGCGAGCGCAAGCACGCCGCAGATCGCGAACAGGAATCGACGCATGAAAAATCTCCCTGCAACGGCAGGTGCGCATCATGCCCCAAGGAACGAAGGCCGGCGAGCTTGCGTTTCTAGCGCATGAGCGAGCAATCGACGTTCGTCACAGCACTGTTCCGCAGCCCCGACGCAGCCGAGCGAGCCTATCGGGCCGCCGTGGCGCTGGGTTACGAGGATGCGGATATCAACCTCGTCGTCTCCGATGCGACGCGCGACCGGCTGCTGACCGATGCTCGCCATCCCAACCTGAGTAGCAACGCTACGGAGAGCGCAGAGAAGCCCGTCAAGGGTGCGGACCTGGGGGGGCCGACCGGCGGCACGTTCGGCACGATCGCTCCTGTGATTGCTGCCGTCGGCACGGCAGTGCTGATCCCCGGGCTCGTGTTCGCCGGACCGATCGCGATTGCACTGACGGCAGCCGGTGCGGTCGGCGTCGCCACCGGCCTGGTCGGCGCGTTCAAGGACTGGGGCATTCCGCAGGACCGTGTGCAGGAATACGAAACGGCCGTGCGCGACGGCGCCATCCTTCTCGGCGTCAAAGCACGATCGGCTGAAGAAGCGCAGCAACTCGAGCAACAGTGGCACCAGCAAGGCGGCCGCTGACTCTGCGAGGGTGAGCTAATCTTCGCGGCATGAAAGCCGCCGCTCCTTTCGCCTGCGCACTAGCGCTCGTCAGTCCCGCACAGCTCTGGCTGCCCGACGTCGTTTCGACGCAGAAGTCCGAGGTGCGCATTACCTTCAGTCCCGACGGCAAGCGCATGCTGTGGGGCGCGATCGGCTGGAGCAAAGGAGCCGGTGGCTGGGACATCTACGAGAGTGAGCGCACGGCGGCCGGCTGGAGCGCGCCGCACGTCGTCTCGTTCGATTCGAGCGCCAACGATTTCGACCCCTCCTTCGCACCCGACGGCTCCGGCGTGTATTTCTTCTCCAACCGCGACGGCGGCTTCGGCAAGGACGACATCTACTTCGCGCCGTTCGACGTGCGCAACGGACGCTATGGCGCCGCCCGGAATCTCGGCAAAGAGATCAATTCCGCCGGCGACGAATGGGCGCCGGTCGTCTCCCCCGACGGCCAGCGGCTGATGTTCGCGAGCGACGGCCACGGCGGCCGCGGCAAGCACGATCTGTTCTTCGCACATCGCAAGGGCAAGGAATGGGACTCCATCGAAAACCTGGAAGCGCTGAACACGCCCGAAGAAGACTTCGACGCGACCTTCCTGCACGACGGAGTGTCCGTGATCTACACATCGGGGAATTTTGACAACGACGCCGTGGCGCTCTACGTCGCGCAGTTTCGCGACGGTCGGTTCCAGCCGCGCGAGCGGCTGCCGGCGGCGGTGAACTCGCAGAAGCCGGGCGCGTGGACGCTCGGCCCATCGATCTCCCTGCACGAGCCGGGCGTGCTGTACTTCACGTCCGAACACGCCGACGGCCGAGGACGCGCCGACATCTATCGGATCGAATACAAGTGGGCTGCGGATTGAAATGCAGATAGCCGTTGCGGCGTTACAGCGCCTGCGCTTCCTTGGTCAGGCAGACGCTCTGCGGAAAGGCGACACGATGGCGGCGGCTGTGCGCTCGGCCGACAGGATCGTGTTGTGGAGGAGCATCGTTACGGTCATCTGACCGACGCCGCCGGGCACGGGCGTGATGTATGACGCCTTCTCCTTGACCCGCTCGAAGTCCACGTCGCCGACGATGCGGCCGTCCGGCAGGCGGTTGAAGCCGACATCGATCACGACCGCGCCGGTGCGCACCATCTGCGGCACGATCAGGTTCGGCACGCCGGCCGCGACCACCAGAATGTCGGCGAGCAGCGTGTACTGCCCGAGGTCGCGCGTCTTGATGTGGCAGATGGAAACCGTCGCTTCCTGCTGCATCAGCATGAGTGCCGTCGGCTTGCCGACGAGGTTGCTCGCACCGACCACGACGACATTGCGGCCTGCGACCGGGATCTGCTCGTACTCCAGGATCTTCTGCACGCCGTACGGCGTGCACGGCGAGAACACCGTGTTGCCAGTGACCAGACCGCCCATGTTGTACAAGTGAAAACCGTCGACGTCCTTTTCGACCGAGATCTGCTCGACGACACTCGCGACGCGAATCTGCGGCGGCAGCGGCAGCTGCACCAGGATGCCGTGGATCGCGGGATCGTCGTTGAGCGCCTGGATGCGTGCGAGCAGCTCGCTCTCGTCGACGGTCGCGGGCAGCTCGATCAGCTCCGAGCGGATGCCGACCTGCTTGCAGCCCGCGATCTTGCCGCGCACGTACGAGCGTGACGCCGGGTTGTCGCCGACCAGAATGACGGCGAGCGCCGGCGTGACGCCGTGACGGGATTGAAGATCAGCGACGCGCAGCCGGTAGTCCGCGCGGAGGCGGTCTGCGATGGCTTTGCCGTCGATGATCTTGGCAGTCATATGCGTGTCGGGCTGCAGCCCGACCTACGGGGATTCCGTAGGTCGGACTTGCTCCGACTCAATACCTGTAGTTCTCGGTCTTGTACGGTCCCTGCTGCTGTACGCCGATGTACTTCGCCTGCTCCGCGCTGAGCTGCGTCAGCTTCGCGCCGAGTTTGGCGAGCTGCAAGCGCGCCACTTTCTCGTCGAGATGCTTCGGCAGCACGTAGACGCCGACCGGGTATTTCTCGTTGTTCACGTGCAGCTCGATCTGCGCCAGCGTCTGGTTCGCGAACGAGGAGCTCATGACATACGAGGGATGACCCGTGCCGCAGCCGAGGTTCACCAGGCGGCCTTCCGCCAGCAGGATGATCCGCTTGCCGTCCGGGAAGATCACATGATCGACCTGCGGCTTGATGTTCTCCCAGCGATGCTGCTTGAGCCCCGCCACATCGATCTCGTTGTCGAAGTGGCCGATGTTGCAGACGATGGCGTTGTTCTTCATCTTCTTCATGTGCTCGTGCGTGATCACATGGAGATTGCCGGTCGCGGTCACGAAGATGTCGCCCTTGTCGCAGGCATCGTCCATCGTCACGACGCGGTAGCCTTCCATCGCCGCCTGCAGCGCGCAGATCGGATCGATTTCGGTGATCCATACCTGCGCCGACAGCGCGCGCAGCGCCTGCGCCGAGCCCTTGCCGACGTCGCCGTAGCCGCACACGACTGCGATCTTGCCTGCCACCATCACGTCGGTGGCGCGCTTGATGCCGTCCACCAGCGACTCGCGGCAACCGTACAGGTTGTCGAACTTGCTCTTCGTCACCGAGTCGTTGACGTTGATCGCGGGAAACGCCAGCGCGCCTTCCTTCGCCATCTGGTACAGGCGTTTCACACCGGTGGTCGTCTCCTCGCTCACGCCCCTGATCTGCTTCAGGCGTGTCGAATACCACTTCGGATCGACCTTGAGCTTGGCGCGAATGGAGTTGAACAGCGAGGTCTCTTCTTCGCTGCCGGGCTTGGCGATCACGCTGGCATCCGTCTCGGCGCGCGCGCCCAGGTGCAGCAGCAGCGTGGCGTCGCCGCCGTCATCGAGGATCAGGTTCGAATAGCCGCCGTCGGTCCACTCGAAGATGCGGTGCGTGTAATCCCAGTACTGATCGAGCGACTCGCCCTTGTGCGCAAACACAGCGGTGCCGCGCGCGGCGATTGCGGCCGCGGCGTGATCCTGCGTCGAGAACACGTTGCACGAAGCCCAGCGCACCTGCGCGCCGAGCGCCTGCAGCGTCTCGATCAGCACCGCGGTCTGGATGGTCATGTGCAACGAGCCGGTGATGCGCGCGCCTTTCAGCGGCTGCGATTTCGCGAACTCCTCGCGAATCGCCATCAGGCCGGGCATCTCGGTTTCGGCGATCAGGATCTCCTTGCGACCCCAATCGGCCAGGGACAGGTCGGCGACCTGAAAATCGTTCTTGGAAGCGACGTTAGCAACTGCGCTCATGCTCAGTCTCCTATCTCACAAAATTTAGGAGGGCGCCGTTGCCGTTAGTAGGCAAAGCGCGCCGAGCCTGACAGTCGGCAGGGAAGGACTCCCTGCGCTGCTGCAGCGCCCCTCGGCGCGCGGAGGTGCGTAGTGTAGCAAAAGAAGCGGATAGCGGCTGGCGGTTAGTGAGATGCCGCAGACCGCACGCCTGCGCCTCTCCACCAACCGCGAACCGCTAAGCGCGAACCGCTTCTATCTTTATCACCCGGTCGCGGCGCGCTTTCCGCCCGCCTCTGCCGCAAGCGCGTCCGCCTTGTCGGTCTTTTCCCAGGAAAATTCCGGCTCCGAGCGGCCGAAGTGACCGTAGGCCGCGGTCTTCGAATAGATCGGCCGCAGCAGGTCGAGCATCTGGATGATGCCCTTCGGCCGCAGGTCGAAGTGCTTCGCAACCAGCTCCTCAAGCTTCTCGTCGGAGATTTTTCCCGTGCCGAACGTCGTCACCATGATGCTGGTCGGCTTCGCCACGCCGATCGCATACGACACCTGCACCTGCGCCTTGGTAGCGAGCCCCGACGCGACGATGTTCTTCGCGACGTAACGCGCGGCATAGGCCGCCGAGCGGTCGACCTTCGACGGATCCTTGCCGGAGAACGCACCGCCGCCGTGCGGCGCCGAGCCGCCGTAGGTGTCGACGATGATCTTTCGGCCGGTGAGACCGCAATCGCCCTGCGGCCCGCCGATCACGAAGCGACCGGTCGGATTGATGAGATAGTTCACCTTCTTGCCGATCATCTCCTTCGGCAGCACCGGCTTGATGATCTCTTCGATCACCGCCTCTTCGAGCGCCTTGTGCTCGATCTCGGGGTGATGCTGCGTCGACAGCACTACGGTATCGATGTCCTTCGGCCGGCCATCGACGTACTTCACCGTGACCTGCGACTTCGCGTCGGGACGCAGCCACGCGAGCTTGCCCTGCTTGCGCAGCAGCGCCTGGCGCTGCACCAGCCGGTGCGCGAGGAAGATCGGCAGCGGCATCAGCTCCGGCGTCTCGTCGCACGCGTAACCGAACATCAGGCCCTGGTCGCCTGCACCCTGGTCGAGATTCAGACCGCGGCCTTCGTCCACGCCCTGCGCGATGTCCGGCGATTGCTTGCCGTATGCCACCAGCACGGAGCAGCCCTTGTAATCGATACCGTATTCGCTGTTGTCGTAGCCGATCCGCTTGATTGTCTCGCGCGCGACGGCCTGATAGTCGACCACGGCGTTCGAGGTCACCTCGCCGGCGAGCACGACCAGGCCGGTGGTGCAGAGCGTTTCGGCGGCGACGCGTGCGTACTTGTCCTGCGCCAGGAAAGCATCGAGCATCGCGTCGGAGATCTGGTCCGCGACCTTGTCGGGATGACCTTCCGAAACCGATTCGGAGGTAAAGAGGAAGCTGCTGCTGCTCATGAGTGAGTCCTGGAAATCCTGATCTGTTTGTTGCCTGCGAAAGTCTGTTGGAACGCGAGCTGATAACGCTGCTCGAACTGCTCGCGCGTGAAGGTATGGTTCTGGGTGCCGCGTGCTTCGATCTTGATCGCTCCCATGAGCGAGGCGATGCGCCCGGTCGTCTCCCACTCGTAGCCCTGCAGCAGGCCGTGGATCAGACCCGCGCGATACGCATCGCCGCAACCGGTCGGATCGACTACGGCCGCCGGCCTGGCGGACGGGATACTGATCTCTCCCTGCTGCGTGTGAATGGTGGAGCCTTCGGCGCCACGCGTCACGATCAACGCCTGCACATGCTCCAGCACCTGGGCTGCTGTCCACCCGGTCTTCTGCTGCAGCACCTGCCACTCATAGTCGTTCACTGCCAGCCAGCTCGCCTGTGAGATGAAGGTCCGCAGTGCCTCGCCCTCGAACATCGGCAGGCCCTGACCCGGGTCGAAAATGAATGGAATGCCCGCGGCGGCAAATTGCGCCGCGTGCTGCACCATGCCGTCGCGGCCATCGGGGGCGACGATGCCGATCGCCACGTCACCCGCGTCGGGCACGCGGTTCAAATGCGAGCTGCTCATCGCGCCGGGATGAAACGCCCCAGATCTGATTGTCGTCCAGGTCGGTGGTCACGAAACCCTGCGCCGTGTGCTCGCTCTCGATGACTTTGACGAAATCTGTGGGCACTCCCGCCTGTTGCAACCAGTCCGCGTACGGCCCGAAGTCCCGGCCGACCGTCGCCATCGGATAGCCGGCATCGCCCAGCAACCGCAGGTTGTAGGCGATGTTGCCGGCGCAGCCGCCGAATTCCCGCCGCAGGTGCGGCACCAGGAACGAGACGTTCAGCATGTGGATCTTGTCGGGAAGAATGTGCTGCTTGAAGCGCCCCTCGAACACCATGATGGTGTCGTAGGCAATCGAGCCGCAGATGAGCGCTTTCCTGGACAATGTCAAATTCGCGGCTCCGGTTCCCCCGGTCGGTGCGGGGACCGGGAATAGATGAGGGCAAGGATAAGGGATTTCAGGCACATACGGCCTGTCCTGATAGCCCGGACCGGCACCGCGCGGCATTGTAGAGCAACGTCCGGGCCTGCGGCAGTCGCCAGTTGGGACGAATCGAACCCTCGCGACTGCTCACGCGTTACCCCCGCGTCCGGTCCGGGCGTGGAGGCCTGTTTGGTCAACGCGGAGCATCAGAGGCTGTTAGCGATCGCCGACAGTAACGAATCATCGGGGCGCGAGCCCGCCGAGGATCCGATTTCGATCCTGCTGGTGGAGGACGAGGGCCTCATCGCCGCCGATCTGGAAGACACGCTGACGCGTCTCGGCTACCGGATCAGCGGCGTCGCCAGCGAAGGCGCCGAAGCCATCGAGATGGCGCGCGCGCTGCACCCGCAGCTCGTCGTCATGGACGTGAGCCTGCGGGGCGAGGTCGACGGCATCGAGGCCGCGTGCGCGATCCAGGAAGAGGCGCCCGTGCCCGTCATCTTTCTCACCGGTCACACCGACACCGAAACTCTGCAGCGCGCGGTTTCGACCGGACCGCTCGGCTACCTCATCAAGCCGTTCCAGGAAGCCGAGCTGCGCGGGGCGATCGAAGTGGCGATTCACAAGCATCGCTCCGATCAGGCGCGCCGCGAGCGCGAGGAGCGGCTGCGGCGCAGCGCCGAGAACCTGTCGCTGATCGACGAGCTGACGCAGCTGCAGAACCGCCGCGGCTTCTTCGAGCTGGCGGAGCAGGCTCTGCAGCTCGCGCGCCGCGAGCAGCAGACGATGGCGCTGTTCTTCATGGACCTGAACGGCCTGAAGCAGATCAACGACACGCTCGGCCACATCGCAGGCGACGACGCGCTGCGCGACACCGCTGTAGTGCTGCGCCATACGTTCCGCGGCTCCGACATCGTCGCGCGCTTCGGCGGCGACGAATTCCTGGCCCTTGCACACCTGCACAGCGAGCTGGACATCGAGACGCTCTCGGCACGCTTGCGCGAGCATCTGCGGCAGTTCAACGCGGCGGGCACGCGGCCGTACCAGGTCGCTCTCAGCATCGGCGCCACGCTGATCGATCATCCCGAGGACCAGGGTCTGGAAGTGTTCATCGCGCGCGCCGACGAGGCGATGTATAGCGAGAAGCGCCGCGCCCGCCCCCATTCCTGATTGCGACGCGCGTTGGCGGTATTCTCCGCCGATGCATTCCTCCGCCCATACTGATCCCGCGACCTGGCTCGCAGAGCTCGCGCAGCGTCATCCCGAGCGGCTGTTGTTGAGCACTCCGGGCGCCGAGCAGCTGAGCTACGGCGCGATGAACCGGCTCGTGGACCAGATCGCTGCGGCACTTGCGCATCGAGCCGTAGCCCCCGGCGACCGCGTCGTCGCCCAGGTCGAGAAATCTCCCGCAGCGATCGCGCTGTACCTCGCGTGCCTGCGCATCGGCGCCGTTTTCGTGCCACTGAACACTGCGTACACGAGCGCAGAGATCGAATACTTCCTCGGCGACGCGGATCCGAAGGTCGCCGTCGGCGTTGCCCAGGGCGGCATCGAGCTCGCAGAGCTGACTCGCGGCGAATTCGCACCCGGAGCCGCACGCACCGGCGTGACGCAATCGGACCTCGCGGCGTTGCTCTACACCTCCGGCACGACCGGACGCTCGAAGGGCGCAATGTTGACGCGGGCGAACCTCGCGACGAACGCAGTCACACTGGCTCAGGCGTGGCGATTCACCGAGCGCGACGTGCTGCTGCATGCCCTGCCGATCTTTCACGTACACGGGCTGTTCGTCGCCATCAACACAGTGCTTGCCTCCGGCAGCTCGATGCTGTTCCTGCCGAAGTTCGATGCCGACGAAGTCGTGCGCCTGCTGCCGGAAGCAACGGTGATGATGGGCGTGCCCACGTTCTACACGCGCTTGTTGCAGCATCCCGGCGTTACGCGCGAGCGCTGCGCGAACGTTCGCCTGTTCGTCTCCGGCTCTGCGCCGCTGCTTGCCGAAACGCATCGCGAGTTCCGCGCGCGCACCGGACACGCAATTCTCGAGCGCTACGGGATGAGCGAGACGCTGATGAACACCTCCAATCCCTACGACGGCGAGCGCGTGGCCGGCTCCGTCGGACCGGCATTGCCCGGCGTCGAGGTGCGCATCGCGGATCCGGCCGGCATGATCGAGGTGCGCGGACCCAACGTGTTCAAGGGCTACTGGCGCATGCCGGAAAAAACCGCTGCGGAGTTCCACCAGGACGGCTTCTTCATCACCGGCGACGTCGGCCGTCTCGATGAGCGCGGCTATTTGTTCATCGTCGGGCGCGCCAAGGACCTGATCATCAGCGGCGGCTACAACGTGTACCCGGTCGAGGTCGAAACCGAGCTCGATGCGCTCGCGGGCGTCGCCGAAAGCGCCGTCATCGGCGTGCCGCATCCTGATTTCGGCGAAGGCGTCACTGCCGTCGTCGTACCCCGGCCGGGCGCGGCGCTCGAAGAGAGCGCCCTGCGCGCAGCGCTGGAGCAGCGCCTCGCGAAGTACAAGCTGCCGAAGCGCATCGTGTTCGTGACGGAGATGCCGCGCAACGCGATGGGCAAGGTGCA
>JBIOUH010000154.1:0-20537 GCA_044866955.1 Steroidobacteraceae bacterium
AGCGTTGCTCCCGCCGTCTACTCCTTGCCGACGACCACCTCGCTGATCTGAATGACCGGCTGCAGGTCCGTGTACCGGGGAATATCGGCCATGATTTCCTTGGCATGCGGACCGAAGCCGTGTTGAAACGCTTCGATGGAATCGCAGAACAGGTGACACATGCCGACGTAGACCGCCGGCGCGTCGGGCGTACCTCCCGCCAGTCCCTTGTCGATGGTGTAGTACTTGCAGTGGTCTCCCATTCGGGCTTTGACCAGCGGCATGTGCTTGTCGCGATAGTAGTCGTGATCGAATCGAGCCCCCGGCGTATTCGGATACATCACGCTTACCTTGATCATGGCAGGTCTCCTACCGTTGTGTTCGGAACGTGGGGCGGTAGGATCCGCGTGGGAGGTAGCAATGTCCACCGATTACCCGACCAACACAGTTCCGCACATCCCCGCTCCTGGCCTGCTCGACAAGGAGCGTACTGTTGCGCCCGCCTCGTTCAACCGATGGCTCGTACCCCCTGCGGCCCTGGCAATCCATCTGTCCATCGGCATGGCGTACGGCTTCAGCGTGTTCTGGCTGCCTCTCTCGCGTGCGATCGGCGTACACGACCCGGTCAGCTGCGAAGGCGTCGGCTTCATTGAACGGACGTTCTCCACGCGCTGCGACTGGCCAGTCTCGATGCTTGGCTGGACGTACACATTGTTTTTCGTCTTTCTCGGGTCGGCTGCTGCTGTATTCGGTCACTGGCTGGAGCGCGCAGGTCCGCGCAAGGCAGGCGTCGTAGCGGCGTTGTGCTGGTGTGGGGGCCTGCTGGTGTCCGCGTTCGGCGTTTACACGCACCAGATCTGGTTGCTGTGGCTGGGATCGGGAGTGATCGGCGGCATCGGGCTCGGGCTGGGCTACATCTCGCCAGTCTCCACGCTAATCAAGTGGTTCCCCGATCATCGCGGTGTCGCAACGGGACTTGCGATCATGGGCTTTGGCGGCGGCGCGATGATCGGTGCCCCGCTGGCCGACCGATTGATGAACCTGTTCGCAAACGACACTTCGGTGGGTGTGTGGCAGACATTCGTCGCACTGAGCGCCCTCTATTTCGTCTCAATGATGCTGGGGGCCTTCGGATACCGGTTGCCACCGGCCGGGTGGCAGCCAAAGTCCGGCGCGGTGAAGGCGGACAAGCCCCTGGTTACATCGGCACAGGTGCATGTGAACTCAGCAGTCCGCACGCCGCAGTTCTGGCTGCTGTGGGGTGTTCTGTGTCTGAACGTGAGCGCCGGTATCGGCGTAATCGGCATGGCCTCGCCGATGCTGCAGGAAGTGTTCGGCGGTCAATTGATCGGCATTCCCGCGAGGCTCGCCGATCTTGCAGAAGACCAGCGGGCGCAGGTGGCAACCATCGCGGCAGCATTTGCCGGCTTGCTGTCGCTGTTCAACATCGCGGGACGCATCGGCTGGGCATCGGCATCGGATGTGCTCGGCCGCAAACTGACGTACACGATCTTCTTTCTGCTCGGCCTGGCCTTGTACCTATCAGCGCCGAGCGCCGGCGCGGCCGGTCGCATTGGCATCTTCGTGGTCATTTTCTGCGTGATTCTCACCATGTACGGCGGCGGCTTTGCGACCGTACCGGCCTACCTGGCCGACCTCTTCGGTACGCAACATGTCGGCGCGATCCATGGACGCCTGCTGACCGCATGGTCCGTCGCCGGCATTCTCGGCCCTGTGGTCGTCAATTACATCCGCGAGTTCCAGCTTGCACACGGAGTGCCTGCGCATCAGGCCTATAACGTCACGATGTATGTGCTCGCCGGCATGTTGCTGCTCGGGCTGCTGTGCAATCTGATGATGCGGCCCGTCGATCCGAAGCATCACATGACCAGGGAGCAGATTGCAGAAGAGCACCTCGCCTCTGCCCCTCGCCCATCGAGCTCAGCCGCGGCTACGACGTCGAGTCTCACGCACCGGGCAGCCAACGCTCGCGTGCTGCTCGCTCTCACGTGGGCCGCGGTTGCGATTCCGCTTGCGTGGGGTGCGTGGATCACGCTGAGCAAGGCTCTGATTTTTTTCCGCGGCGGAGAGTGAATCAGCATCGGCTCATCGCTGAAGCAAGCCGTGCGATTGACATGTGACCATATGGTCACATATGGTAGCGCCGTGTCCAACGACGACGATCTCACCTTCAAGGCGCTTGCCGATACGACGCGGCGATTTCTGCTCGACCTGCTGTTCGTGCGTGACGGCCGTACCTTGACGGAGTTGGAATCAGAGCTCGAGATGTCGCGCTTCGGCGTGATGAAACATCTGCGCGTGCTGGAACGCGCCGGGCTCGTGGTCACCCGGAAATCAGGGCGGGAAAAGCTCCACTACCTGAATCCGGTCCCCATCCGCGGAATCTATGACCGCTGGACACGCAAGTACGCCGAGCCGTTCGTCTCGGCGCTCGTCGAACTGAAAACCGATCTGGAGGAAAGGAAATGCCGACCGAGCCGCAAGCGAGCATGAACACCCAGGTGTTCGAGATCTACATCAAGGCTTCGCCTCAAGTGATTTGGGAAGCGATCACCAGCCCCGAATGGAATGCCAAGTACGGCTACCAGGGACCGATGCACTTCGAGCTGCGCGCCGGCGGCAAGTTTCAGGCGCGCGCGAATGCGGGCATGCAGCGCATGGGGTTGCCGGAAGTGATCATCGACGGCGAGGTTCTCGAATCCGTACCGCCGCGGCGCCTCGTGCACACATATCGGTGGCTGTTCACCGAAGAGAGCAAGAAAGAAGGCTTCACCAAGGTAACGTACGAGATCGAACAAACGCCGGCAGGCTTTTCGCGCCTGACCGTCATTCACGACCTGGAAGGCGCGCCGGCGATGGCCGCGGCCGTGAAGAGCCGGTTCAACCTGCAAGGCGGCGGTGGCTGGAATTGGATCCTCAGCGACCTCAAGAGCCTCATCGAGACCGGCAAGATCATGTCGGCGGCTTGACCCTGACGCGGGAAGGAGCCGCGCGCGAGTGCGCGGCTCCTGGTTGGGAGCGGTAGGCATCATGAGGAAGGCATTCGTTGTGCTCGCCGCGCTGTGTGCAGCATCGGTTTGCGCGCGCGCCAACGATGTGTCGCCGCCGATAGCTGAGGGGCACTACACATTTCTTGTGAGGTTCGCCGAGCACCGGAACATGATGGGCGGACAAGTAGAAGTCGAGATTCGCGGCGGGCACATACTGGTCACGAGCAAACCCAACGCATCTGTTTTTCCTGCAGGAGTGGTCGACGAAGGAATTCTGCTGTGGCATGCCACTTCGAAGCAGTGGATCATCGGGGAGAACAAAGCTGACGCTGACATTGCGGAGGTCGGCGGTTGTAGCGACGGGCCATACGTCGTCGACCTCGAACGAAAGGTCTTCTGGACTTGCTAGGTACGCACCGTGCTGCAACAGGACTATCCCGGCGTAAATCTGTATCCGCCGCACGGACCCGGCGACCCTTGAGCCCGCGCATTCGGCCCCGCCCTGCTCCTGCGGGACTGAGCCTCAATGGCCGAGCTTGGAGAACACGTCGACCAGGCCGATCACGGCCGGGCCGATCGTCACCAGGAAGAAGCTCGGAAACAGGAACAGCACCAGCGGAAAAATCATCTTGGTGCCGATCTTGGCCGCGCGCTCTTCGGCAGCTTGCGTACGCTTGTCGCGGAATTCCTCCGAGTACACCCGCAGCGCGTCCGCGACGCTCGTACCGAAGCGCATGGTCTGCACCAACAGCGCTGTCAGCCCGCGGATGTCATCGAGGCCCGTTCGATCGGACAGGTTCTTCAGTGCAACGCCGCGCTCGACGCCGGCACGCATCTCCGCATTCACCAGCGCCAGCTCTTCGCCCAGCTCGGGATGACTGACGGCAAGATCGTCGGCAACGCGTTGCAAGGCCGGCGCCAGCCCCAGTCCCGACTCCACGCACACGACCAGCAGGTCGAGCGCGTCGGCGAAGCCTGCGCGCAGCGCGCGCTGACGCTTACCCACCTGCCGGTCGAGCCAGACGCTGCACGCGAGAGAGCCAAAGTACCCGACGATTGCTGCAAAGATGACGAGTTGCCGGACCGAGAGCGTTGGCATGAGCGGCGATGCGAGCAGCACCGCCAGAGGCAGCAATACGATCGCGATGCCCTTCGCACCGTAATACAGCGTAGCCGCATTGGCAGAGCGGTAGCCAGCGTGAATGAGCAGGTGGCTGACGCGTCGCCGCTCCCGTTCGCCGCGAGGGCCGATCAGGGTCGCGAGCGGGCGTAGCCGCGCCGCCAGGCCGTCGGACGCGGATGGTCGATCAGCGCTGTCGGGACTCACCTGCTGCAGGCGTCTGCGCACAGGATCGAGCAGCAGGCTTGCGAACGATGACATGCCGAGCGTGAGCACGAACACGGCGCCGGCGACCAGCACGATGAACAGGGTCGCAGAGTGACTGCTGGCCCCCAGCGCCTGTTGCACGATGGTGAGAATTGTGTCCACTCGGTGCCCCCTACACTTCGATGCGCACGAGCTTGCGAATCCAGATGATGCCGATCGTACCCATCACCACTGCAGCGCTGATCAGCTTCGGACCCTGTGGATGCTTGGTGAGCAGCGCTACGTACTCCGGATGAATAGCCCACAGGATGGCGAACAGCGTGAGCGGTGTGAGTGCCAGGATCCACCCCGACAATCTGCCTTCGGCCGACAAGGTTTTCACGCGACGCTGAAAGCGGAAGCGGCCGCGAATGACGGTGCTGATCCGGCCGAGGTTCTCCGCGAGGTTGCCGCCTGTCTCGCGCTGAATCAGCACAGCTGTGATGAAGGCTGTCAGTGTCACGCTCGGCACGCGCTCGAGCAGACCGAACAGCGCGCGCCGCGGATCGTTGCCGTAGCTGATGTCCGCGAACGTCAGCTCGAACTCGCGGGCGATCGGATCGTGCATGTCCTCGGCGACGAGCTTGAGGCAGCGGTTGAATGGGTGACCGGCCTTGAGCGCGCGCTGGATGACGTCGATCGCCTCGGGCATCTGTTCCTCGAATTGCGCCATGCGCTTGGCGCGCTGGCGCAGCACGCTCATATATGGCAGCACCAGTCCCACGACGGCCGCCATCGCAGCGACCTGCCAGAGACGGGACATCATCCATCCGATGACGAACCCGCCGACGCCGAGGCCGACTGAGACCAGCACGATGCGATAGGCGGGCGTGTCGCTGCCGGCCTGTTCGACCATGCGCCGCAGCCACTCCATGCCCGGCACGGATTCGAGCGATCGCTCCAGCGGCGAGAGCTCCCGCAGGTACTTTTCCCGCAGGAGGGAAGTCAGCTCGGGCCCCGAGCCCGATTGCGCAAGTCGATCGAGCCGGGCGGCGATGCGCTTGCGCATCTTGCGCGACTCGCTGAAGACCGGCACGACCGTGCCCTGCAACAGCAGGAATACGGCGCCGAACACCAGCAGCAGAAAGATCCAGATACCGTTCGGCATGGGCGCTATCTCCTGGCGAACAGCGCGTCGTCATCGCGCCTGAAGAGCTCGATGGGCAGCTCGATGCCGCGTGCCTGCACGTCCTTGAGGAAGCTGGGCACGATCCCCGTCGAGCGCAGCTCGCCGAGCACGTTGCCCTCGCCATCCACGCCGCGCCGCTCGAACGCAAACAGCTCGGTCGAGGTGATGACGTCGCCTTCCATGCCGTTGATCTCCTGAACGCTGACCACGCGACGGCGGCCGTCTTCCATGCGCTCCACCTGGATCACGATGTCGATCGCCGAAGCGATCTGCGAACGCAGCGCTTTAACGGGAAAGCTGATCCCGGTCATGGACACCATGTTCTCGATACGACCGAGCGCGTCACGCGGTGTGTTGGCGTGAATCGTCGTCAGCGAACCGTCGTGGCCGGTATTCATGGCCTGCAGCATGTCGAGCGCCTCGCCGCCGCGGACCTCGCCCAGCACGATGCGATCCGGCCGCATGCGCAAGGCGTTGCGCACCAGGTCGCGTTGCGTGACTGCGCCGCGACCCTCGATGTTGGGCGGCCGCGTTTCCAGCCGTACTACATGTGGCTGCTGCAGCTGCAGCTCCGCGGAGTCCTCGATCGTGACGATGCGCTCGCTCGTCGGGATGAAGCCCGACAGCAGGTTCAACAAGGTGGTCTTGCCCGCGCCGGTACCGCCCGAAACCACTACGTTCAGCCGACCCTTGACGATTGCAGCCATTGCCTGAGCAACTGCCGAGGTCAGGCTGCCGAGCTTGATGAGGTCATCGATGGACAGCAGCTCCACTGCGAACCGGCGGATCGAGAGCACCGCGCCATCGAGCGCCAGCGGCGGAATGATGGCGTTGACGCGCGAGCCGTCTTTCAGGCGCGCGTCCACCATCGGCGAAGACTCGTCCACGCGGCGACCGACCGCGGACACGATGCGATCGATGATGTTGATGAGGTGCGAGTCGTTGTTGAACTTGATGTCGGTCAGCTCGAGCTTGCCGCGCCGCTCGACGTACACCTGCTGCGGGCCGTTGACGAGAATGTCGGAGATGCTCTTGTCCGCCAGCAGCGGCTCGAGCGGACCGAGTCCGAGCACTTCGTCCTCGATGCGGCGGATGACGGTCTGGCGCGACGCCAGGCTGAGCGGCGCCCGCTCCTCGGCGATGAGGTTCTCGCAGACCTCGCGGATCTGCCGCCGAGCATCTTTGTCTTCCACGGTCGTGAGCAGCGACAGGTCGAGCACCTTCAGCAGGCGCTCGTAGATCGCCTCCTTCCATTCGCGCTCCGCCGGCGTCAGCGGCCGTGTGCGGTCTTCCTGGCCTGCGGCGCCGTCGCCAGTCGTCCTCGCCGACCACTTCGCGGCTGCGGATTTCAGCTCCGACATCGTCATGCCCTCCCACTGAGCAGGTTCGAGAAAGTGCGCGCCAGCACACCGGAGCGCGGCCGGGTCGCTGCGCCACCCAGCCGCGTTTGCAACGACATCACTGCTTTGGTGATGGCAGCTCCGCGCGCCTGGTCGAGAAGCGGCGTGCCGCTGTTGATGCATTCGGAAACGAGCCGGAAGTCGTTCGGCACGAGCACCGGCTCGTTGCAACCGAGCGCCTTCTGAATGTCGGCCACCGATATCGAAGCGCCCTTGTCGTAGCGGTTGACGACGAGGCACAGCTGGTCACGCGCAACACCGCCTTCCGTCCGCAGCCATTGCACCAGCCGGGTTGCATCGCGCAGCGCGGTCACGGACTGCTGCAGAACGATGACGACTTGTTGCGAGCGCTGCACGACTGTCGCGAGCACACCGTCAACACGTCGGGGCAGGTCGACCACCAGGTGGTCATGGCCGCGCAGCGCCACGTCCAAAAGACGTTCGACTGCCGCGGGCGACAGTTCACGCGTCTCGATCGGCTCGTCAGCACCATGACTCAGGACGTGCAAGCCGCTGGCATGCTTGGTGAAGTAACCTTCGAGCGCAACTTCATCCAGCCGCTCCAGGTTTTCCATGGCCTGCCAGACACCGCGTTGCGGAAAGAGATCCAGATACAGTGGCGCGGCGCCGAACTGCAGACCGAGATCGAGCAGCGCTGTGCGCTTCTTCGACTCCGCCGCCAGCATGTGCGCAACGTTGCAGGCGAGGAGGGTTGCGCCACAACCGCCCTGCGCGTTGACGAATGCTGCCATCGTCCCTTGCGTCGATCGCGCGTGCGTCTGCCGCTCGCGCCTTACGCGATCGAGGGCTTCGAGCAGATCGGTCCTGACGACGGGGTCCGGCAGCAGGTCGCGCGCGCCGGCCTGCATCGCCAGGCGCATCATGCCCATATCGCTCGAAGCGCCGACGACGATCACTGCCACCCTGCGTTCCAGATGCCGTGTTGCGAGCGCTGCCAGCTCCTCGCGCCACAGATGGCTGAGATGCAGGATCAGCACGTCGGGCAGCTTCTCGATGTGGTGCAGCGGGTCGACGTGCCCGTTGGTGTTCAACTGGCGGCGGGCGCTGACGTCGGCGCCGCGAAGGTGCTGCTCCAGGGTGTCGAGCGCCTCCTTCTTGCGGGAGACCAGCAGTACGTCGATTGAATGATTCATGGAACTCGCCTTTGCGCTTGAGACAGGGTCAGCACGGGACGAAGGCCTGGGGCGTAGGTCCGTAGCCAAGGCTTTCGGCCGGCAGCGTCGCCGCGAACGAAGGCATCAGGAATGACGGCATGATGAACGGGATGAGCAACTGCTGCTGAAAGTTGACGATGCTCGTGCGCACGTAGCGGATCGCTGCGAGATTCACCGCAGGGTTGGCCACCGGCGCGCCGTTGACATCGAGATAAGCGATGGCGACATTCGCGACGGTCAGGTCCGGTGAAATCAGGCTCACGCCGTCGGTGCCCGCGAGAATCGCAGCTTGCGCAGGCATCGGATCGCCCACCGGGCACACTGCGGCCAGCCTCGCGCCGCGTCGCGTGCTTTCGTCGAGCGCGTTCGCGACGAACAGGGCCCGGCCGAACTCGATGACGCCGAACAGCAGCATGAAAAACACGGCGCCGACGATCGCGAACTCCACCGTCGTCGTACCTGTCTGATCTCGGCGCATCACAGCAGAGCCCTCATTACGACGGTTGCGGTGAGCGGCACGTTGGTGCTGATCGCTCCGCGGGAGCCGAACGTCGGCAGCGCAGCGCCGAGTATCGGCTGATACGTGTAGGTGGCGGACACGGCGACGAAGCCCGCGCCCGCATCGGTCACGGTGACGTTGCCCACCGTCAAACCGGGCAGCAGCGCAGTGCCTGTGCCGGCCATGGTGCCGGTCACAACCAGATTGCGGGTGTTGTTGCGAACCGCTGTGGTGATTGCCACGGTGCCCGTCGAGCCCGCGGCAGCTTCGCGAACGACGTAGCGGGCACCGTCGCGAACAGCCTTGTTGAGCGTGTTGTACTGAATGAGCATCCGCCCGACCTCTGCAGTCGCGAGCATCAGCAGCAACAGCACCGGCGCGCAGATCGCAAATTCGATCGTCGCGACGCCACGCTGCCAGCTCGACGCATTGTGCAGCAGCATGCTCATGAGTCCCCGCTTCCCGGGTTGCGGTACAGCTGGATGATGTGCGGTCCGTTGCCTGCGACCGGGCTCGGTCCCGGCGTCCCGTTCACTTCGCAGCCCTGGATGAACTGTCCGTAGACATACGAGTCGTTACCCTTCTGTTGCGCGGGCTGCAGCAGGAAGAAGCAGGCGAAGCCGAGCAGCGGTACCGAGCCCTGGCCATTGGTCGTGCCGCTGCAGTTGCCCACTGGCACGGCGAGAGTGCGCCGTCCGTAAGCGCCCGTGCCGCCGTCCTGCACGGGCTGGTAGTCGTACGTCGATGGATCGGCGACGTCGGCCTCGTAGTCCTGATAGTTGTAGAGCTGATCGATATTCGAAGCCGTGATCTGCGTGGTGCCCTGGTACACGTCATAGCCTTGCGCCGGGTCGCCGTTTTTCGGCTTCGCATCCAGCGACGGCGATTGAGCGTCGACGATGACATCGGGCGGATACGTCGACTCTTGTCCGTTCATCGGGCCCGTGTACTGACCGAAGCGCGTGTTGAGACCTTGCGCAACCGGACCGGCCTCGTTACCGGTCTGCGTCTGAATCGTGCTGCCGCCGACCAGGCAAGTGCTGAAACTGCCGGCCATGTTCTCGCGCACGACGGCGGCGCCGGACCCGCCGAGCTGGATCAGCTGGAAATTTCCCGGCCCGACCTGCGATTGCCCGCCGGGCGTTGACTTCTTGAGCACCTGGGGCGAGTTCAGCTCGTAGCCCCACAGCGGGCTCGCGCCGGGTGTCCCGCACACCATCATCGGTGCGATGTTGCAGACGGTGCTGCCGACAGTCAGCGTACGCGGGCCCGCGACTGCACTCGCAGCCACAGTTTTCTCAGTTATGCCGCCCACACGTGCAAGCCAGGCTGGCAGGGTGAAACCTGTCGCCGTCACGCGCACGTAGGGACCGCTCGCAGAACCCGGTGTGAACGGCGGCAGCGTGTCGGAGTATTCGACCGTCACCAGAATGTCGCCATTGCCGGACCCGTACGATGCGTTGAGTTCCGAGTTGCCTGCAGCCGTCGCATTGGTGCCGAATGCCTGCATGGCCTCCGCCGTCGCCAGCGTCGTGTCGCCGGTGTTATCCAATGCCTTGGCAGCGGCCAGAGCAGCCGCGTCGACCGTGTTCTGCAGACGTGTCTTGTTGAGCAGCGTGTGCCCGACGTCCAGCGCAAGCGCCGCGCACAGAATCAGCGCAGCGATGCCAACGGCGACGAGAACGATCACCGCCCCACCCTGGCGCTGCGGTCCTGCGAATGTATTGCGTAACACGGCCGACACTCCCGCCGACTACTTCTCGCCCACTGTGAATTCGACCTCGCGCTGCACATCGGTCTTCGCCACGTCCTTGCGATTGACATCGAGCGCATTCTTCAGGCGCGCGCCGTCGCCGTTGTCGGGCGCCTGTTCCGGCGGATTCGCCGCGGCATTCGCATCGTAGGTCTGGGCCTGGATCATCTGGTTGACCGAGCGCCCGTAGTCCGCATCGCTCGGCGTATCGGCACAGCCCGCGGCGGCGAGCGCCGAGATTGCGGTAACGGTTCCAATCAGAACTCTGCTCATGTGCATGTCCTCGTCTTGCGCGTTGGTTACTTGGCCGGCTCGCTGCTCGCGCTCGGCTTGCGGCCCTCGATGCGACCTTCCAGGAAGAACTCGGCAGTGCTCGGGTCGACGATCGCATCGGTCGGCAGCTTCACGTCTGCCGGCTTGATCGGCTTCGCCAGCCTGGGCGTCACGAGAATGACGAGCTCGGTCTGGCCCTTCTGGAAGTCCTGGCTGCGGAACAGGTGGCCGAGGATCGGGATGTCGCCGAGCCCCGGGAACTTGTTCACGGCGCTGCGCATGCTCTCGTTGACCAGGCCGGCGATGCCGATGCTCTGGCCGTCGTAGAGCTCGACCGTCGACACCGCGCGGCGCTCGCTGAGGGAAGGAATCGCAAACCGCGAGGTCGTATCGCTCGGCGTGAGCACCAGCGAGTTGGAGTCGACCAGCTCGCTGACGCTGACGTTGAGCTTCAAATTGATGCGGCCGTCGTCGAGCACCAGCGGCACGAACAGCAGCTTCACGCCGAAATCCTTGAACTGGATGCTGATCGTGCCGCGCTCCTGTGACACCGGGATCGGGAAGCTGCCGCCGGACAGGAACTCCGCCTCCTGCCCGGTCAACGTCGTCAGGGTCGGCTCGGCGAGGATCTTCGCCAGGCCGCGATTCTGGAAGGCATCGAGAATGACGTTCGCGAGGAAATCGTTGCTGAGGAAACTGGCGAACAGGCCGGTGCTGCTGATCGACGGCGTGTTCGGCATGAATTCGTCGAACACCGGTCCGATCGGATTGCCGCCGCCCTTCGTGCCGTCGCCGAAGATCGGAATACGCACGTTGTCCGGCTGGAAGATCGCATCGGGGAAGGTTGCTCCGCCATTGACGCCGCCGGCTACCCATTTGCCGGTGTTGCTGACGGTGCTCATCTGCGCGTTGAGCTTCTTCACCGCATCGCGCCGGACCTCGGCCACGCGAACCTGCAGCATGACCTGCTGAACGCCGCCGACAGTCATCAGGTTGATGACCTCGCCCGACTTCTTGTCCTCGTCCCCGCCGCCGCCCTGCTGCTTGAACATGATCTTTTCCTTGGCCGTGGCCGCCTGCTCGAGGTAGCCCTTGGCCAGCTGCAGGGCCGCATCCATCTTCAGGACGCTCGTAACCTTGCCCGACAGCACGATGTTTCGCTGCACGCTGGCGAGCTCGATCTTCTCCGACGGCAGCACTGCTTCGATCTGGCGACGCAGACTTTCGAGGTCGTGCGAGACGGAGACGTTCAGCGAGCTGACCAGCTGGTCTTCGCGATCCCACAACAGCACGTTGGTGGCGCCGAGGTCTTTGCCGAGCACGTAGAGCGCATCGTTGCCGAGGATCAGCACGTCGGCGATGTCAGGATTACCGATCGAGACCCGCTTGACGGGGCCGGGCAACACGACGACGCGGCTCTTGTATAGCGGCACCACCACATTGGTGTTGCGCGTGGCGTGCACGACTTGCTCAGTGCGGTCCTGAGCGGATGAGTGCAGAGGCAGCGCCAGGCAGCCCAGTGCTGCCAGCATGCA
This sequence comes from Steroidobacteraceae bacterium, assembly GCA_044866955.1. GTDB lineage: Bacteria > Pseudomonadota > Gammaproteobacteria > Steroidobacterales > Steroidobacteraceae > Steroidobacter. The sequence continues at coordinate 12,121 of JBIOUH010000154.1, forward strand.
GCTCAGCGACAGCGAGTTCGATTTGCGCATGTGAGAGTTCCGTCAATTTTGTTGCGATGGATTGAACGCGCGCCGCTTCAGGTGCTCTTCGCGCCGGCGTCGACATTGGTGCCGCGAATGATCGTGATGGCCGGAGCCTCGACGCGGCGAGGTTCCTGCCGCACTTTGCGCACCGGCGGCGGCGGGGGCGGCTCTGGCTGTTCGGCCACGAGCTGCGGTTGCCCTTCGTCCGTCGGATTGCGCAGTGTGAGCTGGATGCGGCCTTCCTCCCGCGCGCGAACCAGGACTTCCGCCTGCTGCGGCGTCATTTCGAGCGTCACGGCCCGAACGATGACGGGCTCGTTCTTGTCCTGGCTCGACGTCTGATCGACCGCCAGCACGTTGAGGTCGAAGAGGATCGTCTCGGTCGTTGCGCGTTCATTGCCCTGCGGCTTGCGCGCAGCGACGACGTCCACATGGTTGCCGGGAAGCAGGAACCCTGCGACACCAACGACGTCGTCGACACGTACCGTGATGGCGCGCATGTCCGGCCGGATGAGCGCGGCCAGCGTGCTGCCCGAGCCGCTCTTGGAGAAGCGCTCCTTGAGCAGCACCTCGTCCGGCAACGCCTTCTGCGAGGCGATCAGGCCTTCGACTTCGGCAACGCTGGTGAAGTGATTGCCGAGCGGCGTTCCCTGCGGCACGGTGATGACCTTGACGTGGCGTGCCTCGATCGCCGTGCCAAACGGAATCTCCATGGCAGCGACGATCACCGCGGAACCGGTTTGCTCGCCGTCAGGCGTGCGCTGCTCCAGCCAGTTCTTGGCGGCCCAGGCGGCGCCGAATCCGAACACCAGCGACAGCAGCAGCATGAATGCGCCACGACGTTTCATTTTCAGTTTCCTCGCTGCACGAAATAGTTTTCCCACGCCCAGCGCAGTGCGTCCGGGTTCAACTGGGTCTGTTCACCGAGATACTCGAGGCGATCTATCGCCATGCCGATCAGGTCGCGCGGATGACATGGCAGCAGCGGCGTGCCCGCCGGGCCATGCAGCGCCTCGATCATGAATTGGCAGATCGCGGAGTCGTAGGCGACGTCGCTGTCTTCGCAGACGCGCTGCCAGATCGCGTGATACTGCGCGGCCGTGAGCGGCCGGAATTCGATCTTGTAGCCGATGCGCCGCAGGAAGGCATCGTCCACCAGGTCTTCCGGCCGCAGGTTGGTGGAGAACACGAGCACGACATCGAAGGGCGTGCGGAAGTGCTGTCCGGTGCTGAGGCTGAGATAGTCGACTTTCTCTTCCATCGGCACGATCCAGCGATTGAGCACGGTCGCTGGCGCCACGCGCTGGCGCCCAAGGTCGTCCAGGATGAAGATCCCGCCATTCGCCTTGAGCTGCAGCGGCGCGCGGTACTGGCGCGTCGCGGGGTCGTACTGCACCTCGAGCATGTGCTCGGCCAGCTCGCCGCCGGTGATGACTACCGGGCGTCGGCACAGCACATAGCGCGGATCGTGGCCGCGATTCAGCATCATGCTGGGCGCGCCCTCCTCCAGCATGCGATGCACGCTGGCGTCATAGATGCGCACGACGGTGTCGCCGATGCTGATCGCGTGCGGGATCAGGCAAGCATCGTCGAACAGACGCGCCAGCCTTTGCGTGGTGTACGTCTTGCCGGTACCGGGCGCGCCGTACACGAAGATCGCCTTGCCGGAATTGAGCGCGGGTCCGAGCCGGTCGAGCATCGCCGGATCCATGACGATGTCGGCGAATGCGGCGCGCATGCGCTCGCGGCGCACGGTGCACGATCGCACCGACTGCGCCTCGACGACGTTCACATACTGCTTGAGCGGCACGGGTACCGGTCCGATGTAGCCGCTCACCATCTGCGCAGCCAGAGCGCTGCCGCGACCCCGCTCCGTAAGGCCATAGCGCAGGCCCTGCTCATCCGTGATCTGCGTGCGCACTTCGATGCGACCTTCCTTGCGCAGAAACGACAGGATTTCTTCGAGCAGCGCTCCGGACAAGGCCGTGCGTCGCACCAGATCGCGGATAGTGAGCACGCCGCCTTCGAACAGATGCTTCTCGGTGAGCTCGCTCAGGAACGCGAGCGACAGCCCCGTAGCCGCGATCGTCTGCGGCCGTGGCGCTATCGCCGACGCCGTCCGCTGGCCGGGCGTCTCTTGTATTTGTGTGACTACAGTGGACATTGGTCGTTGTTCTCTTAAAAGGGAGCGGATCCAGCGCCGCTCACGAGCAACGTCGCCAGCGTGCCGATCGCGATAGCGCCTCCGTACGCAAAGCGATGGCGTTGTGACGATGCAGCGCTGCTACGATCGCGCAGGCTCGAGATGGGAGCCGCAGCGATTCCGGCCAGGCGACCCAGCGCTGACCCGGCACCTGACGACAACAGAAGAACGGTGACGCCGATGATTGCACCGCAGACGAGAGTGAATGCCACTGCAAGCAGCGTCGCCGGCGCGCCCAGGAAGATGCCGACAGTCGCCATCGCCTTGACGTCGCCCGCACCGAACGCGCGCAGCACGTAGAAGGGCAGGAACATCCCGAGTCCGACGGCAGCGCCGCCCACCGCGGTGACCAGGCCCGGTGCGCCGTTGATCCAGGCGTGGACGCTCAAGCCGAGCACAGCGGCCGTGGCCGACAAGGCATTCGGAATGCGATGCGTGCGTATGTCGATGAGTGCAACCATCGAGACATACACGATCAACAGCGAAGTGCCGACTTCAGTGAGTGGTGACATGAGTGTTCGAGAGCAGAGAGCACCCGCGGGCGGATGCTCTCTGTGAATGCCCTGCTTACGGATTCACGAGCTGGAGCTGCGCGACGATTTCGCCGATGATGCGCGCGACCTCTTCGCCCAGATCCGTGAACGCAACGATCACGCCCAGACCCACCAACCCGCCGGCGATCGCGTATTCCACGACCGTCAGGCCTTCTTCGTCGCGCAGGAACGCGACCACTGACTGTTTCAAATTACGCATGCTGAAGACCCCGAACTTTTGTCAAATGACCCGGAAGACTGGGCCGGGTCCCTCCCCATTTACCTTTGCCGCCAATGCGGTCTCGGTGTGCGTACTGTCTTGATAGCGAGTGACGGCGGCCAGCACGCTCTTGCGGACGCATAGGACGATTTTGCATTCAGCAGTGCCGACGAGACGTAGTTCGCACTCGACCGAAGTTTCCTCGGAGCCCCACTATTGATGTAACAACTGCGACACGCGACACACTTCCGCAGGAACGTGTGCAGCGCGGTCCTACGTGTTCCCTTCAAGACGAACCGTTTTGCAGTTCGCGGGGGAGCAGCAGGTGGAGCGACCGACACTATTGTGGGTGCCGATGCGGAGCGAGGGCGCCAGCGAGCCTTCGATTGCGCCATTCGAGCAGCATTGCCAAGTCAAGCGAATCGGTCCGCAGCACCTCTGGGCCACCGTTGAGCTGGCAACTTCATCGGACGTAATCTGCCTCGACTACGAGCACCCGGACCTCGACGGCCTGAAATTCGCCGCCGACACCAAGACCAAATTTCCGTCGGTACCGATCATCATGCTGACGTCGCAGCAGTCGTCTCACATAATGCTGTGGGCGCTGCGCACGCGTGTGTTCGACGTGATCATCAAGCCAGTCGGAGCAGAAGACGTCGCCCGTTGCCTGCAGCGCCTGGCGCCGGTCGTGGCCGCGCGGCGCACGCAATCGGTCCGCCGCAATGCCACGGGCGTCGAGTCGATTCCGGTGGAAGCGCGCTATCGACTGCGCGAAGGCGCGCGCGACAAGCTCAGGCTGGTGTGCGAGTTCATCGCCAAGCACTACGCCGATGCGATCGGCGAAACCGCCATGGCGAAGATGTGCGGGATGTCGCCGTTCCGCTTCAGTCGCGCATTCCGCGTCGCATACGGCATCACGTTTCGCGACTATCTGAGCGAGCATCGGCTCGGCCACGCCAAGCGGCTGCTGGGCAATCAGCAGATCTCCGTCACCGATGTCGCTGCGATGACCGGCTTCGACGATCCATCGTATTTCGCCCGATTGTTTCGCAAGCGCACCGGTACATCACCCACTGGGTTTCGCGCCGCGCTGACGGGCACGCCTGACACGAAGTCACGGCAGAGCGGGTAAGGAAGCCTGCCCTGCTACGCGCCGGCTCGATCGAAGTCCACGTCCTTCGCCCGGCGTAGACCGCATCAATCAGCAGCCGGCTGCATATACAATGGGCGCCAGCTGTGATCGGCGACGAGCCCGACATCACCTGCGTGCTTCATCATGGAAAAGCACAGTCACGACTTCAGCGATGACGAGTGGCCGTTCGACGACCCGCAGAACCTTGCGGTTTTGACCACCGTGCCCGTGCTTGAAGGCGCGCCTGTGCTGCTGGTGACACATGATCACGACGGTGACTGGCAGGTCCTCTGCGGTACTACGAATGAGCCGGAGGATGGCCGGATTGTTTGTTTTGGGTGCGCATATCAGCGTAGTCGGTCCATTGCAGAATTGGCGGATCTTCCTCGGGGCTGGCGCGCATGGAGAGAAGATGCGAATGCTCCCTGGACTCGGGAGCAGAAGGAGTTAGAGGAAGATGAGAGCTAACTCGTGGCGTTGAGCCTGATGAAGGAGTCAGCGCCGATGCTGAAGGCAATCCTGTTGGGTGCAGCTACGTCGGTGGCTCTGACGTACGGAACCCTTGCCCTGGACGAGCAAGTGGCATATCGAGGCACAGAAGGCATGTGGCAGTGGCTCACCATCGTTTCCTCTCCGATGCAGACGATCGCGAGCTTGTTGCCTGGGTTCGTTGCAGGCTGGCTGGCGGGGAAACGCGGCATTCTGGCTGGATTTCTCGCGGGTGTGCTCGGGAACATCGTCTACTCAGCAGTGTTCGGCACGTTCTGGGATTCGGTTCTCGAGGGTGGAGTGCGCAGCGTGCTCTACACCATTCTGTGGCTCTGCTTCATGGCAATGTCTTGGGGACTCTACGGAGCGGCGTCGGGAGCTACAGCTCAGCTGTTGCGCTCTAACAAGGCGCTGCCGGACAACGCGCAGAACACGCGCGCCTGAGCACCGGCGTTGGAACCGGCAACCATGCGCAGCGCCATACGACAGGAGGTTTGTTCGATCGAGCCTTTCGATGACATCGAGCGCGCGCACATTGCACATGCCCTTGCATGGATCGACTCTGGGGCGGAGTTGTGCCGTATGGAAAAGCCGGCGGCTCCGCCGAAGCACCTGGTGTCATACTTTGTCGTTGTGGATGGCGAGCATGTGTTGCTGGTCGATCACAAGAATGCTCGACTCTGGTTGCCGACGGGAGGCCACGTCGAGCCGGGCGAACATCCGCGAGACACGGCGGCGCGCGAGTTGCGAGAGGAACTCGGGCTCGATCTCATCGATCCTCTCGATGCGCCACTCATGCTGACTTCTTCCAAGACAGTGGGAATCACCGCAGGGCATACGGACGTTTCGCTCTGGTACGTGGTTACTGCGGACCGCGGAGTACCCGTGGAATTTGATGCCGGGGAGTTCCATGGCGTTCAGTGGTTCCACTTTGACGAAGCTCCGCTTGCCCGGAGCGATCCTCATTTGGACAGGTTCTTGAGAAAGCTGGCTGTAACAGGCCGTTCAATCCGATCACGCGCGAAGACGCGCGCTCTGGGTTAGCAGCGACGTTGGGCCGATCGTGCTCACATCGGCCGAGCGCGCTGCGCTCTATTCGCCGTGACGACGGCCGGGCGCATCGAGGCAACAGCTCGTCGCAACGACTTAGCATTCCGGACGGCCTGTTCGATAAGGTCGCGCGCACGGCCTCCTCCGCATCGACACCGAGAGAAACTCTTGTGAAGAGCAGCACGGGTACTGCAACGCTGATGCTCATGGTCGCGTCGTTCGCGATGTCCGCTCACGGCGCGGAGGCCTCGCAGCAGCGGCAGCCGCTCGTACAAACGGTCGATATCCAGATTCCAATCGCACCGATGCCCTTCAAGACTGCCGGCAAACGGCATCTTGCCTACGAGCTGCATGTCACGAACACGCGTCCCTATGATGTGGTGTTGAATCGCGTCGAGATCCTCGACGCGAACCGCGGCAACCGCGTAGCTGAGTTCAGCGATTCGCAACTCGCTGCGCGGCTCGGCCGCGTCGGGGCGCAGGTTGAAGGTCCTGAACGTCAGACCGTCGTCGCCGGCGGACGCACGATCGTCTTCCTGTGGTTGACTTTGGAGGACGCAGTCGCCACTCCTGCCCGGCTGCAACACAGGATCGAGCTCGATCTGCTGCGACCGTCCGGCCGCGTACGCACGACTGTTACGGACAGCGCGTGCGCGGTGCGCGACGAGCAACCGATCGCACTCAGCGCTCCGCTGCGCGGCGGACCGTGGGTTGCGCTGTACGACCCCACGATGATGGGCGGCCATCGAACGTCCCTCTATACGCTCGAGGGCCATGCACGCATTCCTGCTCGCTTCGCTATCGACTGGGTAAAGCTGGCGGACGATGCGACACGCGCGCGCGGCGATACGAGCAGCATCGCGAACTGGCACGGCTACGGTGCTGAAGTGCTGGCCGTTGCCGACGGCGTCGTTGCTGAAGCTCTCGACGATATCGCAGAAAGCCCGACGCTGTCGGCAAGCGAAGGTCCGCTCGCGCTCGAGAACGTGAGCGGCAACTACGTCGCACTGGACCTCGGTGCCGGACGCTACGCCTTCTATGAACATCTCAAGCGTGGCAGCATCACCGTCAAGCGAGGTGATCGCGTGCGCAGCGGTCAGGTCATCGGATTGCTGGGCAATTCCGGCGGCAGCTCGTCAGGGCCGCATCTCCACTTTCACGTCGCCGACGCCAGCAATGAGCTCGCCGCGGAGGGTCTGCCGTACGTCTTTCGCAACTTCGATGTCGTCGGGGCCTACGATGCGATCGACACATTCGAGACCGGCAAGCGCTGGAACCCGCCGTCACCGATCGCTGCGGGAAAGCGCAGCGTGGAGCTGCCGGGCGCCAACACCGTGCTCTTCTTCCCAACCGCTCAGTGAGCAGTTCTTGTTTACTTCCAGGTGTACGGAACAAAGAGGCTGCAATGGCATTGTGGCGTCGGTCGTCACCCGGGAGCGCGAATGGCCGAGATCGTCATGGTTGCCGCAGCCTGGCATGGAGGATGGGCGCTCGCGCCCATCGCCCGAGAACTCCGTGCCCTGGGTCATGAAGTGTTCACGCCCACACTCACCGGGCTCGGTGAGCGGTCGCACCTGGCTCACGCTGCGATCAATCTCGAGACGCACATCGAAGACGTAGCCAACGTCGTGCTCTTCGAGCGCCTGAATGGGATCATTCTCTGTGCACACAGTTACGCCGGCATGGTGATCACTGGCGTCGCGGATCGGCTGCCTGAGCGCGTCGCGAGCCTGGTCTACATCGACGCCTTCGTGCCGCAAGACGGCGACACATGGTGGGATCTTGCAGGTGATCGGTACCGCCAACTCGCCCTGGACCGCTCGGAAGCGGACGGCATTGGCGTCGCACCCCCGCAGCATCTCGACTCGCGATGCCGTCCTCATCCACTGGCTACATTCCGACAAGCCATTCGACTAACCGGTCGCTGGCAGGAGGTTCGCGAAAAAGTCTTCGTCTACGCCTCGGAATGGCCCGAGACGCCGTTTACAGCCACTTACGAGGCGCTGAAGAAAGATCCCGCATGGACCGTCACCTCGCTCCCGACTCGCCACGACATCATTCGAGATGCCCCACAGGATGTTGTCTCCATTGTGTCCGGCCTTGAGACGGCTTCCGATAGCGGAAACCAGCGCCTCACTCCTCGTTCCTGAGCGACGCACACGATCACCGTGGGCCACGCTGACGCGTGGTGCGCAAATCGAGATCGACTGATTCTCGACCTCGGCGACTGAGGCACCGAAGTCCATAGGCAAGCCGCTCTCGGAGGAGTCAGCGAGCCGGGTTTCATGGAAGAATTAGTAAGCACACAAAGCGAAACCGGCGGCCAAACTATTAGAGGTTCAGCTGCTTATGTGGTCTGCGCACCCCGGGTTATCTGTCACCGTGCTAGGTTATTCGTCATGACCCGCACTTCTAAATCAAGTTAGGCACCCAATGGAAACTCCGTTTTCGAAGTCGCGAAAGCATGTGGAGCAGTACTTCTGTGCGCTACTGGCGCTTGGAGCGACAAAGAAGGCTGAGCATTTGCTGCATGAAGTCCGTGCCCGGTTACGCCAGCTTGAATGGGTGCATACGCGAATCCTTCAACTGGAGGCTGAGCTCGTTAAAGAGGTGGAGCGCCAAGCTGATCAAGAACCACCTGCGCGCGTGCTGCTGCTGTTTGCTGAATCGGCTCCTCCGGAGTGCGGCAACCTCCGGCACGCGTCAATTCCGGCGGACAAATCCGATGAGCTTCGAGTTCTGCTAGAGGCGTACTACTACTCGGGT
>JBIOUH010000155.1:0-15623 GCA_044866955.1 Steroidobacteraceae bacterium
CGCCTCGCTCTCGTGAGCAACGGGTACGAGCGACTGCAGCAACGCAAGCTCACGCTGCTCGGGCTGCGCGACATGTTCGAGGTCTGCATTTTCTGCGATCCTCGCCGACCGCAGCAGCTGAAACCCGCGCCGTGGGCGTGGAGCCAGCTCGCGGACTGGCGCGCAGCTCTGCCCCTGCGCTACGTGGGCGACGATCCGGTCGACGCGGATTTTGCGCTCGCAGGCGGGGTTCCCTTCGTCAGGTTCTGTTTCAGGAGCTCTGTGTATGGAGATTGACGGACGCCCCATCGGACCCGAGCACCCGCCGTACGTGATCGCCGAGATCTCGAACAATCATCTCGCCGATCCGGAGCGCGCGTGCCGGCTCATCGAGCGTGCGGCCGCGACAGGCGCGGATGCGGTGAAGATTCAGACCTACGATGCGGACTCGCTGACCATCGATTCCGATCGACCCGAATTCATGATCCGCACGCCGCCATGGGAAGGGCTGAACTACTACCAGCTGTATCGCAAGATCGCGTTGCCGGCAAGCTGGACCGAGAAACTATTCCGCGTGGCGCGCGACTGCGGAGTGACGATTTTCAGCTCGCCGTTCGACGAGCGCGCGGTCGCGCTGCTGCAAAGCCTGCAGTGTCCGGCCTACAAGATCGCATCGTTCGAGATCTGCGACGATCCGCTGCTCGAGGCCGTAGCCGCGACCGGGCGTCCGGTTCTGGTATCGACCGGCGTGGCGAATATCGGCGATGTCGAAGAAACGCTACGCGTGCTGCGCAGGGCGGGCTGCAAGGATGTCGCGTTCCTGCATTGCATCTCGGAGTATCCGGCGAAAGTCACGGACATGAATCTACGCGCGCTCGATCGTCTGGCCGGGGTCGGCTGCCCGGTCGGCTTGTCCGATCACAGCCTGAGCCATCTCGCGTCGACTCTGGCCGTCGCGCGCGGCGCGGTGCTGATCGAGAAGCACTTCACGATCTCGCGGGCCGATGGCGGCCCCGATGCGCTGTTCTCGCTCGAGCCGAATGAATTCGAGTTGCTGGTGCGCGCTGTGCGCGAAGCCTGGGAAGCATTGGGCGATGCGCAGATCCTGTCGCGCGCGCGCCGCCCGGGGGCGGAGCACGCTCGCTCACTGTTCATCGTGCAGCCGGTGGCGGCTGGCGAGAGTATCGGGCCCGCGCACGTCAGGGCGATACGACCCGGGCTGGGCCTGCCGCCGCGGAGCCTGCCGTCGGTGCTGGGCCGGCGCGCGCGGCGCAATCTTGAGCGCGGCGAGCCGCTGCGCTGGGAGGATCTCGAATGACTGCTGCCCGCACGGCAGGGCCACCGAGCTGTCCGGTTTGCGCAGGCGCAGGCCGGCCTCTGCTCGCGCTGCCCGCGCAGCCGATCTATCAGCATCCGGTCGATGCCGACGTTGTCATTCCTGCGCCGCATGCGGTCGATCTCAGCTGGGTTGCCTGCGTCGATTGCGCGCACGCCTGGCAGCCGCACTTCGACAGCGCGCTGCTCGAGCAGATCTATCGCAGTCACTACTACACGCCTGCGCCGGACGGCATCGGCGTGCAGTTTCGCAACGAGTTTCTGGCGGCGCTCGACGCCTTCGGCCTGCTGATGCCGCGCCAGTCGCTGCTCGAGATCGGCGCGTCCAACGGCGATGTGCTCGCCGAGCTCAGGACGCGAACCGGCGCGGCACGTGTGCATGCGTATGAGCCGGATCAGCAGAACGCGCGGCTGGCGCGGCAGCGCGGCCTGGATGTGCGCGAGCGGTTCTTCGGCGCAACCGTCGGTCGCGACGACATCGATCCGGTCGACCTGGTGTATGCCCGGCACGTCATCGAGCACGTGTTCGACTTCGACGATTTCTTCGCGGGACTGCAGGCGATCGCGCGCCCGGCCGCCGATCTTATCCTGGAGACGCCCAGCCTCGATCATCACGCGGCACGCGGCTCACTTGCGCCGTTCCACGTCGAGCACGTGCACGTGTTCTCGTTGCGCTCGCTGACGAGGCTCGCTGCTCGTCACGGCTGGAGCCTGCGGCATTCCCAAGTCACTGCCCCCGGAAACCTGATCGCCGCGTTCGGCAAGGGGACCGCCGCCGCGCAAACGCCCGCGCCTTCTCTGGACGGGCTGCAGGAAGCGGTGAGCCGACAGCGTGTCCAGCTGCAGCGGCTGTTCGCCGGTCGCAGACTCGTCTTCTGGGGCGCCGGCAGCGCGGGTGCGCACCTCGCGAGCCTGATCGGTCGCGAGCCCGACGTGTGGACCGACGGCAATCCCGCCAAAGTCGGCAAGCACTTTGCCGGCTCGACGCGCAGCATCATCAGCCCCGAGCGCGCTTTCGCCGAGGCGAAGGCATCGACGGCCGATGCGCCGGTGCTCGTCATCACCTCGTCGTTCGTCGACGAGATCCTGCCGCGTGTCCGGCAGCTTGGATGGCAAGGTGAGATTGTCGATCTCGGCGGCAATCGTGTCTGACGGCGTGGCAGTGCCGGAGCGCACATTCAACGTAGTGACCGTGGGCTGGGACCGAAGGCTGGTCGAGCGGCTCTACGATCCGATCGCAGCGAGAGGCGCTGCAGGGTTTTTTCATGTCATGCCTCCACGCTACGTGCGGCACGAGTGGCCCGATCTTGCTGGCCGCGCCGACCTGCGCTTCTTCCGCGACCGGCTGCAGCAACCCATCGGGGATGCCGACCCGCAGTTGCTGGCGTCTCTGGAGCGGCCTGACCTCCCGACCGTTCACAACATGATCATGGGCGATCGCATCGTGTCGAAGATCGACCCCGCGGATGCGATGCGCTACGCGACTTTCCTCGCGCGCCGCCTCATCGACCTGTACCGCGAGCTGCGGGCGGACGTGATCATCGGTTCGTTCGATGCACTGCACGGCGGCATCGCGCTCGCGGTTGCCAGACACCTGAACATTCCCTGGTTCGCGTTGAACTTCAGCGTCATTCCCGCGGGACTGGTCTGCTTTTGCGATCGCATGTCTCCCGCTGCACGCGTGCAGCTGGGAGCGCGTCCGATCGACGAGCTGCGCGCCCACGCGGAAACCGCGCTCAAGGAATTCGAGAGTCGCAAGCTCCAGGCGCCTGCCTACATCGCACCGTCGCGTCCCAGCCTCTCGCGCCGGCTCAGCGGATTGCCCGCGCGCCTGTCCTCGACGCTCCGCACGTTCCGCCGGGCGCGCCAGCGCGAGCATCTGCAGTTCACCGAAGGGCGGGCGCGTTACAGCGTGACGGCTGCTATGGCGCTGCTGCGCGGGCGCGACCGTGCGCGTCAGGCGATCGAAGAGGTTCCGACACTGGCCGCGCCCGCCGGCTCGCCCTACGTGTTGTTTGGACTGCACTTCCAGCCCGAGTCATCCATCGACGTCTGGGCGCCGTTCTTCAGCAACCAGATGTGGGTGATCGAATTGCTGTCGCGCTCCATACCGGCGTCGCACAAGCTCTTCGTGAAGATTCACAAGAGCGACGTCGCGAACCATTCTCGCGCCCAGCTGGAACGGATGCGTTCGTTTCCAGGCGTCGAGCTCGTTCGGCCCTTCGCCGACACTCGTCGCCTCATCGAAGGTGCCGATCTCATCATCGGCATTCAGGGGACCATGGGCCTGGAAGCCGCGCTGCTGGGCAAGCCGGTCATCATGCTCGGCGAGTCCCCGGTTGCGATGTTTCCGAGCGCGACTCGCGTCGGTGAGATTACGGAGCTGCCGCAGCTGATCCGCAGGAAGCTCGCCGAGCCCGCCCCCGAGCGCGGCAGGATCGTCGATGCCTATGCCGCCTACCTGGCTCCTTTCATGCCGGCCAGTCACAACGACTGGAATCTGGAGCTGAGCGAACAGGCAATTGAGCGCTTTGCGCTTTGCTTCGACGCGCTCCGGCAGCACCTGACCGTTCGCTCTGCAACGCGCCTGCCGGCGACCTCGTGAGCGTCGCTCCTCAGCAACAACTCGGCCACCCGACCTCGGTGCAGGTGCGGCTGGGCCGCATCCTCGGCCATGCGACCTCGTTCGGGCTCGCCGCGATCGCAGCGTTTGCAGCGACGCTGGACGTCACGGTGGAGTCCTTTCATTCGGCTCGACTCGCCGTCGTCATGGCCTTCCTGCTGCTGCTGCACCTGGCGATGGATCAGCGGCTGCCGTTGCGTCGCGAAGGCGTCATCTATGCGTGCTTCGTCGCTTACATGCTGATCGAGCTGCTGTGGACTGATGACCTGTGGCTCGCGATGAATACGGTGATACCAGCGGTGACCTTCCTGCTCGCGTCGATGCTGTTCGCATCGCTCGCCGCCTATCACGATCTGCGCAGCGTATTGGCTGGAACGCTCTGCGGGATACTGGCTGGCGCCGCTTTCTACACCGCGATCAGCGGCTTCCCGTTCACCTATCCGCACGACTTCTCTTACAACGCGATCGCGGGCATGTACCTCGCGGGTCTATTCGTCGCGCTGTTGGCGAGCTGCTACGCCCGCAGCCGACTGTTGCTGATCGTCATTGGCTGCGGATTGCTGCTGCATCTGCTGGCCACGACCTCGATCAAATTCAATCTCGGAGTGCTGCTGGGCGTTGCGGCGGCCAGCGTGCTGCACTTCCGGCACGTGGGCGGGTTGCTGCGACGTCATGCGTTCCTGCTGCTGTTGCTGGTCGGCGCGCTCGGCTATGCGGCTGCATCCAATGAGGCGCTGCGGGCAGGCATCGAGCGCGGCGCCGACCGCGTCGCTCTCGGCGTCGCAGTGCTCGAAGCCCGCGAAAACCTGCCGGGCTATTCAGCCTTCCAGGAGCGGGCCCGCTGGCAGAGCGATGGTCTGCGGGGGTGGCTGCAAAATCCGTTGTTCGGACACGGTGTCGAGGCCTTTCGCAGCGACTTCGGCATCACCTCGCATTCGACTCCCATCGATGTTCTCTACAACTCCGGCCTGATCGGCTGCACGCTGTTCTACGCGATCTTCCTTTCCCTGATGCGGCGCGTGCGTCATGCCCCTCGCGGCTCGGACGGCTTGCGTACATTGATCCTGGGGGCATGCGTCTGCTACGCGTTCGTATCGCTCTCCGCCCCGTTGCACTACAACACTTTTTTTGCCGTCTTCGTCGGTCTCAGCTCAGCCTTGCTCGGTCGCCGCGAGCGCCACCATCCGGCCAATCACGCTGGAACCGAGTCATGAGCGCACGCGACGCGCGCCAGGAAAGACGGGTCGCCTTGTTCATCTGGGGAAGCACACGCCTGGGTGGCGCCGAGCGGCGCTTCTTTCGACTGTTCGATCACCTGCGCAAGAGCGGTTGCAACATCGATCTGTACACGTCCGAGAGCGGCGCGGCAGCCTGCAAGGCTCTGGACATAGACCTCGACGGTGCCCGGGTGCGCGTGCTGGCCGAGCCCGACAAGAAGGGCCCACGGCTGCTGCTGTATGGCGCGCTCCTGATCCGTGCGCTGCGCCTGGTGGGGCAGCTGCGCAGGGACAGGATCGCGCACCTGCACTTCGGCGAGAATCCCGGAGCGCTGAGCTTCCTGTACGGCTTCCTCGCGCGATTCGCCTGTCCGTTCTCCGTCTCGCTCGTCGATTCGATCGGCAACTACCGCCGCAGTTTTCGCCAGCGGCTGTTCGTAGTCGTCACGGCCAGGTTCGCCGCGCGCATCGACTGCCTGAGCGCCCAGATCAAGCAGGACCTGGTCTCATTCCTGGACGGACGCTACGAAAGCAAGTGCCTGGTGTCGCCATGCAGTTTCACCGATCCGAAGCGTGCGCTTGCGGCACGCGCGGACCAGCGCCGGGACATCGATATCGCGCTCATTTCCCGCATGATTCCCGGCAAGGGTCATCGGCTGCTGCGGGATGCCTTGCTGGCAGTGGAGCGCGCCGGACGTTCGGGCCTGGTCGTCCACGTCTGCGGCGCCGGTCCGCTGGAGCAGGAAATCCGTCGAGAGTTCCAGGCAATCGAACAGCAGCACGTGAAGATCTATTTCGAGGACGAGCCGTTCGCCGTCATGTTGCGTACGAAGGTGTATGTGTCGCTGCAGGACGTGGAGAACTACCCTTCGCAAAGCCTGCTCGAGGCCATGACCTGCGGATGCGCGATCGTCGCGACGGATGTCGGTCTCACCCGACAGTTGCTGGACGAAACTTGCGCGGTGCTGGTGCCGCGGGATGGACTGGCCCTGGCAGCGGCTGTGCAGCAGCTGCTGGACGGGGAGTCGCTGCGAGCCGAGCTGGGGAAGAATGCCAAGGAGGTCGTGGCGTCGAAGCATTCGATCGACAGGTTCGCTGCCTATTTCATCGCCGGTATCTTCGGGCGCGAGAGCTGCACCGGCTAGCGACGCCATCCGCCCGGGCGGCAGCCGGGCCCGGCCGTGTAGAATTTCGGCTTTTGCGCCGCCCGACCCCTCCATGGCCCTTCCTACCATTCTCCTGTTCCTTCCCTCGCTCGAGGGCGGCGGCGCCGAGCGCGTGTTCGCCCGGCTGGCGAACGAGTTCGCCGCGCTGGACTATCCAGTGCACCTGGCATTGGCGCGTGCAGCGGGGCCGTATCTGAGCGAGATCTCGGATCGCGTGCGGGTCGTGGACCTGGGTGCGACGAGCGTGTTCCGCTCGCTGCCGGCGCTTTGCCGCCATCTGCGAGCCGAGCGGCCTGCCGTCGTGCTGTCGGCGCTCGATCACGCGAACGCCACTGCGATCCTCGCCCGTGCTGTCGCCCGCACCGGCACGCGATGCGTGGTCTCCACGCGCGCGGTTCGGACTGCTGTCTATCTCAAGGACAAGACGACCCGCCGCTGGCTCATGCAGCAGGTGGGCCGGGTGACGTACCGTTTCGCGGATCTGATCATCGCCAACTCGCACGTCGTTGCCGACGACTTTGCGCAGTCACTGGGCATTCCGCCCCAGCGCATGAGCGTCATCTACAACCCGCTGGATCTGGCGCGCATCGAGGAGCGCAGCCGCGCGAGTCTCGAGCATCCGTGGCTCGCGGACCGCAGCCCCCCGGTAATTCTGAGCGTCGGCAGCCTGACTGCGGTGAAGGACTTTGCGACGCTCATCGGCGCCTTTGCCGCGATCAGATCGGCGCGGCCGGCCCGCCTGGTCATCCTCGGCGAAGGGTCGCAGCGGGCAAACCTCGAAACGCTGGTCCGGCAGCTGCAACTGCAGGACGACGTTCTAATGCCGGGATTCGCCGACAATCCGTTTCCCTGGATGCGGCGCGCCGCAGTGTTCGTCAGCTCGTCGCTCACCGAAGGATGTCCGAACGCTCTCATGGAGGCGCTGGCGTGCGGCGCGCCCGTCGTGAGCACGAACGGGCCCGGCGGCTCGGCGGAGGTGCTGCAGGGAGGCGCGTGGGGCCGGCTCGTCCCCGTCGGCGATGCAGCAGCCATGGCAGCAGCCATCATCGCCACGCTCGACTCGCCGGAGCATCCGGACGGAAAGCGCCGTGCAGACGACTTCGCACTGCACGGCATCGCGCGCCAATACCTGCGAACCCTGTTGCCGAACAGCTCATCGCAGCTTGCGGGCGGCTGATCTTCCATGTGCGCAATAGAACTGAGTTCCCTCGCGCTGAAACTGCGCGGCGTACCGGGAGCGGCTGCGTGAGCATGCGCGTCCTGTGGACACACAATTACGATCCCGGCATCGCCAACAGCGGAGTGTTCATGCACAACACGGTCGAGGGCGTGCGTGCACGCGGCGTCGACCTGCATCTGCACTACCTGGGAAATCTTCGTTCGATCCCCCAGCTGCTGCGGGCTCGCGAGCAGGTCAGGCGGCTGGCGGCGGATTTCGACCTGGTTCACGCTCAGTTCGGCTCGGCATGCGCGCTTGCGACTGCAGCTGCGACTGCAGTTCCTAAGGTCGTCACGATCTGCGGCAGCGATTGGCACACTCACAGCGCGACGCGCGGATTCTTCTATTTTCATACCCGGCTGGCCGCCCTGTTCACGAAGTTGGCGCTCGGCTCATACGATGGCGTGCTGGCGGTTTCGCAGCGGCTCGCCGCCGAGGTCGCGCAGGCAGCGCACCGCGCGCAGGTGGCCGTGGGCCCGCATCCGGTGGACCTCGCGCGCTTCGTGCCGCGCGACAAGCAGGAAGCGCGCGCACTGCTGGGCCATCCTGGATGCACCGAGAAATGGATCCTGTTCAACTCGCTGCGGCTGAACAATCCGATCAAGCGGTTCGCGCTGGCCGAGCAGGCCGTCGCCATGGCGCAGGCGCACTGCGGGAACGTGCGGTTGCGCATCGCCTCGGGACTCGCTCACGATGTGATGCCGCTGTTCGTCGCTGCCTGCGATCTCATCCTGTGCACGTCGGACAATGAAGGCTGGCCGAACTCGGTCAAGGAAGCGCTGGCGTGCAACGTGCCGTTCGTGGCCACCGACGTCAGCGATCTGCGAGCGATCGCCGAGGTCGAGCCCAGTTGCCGGGTTTGCCCGGCAGATCCGCGGCTGATCGCCGCGAGCATCTGCGACGTGTTGCAGTCTCAACACCCCGTCGATCTGCGCAGATACGTCGCCGGCATGAGCGTCCCGGCGGTCAGCGACCAGATCGTCTCGTTTTATCAGTCTGTGCTCGCGCGCCGGCGCGAGACAACCGCCAGCCCAGACCGTGAGCGTTGATGCGCATCGTATACCTGCACCAGTATTTTCTGACGCCCGAGATGTCCGGCATCGTGCGCTCGTACCAGATGGCCCGCCGCCTGGTCGCGATGGGACACGAAGTTCACATGGTGACCTCCGACCAGCAGGCGGCAGCCAACACGCCGCGCTGGCGCGAGTCGATCGAGGATGGGATCCACGTGCATTGGGCGGGCGTGCCGTACGACAACACCATGGGCTATGCGACGCGGCTGCGCTCGTTCTTCACGTTCGCGTGGCGCGCTGCGCGCAAAGCCGCCTCGCTGCGCGGCGATTTGATCTTCGCCACCAGCACGCCGCTCACGATTGCAGTGCCGGCGGTGTACGCATCGTGGCGCTGCAAGCGGCCGATGGTGTTCGAAGTCAGGGACCTGTGGCCCGAGGTGCCGATCGCAATCGGCGCGATCCGCAATCCGCTGCTCAAAGCTGCGGCCCGCTGGCTGGAGCGCTTCGCCTACCGCAATTCCGAGCGCGTGGTGGCGCTCGCCCCCGGCATGCGTGAGGAAATCATCGCGACCGGCTATGCGGCGGACCGGGTATCGGTCATTCCCAACGGCTGCGACTTCGATTTGTTCGGCGACGCAGCCGCCGGGCGGCAGTTGCGTGCCGCGCACGAGTGGCTCGGTGATCGACCATTGCTCGTCTACACGGGGACCTTCACGTTGCTGACGGGCACGACCTATCTCGCCAGGCTGGCCGCGGCGATCGCAGCGATCGATCCGCAAGTGCGCATCGTCGCCGTCGGCACTGGCCGCGATTGGGAGCAGACCCGGGCCTTGGCGGCCGAGATGGACGTGCTCGACCGGACGCTGTTCCTGCCCGGCAAGCGTCCCAAGCGCGAAGCGGCCGCTTGGGTGCAGGCGGCGGACGTGACGCTTGCGCTGTTCACCGGGCCACGCATCGTCTGGAGAGATGCGGTTCAGAATAAATTCTTCGACTCTCTCGCCGCGGGCAAGCCCATCGTCAACAATTTCAGCGGCTGGCAGGCGCAGGTCGCTCGCGACGCGGGCGCCGGGCTGATCGTCGACGCCGATGACGTCGAGCTCGCCGCGCGCGAGATCGTGCGAGCGCTGCGCGATCGCGCCTGGCTGGAAGCAGCAGGCAAGGCGGCGCTGCATCTTGCAAAGACGCGGTTCGACCGCGACCAGCTCGCCGCGGATCTTGCGAAGGTGCTCGAGTCCGTCGACGCCGAGGCGCGCCGCCGGCGCGCCGGCAAAGATTGAAAACTGCCCGACGCGATGCTGATCTTCAAGTACCTGGTGAGCATGCTGGCGAAGCCGCTAGTGCTGGCGCTGCTGGTCGCTATCGCCGGCGGCGTTTGTCGCTTGCTGTCACGCAAGCGCGTCGTTTTCTGGCTGCTGATCACTGCAGCAGCAATTGCCTATCTCGGTGCGATTCCGCCGGTGGGAAATGTGCTGCTTGCTCCGCTCGAGAACGCGTACCCGCCGCTCGGTTCGCAACCGCTGCAGGTCGATTACGTGGTCGTTCTCGGCAGCGGTTACACGCCGCGCAAAGGCATTCCGGTGACTGCGGCGCTCGACGACGATGGCCTCGCGCGCGTGGTGGAGGGGATACGTCTCGCGCGACAACGGCACATCGCGCATCTGGTGCTGTCCGGCGGGTCGCGGTGGGGGGAGATTGCGCCGGCGCGAGGCTATGCGCGACTGGCCAGCGAGTTGGGCGTGCCTGCCGAGTCGATCGTGATCCTCGACAAACCGGTGGACACTGCAGGCGAGGCGAGGGAGATCGTCGCGCTGCTTGGTCAGACCCCATTCATTCTCGTGACCTCTGCCTATCACATGCGCCGCGCTGTCGCGCTCGTCGAGGCCTGTGGCGGTCGCCCCATTCCAGCGCCGACCGGACATCGGGCCGACGAAAACGGCAGCTTTGACTGGGGCACATTGCTGCCGTCTGCCTCGGGTTTGCGGCGCACCGAGCGTGCTCTGCACGAATACGTTGCGCTGCTCGCTATGGCAATTGGCGCCAGCTGAGTGTCGTCGTGACCACGCGTGTCCTCGTGACCGGAGCAACCGGATTCGTCGGCAGCGCACTTTGCGGCATGCTCGGCGACTCGCGGTACACCGTGAGGGCAGCACTGCGTAGCGATCGTCCAGTGCCGGTCGCCGTCGCAGAGAAAGTGGTCGTCGGGGAGATCGGCGCGACTACCGACTGGACCGAAGCCTTGCGAGGCATTGATCGCGTGGTGCATCTCGCGGCGCGAGCGCACGTTCTCGGAGATGCTGCGGCCAACTCGGCCCGCTACTTCACCACGAATGTCGACGGCACAGCGGGGCTCGCAGAGGCGGCGGCCCGCGCGGGAGTGCGCCGCTTCGTGTACGTGAGCAGCGTGAAAGTGAATGGCGAGGGGGGCAGCGTCGCGGCGTACACGTCCGGCGATGCGCCTCATCCCAAAGATGCGTACGGCGAGTCGAAGTGGCAGGCGGAGCAGCGCTTGGCCGCGATCGCTGCTGCCAGCAGCATGGAGACCGTCATCGTGCGTCCGCCGCTCGTTTACGGTCCGGGCGTACGCGCGAATTTTCTGCGCCTCATGAGCTGGGTCGACCGTCAGTGGCCGATTCCACTGGGGGCCGTGCGCAACGAGCGCAGTCTCGTCAGTGTCTGGAATCTGTGCGACCTGCTGTTGCGAGTGCTCGAGCATGCGGACGCAGCCGGCAACACCTGGATGGTGTCCGATGGGCGCGATCTCTCCACGCCCGAGCTCATCCGGCACATCGGCATCGCAATGAACAAGCAGGCGCGGTTGGTGCCCGTCCCGGTCGCACTGCTGCGCGCGGGTGCGGCGCTCAGCGGGCGCGGCGCGGAGGTTGCGCGCCTCTGCGGGTCGCTCACCGTCGATATCGGCCCGACGATGCGCGCGTTGCAATGGTCGCCGCCGATGTCACTGGAGCAAGGCCTGGCGCTCACGGCGCGCTGGTACCTCGGCAGGGGAGGTGCGCGTGACGGCTGAGATTGCAATCGCAATTCTCGCGGTTTTCGTGCTGTCGCTGGTGCTGACCGCGAAGGTCCGGGCTGCTGCGCTGGCGCAAGGGATACTCGATGTACCCAACGAACGCAGCTCACACCAGACTCCGACCCCGCGCGCAGGAGGCGTGGCGATCGTGGTCGCGACGACGCTGGCGGTGGTCGCGTTTGCATTTCTTGGCACAGTGTCCGTTGAGCTGGCGGCCGCAGTCGCCGGCGGCGGCGCGTTGGTGGCGATCGTTGGCTTCGTAGACGACCGCAAGGCGCTGTCTGCGCGCGTGCGGCTTGCGGTTCATGGCATTGCAGCGCTTTGGGCCTTGCTGTGGCTCGATGGCCTGCCTGCGCTCGGCGCGGGCGAGCAGTCTGCGTGGGGCCTTGCGCTCGAGTACTCCCTCGGTGTGCTCGGCATCGTCTGGACGCTGAACCTCTTCAACTTCATGGACGGCATCGATGGCATCGCGGCCTCGGAAGCGGCCTTCGTTTCCTGCGCGGGCGCGTTGCTGGTGTTGCTCACCGGCGGCTCGATCGCGACGCCCGCGATCGCGCTCGTGCTCGCTGCGGCCTGCCTCGGATTCCTGCGGTGGAACTGGCCACCGGCCCGAATATTCATGGGGGATGTCGGTAGCGGCTACCTCGGCTACGTCATTGCAGTACTGAGTATTGCAGCCTCGAACGAGTCATCTGCGATGCTCCCGGCGTGGCTGATTCTCGGTGGCGTTTTTGTCGTCGATGCCACCGTCACATTGGTCAGGAGGGTCCTACGGGGTGAGCGTCCGCACGAAGCGCACCGCACTCATGCGTATCAATGGCTGACCCGCCGGTGGGGCAGTCATCGCCGTGTGACAGTGGCCGTGCTCGTCCTGGACTCGTTCTGGCTGCTGCCGTGTGCACTCGCCGCGATCGTGTGGGCGGACCTTGCCTGGTTCATCGTCCTGCCGGCATTCTTACCCCTGGTCGTCCTCGCAATCGTCGCGGGGGCAGGTCGAGCAGAACCCGTCCCACGCAAGGAGTGACGAAGGTCTAACATTCATCAAGCGTTCATGGCTCGCCCTGTATGCAGGCCCGCAGCGCCCGCGCTAGACGCTGTCTGCGAAATGAGTCAGTGCAAAGCTCGAAATATTTTGGGAGAATTCGAGCCCGCTCAGGTAGTTCGGGCGATAATAGACAAAGCCTGTGACAACTCTACTAACGGACGCCGGAGGCAGGGCTCTTTCACCCCTCGTCTCGCGTTGTCTGGACACACAGGGGACTGCCAAGGAGTGATCGCGTGACGGAATCCATGCCGCGTTGGATCGAACGGTTCGCCACGAGACTGTCGCATCTGCCGCGCTCGCAGAAGCGCCTGCTCATGCTTTCGGCGGACGTGATCGGCTTGCCGCTGGTGTTGTGGACCGCACTGACCTTGCGCCTCGGCAGAATGGATCACTACGGCGATGCCAGCGCCTGGGTCTATCTCACCGCTCTCGCTGCGACGATCCCTATCTTCATCAGGATGGGACTGTATCGCGCGGTCATCCGCTTCCTGGGCCCCAAAGCCATCTTCGCCGTGTTGTTCGGGGTCACGTTTTCGGTGGTGCTGCTCTCGGCGATCCTGCTGGTGTGGCCGCATCGAGCCGTGCCGGTATCGGCGTTTCCGATCTACTGGGCGTTTGCGCTGATCTACGTCGGCGGCAGCCGCTTCCTGGTGCGGGGTCTGCTGAACTTCCGCTGGGTGAACGGTACGCAGCGCGTCGTCATCTACGGTGCCGGCGGCGCCGGCGTACAGCTGGCGACGGGCCTTGCACGCAGCGGACGCTATCACCCGATCGCATTCATCGACGACAACGTCTCGCTCCACGGCAGCACCATCAACGGGCTCGAGGTGTTCGCCGCCCGCGATCTCGCCGGACTGGTTCGCGATGAAGGCGTCGCCGCCGTATTCCTCGCGCTGCCATCGCAGACGCGCCGCCGCCGGCAGGAGATCCTCAAGACGATCGAACCGTTGAATCTGCTGGTGCAGACCGTGCCCGACTATGCGGACATCCTCGCGGGCCACGCCCGGGTCGAAGACGTACGCGACGTGGATGCCGGCGATCTGCTCGGCCGCGATGCCGTTCCGCCGAATGCGCAGCTGCTGGATGCGTGCATTCACGGGAAGGTCGTGATGGTGACCGGCGCCGGCGGCTCGATCGGCTCCGAGCTGTGCCGGCAGATCATTCATCTGAAACCGGCGCAGCTGCTGCTTTTCGAAATGTCGGAGCTGGCGCTGTACAACATCGAGCGGGAGCTGCGGCTGCTGAGCGCTTCCGACGGCCTCGACGTCGACGTCGTGCCGCTGCTCGGCGACGCGCATCACAAGCATCGCGTGCGCGAGATCCTGCAGATCTACGGCGTGCAGACGATCTATCACGCGGCCGCGTACAAGCACGTGCCCATCGTCGAGCAGAACGTCGTCGAGGGCATCTACAACAACATTTTCAGCACCTGGAACGCAGCCGAAGCGGCGCTGGAGTCGCGCGTCGAAACATTCGTGCTGATCTCGACAGATAAAGCGGTGAACCCGACCAACGTGATGGGCGCCACCAAGCGCTTCGCCGAGATCGTGCTGCAGGGGCTGCAGTCGCGCGGCTCGCATACCCGCTTCTGCATGGTGCGCTTCGGCAATGTGCTCGAATCCTCGGGCTCGGTCGTGCCGCTGTTCCGCGAGCAGATCCGCAAGGGCGGGCCGGTGACGGTTACGCACAAAGACGTGATCCGCTATTTCATGACCATCCCGGAGGCTGCGCAGCTGGTGCTGCAGGCGGGCTCCATGGGCCGGGGGAGCGACGTATTCGTGCTCGACATGGGCAAGCCGGTGCGCATCGCCGATCTCGCCAAACGCATGATCAGCCTGATGGGCCTGACGGTGCGCGACGACGAGAGTCCGGAGGGCGACATCGAGATCGTGTACACGGGCTTGCGCCCGGCCGAGAAGCTCTACGAGGAGCTGCTGATCGGCAACAACGTCACGGGCACCGAGCACTCGATGATCATGCGGGCGATGGAGCACTCGCTGCCATGGCCGCAGGTGCAGCAGGTTCTCGACGAGCTGTCGCTGGCTCTGTCGCGATTCGATTGCGACCGTGCCCGCCAGCTGCTGATGCAGACGGTGGCGGAGTACCGCCCGACCGGCGATATCCAGGACCTCGTGTGGACCCGCAAGACAGCGCTGGCTCACGCGGACATGAAGAACGTCACCCCGCTGCAGACCCGCCGCGCACGAGCGCTTCCGCCGCCGTCGACGCCGTCCTCGACCCAGCACTAGAGCCAGGTCGCTGCGCGCGGCTGGCTGCATTTCCTGCAATTCGTCGCCGAATCGGGCCGCCCGCACAGGCGCTGCGCCCCTTAGGATCCTGTTGCGGCCGCACCGGGCCGCGGCGGACAGGATGTCCCGTCCGCGGCCTTCCACCGTCCCCCTCCTGCCCTTAAGCTCCAGTTCCTTTACCCGGGCCTCGGCCCCGGCTAAGCTTCGGACCCTTTTTCCTTTAGGCCCAGCCAGTTACACATGCGCCTCACGATTTTCGGTTCGGGTTACGTGGGCTTGGTCACCGGCGCGTGCTTTGCGGAGGTCGGCAACAACGTGCTGTGCGTCGACGTCGACCAGCGCAAGGTCGAGATGCTGAAGCGCGGCGAGTCGCCGATCTACGAGCCGGGCCTGGACGAGTTGCTGAAGAAGAACCTCGCCGCCGGTCGCATCAACTTCACCACCGACGCGGCCGAGGGCGTGAAGCACGGCCTGTTCCAGTTCATAGCCGTCGGCACGCCGCCGGACGAGGACGGCTCGGCCGATCTCAAATATGTGCTCGCGGTCGCCGAGGCGATCGGCCGCAACGTCGGCGAGTACCGTGTGGTGGTCACGAAATCGACAGTGCCAGTCGGCACTGCGGACAAGGTGCGGGCCAAGATCAACAGCACGCTCGAGGCGCGCGGCGCGCACATCGAGTTCGACGTGGTCTCGAATCCGGAATTCCTCAAGGAAGGCGCGGCGATCAGCGACTTCATGAAGCCGGACCGCAT
>JBIOUH010000156.1:0-4103 GCA_044866955.1 Steroidobacteraceae bacterium
GTTGACGTGCTGACGGGCGGCGCCTCGGCCGTTTACGGCGCTGACGCCGTCGGCGGCGTCGTCAACTTCATCATGACGAAGAACTTCGAGGGCGTGCGGGTCGACACCCAGTACGGCCTCTATCAGCACGACAACAACGACTCCACCATTCGCAACCTGGTGCGCGATGCCGGCTTCAACGCGCCTTCCGGCAGCGAGACCGATGGCTACAGCAGGGATATCACGTTCCTTGCAGGCATCAACACCGAGGACGGACGCGGCAACGCCACCGTCTACCTGGGCTATCGTCAGCTCGACGCGATCACCCAGGACAAGCGCGACTTCAGCGCGTGTGCACTCGCGTCCGGCGACACTTTCGGTTGCGGCGGCTCCGGCACGACGGCGCCGGCGTTGTTCCAGACGTACAACCCGTCCAACCCGAACGATCTGACGCCGACCGGCACGTTTACGCTGAACTCCGACGGCACCGTGCGCGAGTTCCAGGATTCCGATCTGTACAACTTTGCGCCGCAGAACTACTACCAGCGGCCGGACGAGCGCCGGACCGCGGGATTGTTCGCGCACTACGACTTCAGCGACAAGGCGACCGTCTACACCGAGTTCATGTTCATGGACGATCACACCGAAGCACAGATCGCGCCGAGCGGCGCGTTCCTCGGCAGCGGCCCCGGCCAGCCGCCGTTCTTCGGCCGCTACGCGGTGAACTGCGACAACCCGCTGCTCTCGCCTTCTGCCGTCACGACGTTCTGCGGCGGCAACACGGGCGCGGGCGACGTTCTGCTGGACATCGGCCGGCGCAACGTCGAAGGCGGCGGCCGCCTCGACGATCTGCGACACACCTCGTTCCGCGGCGTCCTCGGCCTGCGCGGCGACATCGCCGACGGCTGGAACTACGACGTGTATGGCCTGTACGGGACGTCGATCCTGTCGGAGCGTTTCCAGAACGACATCTCGCGCACGCGTCTCAACAACGCACTGCTTGCGGTGACTGGTCCGAACGGTCAGCCGGTGTGCCGCATCAACGCCGATGCCAACCTGACTAACGACGATCCGACCTGCGTGCCCTACGCGATCTTCGGCGTCGGCAGCGTCACTGCGGACCAGCTCAACTATCTGCAGGTGCCCGGCCTCACCGAAGGCGAAACGGTCGAGCAGGTTTTGAGCGGCTCGATCTCCGGCGACCTCGGCCAGTACGGTCTCAAGTTGCCGACCGCCAATGACGGCCTCGCGATCGCGTTCGGCGCAGAATACCGCTCGGAGGAATCCAACCTGCGTGCCGACCAGGCCTTCCAGACCGGCGATCTCGCCGGCCAGGGCGCGCCGACACTCGACACCACCGGGCAGTTCAACGTGAAGGAAGTGTTTGCCGAAGCGCGCCTGCCGCTCGTGCAGGGCAAACCGTTCGCGGACACGCTGTCGTTCGAGACCGGTTATCGCTACTCGGACTACGACCTCGGCTTCAAGACCGATACCTACAAGATCGGCCTGCAGTGGGCGCCGATCGGCGCTCTGATGTTCCGCGGCAGCTATCAGCGCGCAGTGCGCTCGCCGAACATCCAGGAGCTGTTCCTGCAGCCGCGCGTCCAGCTCGACGGCAACACGGATCCGTGCTCGAACGCGCTCGGCGAAACGCCGGAAGCGAGTTTCGAGGAGTGCGCGCGCAGCGGAGTAACGGCCGCGCAGTACGGCAATATCCTGCAGAACCCGTCGTCGCAGTACAACGGGCTGGTCGGCGGCAACACGGACCTCGATCCGGAGAAGTCGGATACGTATTCGTTCGGCTTCGTGTTCACGCCGGACTTCCTGCCGAACTTCAGCGCGACCGTCGACTACTTCGACATCAAGGTGGACAAGCTGATCAACTCGCTCGGCGCGGATTTCATTCTCAACCAGTGCCTGACCTCAGGCGATCCGACGTTCTGCGACCGCGTGCATCGCGCGGCCAACGGCTCGATCTGGCTCGGCAACACCGGCTTCATCGACGATCCGATCCTGAACACGGGCTCGCTGCAGACGACGGGCCTCGACGCGGAGCTGAACTATCGCTTCGACGTGGGCGCAGCCGGGAGTCTCGCGGTGCAGCTCGTCGGGACGTATACGGACAAGTTCCTGACCGAGCCGTTGCCTGGAGCAAGCCGCTACGACTGCGTCGGCCTCTACGGGACAGTGTGCGGCACGCCGATTCCGGATTGGCGCCACAAGCTGCGCGCCACCTGGACGACGCCGTGGGACCTGGACCTGTCGCTGACGTGGCGCTACATCGCGGCGGTGGATGACGATCGCACCAGCTCGGATCCTAACCTGGCGAGCGACGTGATCCCGACCGACAAGCACCTCGGCGCCCGCGGCTATCTCGACATGCAGGGCTCTTACAGCTTCAGCGAGGTGGGCGTGTTCAAGAGCGTGAACGCACGACTCGGCATCAACAACCTGCTCGACAAGGATCCGCCGCTCGTGGGCCAGGACACGTGTCCGGCCGTGTTCTGTAACGGCAACACGTTCCCGCAGGTGTACGACACATTGGGACGCTTTGTCTTCCTCGGCTTGACGGCCGACTTCTAGAAAACATAAGTCGGGCGCAAATCCGACACATTCAGACGGCGGGCGCACTGCCCGCCGTCTCTTTTTCGCGCACGCGTCGATGCATTCATTGCTCACGCGTGTCGTTCAACGACGCGCGACGGCGATTCAACGCAAAAAGCTGCAGAGCCATTCCTGGTCCGATTAGCGTAGACCGCGTGTGACCGCGGCAACGCGTCGAGCGGCACAAAGAAGACCGGGGAGCTTCGTCGATGCGTTCGATCGTTCGTGTAAACGGCGCGCAGACGGCACAAGGCACTGAGATCCATTGGGTGCCGGCTGGGCGCGCGGCGCCGGAGACAATTACCGGCGTGCCGTCCATTCATGCTGCCTGGAACGGCAGCTACTCCATTTCGGTCGACAACCACGCGCCGCTCAAGCTCGAGGACGAAGTCTTCGTTGCGCTCAATGCCGGGCACGTGCTGAGCACGCGAGGCCGGCGCGACCCGGGCGCGTGCCTGCTCAGCGTCTACTTCGCGCCGGAGTTGCTGGCGGAAGCGGTCGAAGCGCTCGCACCGGTCGATCGCGAGCTGCTGCTCGCATACTCGCAGGACAAGGCATTTCGCCTGTTCGAGCACGTCCGCGAGAGCGACCGGTCGCTCGCTGCGGTCATGCGCTACATCGCTCATCACATCTGCAACGGCATCGACGATCTGCAGTGGCACGAGGAACAGGTGAGCTTCCTCCTGCGCAGGCTGCTCGCACACGAAGTGTCCCTGGCTCGCAGCGTCGACGGCATGACGCACATGAAGTCCTGGAAGCGGCGCGAGACTTTCGTGCGCCTGTCGCGCGTCACGGATCTGATCCATTCCTGCTACGAGCGTCCGCTCACCATCGAAGAGCTGGCCGAGGCTGCTCACTGGTCGCGCTTTCACATGATGCGTGAGTTCAAGGCAGTGCACGGCATCAGCCCGTACGAGTACCTGCAACGCCGCCGCACGCAGTCAGCCGCGCGCCTTTTGTGCTCGACGGATCTTGCCGTCGCGGAAATTGCCGAGCGCACCGGCTTCCACGTGCGCACGCTCGTGCGCCGCCTGCGCCGCAGCCGCGGACTCGGCGCCCGCGCGCTGCGCATGCTTGCGCACGAAACGACGGAATCACAGCAACCCGCGTCGTACAGAATGGCAACGGGTGTCGTATAGCTCGTTGAGCGCGCAACTAGCATCTCCTGCGTTCGACAACCTTCGCAGGAGGTATTTCGATGTCCACGAACAATTCCATCCGGCGCGCGGTTCGCTGCGCGCTCGTGACGAGCGCTGCGGCCGCCGCCGCGGGGCCCGCATTTGCAGCAGATCAGACGATTCAGGAAGTCGTCGTTACCGGTTCGCGCATCGCGCAACCGAATCTCGAGACCACCAGCCCCGTCACGCAAGTCACGGCGGATGACATTGCAGTCCAGGGCGTGACGAGAGTCGAAGACCTGATCAACCAGCTGCCGCAGGCCTTCGCTGCGCAGAATGCCAGCGTCTCGAACGGCGCCACCGGCACAGCAACCGTGAACCTGCGCGGTCTCGGTTCGCCCC
>JBIOUH010000157.1:0-16098 GCA_044866955.1 Steroidobacteraceae bacterium
CGTTTACGTTGACGAAGGTGAGGAGCAGTTGCAGCGGCACACCAGTCCTGCCTTCGGTGATGTCCTCGCGCATGTACGTCGACGCGATCGCGATATCCTTGAACAGCGGGTACGGGCCGGCAGTCTCCTCGGGCGTCAGCACGCAGCTCACGCTACTGCCGGTCGCGCCGCGCGAGGATGTAGCAACGGTCGTGTTCGAGGATCCAGAGCCGCCGCTGCAGCCGAGCAGCGTGGCGGTGGCGCCGAACCGGCCGAGAGCGCCGCGGCGCGAAACGAGTTCGGTGTACGGTGCGAGTTTCTTCACGATGACTCGAGGGTCGAGCAAGGTGAAGGCACGCTAAGCGATCGGTTTTGCAGCGGACGTAGCGATCTGTATCCGATTGTTGCCCGCTCGCCGGCGGCAACAGTTCGTTACAAATCGCTCCGCTGCCTGCGGGCGTCAGGTAACACCGACGTGTACAGTAGCCGTACATGACCGAGTTGCCGCACATCCTCGTCGTCGACGACGACCGCGACATCCGCTCGCTGCTGAGCGACTACCTGCAGAAGAACGGCTATCGCGTGACCGCAGTCGCCGAGGGTAAGGCCATGCGGCGCACGCTCGAGCAGACGCACATCGATCTCATCGTGCTGGATCTGATGCTGCCGGGCGAAGACGGTCTCAAGCTGTGCCGCGACCTGCGCACGCAGTCACAGATCCCCGTGTTGATGCTGACGGCGCTCGGCGAAGAGATCGACCGCGTGCTCGGCCTGGAGGTCGGCGCCGACGATTACCTGCCGAAACCCTTCAGTCCGCGTGAGCTGGTGGGACGCATCAAGGCGATCCTGCGCCGCACGTCGCACATGCCACGCGATCCGGATCTGCGCCAGGTCAACGGCTATCGATTCGGCGACTGGCAGCTCGACAACACGACGCGCACGCTCTCGCACAGCGACGGCGCGAAGCTCGATCTCAGCGGCGCAGAGTTTCGCTTGCTGTCGGTGCTCCTGTCGCATGCGACGCGCGTTCTTTCGCGTGCGCAGCTCATGGAGCTGGTGCGCGGGCGCGAGCTGGATCCGTTCGACCGCAGCATCGACGTTCGCATCAGCCGCCTGCGTCAAACATTGCGCGACGACGCGCGCTCGCCGCGCATCATCAAGACCATCTACGGCGAGGGCTACGTAGTCGGCGTGACGGTGGAGCAGTACTGATGCGGCTGCCTGTGCCGGAGACTCTGTTCGGACGCTTGTTCGCAGCGATTGTCGCCGTCGTCGCCGCGGCGCTGCTGATCCTGATTTCGATCGTGCTGCGCGAACGACGCGAGCTGGCGTTCTCGGAGAGCGGTTCGAGCGCAGCCGCCGCCAGCATCGTCGAGCTGAGCCAGCAGCTCGCACGCGTGCCGCAGGAACAGCGCGATTCGATGCTGGCCGAGCTGCGGGCCGATCACGGGTCGCGGCACGTACACGAGCGTCCGCACGAGGATTTCATGGGCGCGCAGCGCGCGTTCGCCGGCGAGGTGCAGAAGGAGCTCGGCGGGGCATTCGAGGTCACGACGCGACCGCCGCGCATGGGACATCGCCGCGTCGTGATGCTCGGCGACTCCGATCGCTCTCCCGCGCGCGCGGGAGTACAGGGAGGGGGTCCTCCGCCGCCGCCAGATCGCATGTTCGATCTGGTCGTGACCCTGCCCGACGGCGATCGTGTCGCGTTCCGCACCTTCTCGCCGCGCGGCACGCCGCCGTTCCCCGGGCACTTCGTCATCGAGCTCGGCTTGCTCACGGTCATGCTCGGTATCGTGCTGTATGCGATGACTCGCACGATTACGCGGCCGCTCGCCGCGCTTGCGACCGCGGCGGATGCGGTCGGACGCGGCACTGCAATTCAACCGCTGAAGGAGCGGGGCGCCCGCGAGCTGAAACGTGCGACGCGTGCGTTCAATGCGATGCAGGAACGATTGAACAGATATCTCGACAGCCGCACGCGCGTGCTGGCGGCTATGTCCCACGACCTGCGCACGCCGATCACACGGCTGCGGCTGCGCGTCGAGTCGATCGAGGACGAGGCGCTGCGGACGCGGTGCGTCGAGGATCTGGACGAGATGACGCGCATGGTGCGCGGTGCGCTGAGCATCTTTCGCGGACTCAATGACGAAGAGCCGACCGTGCCGGTGGATATCGATGCGCTGCTCGAGGAGTTGCAGCGTCGCTATGCGGAGGTCAGCGCGAGCGTTGCAATCGAGGGCCGTGCCGCTGCGCCGTTCCCGGGCAAGCCGCTCGCCCTCAAGCGCTGCCTCGGCAATCTCGTCGACAACGCGCTCCAGTACGGCGAGCACGCGACGATTGCGGTCACGAGCAGCGCCGATGAGCTGACGATCCGCGTGCTCGACGACGGTCCTGGAATCCCGCCAGCCGAGCTGGAGCGCGTGTTCGAGCCGTTCTATCGGCTGGAGAGCTCGCGCAATCGCGCGACCGGCGGGACCGGGCTGGGATTGAGCATTGCCCGCGACGTTGCGCAGGCCCACGGCGGCTCGCTGTCCCTATCAAATCGCAGCAGCGGCGGCCTGGAAGCCCGCCTCGTGTTGCCGCGGTTACAGTCCGTAACGATTGCTTACGACGCCCCCACCGAGCGTCCTCTAGATTGACAGTCGCGTCCCCTCGACGCGTTGACCAGTCACGGAGAATGCAATGAAATTACGAGTAGCACTGATTGCCGCGGCGATGCTCGCCAGCGCCGTTGCGCTCGCCCATCCCGAGCACGGCCCGCAGGGTCCCGACATGGACCGCATGGCCACGCTGCTGGATCTGAACGATTCGCAGAAGGCCGAAGTCCAGAAGATCTTCGACGAGCAGCACGAGAAGATGAAGGCGCAGTTCGAGCAGGCGCAGAGCTCCGGCACCAAGCCGACGCGCGAAGAGCGCGCCAGGTTTCATGACGAGATGAAACAGGAGATCAACACCAGGCTGCAGGCGGTGCTGTCGCCGGAGCAGATGAAGAAGTTCGCAGCGCTGACGGATCACCCGCCGCGCGGCGCCGGCCATCGCTGGCACGACGACGGGCAGTCGAAGTCGACGACTCCGTCGCAATCTCAGTAGAGCTGGCTGGCCCGCGGGCATTTCCCCGGGGTGAATTCCCTGCGGTCATGCACCCCTTGGGTCACCGAATCTCGCGGCCGCGCGGGCCTTGGCGCGTGCGGCCTCGACTTCGCGGTCGCGAGGCGGCGCAGTGGTGACCAGCGATTGCATCAGCGTGCGGGCCACGGCCGCAACGTCGGCGGTGGCGCGCTCGAAAGCGGCGCGATTGGCCTGCGACGGCGCGTTGAAACCGCTCAGCTTGCGGACGAACTGCAGCGAGGCGGCGCGGATCTCCTCTTCCGTCGCGGGCGGTGCGAAATTGAAGAGCGTCTTGATGTTCCTACACATCGGATCTCCGATTCATAAAGAGTCGGGCTGAAGCCCGACCTCCAGTCCCGACCTACAGTGTAAATCAAGTCAGGTGGCCGCCATGGCCTCGACTTCCAGCTTCCAGCGTGGGTCGAGCAGCTGACAGCAGATCACCGTCGAGGAGGGCGCGTGCGTACCGAGATACTTGACGCGCATGCGGACATTCGCCTCGTCGTACCTGGGGTCGGCGAGATAGGTACGCAATGACACGAGGTTGGCCACTGTCATGTTGGCGGCACGCAGCAGCGTCTGAATGTGACTCCAGATGATGTCGGCCTGCTCCTCGAACGACTCCGGCATCGTGTGGCCGTCCGGCAGATAGCCGTTGAGCCCGCTGATGATCAGGAGGCGCGAGTCGCCGCGAATTTCAGTAGCGTGCGTATAGCAGCGATAGGGCGGAAACAGCTCCGGCGGGTTGTGTTGAACGACCGGCATTGATTGCTCCTGAAAGAGACGTAAGGAGTCAGGCTTCAGCCTGACACTCTGAACCACGCCGCAATCTCGCGCCGCAACTCGTCGCCATGCGCCGAATCCGCCCAGCCATGCGACAACCCGTCGACGAGCTCGAGCCGCAGGCGCTTGTTGGCGCTCTGTGGATAGAACGGGGCGAGCGCGTCGCGTAGAGCGACGGCGTTCTGTGCCGGCAACATGGCGTCATCGGTGCCGTGAACGATCAACAGCGCGGGGCGATCACGCGCGATGTCTGCCGCGCGCTCGACGGCGTCGGTGCGGTGCGCCAGCTCGCGAGTGTAGTCGGACCAAATATATTGCTTCCTCGTCGCGAGCTCATACGCTTGCACAGACGCGGTCAGACCGGTGGAAGCGTTGACGATCACGGCGGTCCCGACCCGCACTTTCCCGTCGGCGAGCGCTACCAGCGCCGCAGCGCCTCCCGCCGAGAAGCCGAACAGTCCGACTTTGTCCTGCGCGCGAATGCATTGCAGTTCCTGCAAGGCCGCGATCACGGACGGCAGCTCCCGCGCCGCTCCGACGACGACAGGCTCGAACACGAGACGGCCCAGATCCTCGGATTGATGGCGCACCATATTTTCGCGGCCGCCCGGCGCCTCGCGCGCACCGAACTGCGGCAGCCCGAGATAGATCTTGATGGCGGGCACTTCGTCGAGCGGCAGGGCTTCCATCAATGCGTGCTCGCTAGCCGGCGGACCGAACCCGTGCCACAGCAAGATCGGCGGCTGTGTGATCTTCGCAGGCACGCGCAGCAGCGCGGGCACCGACGCCAGCCGCGTCTCGAAGATCGTCGTTTCGCCGGCTTCGTGACGCGGCTGACACAAGGTCTCGATCTCGGAAGCGTGCTGCGCAGCTGCGCGCACGGGGAGCAGGATGACGAATAGCAGGAGTACGTTTCGATACAACATACCCCCTACAATACACGGCAATGAACGACGCCCCAGTCGCTCCAGTTGCGTTTGGCCCGATCCGGCGGCTGTGGCGCACGATTGCGCTCGGTCCGCTCGAGCGCCGGCTGTTCTGGATCGTCGTCGCCGGCCTGCTGCCGCTGATCCTGGTCTCGTTTGCCACGCTGCTCTACAACGCGCAGTCGCAGCGACGCCAGCAGATCCAGGCTGCCGGGAACACGATGCGATCCGTCATGGCTGCCGTGGACGCAGAGCTGCGGACATCCCTCGCATCGCTGGATGCGCTGGCTGCAAGCCCCCGGCTGCGGGTGCGGGACTTCGCAGGGTTCTACGTGGAGGCTCGCGCGCTGCTGGAGCGTCGACCGTCCTGGGCGAACATCGTGCTCTCCGATCCAAGCTCCCAGCACGTGATGAACGCGCGCATTCCGTACGGCGCTCCCTTGCCTCGCGCCATCGATCCAGGCGCAGTCGAAGCGACGGTTCGCGCCGGCGTGCCGGGCGTCGGCAATCTGATCTGGAGCCCGGTGCTCAACATGTACGTGTTCGCGGTGCGCCTGCCGATTCGCGAAGGCGACTCGGTTTCGTACGTGCTGACTGCGGTGCTGCGGCCGGAGGCCGTGCTGGAAATCGTCAAGCGCAACGTCCTGCCTGAAGGGGGGACTGCTGTGGTGCTCGACAGTCGACGCATCGTCGTGGCACGCACTCGCAATCATGCTTCGTGGGTAGGCAAGTCACCTTCCGCAACGCTGCTGTCGATGCTTGCGCGCGATGAGGAAGGCGCGGGAGGTGTCACGACCACGCTCGAAGGCGCCAGAGTCTACACAGTCTGGAATCGCTCGCCCGAGAGCGGCTGGTGGACCGCGATCGGCATTCCGACGCGGATCGTCGATGCACCGGTCACTCGCTCGTATCTGATGCTCGGCGGATCGATCATCGCGTCCGTGCTGCTCGGCCTCGGCGCTGCGTTCCTGACTGGACGGACCGTGACCGGGCCGATGCGCAAGCTCGAGCGTGCCGCGGCGTCGGTCGCGCGCGGCGAAGCACCGATGCTGCCCGAGACCGACCTGCCCGAAATCCGCCAGGCCATGCTCGCGCTGCTCAGCGCACATATCGAGCGCGAGAAGCTGCTGCACAGCGAGCGCCAGGCGCGTCTGCTCGAACAGAACGCGAGGCTGGCAGCGGAGCTGGCGAACCGGACCAAGGACGAGTTCCTCGCAATGCTCGGCCACGAGCTGCGCAATCCGCTCGCGGCGATCGCCACTGCCGCGCAGCTGCTGGAGAACTCGGAGCAGACTCAGCGCAAGGATGTGGAGCGGCACGCCAAGGCGATCATCCATCGGCAGGTGCGCCATCTCGGCAAGCTGACCGACGACCTGCTGGATGCCGCGCGCGTGATGATGGGCAAGATCGTGCTGGAGCGCCGGCCGATCGATCTCGCGCAGGTCGTGCGCAATACGGTCGACACTTTGCGCAACACCGGTCAGCTGCTGCGTCACGAATGCAATACGCAGCTCGAGTCCGTATGGGTCAATGCCGATCCAACGCGCATCGATCAGGTGGTCGCGAACCTGCTGACGAACGCAGTGAAGTACACGCCGCCGCCGGGGCGAATAGACGTGTCCGTGCGACGCGAAGCCGGCAGCGCAACGTTCAGCGTTCGTGACTCGGGTCTCGGCCTCGAGGCGGAGCTGCTGCCGCGCATCTTCGATCTGTTCGTGCAAGGCGAGCGCGCGCTCGATCGTTCGCAGGGCGGTCTTGGTATCGGCCTGACGCTGGTGCGACGGATTACGGAGCTGCATGAGGGTCGTGTCGAGGCGCGCAGCGAGGGACCGGGCAAGGGCAGCGAGTTCATCGTCCAGCTTCCCGCGATCGAGGCGCCGGCC
Source organism: Steroidobacteraceae bacterium (assembly GCA_044866955.1). Lineage (GTDB taxonomy): Bacteria > Pseudomonadota > Gammaproteobacteria > Steroidobacterales > Steroidobacteraceae > Steroidobacter. The sequence goes on from JBIOUH010000157.1 coordinate 6,683, forward strand.
GAAGCGGTTGAATACGAGGCGGCGCCGCGCAACGCCACGCGCCGGCGCATCGCGCTGGTCGAAGACAACGAGGACGTGCGGTCCGGTCTGCGCGTGCTGCTGGAAATGGCAGGGCACGAGGTGGTGGAAGCGAGCGACGGGTTGCAGGGCGTCGACACGATTCTGCGAGAGCAGGCCGACATCGCGCTCATCGATATCGGCCTGCCGCATCTCGACGGTTACGGCGTCGCCCGCGCGGTGCGATCGCGAGCTCGTCGTCCCGTCATGCTAGTGGCCATGAGCGGTTACGGCAGCCAGCAGGATGCGGAGCGCGGCACGCAGGCTGGATTCGACGCATACATGGTCAAGCCGGTCGACGCCGCGCTCTTGAGCGAGCTGATCGCCCGGGTGCCGATCGCCGCGACCGGCTGATTGCGTGTCGCGCGCGCCAGCCGAGCGCGAACAAGCGGATCAATCCGGGCTCCTGCGCGATGCGCACCTCCAGACCCCGCTTGCGCGCCAGCTGCAGTCCCCGATCGCATGCGGCATACGCTGTATCGCGTGCCTCCGTATCGGACATCGGCGCGCCCTTCGCGGGGATGCCGACCTTCACCACGTTGGCGAGATACGCCAGCTCCCGCGCGCAGCGCTCGAATGCCGCAAAATCGGTGTCCGCGAGCTCGCTCAATGCTGCGGTGAGAACGCTGTGCCTGCGCGTTCGCTGATCGGTCAGCAGCAGCGTGTTCTGAGGGATCAGCAGCTCTTCGCGCTCCAGCGTTGTGTGGAGTTCCTGCATTTGCTCGACTGATACCCTCTCATGCGGCGGCTCGGGTCCTTCATCTCCGTCCTTCGCTTCTTCGACCTGCAATGCGCCGAAGGTCGCGAGATGTCTGCGCGTCTCTTCGTCGTACGCAGAGAGTGCCGCGAGCTCTTCGATGCGGGCAGTCGCAACGAACACCAGGAAGGCGCTGGCGCCGGTCGGCGTGACGTAGCCGAGACTCTCACGGATCCGCTCGCGCTCGCCTGCCACGTCGATCTCCAGTTGCCGGCGGACTTCCGGCGCCGCGAGCATCGATTCCGCGCCGTCGAGCATGCGCAGCGTGTGCAGCAGGCACTCCGGACGCTCGGTCCAAAGCGCATCGAGCGCAGCGCGCGCGACTTCCCATTCGTCTTCGACGACCGGGACGACCATGTAGGGACCGTAAAACGCACATGAGCCGATCGGTTGCAGCGTGTCGCGCTCTCGATCCACTTCGTCGTCCGGGATGGCGAGGAACGCAAGCGTGTGATGAACGCGCACGCTGACCAGATGAGACAGGCACAGAGCGCGATAGTCATCGCTCATCGCGGCGAGTCGCTCGGCAGCGAAGGTGTCGCCGATTTCGATCCAGGCGTCCAGCCAATCGACCAGCTCGCCGGCATCGAAGGTTTCCGCGACGCCGGGTCGCCGACTCTTCCAGACTGCCTCGTCGAGTGCCTGCAGGAGCTTGTGCGTGGGTGCGAGCGCCATCACCTCGCCGGCATCGTTGAGCCCGATGCGATCGAGCAGGCGGGCGAGGGCGGCGGGTTGCAGGGTGCGCAGGAGCGCAGGCAGCGCCGGATTGTCTTGCAGGATTTGCAGCAGACGCATGCAGCGCACCTGTCATCCAGATCGGGCGCGCTTTTTAGCGGAATTCGCCGGCTCGCGGCAGTCTGCCCAGAGCGCCGGGAGTTCGCTAATATATATGTGCGGTCAAAGAGGCTTTGCCCATGTCCCACTCCTGCTCGCACCTCGCTGCCGTCAAGACCGACCACCGCAATACCCGCGGCTGCGAGGAATGTCTGAAGATGGGCGACACGTGGGTTCACTTGCGCCTGTGCAGGCAGTGCGGCCACGTCGGCTGTTGCGACGATTCCAAGAACCGCCACGCCACCAAGCACTTCCACGCTACCCAGCACCCGATCATCACGTCGATCGAGCCGGGCGAGAACTGGAGCTGGTGCTACGTCGACAAAGTCGTGATGGAGCTGCCGGGCTAGTTGTCGTCCGGTCGAAAGCGGCCACGGCCCTTTCGACGGCTAGACCGGGTCGTTTGGGCACCACATCCGCGGCGGCACCGTCGCCACGGTTTCCGCTGCGATCCCGCGCAGCAATTCCTGCATCGCTGCGTCGACCGGATACTGGGGCAGATTCGGCAGATCGAGCGGCGATTCTCCCGTGATCGTCGCAAACAGCACCAACGCAGCCAGGAATGCTCCGGCTGGTCGGGAATGATTGCCGTCGTCCGCATAGAGCGGCAGTGAGCCGTCGCGAATCAGCGCCAGGTCCCACGCCTGGCCAACCGGCGCGACGCACGCCGGCTCTGCCTGCGCAATCGACACGTGCAGGTCGTAGATCCGCTGCGTCTCGGCGACGTTCCGCAGCGGCCACTCCGGAAACATCACCGGCACCGCGTGCTGCACGCGGCTCATGCGGATCAGCTCTTTCGCTTCTTCCGTCGAGTATTCGAACTGGCCGCTGGTGCTGTACTTCTGCGCCTGCAGGATGACGAAACTCCAGTCCTGACTGTGCAGCAGGTCCATCGACGGCGCATCGTGCACGCGATCCTCGAGGAACATGAAGCCGGGCGCCTCCACCGAAGCGACGCTCTGGCCAGGCTTGGCGGCGCGCACCATGTCCGCAACCATCGTCGAGAGGTCGTTGAACGACGTGTGGCTGTTACCCATGAACAGCAGCGTGATATCTGCAGTGAGGGGCGGCGGACCGGACGTCGCGCCGCCACGCTGCGAGTCGCCGCCGCCGCCGCAAGCGACGAGAAACAAAGAGAGTGCGATGCCGGCAGTTCTGATTCTCATCGCGACGATTCCGGCAGCGGTGGATTGCGCGGCGGCACCGGCGAGGAAACGATCAGCGAGCTCGTGGTATTCCCGTGCATCAGGAAGCGATCGAGCAGACCTTCGAGCTCCTGCACGTTTGGCGCGAGCACCTTCATCATCAGGCAATCCTCGCCCGTTACGCGGTGACACTCGACGACCGCGGGCGTGCTCTGCGCCAGCTTGACGATCTTCGCCAGGCCGCCCGGCATCGGCCGAACGCGTACGTAAGCGGTGACCGCGAGTCCGAGCGCCTGCGGATCGATCTCCAGCCACTCGCGCTTGATGATGCCAGCCTCTTTCATGCGCAGCACACGCTCGTTGACGGCGGGCGCCGACATCTCGACGCGCCGCGCCAGCTCGCGAATGGCGAGGTCCGGCTGCACGGTCAGGTGCCGCAGGATCGCCAGGTTGGTCGGGTCCAGCTGCGGACTTACACTTTGCGAGGCAATCGGCGCGCTTTTCTTGCGTTTGACAGGAATCGGCGTCTCCCCGGTTGGCATTCGCTCTTCGCAAGCGCGTGGTTTGCGAGCATCATGCTCGACCTTCATTCCTGCAGCAACAGGGAGGCGTGATGCAAGGCGCTCACCCGACCCGCAGTCTTTTCGTGCTCGACGAGGGCGTCGTCTACCTGAACTCCGCGAGCCTCGGGCCGCGCCTGGGCGCCGTGAACGAGGCCGGTCATGTAGCCGTCGACAGGATGGCAACGCCGTGGAAGGTTCGCAGCGCCGACTGGTTCGAGGACGCCTGCCACGTGCGCGCGCTGTTCGCATCGCTGATCGGTGCACCCCGCGCTTGCGTTGCTCTCGTGCCATCCGTGAGCTACGGCATCGCGGTTGCTGCGCGCAACCTGCCGGTCGCGTCGGGTGACAACATCGTGGTCATCGACCAGGAATATCCGTCCAACTACTACAGCTGGCAGCGTCTCGCTCGCGAGCGCGGTGCGCAAATCCGTACCGCTGTGGCGAGGGGCGGGAGCAGCGTGACGGACGCGATCGTGTCTGCGATCGATCGGCGGACGGCAGTCGTGGCGGTTTCGAACTGTCACTGGACGAACGGCACACTGGTCGATCTGCCTCGGGTCGCCGCGACGGCGCGGCGCTACGACGCAGCGCTCGTCGTCGATGCCAGTCAATCTCTGGGCGCGCTTGCGTTCGACATCGGCGAAATCCGCCCGGATTTCCTCGTGACGGTCGGTTACAAGTGGCTGCTCGGGCCGTACGGCCTCGGCTACATGTATGTCGACGAGCGCTGGCATGCGAACGGTGAGCCGCTCGAAGAGTCGTGGCTGAATCGCCGTGGCGCAGACAATTTCGCGACGCTGGCCGACTACACGGATGAGTACGGGCCGGGCGCGCAGCGCTTCAACCAGGGCGAGTCGGCACAGTTCTATCTGTTGCCGATGGCGCTCGCTGCGCTGACGCAGATCGCGCAATGGACGCCGGCGCGCATTCAGCAGCAGCTGAGCGAATGGACGCGCGAGTTGTCATTGCGAGCGCCGGCGCTGGGACTCACGTGCGCGGAACCGGCACAGCGCGTCGGGCATATGCTCGGACTGACGGCGCGCGGTACGCTGCCGCCGGATCTGTTCAGCGCGCTCGCCGCCCGTGATGTATATGTAGGCGCTCGCGGTAATAACATTCGCGTGTCCCCGCATCTGCACAGCACAGCGGCGGATCTCGAACGACTGATCGCGACATTGCAGGAGCTCCTCGCATGACCGACACCTTTCCCGATCTGTATCCGTCGATCGAGCCGTACGAAACCGGCGTGCTCGAAGTTTCCGGCGGGCACCGCCTCGTCTACGAGCTGTGCGGCAATCCTTCCGGTCGTCCGGTGGTGTTCCTGCATGGAGGGCCGGGCGCGGGGTGCAATCCGACGCATCGGCGGTTCTTCGATCCCGCGGTGTATCGGATCGTATTGTTCGATCAGCGCGGCGCCGGACGCTCGATGCCGATGGCGAGCGTGCACGAGAACACGACGCAGCACCTCGTGAGCGACATCGAAACCCTGCGACGGCATCTGCACATCGACCGCTGGGTCGTGTTCGGCGGTTCGTGGGGCTCGACGCTCGCACTCGCGTACGCGGCCGCTCATCCGGAGGCATGCCGTGCGCTCGTGCTGCGCGGCATCTGGCTGTGCCGCGAGATCGATCTCGACTGGTGGTTCGGCCCTATCAGGCTGATCTATCCTGAGTACTGGCAGGCTTTCGTCGATCACATTCCCGCCGCGGAGCGCGGCGACTTGCTGGGCGCGTATCTGCGTCGGTTGCTCGATCCCGATCCGGCCGTGCACATGCCGGCGGCGATCGTCTGGGATCGCTATGAGACGAGTTGCGCGACGTTGCTGCCGCCGGTCGCTGAGCCGTTGCGCGCGAACATGCTCTCGATGCCACGTCTCGAAGCGCATTACATGCAGCATCGTTGCTTCATGAAGGAGAACGAGCTCATCGACGCCGTGCCGCGCTTTCGGCATGTACCGGGCGTGATCGTGCACGGCCGCTACGACATGTTGTGCCCGGTCGAAGGTGCGCTGGAACTGGCAGCCGCGTGGCCGGAGGCACAACTCGTCATCGTACCGGACGCAGGACATGCCGCGACGGAGCCGGGCATTCGACGCGCACTGGTGGCAGCGACCGATCGCTTCCGGAATCTCTCGTAGCTCACGACGCCGGCGCATGCGCGCTTGATCGAGTCGCAGAACCCGAAGGTCACCGGGCTGGACGGCGCAATCCGCTCGTACGTGGACTACCTGTACGCGCCCGCTTGAGCGCCAGGTTCATTGGAACCCGCCCGCCTGCGGATCGAAGATGAAGACCTGTCCGAGGGCCTCGGCCGCCTGACAGATGAAGATCATGTCGTTGAAGTGATCCATGTCCGGATCGTCGTCCGACGTCAGCTCCAGCCGGCAACGCGCGCGTGCGATTGCAGCGCGCGCCGGGTGATTCGCGGCGAATTGCGCGGCGAGTTCCTGGGACTCTTCGAGAACGTGCGACTCGCACGAGAAGTCGACGTGGAACCGGAATCCTTGCACGTCGACGGTGAGGCGATCGTTCTTGATCGAGGTCCGCACCGGCTGCGGCGGCGTCAGCGACGAGAACTCCGAGCGTACCGTCGCTTCCAGCGCCGCGAGATTCGTGGTGGTTTCCGGCGACACGAGAATCAGAAGCTCGTACACGGCCGTTCTCCCGTTGTTATTGATACGTGCGATCCTGGTGCTTGATCCAGCCGTCGACATGACGGTGCTCGGGATCGCGATGCGTCCAGTGGACTACACCGCCCTTGGCGTTCCATTCGTACTCTCCGTAGAACTCGACGGAGTCGCCTTTTTCGAGGGAAGCGACGCGACTCGCCAGATCGATGTTGTGCGCGACGAGCACCGTCTGTCCGGACGCAAGTTGCACGATGAAGCGCTGATGCCGGCTGCCGTCGTTGTCGTCCGCGAGAACCTTCGTGACTCGGCCGCTGCCCTGGACCTGAACGTTGCTTTGCTGATTCTGATATGCCGTAGCGAGTGCGGAGACTGTGCTGTCGCCGCTCGCATTGGTGCTCGCCTCCTGATCCTGCGGAGTGAATCCGCTCTCTCGCACGCCAAAATAGATGGCAGCGAATACCAGGCCGATGAGGACGAGCTTCTTCATGTCAGGTCGTGACGGCTGCGTGCAACGCCTCGAGCGATCCTTCCCACTGCGTTGCATCGCCTTCGTGCCAGAGCTCCTTCAACTCGGAATCCTTGCCGCGGATTCGGTCCAGTGCGCGCCGCGCCTTATCGAGCAGCGCGCGCGAAGGTTTGGTGGCAACGGTCTTTATCCATTCATCGACTTTCTCGGTATAGGCATCCGACTGCGTGCCCTTGCCGAGAAGCTTTGCGAGCACTTCCACGGCCGCAATTGCACACGAAGCCTCGGGTGCTTCCAGGTACCCATCGCTATCCAGCACTACATCCAGCGCCGCTTCGATGTGCGACAGGTCTTCGGTGTCTTCGAGCTCATAGGCCCAGTCGTTCGCGTCATCGTTGCCGAACGGTTCGTGTGACCATGCACCCATCACGTGTCTCCTTCAGATCTCTCGCTGAGGATGGCTCGTATTCAGCCCGTGCGTCTTGGTCGACAGCGACCCGGCAACGCCATCAATGTCGCCGTCCTTGTTCTCGACGTACATCACTCGCCGCTGTTCACCCCGGGTAACTGATTGATCATGCCGTGACACTAGCCCTTCGTTGTCCGCCGCAATGCCCATTCTTCCGAGCAGGAACATGCCGATGACGATCAGCGCGAGGCCGACGAGAGGCTGACCATCACCGACAGGATGACGAGGCCGGCCAAGACGACAGGTTTTTGCATAGCCCACCCTGTTCTTGTTCTCGCTGTTGGGCCGGATGCTACAGCGAGTGGGAGTCTCTTTCACCCGGATCGTAGACAAGTGGCGCAGCCAGCAGCGTCAGCAACCACCCGCGACGAGACCATCGCTTGGTCCTCGAACTTGCCATCGCGTCACGGTCGCGCTGTCAGCACCTGGGCCGGCTGATCGTTGAAGAAGATCTGGTTGACGACCCACTTGTCCCTGGTCTTGTAGAAGTACATTTCCCAGATCACCGGGTACTGCTCGAACTTCTGCAGATAGGTCAGGCGTTTCAGCGACGGCGAGAACTCCGTCTCGCTGATCTTTTCGAAGCCGGTCATCTTGCCGTACATGCCCAACGCGGCTTTCACCTGGCTCTTCATCGCGGTGATCGCCTGCGGCTTGAGCTCCGCCATTCCGGAGCCTGCGAACAAGGCATCGAGCGCAGCATCCGGCTCATTCTTGCCGAGCTGTGCCAGAAAGGCCTCGGACATTTGCACGGGACCCGGATTCTCGGCTGCAAGAGAAGCGCCGCAAACCAGGCAGAGCAGAACCACTCTGAAAGTAAGAGTCATCGGAATCTCCCGTCTGACGTGCAACCCCCACCTACTTGCAGGCTGCGGGATCCGAGTGCACGAAGTAGCTGCGGTAGTTGGGGTTCTTGCCATCGATGCAGCCCGACAAATTCAGCAACTCGATCTTGCGCACGTCGAGCGGATGCGACTCGCTTTGCAGCGCGAGATAGCCGCCCGACAGCATCTCGCCGTCGCGCTTGGCTTGTGGATCGAAATTGGCGACTACGCCGCCGCCGATCTGCGGCAGCGCATATTCGAGCACCTTCTCGCCGTTGACGAGATGCGTGATCGGTCCATTGCCCATTACGACGAGCTCCATCGTCACCCATTGATCGCCGTCGAAGGTCTTCGAAGACGAGTCGAGGCAGTGTTGCGGATACAGAGCGCCGTTCACGACGACTTCGGTGCCGGGCGAGCACATGTTCGCCGTCGGTCGCGCCTTGCCGTCGCTCAAACCGCCGAGCAGCTGCGCCTCGATCGAGATCGGAAAGTCCTGCTCCTTCGTCATCGTCTGCGGCGGCTGAGCATGGAACATGATGCCGCTGTTGCGCTGGGCCCAGGTGCCGGGGCCTTGCGCTACCTGCTCGCCGACGAAGCGGTACTCGATGCGCAGCCGGTAATATGAAAACGGCTTCTCGTAGAACAGATGGCCGAAGCTGCTTTTGAAGCCGTCCTGGTAGTGGTCGTAGCGAACCTGCAGCAGGCCGTTCTCGACGCGGAACGTGTCGCCGTAGTTGTCGCCCAGCTCGTGATGCGTGAGCTTCGGCGTCCAGCCCGTCAGGTCCCGGCCGTTGAACAGCTGGATCCAGTCCGTGTCCGGGATCGAGTCCTCGATCGCGCCGCCGCCGGCCGGGCTGCAGGCGACACAAGCGCCGAGGAGGGCGATCGTGCAGAACGGCGGTGCGATACGCATCGTCATTCGATCGTAGTGACGAGCTCGTCGAGACCGTCGATACCGCCTTCCAGACGATCGCCGCGCTCGAGCGCGCCGACGCCTGCCGGCGTGCCGGTGTAGATCAGGTCGCCAGGTTGCAGCTCGAACAGCGTGGACAGCTCCGCGATGACTTCCGGCACGCTCCAGATCAGCTCCGACAGGTCGGCCTGCTGGCGCATCTGGCCGTTCACCTTGAGCCAGATCCGCCCGGTGCGCAGAGGTCCCGACTGCGAGGCCGGCGTGATGGCACTGATGACGGCGGAGTGGTCGAAGCCCTTGCTGGTGTCCCAGGGCCGGCCATGGTCCTTTGCGTCGGCCTGCAGGTCCCGCCGGGTGAGGTCATTGCCGACCGCGTAGCCGTAAACACACTCGAGCGCCTGCGCGACCGGGATGTCCCGTCCACCCTTGCCGATCGCAATCACCAGCTCGATTTCGTGGTGGAAGTTGTTGGTGCGCGAGGGGTAGGGCACGCGTGCGTGGTTGGGCACCAGCGCCGTAGCCGGCTTGGTGAAGAAGAACGGCGGCTCACGCTCCGGATTCGCGCCCATTTCGCGCGCGTGGGCGGCGTAGTTGCGGCCGACGCAATAGATGCGGTGGACGGCGAACTGCTCGGCCCGGCCTTTGATCGCGACGGCGGGAGTGGGGGGCGGGGGGAAGATGTAGGACATGGGCGGGAAATGTACACGAGGGCGGCAGAAGAGGGGAGCTTCTAGCCGGGGATCGCGGAAGGAAGGA
>JBIOUH010000158.1:0-22016 GCA_044866955.1 Steroidobacteraceae bacterium
AAAAAAAAACGCCGCCAGCGGGGAAGAACGCGGGCGGCGTCGAATGCGAACCTGAGATCGCTCTTGCAAGCTACGGGTGGGATCGTCGACCTTGGCCCCTGGTGGGCAGGCGCCGAGGTCACATCCCAGGTTCAGCGCATCGAATGAACGAACAGCGGATTGCAACCCCTGTGCCAACGGCTCAAACCTATGAACATCAAGGATTTACGGTTTTTGGCAGGAGCGGCCGCTGCCGTCTCGGCTGACAAGGATTGTCAGCTTGCGACACGGCATAATCGCGCACCTGCTCACTGGAGATGACCATGACGGATGCCCCGCGCCGCCGCCTCGCCGACCACGTTTCCTCGAGCCCGACCTTCATCGGCGCCGGCTCCGCTCTCACCGGCAACCTCGAATGCGGCGGCGACCTGGTCGTCGCCGGCTCTGTCAACGGCGACAGCAGCGTGCGCGGCTCGTTCACGCTGTCGGAAGGCGGACGTTGGGAAGGACGGATCCGCGCAGCCAATGCAGTCGTCGCCGGCGAAGTGGAGGGCACGCTCAACGTCGCGGAGAAACTGGAGATTCGCGCCACGGCGCGCCTGCGCGGCGCGCTCAGTGCACGCTCGATCGCCGTGGCACGTGGCGCGGTCATCGAGGGCGAGATGGCCGTGACCAGCGGCCAGCCAGTCGTGCACTACGAAGAGAAGAGAAAGCCTGCGGGCTGAAGCCCGACTACGGGATCGCTGCAGGTCGGGCCGCTCCAGCGCATGCTGCGCCCGCGCCATTCGCGCATCCCTGCGCAGCAGGTTACGCCCGACTCAACATCCGCTCAGCCCATCGATCCACTGCGTCAGCAGCGCGACTCCATCTGTGTCGACTTCGTTCGACGCGAGCGGCGGCATGGCGTCGGTGTCGCGCCGGTTCGCTCGATTCACGAGCACCGAGTTCGCTGAGCTGCCCGGCGCGATCAGGCGCGCGTTCGCGCCGATGCCGAGATCTCCGGCCTGTGGCGTCGCGTTGCAGGCGTTGGTCGCATTGAGCGCCGTGGTGTAGCGCAGGTCCATCGTGCTCGGCGTCGGGCCGTTCGGCCGGTGGCACTGCGAGCAATTCGTGTGCAGGTAAGCGCGAGCGCGGTCACCGAGCGGCGCGCTTGCATCGGCCGGATCGGGCATCGCCGGCTCAGCCGCCGAATCCGCAATCGGTGGCGACAGCAGGCCGATATGGCTGAGCGTCGCCAGCTCGTTCGCGGTACGACCGGTCTGCGTATAGGTGAAGTCGCGATTCAGCTGCGACGTCTCCAGTCCCAGCGATCGGTTCGCAGCGTCCGTGTGGCACTCCAGGCATTGCGCTTCGCTCGGAAACCGCCAGATCTGGCCATTGCCGATGTCGCGGTCCGCGCCGCCTTCGACCAGCGTCGCGTCGGTCTGCTGCGCGTTCCATTCGTAAGTGAATCCGCCCCACGTGCCGTCCGGATGACGCATCAACAGCCGCGTCTCGATCAGCTGCGTGCCGACGCGGAAGTTTTTCATCAGCACGCTGCGATTCGGGAAATCCCAGTCGCCATCGGTGCGCACGGTGATCGCCTGTCCGTCCGGCACCGCGATCCAGCGATCCTTGGCGGCGCCATCCGACCAGAACGGCGCGTTGATCGCGTACGGAATCAATCCCGCTGCGGGCTGCTGCGCATTGCTGGCGACGACGCAGCCTGTCTCGCTGAGGTTTTGCGGCACGTTGCCACTGACCGCGCCGGTCTGAAACTCGATGTGGTGCAGCGTGCCGCCGTAGTGCACGACATACAGCTCGCCGTCGTTCCCCTGCCCGAACGACGAAATGCTCAGTCCGGTGTCCAGCAGCTCCGTCGGCTCGCGCGGTTGCGCCGCGCTCTCCGGGATCCACGCCCAGATGCGCCCGGAACCGAAATCGCCGAACAGGAAGCGGCCGGCCAGATTCGTCGTCTGCGTCCCGCGATACACGTAGCCGCCGGTGATCGAGACGCCGACCGCATGGGAGTATTCCGCGACCGGATCGATCAGCCCGCCCGCGCCGCAGCCCGCAGTGCCGCCGCTATTGAAGTCGTGAGCGCCTTCGCGGCAACGCCAGCCGTAGTTGCCGCCGAGCGTGACCTGGTCGACCTCTTCCCAGTCGCCCTGGCCGACGTCCGCGACCCACAGCTCGCCGTTCACGCGATCGAAGCTCCAGCGCCAGGGATTGCGGAATCCCAACGCATAGATCTCCGGGCAATTGCCGCTGGCGCGGCCCGCGGCCGGACAGCGATCGCCCGCATTGCCGGCATCGAAGAACGGATTGGTGGAGGGCACGGTGTACGACGTCGAGCTCGCAGCACCGACGTCGATGCGCAGCATCTTGCCGAGCATCGTCGTGGCGCGCTGGCCGTTGCCGGGATTGCCGTGCTGGTCATTGGCGCCGCCGCCGTCGCCGAAGCCGATGTAGAGGAAGCCGTCGGGACCGAACGCGATGTTGCCGCCCTTGTGATTGCTCTCCGGCTGACTGACGCGCAGCAGGATCTGCTCGGTGCCGGGGTCGATCGTCGCGCCGTTATCCAGCGTGCGGAACGATGAGATGCGCGATTCGCGGCCGGCGTCCTCGTTGGTGTACGACAGGAACACGCGCGGGTCCTGCGGAAAATCCGGGTGAAACGCCATGCCGAGCAGGCCCATCTCGCCGCCGCCGTCCACGCGCGCGCTGATGTTGACGTAAGGAGTGCTCGTCGTGGGGTTGCTCGTGGGGAACGTGCGCACCACGCCGCCCTGCTCGACGACGAACCAGCGCGAGTTGTCGCCGGGCGCCTGCAGCATCGCGATCGGCGAAGAGAACGACAGGTTCGTGTAACGCGTGATGGAGATCGAGTCGTCGGCGCTCGGGCGGTCCCAGGCGAGACACGTCGTATTGGACGGCCGGTCGTCGAGCCCCGACGGTTCGTCGCTCGGCGGCGGCGGCGGCGGATTGCTGGAGCGCGTGCCCTCGCCGCCGCTGCAGCCGTGCAGACAAGCGAGCGCGAACAGCAAAGCGGCACACCGCGATGCTCTGTTCAGGTGACCTGCGTCTGGAGCGTCGTACATGAATCCCCCGCAGGACGTATGGATTAGCAGATGCCACCCGGGGCGCCAAGTGTCGGAGGCCGGCGACGCCGCAACGCGCGCTGGCCGGCTCATGGATAGAATGCACCCGGGAGCCGAACCAATGCCAACGAGCCGCCTTCCCGAGCTGATCGCCCGCCGCGGCAACGTTGCCGAGTACCCGGAGAACACGCTGCCGGGGCTGCGCTCCGCGCTGGAGCTGGGCGCGCGCCAGCTCGCGTTCGACGTGCAGCTCTCGGTCGACCGTCATCCCGTGCTGCTCAACGACTCGAATCTGCAGCGCATTGCCGGTGTGGATCGCAATGCTCTGGAAATGACCTGGAGCGAGCTGACGGAAATTCTGGTGACCGAGCCGCAGCGCTTCGCGCAGCGCTTTACGGACGTCGGCATCCCGCGGCTCGGCCAGGCCGTCGAGGTGCTCGCGAGCCATCCGGCCACGACTGCATTCGTCGAGTTGAAGCGCGCGAGCCTGCGCGCATTCGGGCACGAGACCGTCGTGCGCAAAGTCTGCGAAGTGCTCAAGCCGGTTGCGCGCCAGTGCGTGCTGGTTTCGGCAGACTTCGCAGCCGTGCACCACGTGCGGCAGGTTTCGCCGTATCGCATCGGCTGGCGGCTGTCGGAGTACACGAACACTGCTGCGTTGAAGTGCGAAGCGCTAGCGCCCGACTACCTGTTCTGCGACTACCAGTTGCTGACGGAGAACTCGTCGAAGCTGTGGCGCGGGCCGTGGCGCTGGGTGGTGTACGACGTTGGAACCGCGAAGCTCGCGCTGGAGCTCGCCTCGCGCGGCGCGCGCCTGATCGAGACGAGCGCGATCCGCGACCTGCTGCGCGAATCCCGGAAGGAGTCAGGCTGAAGCCTGACCCACACCCATGGACAAGGGCGGATCGAAGTTGTGGTCAGGCTTTAGCCTGACTCTTCAGTCCCATGTACCGCGCGACCTGGCGATCGGCCCAGCTCTCGCGCGCGAAGCTTTCCATGAAGCCGCAATGTCCGCCGTGCGGGATCGTTTCGATCTGCAGCTCGGCGGAGCGCGCGACGTCCGGCAGATCGCGCGCCGGGATGATCGGATCGTCGAGCGACAGCAGGATGTGGCTCGGCACTGCGAGCTGCGCCAGGCGATCGCCGATGATGGCGTAGCCGCTCAGGTAGGCGTCGAGCGTCGCAAACCCGCTGTATTGCTCGACCATGATGCGCGTCATCTCCTTGATGCTGCGCTGGGCGAGGATCGGACTGAAATCGTAGCGCTGCGGGAAGATCCGCTGCTTCAGGCGCAGCGACTGCTTCCACTTCGAGATGAAGTACTGGTGATAGATGAACGGGCCCTGCTCGAGCACATCCATCGTCGTGTGCGGACGCAGGACCGGGCAGATGCCGATGGCGCGCTCGAGCTCGATGCCCGCAGCGGGCGCACGAGCCGCGACGCGCAGCGCGAAATTACCGCCGAGCGAGAAGCCCGCGAGCGTGAGTCGGCGATTCGGAATCTTGCGCTGGATTGCGCCGACCGCGCCGACGACCTCGTCGAGGCGGCACGAATGAAAGATCTCTTCGTTGAGGTGATGGCTCGGGCCGTGATCGCGGAAGTTCAGGCGATAGATGTCGCAGCCCAGGTCGAACAGATAGCTGCCGAGCGACAGCACGTACAGCGAATCGGCGCTGCCTTCCCAGCCGTGCAGCAGGATCACGAGATCGCGCGCCGGCTCGCGGCCGGCGGCAGTCTGGCTCGAGTAGTGCCCGAGCAACCGCACGCCGTCGCCGCAATCGACGACCTGCGTGTCGGCGCATGCCATGAGCTGGCGCGCGCGACGCAGGAGCAGCGGACGGCGCAGCCGCAGGCTCGGCACTATCGATTGCAGGTGAGCATTGACGAGCCAGGCGGGCGGCGCGAACGAGGCGAGCGGCGTGACGGTCATGAATCGATGCGTATCGGCGAGGATCCCGGCAGCGTGGTGACGAAGTCGGGGCCGACCAGCTCGCTCGGCGTCGCAAATCCCGACATTCGCGGCTGCGCCAGCAACGTGCCCAGAATTCCGAGCGACGACGCGACGGTCAGCGAATAGCCGTTAGCCGTGCGCAGGCGCGCTGTCCTGGTTTGTCCGGCAGCGTTGCGAGCTTCGCCCCAGATGAAGCTAGGATTGTTTTCGCGCTGCGTCCGATCGGGTGGCCGCAGCCGCGCGTCGATGACACGCTTGGCGATCGCCTGGATCCAGCGTTGCCGCAGGAGCGGTGAGATCCAGTTCGCACGGCGCATGCTGTCGAGGCCCTTCTGCGAGATCGCAGTGAACACTTCGATGTTCGGAATGCCGGTCGTGAAGTACGCGGTGCTCACATCGCCCCACGGAATGCCGACGGCGAGGCGCTCGCCGGCGCCGAAGTCGATGCGCCGCGTCTGCGAGCCGAGCTCCACCGGGACGATCTTGCCGTCGCGCCTGACGCGCGAGCCGCCGCCGACGGATTCGACCGAAGTCTTGGCCGTGCCCTTGCTCATGCCGGAGTTGCCTTCGAAGCCGAGCGTCAGGTGCGTCGCGTCCGGCAGCGCCTGCTTGAGCTTCGCAGCGACGCTGTCGGTGGGCACGACGTCGAAGCCGACGCCGGGACATAGCACGACCTTCGCGCGATGCGCTTTTTCATCGACGCTGTGCGCCAGCTCGAAGACGTCGATCTCGCCGGTGATGTCGAGGTAATGGACGTGCGTGGCCAGACAGCCCTGCATCATCGTGCGCGCTGTTGCGGAGAAGGGCCCCGCGCAATGCAGAACCGCGATCATGCCGTCGAGCGCGCGCACCAGCGACGTGTGATCGTGGAGCTCGAACACGGCACTGTGACTGCCGAGCTCGGCTGCGAGCTTCTCGACTTTTGCACGCGAGCGGCCGGCGAGCACCGGGCGCATGCCGCGAGCGACGGCCTCGCGCGCAATCAGCTCTCCCGTGTACCCGTTCGCACCATAGAGCAGCCAGCTCTCGGTCATTCCGGTCATGACCCCGCCGGCTGAGCGGCAAATTCCACGCGGTTGTTCTGGGCGGCGATCTTGTTCCAGTCGCCGGCGGTGACCTTCGCCAGCTGGTCGCCGCGCGGATAGGGTACGGCGGGCTTGCGACCCTCGTGCTCGACTTCGACGCGCAGCTGGTCGGACTTGTCCTGTCGCAGCGAGGCGACCAGGTTCGCAAACGGCAGCGACTGGCGCTGGGCGGCGCTCAGGCCGTCGTCGAACGGATTGCCGCGCAGGTCGCAACGGCTCGCCGGCAGATCGTCCGCGGCCATCGAGTAGCCTTCGATGCCGTTGCCGACCAGGCAGAACTCGCCGACGTACGTCGCGACTCTGAGCGTGCCGCGGAAACCGCCGGCTTTGAGCTGCGTGATCATGTCGCGCATGCGCTCGAGCCGCGCGCCGGCGAGCGGCGCTTCGCCATAGGGCACCGGCTCGGATTCGACGTCAGCTGCAGCAGCGGTGCGCGCGGCGACTGGTGCTGGATGCGCGTCCCGGCCGCGCATTGCCTGCTGCAACGCTGCCAATTGCAGCTGCTGCTCCTGGACGTACTCATTGAGCTTCGTGTTCGATCGCGCGAGATCGTTCAGCGTGTCCAGTGTCCGCATATGGAGGACAGCAAGCACGACTGTCGGCAGCAAAGCGAGCGCTGCGATTGCCGCGACCAGCGGCCACCTGTTCGGCGGCGGAGGCGGCGGCGCTTCGATCGGCTCGGGGGCCGGCTGAGGCGCGGCGGCCGGCTTCATTTCCGTGCCGATGCGCCGTGCAAATGCTTCCAGGCTGGCGAGCACGAAGCGGCGCATCTCGGAGTTGTGCTCCTTCAGGAGCGGTGCCGTCGAGTTGCGAACTGCAGCCTCTATCTCGCCGAGTACGATGGCCTGCGTCGGCGTGCGCAGTGCAGTCGTTTCCGGGGCTGCATAGGGCTGCGCCGGGGCGCGCTGCTCGCGTCGCTCGGGAAGCAGGCGCAGCTGGTACAGCACGCGCGAGACATCCGCCTGCTTGACGGTTTTCGGCAGCACGCCGACCGCGCCCAGCGCGCGGGCCTGACTCACATACAGCTCGCCTTCCTGCGAGGTGTACATAACGACCGGGATCATCGCGGTGTCGGGATTGCCCTTGATCGCCTGGATCGCCTGGAATCCGTCCATGCCCGGCATCAGGTGATCCATGAAGATCACATCCGGGCGCGTCTGGCGCAGATATTCCAGGGCGTGCTCCGCGCTCTCGGAGGAGTCCACCTGCAGCCCGTAGCCTTCCAGCATGCGGCTGAGAATCACACGGGCCGAGCGCGAGTCGTCGACGATCAGGGCACGCTTGGTCATAGCGCCCGGATGATAGACGCCAAGGTCATTACCGACAACGCGTCGGGTCACGGGAAATCCCGGGGACGATCCGCGGTCAGCAAGAGTATGCTCGACAGGCTCCGCGCGCGCAGGGGGGATGAGTCCATGGCGTACTCGACCGCAGATATCCGCAACATTGCGCTGGTGGGGCAGGCGGGGGCCGGCAAGACGCTGCTGGCCGAGAGCCTGCTCACCGAATCCGGTGCGATCCGCAGCCGCGGCAGCCTCGAACGCGGTACCACCGTCTGCGATTTCGATCCACAGGAGCAGGAGCTGCGGCATTCTCTCGACGCCGCCATCGTGCACTTCGACGTTGGCGCGTGCCGCGTCAACATGCTCGATACGCCCGGCTATCCCGACTTCTCCGGCCGCTCGCTCAGCGTGCTCGAAGCGGTCGAGACGGCCGCGATCGTGGTCAGCGCCGTGAACGGGATCGAGCCGGTCACGCAGCGCATGATGGAGTTCGCGCGCGACCGTGAGCTGTGCCGGCTCATCGTCATCAACAAGATCGATAGCAAGGACGCGAAGACCGAGCAGGTGCTGGCGGACCTGCGCGAGACGTTCGGTCGCGAGTGCCTGCCGCTGAATCTGCCCGCGGAGGGCGGCAGCAAGGTCGTCGATTGTTTCTTCAAGCCGGGCGATGCGCAGCCGGACTTCTCCACGGTCGCTGCTGCGCACACCGAGATCATCGACCAGGTGGTCGAGATCGACGAGCAGCTGATGGCGTTGTACCTCGAGCAGGGCGAGGAGCTGACGCCGGAGCAACTGCACGACCCTTTTGAGCAGGCGCTCCGCGAGGGGCACCTCATTCCCGTCTGCTTCGTCTCGGCCGAAACCGGCGCCGGCGTCAAGGAGTTGCTGGAAGTGTTCGCGCGGCTGATGCCGAATCCGCTGGAGGGCAATCCGCCGCCGTTCCTCAAGGGCGAGGGCGCGTCGGCGGAGCGGGTGCAGGTGACGCCCGATCCCGAGCGTCACGTGATCGCGCACGTGTTCAAGATCAGCATCGATCCTTTCGTCGGCCGGCTTGGCGTGTTCCGCGTGCATCAAGGCACGGTGCGGACCGGCTCGCAGCTGTTCGTCGGCGACGCGCGCAAGCCGTTCAAGGTCGCGCACCTGTATCAGCTGCAGGGCAAGGAGCACGCGGAGATCTCGCGCGCCATCCCCGGCGATATCTGCGCCGTCGCGAAGGTCGACGAGCTGCACTTCGACGCAGTGCTGCACGATTCGCACGACGAGGATCACTATCACCTGAAGTCGATCGTGTTCCCGCCGGCGATGGCGGGCCTCGCGATCGAGCCGGAGCGGCGCGGCGAGGAGCAGAAGCTCTCGGACGCCCTGCACAAGCTGGTCGCCGAAGATCCGTGCGTGCGCGTCGAGCATCATTCGAGCCTGAACGAGACCGTGCTCTACGGCATGGGCGATCTGCATCTGCGCGTGATGCTCCAGCGCATGGGCGAGCGTTACGGCGTGAAGTGCAAGACGCACGTACCGAGCATTCCGTATCGCGAGACGATCACGCGTCCTGCGCCGGGTCATCATCGTCACAAGAAGCAGACCGGCGGCGCCGGCCAGTTCGGCGAGGTGTATCTGCGCGTCGAGCCGCTCGAGCGCGGCCAGGGATTCGAGTTCGTCGACGAGGTCGTCGGCGGCGCGATCCCGTCGCAGTTCATTCCGGCCGTCGAGAAGGGCGTACGGCAGATGCTGACCGAGGGCGCGATCGCCGGCTTTCCGGTGCAGGACCTGCGCGTCACCGTCTACGACGGCAAGTATCACGCGGTGGATTCGAAGGAAGTCGCGTTCGTCTCCGCCGGGCGGCGCGCATTCCTCAACGGGTTTCGCGAAGCGGGGCCGATCGTTCTCGAACCGGTGGTGCGCATCGAGGTGACGACGCCGACTGGAGCGACCGGCGACATCACCGGCGATCTCGCAACCCGTCGCGGACGTGTCAGCGGCACCCAATCGCTCGCCGGCCAGCGCACGCGCATCAGCGCGCTCGTGCCGCTGGCGGAGATCACGGATTACCAGGCGCGCGTCAAATCACTGACGGGCGGCGAAGGCACTTACACGATGGAACTGAGTCACTACGACCCGGTTCCAGCGCGCAAACAGCAGGAGCTGATGAAGGCGTTCAAGACCGTCGAAGAAGACTGAAGCGCTCAGCGCTTCTCGTAGCGCGTGAAGACATAGTCTTGCGCTTTCGCGATGGTGTGGCACGCGGCTCCGCACTTGGCGCCGGTCCCGTCGGGCCGGAAGTCACTGGAACCGGTTGTAAAAAAAGAAAGCCCGCAGATGATCTCTGCGGGCTTCCGCGCGGCCAATTACACCTTGGTTTGAGGTGCCGGGGTCACTTCTTCCTGAACTTGTACATCACCTGATCCGTCTTGTGGCGGATCGTCTTGTCGAACACTTCCTTCGTGTGATCGTCGGCGGGATTCGCGAACAGCGGACTATCGCTGTCGAACGTCAGGCCCGCGGCCTCGAAGTCGCGCTTGATGACGGCAGGATCGATGCGATGCAGCGCCGTGACCGTCTGCGTCGGGTCGCCTGCATTCGCGACGTGATCGATCACCACCACGACGCCGCCCGGCTTCAGTGCCGGCACCAGTTGTGCAAGCGCCTTGGCGGGGTCGGTCGCCGGCCAGCCTTTCTTCGGCCGCCAGTACAAGTCGTGATAGCTCTGCACGAACAGCGCCGCGTCCAGCGACGCGGGATCGAGCGGCATCGCTTCGACCGGCGTCGTGAGCTCAGTGACGTTCGGCAGGCGATTGGCGCCGTAGCGCTTCGCCGGCGCGTCTTCCGAAAACTTTCGGTACTCCGGATTGTTGTACGCGATGACTTTGCCGTCGGCGCCGACGACGCGCGACATCAGCTCGGTGTAGTAGCCGGCAGCAGCAAAGTAGTCGAGCGCATGCTGACCCGGGCGCAGCTCCAGGAATTTCAGCACGTCGGCCGGATGACGCCAGGCGTCCTGATCGGCGTCGCCGGCGAACCGGTCGCTATTGGCGAGCGCCGCATCGATCGCGGCCGCGTCTGCAGTCGGTGCAGGTGCGGGCTCGGCGGCCGCCGCGGGCTCGGGCGGCGCAGCTTCGGGCGCCTTGGCTTGTTCCTGCGATTTGCCACAAGAGACCAGTGCCA
This sequence comes from Steroidobacteraceae bacterium, assembly GCA_044866955.1. Lineage (GTDB taxonomy): Bacteria > Pseudomonadota > Gammaproteobacteria > Steroidobacterales > Steroidobacteraceae > Steroidobacter. The sequence goes on from JBIOUH010000158.1 coordinate 10,542, forward strand.
GTCCGATCAATACAGAGGGCGCCAGCCAGAATAAACGTCGCATGCCTATTCCTCCGTCAATGCTTCGAGTCGTTTTGCCAGGTCGATCAGCTCGTGCTGCATGTGCCGGCGCTGCGCCTGCGTCAGCGAGGCGTCGAGCGCGATCAACATCGACAACACCTGCTCGCGATTGCTCGCCTCTTTGGTCTTGTACTGCGCGGTCCATTGCGAGTCGGGCGCGCGCAGGAGCTGCAGGATACGCTCCTCGGCAGTGCCGCGGTTGCTAAAAGCATCGCGCAAGGCGCCGCGCCATTGCTGTTGACTCTCCAGCCACTCCTGCGTCGTCGGCTGAATCTGCTGCGACATCTCGCGCACCAGCAGCTTCTGCTCTTCGGTCACCGTGCCGGTCCAGCGCTTCACCTGTCGCTGCGTTTCCTTGATCCGCTTCGTCTGCCAGCTGCCGTTGCGGATTTCCTTGAGCGAATCGGCGGAGCGCTCCTGCGACTTGTCCTCGAGGTTCGCCAGGAACTCCTCGACCTGCGCGGGCGTGAGCTCGAGCAACAGGCGTGTCGCCTGCGGCGCCGTCTGCTCGGTGAAGTCGGTGACGAAGCCTTCGACCTGGCCGAAGATGCGTTGATACGCGGCGCGGTCGGACGGGCGGTCAACTTCCGTGGACAGTCCACGCAGGAAAGCCGCATAGCGGCCGAGCTCCGATTCGCGATGCCATTGCAGCGTCTGCGCCAGCCAGGTGCGCAGGTCCGAGCTTTGCCGCTCGTCGAGCGAGACCAGGTTGCTGACGTACCAGGCTGCGAGCGTGTCGAGCCGGTTGTAAACGAGCTTCGCGCAGCCGGCTGCGGTCGCGACGAGCAGCAGCACGCACAACACGCGGCAGAGTCGGAACATTGTCGACGGGCGGCGAGGTTCCACGGCCATCAGGTTAGCGTACAGTGAGGGCGTGTTGCACAGCGCCGCCTTTCCGCACCTTGCCTAGCCGGCAAAAGCCGCGCCTTTTGTCGGCGTCGCCGAGAGGGCCTTGGCCGCTGTCGACCAGAAAAATGCGTGCGATCCTTTTCGCCGCTGTCCTGTTCGGGCTGGTCGCGGCCGGCCTGGTGCAGGCGGTCGACGATGCCAGCCTGAGCGTAGAGCGCATCGCCGGCGATGGCTGGAGCGCGCACGACATCGCCATCGATTGGGATTTGCCCGACCGCGCGAGCGCCACGATCGGCAAGCTGCGGCTGAACGCGATCGCGCAAGAATTGCACAATGTCCGCGTCGTCTGTCCGCGCCTCGAATTGTCCGTTCGTGCAATCGCCTGCGAGCGTGCTCGCGTTACGGCGAGCTTGCCGGGCCTCGGTCCGCAGACGTTCACGGCCGGACTCATCTATGGGCGCACTGACGGCTCGCTGAGTTGGCGCGTGGAAGCAGACAAGCAGCGCGCGTCGGTCGAAGCGCTCGTTGCCATAGCGAAGCAGCTGCGTCTGCCGCTACCGGCCCTCGAAGCCACCGGCTCTGTGATCCTTTCGGGTGCGGCCGCCGGCGTCGCCGGCGATCTGCAGTCCGCAACATTCGATGTGGCAGTCGTCGAGCTCACCCTGAGCAACGAAGCCGGCAGCATTGCGACAGACAAGTTGAGCGCGCGCGTGCAGGGCACCGTGCGCAAGAGCCGCGGCGACTGGCAATTCGATGTCGATGTGAGCTCCGCGCAGGGTCAGGCGTACATGCAGCCGATCTTCCTCGACTTCGGCGCGCACGCTTTGCGCGCCACCGCCGCGGGAAAATTGCGCGACACGCGCGAGCTGACGATCGACCGCCTCGCTTTCGATCATGCGCAAGTCGCGCAGGGCAGCGGCCGCGCGGGACTCGACTTCGCGAACGAGCAGCCTGTGCGCTCGCTGACGTTGCAGCTAGCGAGCGTCGAGTTTCCCGGGGCGTACGCGAGCTATCTGCAACCGCTGCTGCTCGACACGAACTTCAAAGCGATGCAGACGGCGGGGAAGCTCGCCGGCGAGGTGACGATAGAAGATGGCGCGCCGCGCAGCCTCGACCTGACGCTCGAACAGATCACTCTCGACGACGGCGCGCGGAATTTCGCAATCGAAGCGTTGAGGGGCGCAGTCCACTGGCGCTCGGACGCCGCAGCGAAGAGCGACGACCCGCCGTCGGCGTTGAGCTGGCGCACCGGCGCCATCTTCGGACTCGCGATGGGCGCGACCGAGCTGCACTTTGCCAGCAAGGGCCGGCAGTTCCGGCTGCTGCAACCGGCGCGGATTCCGTTGCTCGACGGAGCACTGGCGCTGGAGAGTTTCCGCGTGCGCAACGCGGGGCTGCCGAGCGTGGCGTTCATGGTCGATGCGACGCTCGAGCCGATCGACGTCAAGCGCGTATGCCAGGCCTTCGGCTGGCCCGAGTTCGGCGGTCGCGTCGGCGGCACCCTGTCGAAGCTCCGCATGCGCGACGGCGTCGTGACGCTCGGCACGACGCTGCGCGCGCAAGTGTTCGACGGCGAGTTGAGCCTCAGCGATCTGCAGCTGCAGCAGCCGTTCGGACAATGGCCGCGCTTCTACTCCAACGTGGCATTCGACAAGCTCGACCTGGAGCTCATGACCGGCGCGTTCTCGTTCGGTCGCATCACGGGCAAGCTGTCCGGGCGCATAGACGGCCTGCGGCTGTTCAACTGGACGCCGGTCGCATTCGACGCAAAGGTCTACACGCCGCCGGACGATCGGTCGCGACATCGCATCAGTCAGCGCGCGGTCCAGAACGTCGGGAGCATCGGGGGCGGCGGCGCCGGCGTGACGGCTGCGCTGTCGAGCGGCTTCCTGCGCTTCTTCGACGACTTCAACTACGAGCGGCTCGGTATTTCCTGCCGCCTCGAGAACGACGTGTGCGCCATGGACGGAATTGCGCCGGCGCCGAACGGCGGCTATTACCTCGTCAAGGGCAAGGGCCTGCCGCGGATCGACGTCATCGGCAGCTCGCACCGCGTCGATTGGCCGCGCCTGCTGGAACGGCTGGTCGCCGCCACGAAGGGTCAAGGCCCGGTCGTGCAGTGACCGCGACTTGCAGTTAGCATTTGCCGCTGAGTCCATCGGGAGCCCACCATGCTGCGCCATGCTTCGAAACTGATCGCGTGCTGTCTCGTCCTCTCGGCCTGCGTCACGATCAACGTGTATTTCCCGGCCGCCGAGGCGGAGAAGGCCGCGGACAAGATCATCGACGGCATCGTGGGCGGCGCCGCGCCGGCGGAGCCGGCGAAGCGCGAGGACAACAAGCAGGGCGCCGTGCGCGAAGACTCGGGTCCGCAGCGCGTGCTGCTGGCAGCGGCCGCGTCGGTGCTGGATTTCATCGTCCCGCCGGCGCAGGCGCAGGCGAATCTGAACGTCGACACGCCGCAGATCCGGGCGCTGACGCAGTCGATGGAGGCCCGCTTTGCGCAGATGAAGAAGTACTTCGACAGCGGCTCGATCGGCCTGGCGCGCGACGGCCTGGTGCAGGTGCGCGACCAGAACCTGGTGCCGCTGGCCGAGCGCAACGTGGTGCGCAAGCTGATCGCCGAGGACAACGCTGACCGCAGCAACCTGTACAAGGAGATGGCCGCTGCCAACGGTCATCCGGAATGGGAGGCGGACATCCGCACGACCTTTGCGGAGCGCTGGGCCGCCCGCGCCGCAAGCTCGGGCTGGTACTACCAGGACGCATCCGGAGCCTGGACGAAAAAGTGACTCAGTTGCGGCTCTCGTTGAGCTGACACCCAAAAAAAGAGCCCCGCATGTTGCGGGGCTCTTCGTTTCCAGGCCGACGATTTCTTCGAGTTGTTGGGTAGCGCGGCTAAATAGGAAACGTTGCTCTGTCGCTCCAACCCTTCCGACCCCTAACGCCGGATTCGAAAGATCCAGCGGCGCGGTCCCTGGCGCTTTGTTTGCGGTCCCTGATCCCCTTCGCGGTGCCATCCCCGCTTCTCTGCCTCGGAATCGCCAGTCACGAGCGATTGCGATTGCATACAAGTGAGCAAGTGGCGTGCCTGTGTCCCCGCGCCCAACTGCAAACAAGAACTTAGACTGCGTTGTGGCGGGCGAGCCACGACGCGGCAGACGAAAGTTCACTGACCGTTGTAAAGACAGCCGACGCTGCCGGCAGTTTCAGCGGCCGCTCAGGGGCAATTCGAGGCTGACGACGACGCCGGTGTCGTCGGGCAGGTTCGTCGCGTTGACCGTGCCGCGGTGAAAGTCCGCGATCAGCCGCACGATGTACAGGCCGAGGCCGAGGTGCGGTTTGCCGTTGACGCTGGTGCGGCTCGTGACCAGCGATTCGAACAAGCGGTTGTCGAGCTGCGGCGGCAGGCGCGGTCCCTCGTTGCGCACGCTCAGCGTGCACGAGCGCGCCCCGCGCTCCAGCGCGATCGTGATCGGGCCGCCCTGCGGCGTGAAGTCGCTCGCGTTGTCCATCAGCTTGTCGAGCAGCTGGGCGACCAGATCCGGCGAGCCTTCGACCCAGCAAGGCTCGTCTGGCAGCTGCGTTTCGATGCGATGCCCGGCGAAGCTCTGGCGATACGCCTGACCCATGTTCTGCACCAGCTCGCGCACGTCGAAGCGCACGCGCTCGGTGTGCTCGATGATCTGCTCGACCCGTGTCGCCTCGCTGAGCGCTGTGAGGATCGAATGCATGCGGTTCGTGCCGCTGCGGGCGCGCTCGATGTAGCTTTGCGCCGCTGCCGGCAGCGGTTCTTCCGAGCTCAGGTTGTCGAGCGACGAGCTCACGATCGTCAGCGGGGTGCGCAGCTCGTGCGAAAGCTTGGTGCCGAGCGTTTGCAGATAGTTCGTGTACTCCTGCAGGCGGCCGAGGAGCGTGTCGTAACTGCGCGCGAGCGCGCCGAGCTCGTCGCGCGCCTTGGTATCGGGAATGTGCGGCTCGATCCGTCCTTCGGACGTGAGTGCGGTGCTCGCTGCGCGACTCAAGCGCCGGATTCGCAGCGACAGGCGCGCGGCGAACACGATCGTCACGATGATGACGAACAGGGTCGCGACCACTGTCAGATTCAGCAGCCGCGTCAGTGCGATCTCGCGCACCTGTACGAGCTGCTCGCCGGGCTGCTCGACGACGAGCGCGCCGAGAGTGTCGGTGCCGTACGGGATCGGTACCGCGGCGCGCACGAGCGAAGGCTCGCCGCCTGACTTGTCGAACCAGATCGCGCTGGGCTTGCCGCCGCGCGCGGCGTCGACCGGTGCGCCCCACATTCCATAGGGAATCCCGTAGGGGCGCGCGCGCACTGCATCGCTCGAGAACAGCACGCGGTAGATCGAGCGCGTGAAGCCGTCGTCGTCGCGTTCCAGGCCCGGATATCGCGCCGGAGTCGCAACGCCGATCGAGCCGGCGCGCGCCAGCAACCAGCCGTGCGCGTCGACGACCGCAACGCGCACGCCGTCCGGCGCATATTGCTCCAGTCGCTGCTTCAGCGCTTCGGAGCCGGTGTGAATCCACGCGAGGCCGTGGGTCTGGGCGAGGATCGAGCCGTCGGCGTCGAGCGCCTGGATCGCGATCTGCGTGCCGAACAGGTTGAGCGGCGCGCGCAGCTCGATCGCGTAGCCCTGCTCGGTTTCGCGCCAGATGCCTTCGACGTACGGCACTTCGTCGAAGGCTGGCTTCCACGGCGCGCCGACCTCGCACGTGCGCACGAGCAGCGGCCCCGGTGCATTCGCGCTGATCGACCATGCCCGCTCGTGGCCGAACTCGTCGTGATGCAGAACGACGACGCGATCGGCCTTGCCTGGCGGCGCGGAATCGTCACGCGGCGGTACTTCGTACTTCAGCGCGTGCTTCGCCGTCACTTCGACGTACAGATGCATCGATCGTCCGAACACGCCGAGGCGCACTTTCGGCTCGGCGCCGGTTGCAGTCGCGTTGGCGGCGTCGAAGCCCGGCACTGCGCGCGCAGGCTGCGGCCACTCGTCGGCGAAGCCGTCGATCAAGGGTCGCGTCACGATGAGCGGCGCGAACAGGTCGCCACGCGCGGGATCGAAATTCCTGCGCAGGTCGGCCACGCGATACAGCAGCTCGGGCTCGCTCGCGACGACGCGGCTCAACACCTGCGCGGTCATGAGCAGCGCATCTTCCTGGCCGCGCCGCAGCGTCGTCTCCATTTGCTGGGCGTACTGCCAGCCCGCCCAGGGCAGGATCAGCGTCAGCAGGCTCAGCAGCAGCAGTTTGGTGCGAAGGGACATCCAGGCGGCTGGTCTATCTTTGGGCCTATTCCTTCCACCGGTACCCCATTCCGTACATCGTCTCGATGCTGTCGAAAGCCTGCTCGATCGCCTGGAACTTGCGGCGGACGCGCTTGATGTGCGACGTGATGGTGTTGTCGTCGAGCACGACGTTGGCGGCGTCCATCAGCTGCTGCCGATTCTTCACGTGCCCGGGATTCTTCGCGAGCGCGTGCACGATCCAGAACTCGGTCAGCGTCAGGCCCAGCGGTTTCTCCCGCCACGTCGCATGCAGGCGCGCGGTGTCGATCAACAACGGCCCGCGCGTGACGATCTGATCGCGATTGGAGGGCTGCGTCAGCGCATCGATGCGCCGGAACAGCGCCGTCACTCGCGCCATCAGATGCGTGAGGCTGAGATCCTTCGTCAGGTAGTCGTCGGCGCCGAGCCGCAATCCCGAAACGGCATCGAGCTCGCTGTCGCGCGCCGTCAGGAAGATGATCGGCAACTCCGGCGAGAGCGAGCGCAGCTCGCGGCACAGCTCGAAGCCGCCCTCCGGCTCGTCGCGCAAGCCCACATCGATCACCGCCAGATCGGGCAGGCGCGCCCGGAACGCGTCGATTGCTTCCTTGCGCGCGCCGTAGGTGCGCACGGAGTAACCGTGCCGCTGAAACGCCGCCGCGTAGTTGTCGCGGATCGCGGGCTCGTCCTCGACGATGGCGATGACTTTCTTCATGGGCGCCAGTTTAGCGCTACGGCGCGCGTGCAGGAGGCCGCGCCACGATTGATCACAATCTGCCCGGGGCCGGCCGCTTGTCGCACGGGGTTGATCCGCACCGCTTCGCTGCAATAGGGCCGCCGGCGACGACTGCCGGCGCGACGAGCGGATGATTCAAGATGCTTACGGCAGCGCGCGTTCTACAGAATACGGCCGTTTCGGGCCCGGATCGCAGTCAGCGGCGGCGGGAAATGACCTGGGCGTGGCTCTCCCTGCTGACGCTGGTGTTGTGCTGGGATGCTTCGGCGCGCCTCGAAACGCGCGTTTCGCCGCCGCGCGTGCGCATCGCGCACGCGGGCGAGCGCTCAGAAAGCGTTGATGCCGGTGAGAGCGCGGCCGACCGTTAGCTGGTGCACGGTTTCCGTGCCTTCGTAGGTGATGACGCTTTCCAGGTTGAGCGCATGACGGATCGGCACGTACTCCACGCTGATGCCGGCGCCGCCGAGCAGGTCGCGTGCATCGCGCGCCACCTCGATGGCCGCGCGCGTGTTGTGCCACTTCGCCATCGACACCTGCGTCGGCGCCATCTGCCCGGCGTCCTTCAGGCGGCCGAGTTGCAGCGACAACAGCTGCGAGGTCGTGATCTTGCGCGACATCTCGGCGAGACGGATCTGCGCAGCCTGCGTTGCCGCGACGGGTTTGCCGAACAGCACGCGTGACTTGGTGTAGTCGATGACTTGTGCGAGACACGCCTGCGCTGCACCCGTCACGCCCCAGCTGATGCCGTAGCGCGCCTGCGTCAGGCACGACAGCGGTCCCTTCAGTCCCGACACGTTCGGCAGCATGTTCGCTTCCGGCACGACGACGTTGTCGAAGAACAGACTCGAGGTCACCGACGCGCGCAGGCTCATCTTGTGCTTGATGACGTTGGTCGTGAAACCCTTGCTGCCTTTCTCGACCAGGAAGCCGCGGATGCCTTCGTCGGTCTTCGCCCAGACGATCGCGAGATCGGCGATCGAGCCGTTGGTGATCCACATCTTCGCCCCGCTCAGCACCCAGTCCTTGCCCTGGCGGCGCGCGATCGTCTTCATGTTCGCGGGATCGGAGCCGCCGTGCGGCTCGGTGAGGCCGAAGCAGCCGATGACCTCGCCCTTCGCCATGCGCGGCAGCCACTTCTGCTTCTGCTCTTCGCTGCCGAAGGCGTAGATCGGGTACATGCACAGGCTCGACTGCACCGAGACGAAGCTGCGCAGGCCGGAATCGCCGCGCTCCAGCTCCTGGCAGATCAGCCCGTACGACACGGCGTTCAGGCCGGCGCAGCCGTAACCGTGAATCGAGCTGCCGAGCAGTCCCAGCTCTGCGATTTCCGGGATCAGCTCGCGCGGAAAGCGCTCTTCCTCGAAGCACTCCCCGACGATCGGGATGACCTTGTCGTCGACGAACTTGCCGACGGAGTCCTGCACGAGGCGTTCCTCGTCGCTGAGCATGCTGCGGACGTTGTAGATGTCGAGCGGGTCGAGCTCGGCGGCGACGCTGGGTTTGGCGCTGTGCGGAATTGCGGACATGGAGACTCTCCTGAACGGCCCGCATGATACCGCCTTGTCCTCGGCTTGTGTCCCGGCGTAGCGTACGCGGCCATGAAAACCGTGGATCAGTGGCTCGAGGAGTACGGCGAGAGCCACCAGAACCCTGCAAACAAGCTGCTGCACTGGATCTGCGTGCCGGTCATCGTCGTCAGCCTCGTCGGCCTGCTGTGGTATCTGCCCGTGCCGCAACAGTTGCGCGCGATATCGCCGCTGTTGAACTGGGGCACAGTTCTGCTGATCGCAGCCGTGGTCTACTACGTTGCGATTTCGTGGTCGCTGGCGCTCGGGATGGTGCTGTTCGTGGTCGCGGTGCTCGCGTCAATCACGTGGCTGCAGACGCTGCCGTGGCCGCTGTGGATCCTGTGCCTGGCTCTGTTCGTGGTCGCGTGGATCGGCCAGTTCATCGGGCATCACTACGAGGGCAAGCGGCCATCGTTCTTCCAGGACGTGCAGTTCCTGCTGATCGGTCCGCTGTGGTTGTTGAGCTTCGTGTACCGCAAGCTGCGCATCCCTTATTGAACGCACCAGCGCGCATTTGACAGTAGGGAAAGTTCAGTCCGGATTCAGCGCCGTCAGGCTTACCTGACGAGCGTTCGACAGTGCATCTGCCGCAGAGGAGTAGTCATGGTGAATCGATTCGTGAAAGTTGCAGTGACGGCCGCGGTGCTGGTCGGCGTCGCCGCCTGTCAGACCGTCAATCCGTACACGCGTGAGTCGCAGACCAGCAAAGCTGCGAAGGGTGCGGGCATCGGCGCGGCAGCCGGCGCGGTGGTCGGCCTGCTCACGAAGGGTGACAAGCTGCAGAACGCCCTGATCGGCGCCGGCGTCGGTGCGCTCGCGGGCGGCGGTGTCGGTTACTACATGGACGTGCAGGAAGCGAAGCTGCGCCAGCGCCTCGAAGGCACGGGCGTGAGCGTCACGCGCATGGGCGACAACATCACGCTCAACATGCCGAGCAACATCACCTTCGCGCTCAACAGCGCCGACCTCAACGGCCAGTTCTACAGCGCGCTCGACGGCGTCTCGATGGTGCTGAAGGAGTACGACAAGACCGTGATCGAGGTGGCGGGCCACACCGACAGCTCGGGCAGCGATCAGTACAACCAGACGCTTTCCGAGCGTCGCGCGCAGTCCGTTGCCGGCTACCTGTCGAGCCACGGCGTGAAGACACAGCGCCTGATCACGATCGGCGCGGGCGAAACGCATCCAATGGCGTCCAACGATACGGAAGCGGGACGCGCGCAGAACCGCCGCGTCGAGCTGACGATCGTGCCGATCACGAAGCAGGGCTGACGAGGGGACCCCGCCTGGAAAAACCCCGAAAAAAAGGGCCGGCTCTTGCGAGTCGGCCCTTTGCGGTCCTGCAGGTCGGGCTTCAGCCCGACTCGACCATTACGCGTCCAGCGGCTCCGCGACGATTCCGCGCAGCTTCTTGATCGCATTCGCCTCGATCTGGCGAATGCGCTCCGCCGACACACCGTACTTGTCGGCGAGCTCGTGCAGCGTCGCCTTCTCCTCGGTCATCCAGCGGCTGCGCAGAATGTGCTGGCTCCGCTCATCGAGCGTCTCCATCGCCTGCGCGAGTCGCTCTGCCGTGTCCTCGTCCCACTGTTCGCGCTCCACCGCGACCGAGGGATCGGACTCGGGGTGCGGCAGATAGGCCGACGGCGAATACGCGCCGTCTTCTTCGTCCGCGTCCGGCGCCGGATCGAACGACAGGTCGCGCGAGCTCAGCCGCTGCTCCATATCGGTGACTTCAGCGGTCGTCACGCCGAGGTCCGCGGCGATCGCGCGCGTCTCGCTGTCGGTCAGCCAGCCCAGGTTCTTCTTGAACCGGCGCAGGTTGAAGAACAGCTTGCGCTGCGCCTTGGTGGTGGCGATCTTCACCAGCCGCCAGTTGCGCAGCACGTACTCGTGGATCTCGGCGCGGATCCAGTGCACGGCGAAAGAGACCAGGCGCACACCGACGCCCGGATCGAAGCGCTTCACCGCCTTCATCAGACCAATGTTGCCTTCCTGGATCAGGTCACCCATGGGCAGACCATAGCCGCCGTAACCGCGGGCGATGTGCACGACGAAGCGCAGGTGCGAGAGCACCAGCTCCCGAGCAGCATTGAGATCGCCGTCGCCCTGCAGGCGCCGCGCCAGCTCCAGCTCCGCTTCGCGCGTCAGCACCGGCACGCGCGAAACACGCTCGACATAGGCTTCCAGACTTCCGACCGGACCTGCCAGAACGAGATCGGTACCGGATCGGACCACCGCAGTGTTCATTTCGAAGATATTCCTCCAGCTCGATTGGCGATCGAGTGTAGCAAGGGTTTAGCAGTCCGGCGATTGGAGTGCTAAGGGGTCAAAAAGTTCCGCGTCGGCGGGGCCCCGAGGACCGGGCGGACGAGGGTGTAAGTGATTGAATTGGAATGGTCGCCGGGCCGAAAGTTCCCGCTCTGAGCCGGGCCCTGGCTCAGCTCGGCTCGATCCGCCGCAGGTGCCGGGTAGCAGCGATATACGACCCCAGCCAGCCCAGCGCCACGCCGCTCAGGAGGAGCACGGCCGAGGCCCGCGGATCGAGGGTCCCCAGCTCGAAGGCGCTGCCATAGAGGCCCGCCAGCCGCCCGATCGGCTCGCGCAGGACGCCGATCGCGATGATCGTGATCAGCCAGGCGGTCACGGCGCCGCCGAGGCCGTACCAGAAGCCGTTGTAGAGAAACGGCCGACGCACGAAGGCGTCGCTGCCGCCGACCAGCTTGGTGACCTCGATTTCGTCGCGGCGGTTCTGGATGTCCAGCCGGATCGTGTTACCGACGATGACCATCACGCCCAGTCCGAGGATTGCCGCCGCCAGCAGCAGCCCGCGCTGGAAGGCTTCGAGGATGGCGTTCAGCCGGTTGACCCATGCGGTATCGAGCTGCACGACGTCGACCGATGGCAGCCCGCGAATGTCGGCCGCGAGGCTCTGCAGACTCGCGGCGTTCGTGTAGGTCGCGGCCGGCCGCCC
>JBIOUH010000159.1:0-16505 GCA_044866955.1 Steroidobacteraceae bacterium
AGTGCAGACGAACAGGAGCGTGCGTGGCCGCAACCACAGGGAACCTTCCGCGCCGCCGATGGACGTTCCTACCAGCTCAATCGTCGCGGGGCCTCGATCTACGGCGGTCCAAGCGATGACCAGTTGCAGCAACTCCTGCCGCTGGGTGGCGATCACTACTACGACACGAGCTCGCACGTGCGCCTGTCGATCGTTCGCGACGCAGCCGGTCAGGTGCTGGCGATCCGCGCTCGGCAAAAGGGAGCCAACACGATCCTATATCGCCAGAGTGACTGACTCCGCACTGGCGCGTCTGTGAAGCGTTGCTGTCAATGCGCCACCGTGCCGCGAACGCGCCGAGCCACGATCAGCACGATGCTTGCGGCGATCATCCAGTAGAACAGGAAGCTCCCGGTTACGGCAGAGTTTGCCCAGCTGTGCACGGCGTAGAAGTCGGTGGGGTCAGTGCCAAAATAAAGCGATGGCACGAAGGCCAAGTTGATGAGTGCAATGAGGTAGCCAGCCCTGCACAGCCAAGCGGGCAGCAGCCCGGCGCGCAGCGCTGCGTGTCCCGCGGCGAATAGGTAAATGGCGGTGAGCAAGCGCTTGATGGGGCCATGCGCGAGCATATTCGCGTGAGCGAGCGGCCCATCGATCGTGGGATCGAGCGACCCATCGGGGGCGCCGAAGACAACGCCTGCTTCAAGCGAGGTTGTGACGAGACTGATTGCGATGAAGATGAAGCCAGAGCCGGCGGCGATCAACGACGCGAATCCTGCTGAAGGACTGAGGCGAGCAGCGAGGTGGCTGATCCCGGCCACGAAGACAAGCGATCCCGCGCAAGTGAGGAGCGTGATGAGGTCTCGGGTCAACACGTTCCAGGCTGGCGGCGCGCCGCCATACATAAAATAGAGCGGCACCGACAGCAGCACGCTCGCTCCGGCAATGAGACCCGCAACTGACGTAACGTTGCGCACCGACGGTTCTTCTTCCATGGCACTCATCCGCAGCAAACTGTGTACGGTATAAACAGTTTATGCCAAGGTCGCCAGCACGAAAACCAAGCGAGGCTCCATGCAAGCCCGAATTTTCCTGTCGATGCTGCTTGCGCTTTGCGCCGGGACGGCCGCTGCTGCCGGCGTCAGCTATTCCGAGCACGACGACTATGTGCTTACTCACGATCTGACTCCGTTCGGGCCGCTCCCTACCGCTCAGGATGCGAACGGGGTCTATCCGTACGTCAGCTATGCGGAGACCTCGAGACGGCCGAACCTCAGGAAGTATCGTTTCGTCGTGCTGGAGAATCCGCAGCTCAAAGTCACCGTGTCGCCGGACCTCGGCGGCAAGGTGATTTCGATGATTCACAAGGGTTCGGGCCGCGAAGTTCTCTATGTTCCGGATGTGATCCGTCAGACGCGCATCCTGCCGCGCTTCTACTTCGTGGCGGGCGGAATCGAAGTGAGCTTCCCGATCTCGCATTCACCGAGCCAGAACGAAAAAATCCTGTATGAGATTCGCGAGACGGGCGATCGTGTCTATCTCACCTGCGGGGAGCGCGAGTTGCGCTTCGGCATGCAATGGTCGGTCGAGTATTCGCTGGGGGAGAACGACGCATTCCTAACGGAGCGGGTGAAGTACCACAATCCTGGCACCAGGGCCTATCCATGGATGTCGTGGTCGAACGCCGCCCTGCCGTCGGCGCCCGATACGAAATTCAATTTTCCCAAGGGCACAGTCCTCGCCCATTCATCGAAGATCGACACCATTGATTGGCCCGCCCAGGGCCCGGTTACCGAGCGGGACATCAAGGAGATGACCGGTTATTTCTGGAAGACCAAGGACGCGAACGCCTTCGGCGCCTACACCCCCTCGCTCGGCACGGGCTTGTATCACGTAGCGGACGAGAGCGTCGCGCCGGGCATCAAGCTGTGGAGTTATGGGGCCGATCGCGACTGGTCCACGCTGAGCACTGCGAGAACACAGACCTACGTGGAAATTCAGGGCGGCCCACTCGGCGATCAGTCGATCAAGGTGGAGCTCAAACCTGGAGAATCGCGGTCGCATGTCGAATTCTGGTTCCCGGCGGATCGCGAGCTCGATATCCATGCTCTGGACGTTCCGCGGGTACCGCTGCGTCCACTGAGCGAGGTTCCACTCTTCGAGTGGGCGCGCGCTGCCGACGTCAAGGTCTGGCAGGAGTTGAGTGAAGCCTACCGCGTGCACAGCAAGACGAAGCCTGTGCCACCCGAGATCGATCGCAATCTCTGGGCGCCTTCCGGAATGGAGAATCTGGATCAACCGTTCCAATGGGCAATCGCCGAAAGCGACGGTCGCACACAGGATCTTTGGCGCTTCCACTACGGTTCATGGCTCGCCGGTAGCGGCAACACCGATGAAGCAATTGCGATGTTCTCAGCGGCGCAGATGGGCGTCGCTAAGGCAATGCTCGCCCGGCTGCTGCGAGCAAAAGGCGACAATGCAGGCGCGCGGCGGGCCTATGCTGAGATCAAAGAGAAGGGATTGCTGCTCCATCCGCAGATCGTGGTCGAGCGAGATCAGGTGCTGCGCGCCAACGGCCCTGCGACGATTCCGGAGCGGGAAAAATGGCTGGCCGCCGTCGATGCGCTCGAGGACGAGTGGCTCGCTGAGCGAAAAGTCCAGCTGTTGATCGACAAGGGTGAATTTGCGAGCGCGAAGGAGCTGCTCCTGAGCACCGAATTTCAAAAGGTGCATCAGACCTACAGCCGGACCGGACTGTGGCGCCAGATTTGTGAGAAGTTGCCGCCCTGTGCACCGTTGCCGAAGCAACTGGGTGAAGATCAGCTCGCGCGCTTCGGCGCCTATCGCGAGTATGACTGAGGAAGCCTGTGGTTCTTTATCTTGTGCCAAACAGTGGGCGGAAGGCGCTCGGCACGTGAAAGTCGGGTTTTCCCGGCGGCAATGCAAACAGGCTCCAGTAGACGCGCCGGTCGCTCGTGCCCAGCGCCGCATAAGCGTTGCCTACCAGCTGTAGTGGCTGGTTGCCATCCCAGCCAAGGGAAGCGAGCGGAATCTTCATTTCGGCCTCCCAGCCACCGGTGACGATCGCCGCCTGATGCGTGAACCCATTCTTTACGCCGAACTGATATTGCTGGCGCGGTTCCACTACGTTGACCTGCAGTGACTGGTTGTAGGGGCTCACTTCGAACTCGTAGTACGTGGGGTCGCCTGAGTTCGCGTTGCGGACGAAGAGCTCGACTACGTCGAATTCGTAGGGGTACTCATCGCGAGCCAGCTGCGGCTTGGCGAAGATGTCAGCAGCGGTGACTTTGAAATGGGCGAGCAACGAATCGCCCTCGATGGCGAAGGCCACCGTGACGGGCACCGCAGCGCTGGGATCCTGCGGCGGAATCGAGAATTTGAGTTGCGCCGGCTGGGTTCTGGTGGGATGGCCTGCTTCGTCGGGCGATGTCACGCAGGCAGACAGCAGAGATGCCGCGAGAATGCACGGCCATACACACTTCATTCGAGCACCATGATCCGCCGGCGGCTGACTGTCGGTTCCGTCCAGCCCGATCCTTCAGGCCGCGCGGTGGCGACCAGCAAATGGCGACCGGAAGTGCGCGGAACGGTCAATGAAAGTTCCAACGCCGCATCGCCCAGCGGGTTCACCGCGAATGGAGCTTGCACATGCTCCAGCTTCTTACCCGTCTCACTTTGCACGGTCAATTCCAAAATGCCGCTCGCGGCGATCTCCCGATCGTTGACCAGCAGGATCTCGAATGCTCGCGTCTCGCCGGCCTTGAGAGTCGGCTGCTGAAACTTGAGGTACACGCCGAGCGGCTTGAAGGCTTCACCCACGTAGTCCGCGAATTGCGGCTCGAGCTCGAGCGATCTAACGTTCTTGAAATGATCTCCCGTATAGGACCCGGGCGCTGCGCCCGTCAGATAGACGAAGTGCAGCACGCCTGCATACTGCCGATGCGCGCGCCAGAACTCCGTTTCAGCCGCGAGGAGATACGCGTTGAGCGAGATGCGCTGTTCTGACGTTGCACCCGGGCCCAGTAGCCGCGCGTACAGTTTCTCTGTGAGCGGCGTCGGTGTGCCATCGCGATTGAGCCACAGCCATCCGTATTCGTTGATGAGCCGTGTGTGATCGGACTTCGTGCCGTTCACGACGCCGGAGCCGTCCATTGTCTCCAGTGACGCCATGTCGAAGAGCTTGTCCTTGCCGAGGTAGTCCTGGATGAAGAGGTATGGATGCTCCTCGCGCGGATCGTCGGGCGCGGCGGGTGGGTTGTAGCTGTTCTCCCATGGCCGGTGAGAAAGGTCGAGGTCGCGCACGGCAGGGATGATTTTTTCTCCGAATAGCGGCTCGAGGCTCTCATTGTTCGCGTCCCAGATCACGACGCTCGGGTGGTTCCAGTTGTCGCGCACCCATTCGGAGTACTGCCGGATCGTCTCGGGAACATCGTACGTCCGTGAGTATCCCTTGTCCCAGCTCGGTTCGCCGGTCCACACGAAGAACTCGTTCTGAATGAGGAGCCCGGCCTCGTCCGCGATCTCGAGCCACTTCTCCGGCACCGGCCCGATGCAGAAGCGCATGCTGTCCCAATGCATGCTGCGCGGGATGTCTACCAGTAGCCGTCGCAGCCACGCTTCGTCCCAAGGCAGCGCACCGCGCTCGGGGTCTTCGAAGAAGCGATGCAGAGTGATGTTCGAGCCGCGCAGATAACGCACTTGACCGTTGAGATAGAAGCGCTTCGTCTTGGAGTCGCTGCGGAACTCACGCATGCCAAAGCGCGTGCGGACCGAATCCCCGTCAGTCCGTGTCTCCAGCATGTACAGGTTCGGGTGCTCGGGTGACCACAGGCTCGCGTCGGGAATTCGGATCGTTTCGGTCAGTGTCTGCGTCTCGCCAGCCGCCAGCTTCACGCGCACGGGCTCGCCTTGCGCGATGATCCGAGTTCCCTTGGCCGGTTTGACGCAGTGCTGGAGAAGGAATTCACCGGCTCGTCCGCGGTTGATCAGCTTCGTTTGCACCAGGATTTCCGAGGTCGCGATCCGCGGCGCGACCTGCACGGATTCGATCCTGGGATTATCGGAAAATTCGACCGAAACGCTGTCATAGATTCCGGGCGTCCACTGCAGCTTCTCGAAGTCCGTGCCGGTGGGATAGGTGTCAGGTAGCACCGCTGGATGCGCGCCGACGCGGATGAGCAAGTCGTTGTCGGCGCCCCAGCGAATAGCGGCGGCGAGGTCGAAATATCCAGCCGTGAAGCCGCCGGCATGCTCGCCGACGGGCTTGCCGTTTAGCCAAGCCGAGGTGCCGAACTGTGCCTTCGATACCTTGAGCGTCGCGATGCTGCGGGGGTTCGGCGCGTGAAACGTCCGGCGATACCAGAAATAATTCCGCGCTTGCCGTGGTATGCCGGCGCTGCGCACACGCGCGGACTCTGCAACCTTCGAGCCTGGAGTGCGGATGCGGTTGGAGACCAGTTCGCGGCTATCGAACAGGTTCACGTCCTTGAATCCCGGCTCTGCCATGTCTGCAAGCCCTGGAACCGGCACAGTGCGCACAAATCCGGTCGGAACCGAAGTGGGCGAGACGCTCTCGTCGATCCGCCACCTTCCATCCAGCGACAAGGTGTCGCGCTCGGCGGCGCAAATCGCACTGGTGATGATGATCCCAGCCAGGCACAGCAGCAGCCTGCGTGTGATACTCACTTCGCTCGTCATACTGCCTCGTTTCGTGCGTTCGGGCTTCGAGGCGAGCTGGCCTGATATCATCGTGGCTGCAGTGATCGCGCTCGTGTTCCTGCGTTCAGAGTTTGCGTGCTACGCGAAGCTTGCCCGATCTGGCGGAGCGCCGTGTGCGGCAAAAATCAGGGTCCTGTTTGTTGCTCATGATGTCGCTGTCCTGCGCGGAGGTGCGCAGCGAGATCGATGGCCCGCCGATCGTCGACAACAACTACAACCTGGATCTGCGGCAAGGTCCTGTCCTGGGTTCGTCCCGGAAGGTGGCGCTCGGCGGGGCCTACATCGGGGTCGCCGAAGGCATCGCATCCCTGAGTTCCAATCCTGCAGGCGTGGCGTTTCGCCCGCAACGCTCAACGACCAAATTTGACTGGGATTGGACCGCGGGCCTGACCGGTCTGGATAGCGATGATTTCGACAACAACGGCGAGACGCCGCCGGACTACAAGAGTCACCGTATACGCTCCCTCGGACTGATGGGCCAATATGGGTCGTGGGGTCTGGGCGCATTGAGCGACTCTGAAATCATCGCACTCGAAAACCCCGCTGACGATGACGATGAATACGTCCTGAGCGTCAGCGCCCTGACACTCGGCCGGCAGTTCCTCGATAGTGAATTGACAGTCGGTGTCGGGTGGCGCGCCACGACGACCAAGCTGCGCACCAAGACAATCGACGCGACGCTTGGAAAGCTTTCGGGCACCGGTTGGGAAGTAGGCGCACTCTGGAATCCGCAACGCGGACCCTGGCGGTTCGGCATGACCTATTTATCGTCCATCCGTTCCGACGAGTCACTCGACACTTCAGTCGACGCCCCGGTGACGGTGGACGGGCTGATCATTCCGAAACAAGTGATCCTGCCTGCGAGTCTGGGGATGGGCGCGTCCTACGCGGTCGACTCGGCGCCATTCTGGAAAGATCACAAGTGGCTGGTGGCGAGTGATTTGCTCTTCACCGCGTCGAGCGACAACGCGGTGGGTGTGGAGTCCGTGTTGGCCCAGAAGACACAACCCGTCGGAACTCACGACACCATCGGCGTCCGGCTGGGTTCCGAACTCGAAACATTACCGGGCCGGCTGCGGCTGCGACTGGGGAGTTATTACGAGCCCTCGAACTATGAAGGCGTCTCGAGCCGGATGCATGTGACGGGCGGGTTTGAAGTCCGCGTGTTCCACACGAGTATCTGGGGCGATTACGACTGGGGTCTCACGGCGACGGTCGATTCCGCGCGAGACTACCTCAACGTTCTCGTTTCAATCGGCTTCTGGTATTTCTAGCTGACGCCGTTCCAGTTGCGCTCATCAATTTGAGACCGGATGAGCATGGCCTGTCGGCTGGAAATCCGCTGCATTGAGTTTTGGTCGGGGTGAAGCGATCTGCGCTGTCCCTGTACGAGTTCGGGTGAAGTAGTCGGTGAGCTTTCAGCAATGCCTCGGCCTAGATTCTTGAGCGCAAGTGCGGCCCCTGCCCAATCATCGGATTCCCCAGCTCGAGGCTGCGTCGGGCTTCAGCGAGACTTGGGAAGAACCGAACCTTCACCCCAACCTTGTTGGCGGCCAGCTCGGCGAACTCTGCGTGCTCCTGCGAGTGTTCGGCATTCATGTCTACGCAGGCGATGTACGCGAGTTGTGATCCGTCGCTGCTGCGCTCCGAGATCACGCTGTAGATGCTGCCGAGATTCAGGCTCGGTCCTGCGAAGTTGAGCTCCATCAGGAGACAGTCGCGATCGTTCTCGATTGCGGCCCGATATGACTCGCGCAGGAATCGTTGCATGTTTTCCGCAGTGTGGTCCCCGGAACCCTTGACGTGGAGGTGAGTGGGCGCTCGTTCGACCATGAACTCGTATCTCATGCATGCCTCCACTGAGACCAGGATCGAACGATCGCTGCTGTGCGACAGCCCGTGACACGTTGTCACAGCCGATGGTGGTCGAGTCATTTCCCCAATGCAATAGCGCACGCAAATAACAGCGCCCGCCGACGGCCAAAATGCAAAAGGGCGGACCCCGCGACACGACAGATCCGCGACGGCAAGAGCTCATCACACCGGTGCCAGTGCATCGACTCAGGTGCCATCTGCTCATGCGCTGGAGACAGAGCCATGCGAGTCGACGATGCGACTGATGACTTCGAGCAATTCATTGAGCGCGGGATGCGCGCCCCCGGACGGCGACAACAACGCGCGTAGACGCATGCGAGGCGGAGGTGGACGCAGATCGAGCCGAATGAGGCTTCCCAGGCGCAGCTCCTCGGCGATCGCGAACGCGGGTAACAACCCGAGCGCTGCAGTGTCCGACACGACGGTCCGCTTCACCCCCTCTACGCTTCCCGCCGACTCGACGCGCGGGCCGGCCGCACGGTGCTTGCCGGTATACCGCTGCATGAAGTCGCGAAATTCAAGAGCGGCAGCACTCACGAACAGCGGATACGGTGCCATCGAGCTGCGTGCGAACGGGTGCCCGCGGAGAGGGTGCGAAGCGCTGGCAAACACCGCCAGTCGAATATCCTTGACGACGATCCGACTGCGCGCCGACGCGACGTCTCGTGCGAATCGATCGCCTGTTCCGCACCGATGCGCGCGTTCCAGCAACAATCCCATATCGAGCCCGTCGCGTACGACATGCTCGCGGACGTTGGCATTGCTGGCGATGCTGACCGTGAACCGGGTTTGCGGCCAGCGCTTGCGCACGGACGAGAGTGCCTGCGGCAGCAAGTACGTGCTGACCGATTCATTGGCCGCTATAGCTACATGCGTGCGAGTTGCGGAAACAGTGCGAGCGACCGCTGCCTGTGCTCGTTCAACCGCAGCGAGAATTCTGTGCGCGTGCGGCAGTAGCGTGCGTCCCACGTTGGTCAGCACCGCGGTGTCGGCGTTACCGCGCCGACGCACGATCACCGCTGCCCCGAGTCTGCGTTCGAGAGCTGCCAGCGTTTCGGAGACCGTCGACTGGGCGAGTCCCAACGCTCGTGCAGCCGCGGTGATGCGCCCCAGCTCCGCCAGCATCAGGAAAGCGCGCAACTGACGGATTTCCACGGTATCTGCGGGCCTGGTTCGGGATGCAATAGCGCGTTCCATCGTCACCTCCGCTGAGCGTGCGCATGCCTGGTCCGCGACGGGCATCGACGTCGACGATATTTATATCGGTGTTTTGGAGAGTTCTCGAGCGTCGGCAACATTGCCATACGTTCTACCGAAGGAGTGATTCGATGCATAGCAGATTTCTGACGTTCACCTTGCTGGCGCTCGTCGGCTTGGCGGCCTGTGCGGACGAACGGCCTGTTGCAGAATCGCCGCGTGCGGTCGTGGAAAGGCGGTTCGCATTGGTCGGGCGATACGACGACGAGGGTATCGCCGCGCTCTATGCGCCGGATGCGATCGAGACCTCGCCCGCCTTCTGCACCGATCGCCGCGGCCCTGCGGGCGCTCTGCGCACCTACGGCGAGCTGTTCAAATCCTATCCGACCATTACCGCTCACATTACATCGTTGATCGTCGAGGGCGACCGCGTTGCCGTCCAGTTCGTCGCTCGCGTACGCAATCCGGACGGCTCGATTGCGTTCGAGAGTCGCCTGGCCAACTTCCTGATCGTGCGAGCTGGCAAGATTACACGCGACGACACGTACTTCGACCCCATAGGCCGGCCGTGCTCATGAGCGTTCGGTCGTGGCCTGTTCAGCACACTCGTCAATCGAAAGGAAGGCATGAAAATGACACGCGTCCGAGTTGAGAGCTTTACCATCTCGCTTGACGGATACGCAGCTGGTCCGAATCAGGACATCAAGAATCCGCTCGGCGTGGGCGGGACAGATCTGCACCAGTGGCTTTTTCCGACACGCACGTTGCAACGGACCCTTTTTGGCGCCGACGGTGGCACAACGGGCATCGATGACGACTTCGCTGCGCGGGGCTTCAAGAATGTGGGCGCCTGGATTCTCGGAAGAAACATGTTCGGACCGATTCGCGGTTCCTGGCCCGACATGAGCTGGAAAGGCTGGTGGGGGGACAATCCACCCTATCACGTTCCAACTTTCATCCTGACTCATCACGCGCGCCCGCCCATTCAGATGGAGGGCGGAACGACATTCCACTTCGTCACGGGCGGTATTCACGAGGCGCTTGACCGGGCGCGCGACGCAGCCAACGCAATGGATGTGCGCATTGGCGGCGGACCTAACACTATCCAGCAATATCTTCGTGCGGGCCTCATCGATGAGCTGCACCTCGCTATCTCGCCGGTCCTGCTTGGCGGGGGCGAGCGACTGTTCGAGGGGATTGACGTGCGCGCTCTGGGATACGAATGCGTTCAGTTCGTTGCGTCGGAGAAAGCCACCCATGTTGTACTCCGGCGCGTCGATCGCGTGGGTGATGACGCCTCGTGCTCCAGCCGTTTCAGCAGCAACCGCGCACCGATGAAGCGCGTCGATTAGGAGATCGGCTCCAAGGCCACTGCCCTGATAGCCAGCATCGACGGCCAATCGGCCGATGAGAAGGAGTGGGATTCCGTATGCAATAGCTTGCAAGCTATTGCGCCGGCCCGGCGCTCAGATCCGCTGAATCCTGCTCTCGTTCGCTAGTGCGACGTTCTGTGAGGTGCCCGTCGTCTGGACTCGCGCCGCGCATTCGCACTCTGCTCAAATGCAAGACGATAACGGGCTGCGGCGAAATCCCAGTTGAGCCGGCGGTCAATGAGAGCATCGAGATACTCACGACGGCGGTTGTGATGGTCGAAGTAGTACGCGTGCTCCCACAGATCGATCGCCAGCAAACATGTAATGCCCCGGTACTGCGGGGAATCTGTGCCTGACGTCGTTAGAATCTTGACCTGATTACGATGGTTAACTACAAGCCACAGCCAGCCGCTGCCCACGTGCGCTGCACCGGCCGTTGCCAACGCGCCGGCCAGATTGGAGTAGTTGCCAAACGCCTGATCGATTGCACGGCATAACTCGCCCTCTGGTCGCTTCCTGGAAGGTGTGAGACTTTGCCAGAGCAGGGCATGGTTCCAGGCCTCTGAGGTCGCTGTGAACAGCGCAGTGTCACGCGCATGCTCGCGTGCCCAACAGACGATGTCCAAGGCGCTCTTATGCCCCAATTCCTGACGCTCGCGTGAGAGCTGGTTCGCCAGTGCGATGCAGGTCGCATAGTGAACGCCATGGTGAACCTGAATTGCGCGCGAGGACACGACCGGCGCCAATGCTCCCGCGAGCCAGGGCAGCGGCTGAATTAGGAACGGGCCAGCCGCCACCGTCGCGGAAGACCCTTGAGTCGGCAGCCTCAGCGGGCTGGAAACCCTTGCGAGCGGAGCAACTTTGCTCTCCGAGGCAGGTCGGCCCTGGAGATACTGGTGCGTGGCAGTTTCACGGGCGCTCCTATCGAAGCTCGACCGGCTGCTTCCGCGAGCATCGTGGCTCGTGCCAAGAATATCGCGCCCTGGAATTCCGGTTCGATCGACGATTGCGACGCGCTGGCGAGCGGCGCTCGGCGGTAACGTCAAATCCGTCAGGACTCGTACTCGTTTTCGCCGGCCCACTTCCCGTAGCTGCAGGCGCAGGCGCACAGCGCTCGCCGACGCAAACTTGTGTGAGGCATCCATGAGATCGCGCAACCCGACGCCCAAGGCATTTCCCGCGCTTCCCAATCGATGCCTGGCACGCTCCCAATTCTTGGCTTGCGCTCGAGCGCTGGCAGTCAGCCAGATCTTCCCTTCGCGGGCATGAGCAGCGCCGGCGGAGGAAAGGCTGCGGGCGAGATGTCGGACCATGCGGGGCAGGCGATCGATGAATTGCGCCGTCGGCGAAGTCGCCGATGACTCTTCCTCAAGTGGAGGTACGCCCGCAGCATGGGTGCGCTGCGACGAGATGACCTCGGTCGGGGGATTTGCTACTGAATCATCGACGAGCTCGGATCTCACCGTTTCCCAGGCGCTCTCCAGTCGCGTCCAGGCGCCCTCCCACTCTTCGTCGTGCGTCGCATCGCAACGATGCTGCGCGAGATTCGTCTTCAACACATGGAGGTCGCGCTCGACGATGCGGCTTAGATCACCGATATCGGAGCCTGGGTGAGCATCGCCCGCTCGTCGTTGCGGAAAAGCTCGGGCGCTTCTGGATCTCCGCCGATCAGTTACGTGAGTCGTAGTCATGGCCCTATTGCAACTCGGCCCATTCGCCCTGCTAACCCGTTTGCTCGGGCTGCGGACGCCGTGCCACTGCGTGAAGAAAGCCAAACGTGGAGATTGCAAGCGAACACCGAAAAACGCGCGAGGTGTCGCCATGTTCCGACGGCGATGGCTCGCGGCGCGGCTTTCGCGGAACCGTGCTATTGCAACCGTCCATCAAAAACATAAGCCGCAGGGCCGCGACGTCTGAAAAGACTGAAGGATAACGCTATGGCGATATGTGCGGTATCGAACTGAAGGCGCTGTTATGGCCGCCATTGCGGCGGGATCGCCGCACGGAACGGACAGCGGCTAAGCGTCGGAGTGCTTCCGTTTACTTCTTGCGGCGTGACCTCGGCGCACTCCGCGAGGCAATTCGGATTTCGCCACGCTCAATCATTCCGAAGACCTCCATCAAACTCTCTCGGCTCCCGGACAGATTGCGCAGAGCATGCGTGGTGACACCTGTGTTGCACGCGACACGGACTCAGTTGTTGAGTGCGCTCACGCCTACAATCAGGCGCCCGCATGACGAGTGCTGCACTACGCCATGCTGACAAAGCAAATTGAGCGCGGTGGAAACTCTTTCGCGCCGTGCGACGACAATCTGACCAGGCCCGCCCGAAGAAAAACTCTCGGAAAATGAATAGTCGAGGTGAAGCGCTAGCGACTAAGGCGTCAGATCGCGATAAGCAACCAGCGCCGCCCATGCGTGAGGTGAGCGACAAGGCGTAACCAATTGCTACTGACTGCAACGCTGGCCGCGACGAAATGCGCTGGAGCGCAATGGACTGCAACAGAGTGGTCGGGGTGAAGAGATTTGCCAGTTATATGCGCGTGCTCGTGAAGCTTGCTCCATAGTTGAGCTACTGGAGACTCTCTCTTAAGCCCTCTCTAGGGCCGCTCGCATTTCCAATCCGCTGAATGAGATTCGGGCCGACGAGTCGTGCGTGATTGCCGGTGAAATCAAAGACACCCTCTCGTCCTCCCTGAAGATGCTGCACAACAACGTCGCGAACCCCTGAGCCGACGCGTGAGTGAATCACGGAGGCACTGCAAGGTCGGGCACGTTTAGTCGATAGCGCGGCAGCAATCACACACGTATTCGAGACATCCGCGGAGGATCGTGAGGCACGTTCGAATCATCGGAAAGTCATCTACATGTTTACTCCTAGTCGCGGCGGTGCTGCCGCTGCCGGCCGACGTGACGATCGAGCAGGCGCGCGACCGCGTACTCGCGACCGCGGCCGCGCGAGGCGCTCACGGGAGGCCCTAGGGTTGCCTTGGCGGCAGGTCGAAGCGCTGCGCCGCCCATTCGACGACGTCGTCGTGGTGCCGGGGTACGAACCTGGAGAGGTTGAAGATCTCCTTTTCCCCACCGGTCACGGCCTGCATGTAGTCGTGGTTGGCGCCGACCACGAGGGTCACCGCGGCGTCCTTGATCCGGCTTCGGGCAAGCGCCGCCTCGAGCATGACCCTGGCCTCCGGCGTGGGGGTGATCGGGTCCAGGCCGCCGAAGAGCTGCTGGTAGGCGCCGGTGAACTCGATCAGGTCGGGGGTGGAGTCGAACTTGAAGGCCTCGCGCAGCCAGGCGCCGTCGCCGGACGGCAGGCCGTCGATGTAGCCCGCCCAGTATTCCTTCTCGACCCTGGCCCACTCGGCGGTCATCTCGTCCTTGCCCTTGCCGGTCTTGACCCATTCGTCGATCAGGCCGCGCATCCGCATCGCCCGGTCGATCTCGGATTGGGGAAAGCCGTCGGCGCGCATCTGATAGAGCAGGCGCAGCCGCTCCTGCTGCTCGACGTTCATCGGGGCCGCGCCGCCGCGGAGCTGGATGAAGCGGACCCCGGGGAAGAGGCTCGCCGCGCGGGGCAGGACCCAGCCTGCCTGGCTCGAGCCCGACAATCCCAGCCGTTTCGCGTCGATCTCGGGCCTGGACTTCAGGAAGCGCAGGCCTGCCGCGACGTCCTCGGCGAGCGCGTCCAAGCCTTCGGTCTCCCAGTTGCCCCTGGAGTCGCCGACGCCCTGCTTGTCATAGGCGAGCACCGCGATGCCCCTGCGTGCGTAGGCGTCGGCCAGGAAGCGGATCCGGGCGTAGAAGCCGTGGCGCGATTGCGCACCCGAGCCGTGGCCGATGACGACGGCCGGGTGCGGGCCGGGCCCCGAGGGCAGGAACAGCGATCCGGCAAGCTGGACGCCCGCCGGGTTGGTGAAGGTGACGCGTTCCTCGCGATAGAGGTCGAGCCGCGGCGCGAACGCCTCTTTGTCGGACTCCCGGACGCTCAGGCCCGACACCTTGCCGGCCTCGTCGAAGACCACCTTGAAGCGCAGCCTGACGGGGTCGACGCAATAGAAGCATTCGCCCGCGATGAACTCCACGGGCGACAGGCCGATCGCCACGCCCGTCAGTTCGGAGGGGCGCTCCAGATAGAAGAACCCGGACTTCTGGTTGCCGAGTCCCAGCGCGATCGTCTTGCCGTCGCCGAGGTCATAGACCCCCTCATAGGCCTCGAGCCGCTCGGCGGGAGGCCAGTCCCTGAGCACCAGGGCGGCGGGCCTGGCGACGCCCTTGGCGTCCCGCGCCGAGCCGGCATAGCCGGTCTCGGTCCGCCTCAGGTCGAAGGTCTCTCCGCCGGAAGCGAACTGAAGACGCGAAGCGTCGGCGCGCAGGATCTCGACCGCGAACTCGCCGGCCCTGTCGACGGGTTGGGTCATCGTCGCGGACAGGGCGCCGCCGTCTGCGGATTTCACCTCGAGCCTGGTGAAAACGAACCGGGGCGGATGTCCTGTGCCGCCGACATAGACGCCCGGCCGGAACCCAGGCTCCGCCGCCGCGGCCAGTTCGTGGCAGAGCGCCAGAACGAGCAGAGCCATCAGTCCGGCCTGCCCGCCGCGCCGGAAGCTCAGGACCCCTGTGTGCAGCACTCGCTGCAGTGCCGCCACGGCCAACCTCCGCCGCCGGATTTCGGTGACAGCGTCTTCCATGTGGAACCTCTCCTTCCCCTGTTCTTAAGCAAGACGCACCGGATGCGCTGCTGTTACACGGTGTCGAGTACCCACACTTCGGTGTTGTCGCGCGCTGCTTCTCATAGCCGGTTTCGCAATAGACGCGCGTACAACAGACCTTTGGCATCCGTGCGGCGAACACACCGCTGGCGCTTGCTTGGGCTGAGGAGGACTGCGGAGCGGCGCTCGCTCAGGAGGCAGCTCGCGAACTGGTCTAGTTCTTAAGGCGCCCGGGCTACAGCAGGGACTCTGTCGAGACCATCTAGGTCGTCGCCTCACCTGCTCGATGGCAATCATCTGTGTCCGGTCCGGTCCCTACGTCTCGGCACTGCTTCGCCGGGCACATCGAAAATCGGACAGCTGTTGATAAGGCAACACAAGTTGCGGACATGGCGATTAAAAATATGGAAGGTGTGTGTAGCGCTGTCCGGATTTGCACATGACTGACTCGGCTGACATCCGCACCGATGACTTCCCGACGAACCCGCACCAGGGGAAGTGGATGGCGCAGGCAGACGTCGCAACGGCAGGGAATCTCCACGGGCTGGCATCGAGCGAAGCACCTGCTGCATGAGGCATGGGTGCGTCAGCGCGTGCTGTATGGCGCGCGTACCAAGCTTGGGCGCGCGGTTGCCAGTAGCGAACAGATCTGACGACTTACTGCGGCGGCGATGAGGCCCTGACACCGACGATCCGGGTCGCGATCGACGAGATGGTCCGCATCAAGATGTGAGATTTCACAGCGTCAGGTGGTCGGGGTGACAGGATTTGAACCTGCGACCTATACGTCCCGAACGTAGCGCTCTACCAGGCTGAGCTACACCCCGAAACCATTCGCACGTGCGAGCGCTCAGTAGTTGCGTTCGACGGCGAAATCCGCGAGTTCGCGCAAGGCTTGCTTGTACGCCGACTCAGGAAGTTCGGCGAGCGCCTCGACGGCAAGGGCGGCCTCCTGCCGCGCGAGCCGCGCAGTGTACGCAAGGCCCCCTGTCGATTCAATTGCAGCGGTGACGGCCGCCAGCTCGGCGGTGCTGCCCATCTCGATGCTGCGCCGGATGATGCGGCGCTGGTCCTCATTGCCGGTCCGCAGCGCATATATAAGAGGAAGCGTCGGCTTGCCTTCGGCCAGGTCGTCGCCGAGGTTCTTGCCGAGCTGCTCGCTGTCCGAGCGGTAGTCGAGCACGTCGTCGATCAACTGAAACGCCGTGCCGAGGTGCCGGCCGTAGCGGGCCATCGCGCCCTCGATCGCTGCGGGTGCGCCCGTCAGGATCGCGGCGATCTGCGCGCCGGATTCGAACAATTTCGCGGTTTTTCGATAGATGACTTCGAAATACCGCTCCTGCGTCGTGTCCGGATCGTTCGCGTTCAGCAGCTGCAGGACCTCGCCTTCGGCGATCTTGTTGGTCGCGCTCGCCATCACGTCCATCACGCGCATGCTGCCGAGCGACACCATCATCTCGAAGGCGCGCGAGTAGACGAAGTCGCCAACCAGCACGCTCGCTTCATTGCCCCACACTTCATTGGCGGTGTCGCGGCCGCGGCGGAGTGTCGAGCCATCCACGACGTCGTCGTGCAGCAGCGTGGCCGTATGAATGAATTCGATGATGGCGGCCGCTTCCGGCTGCCGTCG
>JBIOUH010000160.1:0-20396 GCA_044866955.1 Steroidobacteraceae bacterium
TGGATCGTCACGGCGCCCTGGTTGTCGTCCGCGGTCGAGAACGTCTGCTGCGCCTTGGTCGGAATCGTCGTGTTCTTCTCGATCAGCTTGGTCATCACGCCGCCGAGCGTCTCGATGCCGAGCGACAACGGAGTGACGTCGAGCAGCAGCACGTCCTTGACCTCGCCGGACAGCACGCCCGCCTGAATCGCGGCGCCGACGGCGACCGCCTCATCCGGGTTCACGTCCTTGCGCGGCTCCTTGCCGAAGAAATCGCGCACCGCCTTCTGCACCATCGGCATGCGGGTCTGGCCGCCGACCAGGATCACCTCGGCGATGTCACCGGTCGTGACGCCGGCGTCCTTGAACGCGATGCGGCACGGCTCGATCGTCTTCTGCACGAGGTCCTCGACCAGCGACTCGAGCTTGGCGCGGGTCAGCTTGATGTTGAGGTGCTTCGGACCGGAGGCATCCGCCGTGATGTACGGCAGGTTGATGTCCGTCTGCTGGCTGCTGGAAAGCTCGATCTTGGCCTTCTCGGCCGCTTCCTTCAGGCGCTGCATCGCCAGCGGATCGCGCCGCACGTCGACGCCACTCTCCTTCTTGAACTCCTCGCCGAGGTAGTCGATGACCCGCTTGTCGAAGTCCTCGCCGCCGAGGAACGTGTCGCCGTTGGTCGCGAGCACCTCGAACTGACGCTCGCCGTCGACGTCCGCGACTTCGATGATGGAAATGTCGAACGTGCCGCCGCCGAGGTCGTAGACCGCGATCTTGCGGTCACCACCCTGCTTGTCGAGGCCGTACGCCAGCGCGGCCGCGGTCGGCTCGTTGATGATGCGCTTGACGTTGAGACCCGCGATGCGGCCGGCGTCCTTGGTCGCCTGGCGCTGCGAGTCGTTGAAGTAGGCGGGCACCGTGATGACGGCTTCGCTCACCGTCTCGCCGAGAAAGTCCTCGGCGGTCTTCTTCATCTTCATGAGCACGCGCGCCGAGATTTCCGGCGGCGCCATCTTCTTGCCGTTCACGTCGATCCAGGCGTCGCCGTTGTCGGCCTTGACGATCTTGTACGGCACCATGCCGACGTCCTTCTGCACGACGTCGTCCTGGAACTTGCGGCCGATCAGCCGCTTCACGGCGAACAGCGTATTGTGCGGATTGGTGACGGCCTGGCGCTTGGCGGACTGACCGACCAGCACCTCGTCGTCCTTGGTGAACGCCACGATCGACGGCGTGGTGCGGTCACCCTCGCTGTTCTCGATCACGCGCGGCTTGCCCCCTTCCATGATCGCGACGCACGAGTTGGTCGTGCCGAGATCGATGCCGATGACTTTGCTCATTGCGAGAAGCTCCTGAAACCCTGACTAAATGACTCGATTGCCGGCTAGATTGCGGATGACGCGAGGCCTTTCAAGGTGCTAGGGCTCTTTGGCCACGATTACGCGCGCCGGGCGCAGCAGCCGGCCATTGAGCTGATAGCCCTTCTGGACGACCTGCACGATCGAGTTCGGGACGTGCTCCGCGGAGGGCTGCATGACCATCGCCTCGTGCAGCTCCGGATTGAATTGCTCGCCCTGCGGGACGATCTCGGTCACGCCCGCCCTTTCCAGGGCCCGGGTCAGCAGCTGCAGGGTGGCTTTCGTGCCCTCGCGCAGCGCATCGGCGGAGGCCGCGCTCGCGAGGCCCAGCTCGAGGCTGTCGCGGACGCCGATCAGGTCGTTGGCGACGCGCTCGACCCCGAACTTGTGCGCCTGCTCGATGTCCCGCGACGCCCGCTTGCGGACGTTCTCCAGCTCCGCCAGCGCCCGCATATATAGGTCACGGCTCTCCAGGGCCCGGGTTTCGGCGGCGGCGAGCGCCGCCTGCAAGGCGCCGACGTCGGCGACATCGTCCTCCGCGCCGGGAGGGGCCTGGCGGCCGCTGGCCTCATGCTCGTTTGGCACCGTCATTCAATCCTCTCCATTTCGTACAAAGCCCGTAGGCCGGGCTCGGGCCCGGCACCATAAGGCGCGGGAATGGCGGCTCAGGCCCGCGAATTCAAGGCGGAGCCCAGGAGCTTGGCCGTGATGTCGACGATCGGGATCACGCGCTCGTAGGCCATGCGGGTCGGGCCGATGACGCCGAGCACGCCGACGACTTCCTGGTCGAGCGAATACGGCGCCGTGACCACGCTGCAGTCGTCCAGGATGGTGTAGCCCGACTCCTGGCCGATGAAAATCTGCACGCCGTCGGCGCGCAGGCTCTGGTCGAGCAGGTGCAGGATGTCGCGCTGCTGGGTGAACGCCTCGAACAGCCGCCGCAGCTTCTCCACGTTGGACAATTCGGCGAAGCCCATCAGGTTGGTCTCGCCGGCGATCACGTATTCCATGCGGCCGGCCGATGGCGGCACGTTCACCACCTGCTGCGCGAGGCGGATCGCGTCCAGCATCATCTCGTTGAGGTGCTCGCGCGTTTCCTTCAGCTGCGCAACCAGGTGCTCGCGCACCGCGCTCAGCTCCTTGCCGCTGAACTCCATGTTGAGGTAGTTCGATGCGCGCCGCAGCTCTTCGGCGCTGAAGTAGCGCTCCAGCTGCAGGATGCGGTTCTGAACCTCGCGGCCGTTCACCACCAGGATCGCGAGCACGCGATTGTCCGAGAGCGGCACGAATTCGATCTGGCTGAGCGCCGCGTGACTCTGCCGCGGCAGCGTCACGACGCCTGCCAGCCGCGTCACGCTCGACAGCATCTGCGAAGCGGCAGCGACCAGCGCCTTCGGGTCGTCGGCGAGCTCGCCGAGGCGCGCGCGGATCGCGGCGACCTGATCGTTCTCCATCGGCTGGTACTTGAGGAGCGTGTCGACGAAGAAGCGGTAACCCTTGTCGGTCGGGATACGTCCGGCGGAGGTGTGCGGCGAATGGACGAAGCCGAGCTCTTCCAGATCCGCCATCACGTTGCGGATGGTCGCGGCGCTAAGGCTCATGCCGACGTCGCGCGACAGCGTGCGCGAGCCGACGGGCTGGCCGTCGCGGATGTAGTGTTGCACCAGCAGTTTCAGCAGCTGCTGCGCGCGATCATTCAGCGATTCGTCGGTCGTCTGCGAGGACATCGTCGCAACGGGTCAAGCCCATGTCATGGCAGGCATTTTGCAATGTTCTCCGGCATTTCTCCATATTATCTTCCACGGGCGTCATTGCCTCATGTTAAAAGACGCCAGCATGCCGCCAGCCCCGCCAGAATTCGCGAGCGTCGCCCTCGTCGGCAACGATCGCGACGAGCGCGTCGTCGAATCGATGCACATTCTCGCCGTGCACCTGCACGCCCGCGGACGCAAGGTGCTCGCGGAGAGCAATAGCAGCGTCGACTTCGGCGCAACGAGCGTCGAACGCAGGCCGTCCGCGACGCTGGCCGCGGCGGCGAACCTGATGGTGGCGATCGGCGGCGACGGCACCATGCTGCACGCCGCCCGGCTCGCGGCCCCGCATTCCGTGCCCGTGCTCGGCGTCAACCGCGGCCGGCTCGGCTTCCTCGCCGACATCGGTCCGCAGGACGTCCGCGACCGGCTCGACGAGATTCTCGAAGGGCGCTACGTGCAGGATCGGCGCGCGATGCTGCGCGCCACGCTGACTGCTGCAGGCAAGAGCGTCGAGGGTCAGGCACTGAACGACGTCGTACTGCAGAAGTGGCAGACCGGCCGCACGCTCGATTTCGAGACCTGGATCGATGATCGCTACGTCAACACGCATCGCGCCGACGGTCTGGTGGTCGCGACCGCTACCGGCTCGACGGCGTACGCACTCAGCTGCGGCGGTCCGATCCTCTACCCCGAGCTCGATGCGCTGGTGCTTGCGCCGATCTGCCCGCATACGCTGTCGGACCGGCCGATCGTGATCCGCAGCACCTCGCGCGTCGAGATCCGCTTGCTCGAGCGTCCCGAGACGCAGGCGCAAGTGATCTGCGACGGCAACTCGCTCGGCGAGCTCGCGCTGGATGAAAAACTGGTGATCGAGCCGGCGAAGAGCAGCGTGACGCTCCTGCATCCGCAGGATCACGACTACTTCCGGATCCTGCGCTCGAAGCTGCGCTGGGGGCGCGGCGATCGCGTGCAGCCGACACAGCCGCAGGACTGACCGCCCCCGTGCTGCTGCATATCCAGATCCGCGATTTCGCGATCATCGACGCCGCGGAACTGGAGCTCGCCTCCGGGCTGACGGTGCTCACCGGCGAGACCGGCGCCGGCAAGTCGATTCTCGTCGATGCCCTGCTGCTCGCTGCGGGCGGCCGCGCCGGGGCCGAAGTCGTGCGGCACGGCGCCGAGCGCGCCGAAGTCTCCGCCACCTTCACGATCGCCAACAATCCCGCCGCGCGTGCGTGGCTGGCCGAGCAATCCCTCGAGCACGAAGACGGGTCCGTCGTCCTGCGGCGAAGCGTCGGTGCAGACGGACGCTCGCGCGCGTACGTGAACGGCCAGACGATGCCGGTGCAGGCGTTGCGCCAGCTCGGCGAAACGCTCGTCGATATCCACGGCCAGATGGAGTATCAGTCGCTGATGCGCCGCGCTGCGCAGCGCGAGCTGCTCGATCAGAGCGGCGATTATCGGGAGCTGCTCACGGCCGTCGGCGAACAGCATCGCGCGTGGTCGGAGCTGCGCGAGCAGCGGGATCGTGCTGCTGCCTCGGCCCAGGATCGCGAGGCGCGTCTGGAGCTGCTGCGCTATCACCTCAACGAGCTGAAGGCGCTGGACCTCAAGTCCGGCGAGATCGAAGAGCTGACCGCCGAGCGGCAGCGCTTGTCGCAGCACGGCCGCCTGGCGTCGGGCGCGCGCGAGATCCTGCAGCTGCTGCGCGAAGCGGAAGATATGAATGCCGAGCAGGCGGTTTCCCGTGCGTTGACCGTGTCGCGCTCGCTGACGGAGCTCGATGCGCGGTTCTCTCCGATCGCCAAGGCCATCGACGAAAGCCTCATCGCGCTGCGCGAGGGCATCGAGTCGGCGGAGCGTTACGAGGCCGCCCTCGAAGCAGATCCACAGCGGCAGGAATGGGTCGAACAGCGGCTCGCTGCCATCGAAGCCATCGCGCGCAAGCATCGTGTCGAGCCCGCGGCGCTCGGCGCGCTGCAAGGCGAGCTGGCAGCGGAGTTCCAGCAGCTCGACACGCTGGAAGCCTCGCTCGAGCAGATCGAGCAAAAGCTGGCGCAGCTGCAGGCGCAATTTCGCTCGGCGTGCACCCGGCTCACGACTGCGCGGGTCGCCGCCGCGAAGAAACTGTCGCAGCGAATCAGCGAGCTGATGCAGACGCTCGGCATGCCCGGCGGCGTGTTCGCGATCGCGGTGCGCGCACTGGACAGCGACGCAGTAAACACGCACGGCGCTGACGAAATCGAGTTCCTCGTCAGCGCGAATCCGGGCCAGCCGCCGCGGCCGCTCGCGAAGGTCGCTTCGGGCGGCGAGCTGTCGCGCATCAGTCTTGCGATTCAGGTCGCGGCCGCACAATCCGAAGCGCTGCCGTGCCTGGTGTTCGATGAAGTCGATGCCGGCGTCGGCGGCGGCGTCGCGGAGATCGTGGGGCGCCAGCTGCGAACGCTCGGCGAGCGCGCGCAGGTGCTGTGCGTCACTCATCTGCCGCAGGTTGCGAGCCAGGCGCACGCTCACGTGCGAGTCACGAAGCTGACGGATGGAAGGACGACGCGCACGGTCCTGACAGTGCTCGGCGCGGATGAGCGCGTCGAGGAGATCGCGCGCATGCTCGGTGGTGTGAGCATTACCGACAAGGCGCGGGAGCACGCAGCGGAGATGCTGCGGGCGCCGGAAAGTCAGAGTCGGGCTAAAGCCCGACCTGCAAGAAAGAGTCAGAGACTGTAGGTCGGGCCGCTTCAGCGCATCCTGCGCCCGCGCCATTCGCGCATCCGTGCGCAGCAGCTTCAGCCCGACTCATTTCTCGCGCGACGGGCAATTCACGCGCTTGCAGCGGCCGTACAGGATCATGGAGTGATCCTTGATCTCGAACTGGTGCTTGGCCGCAATCGTGCGCTGGCGCTCTTCGATGCCGGCGTCCATGAACTCTTCGACCTTGCCGCAGTCAAGACAGACGATATGGTCGTGGTGCTCGCCTTCGTTCAGCTCGAAGACCGCGGTCGTGCCCTCGAAGTGATGGCGGGTCACCAGCCCTGCCGCCTCGAACTGAGTGAGCACCCGGTAAACGGTCGCCAGCCCGATGTCCTCGTGAGACTCGAGCAGATGCTTATAAATGTCTTCCGCGCTCATGTGGCGCGGCGTCGCGGTGCCGAGAATCTCCAGAATCTTGAGACGCGGCAGCGTGATCTTGAGCCCCGCTTTGCGCAGGTCGCTGGTTTCCACGTGCTTCACTCCTGGGGGCTAAGCTCGGCAAAAGTCGCATCTTTCGCCGGGCGCGTCGAAAGGGCCTCGGCCGCTTTCGACCAAAAAACGGGTATCATCGCCGGCCATTATCGCGCACCGGGCCGCCCTGCTCCACCTTCATTGCCAGTCAAATGACCGCCTACGCAAGCCTTCACCGACTCGCCGCCTCCGTGCTCGCCCTCGTGCTGCTCGCGGGCTGCGTCCACCGCATCGACATCCAGCAGGGAAACTTCCTCGATACCGAGGACATCGATCGCATCGCCGTCGGCATGACGCGCGTGCAGGTGCGCTCGTTGCTCGGCACACCGATGGTCGCGGACCCGTTCCAGAGCTCGCGCTGGGACTACGTCTACTACCTGAAGAGGGGGCGCTGGGAGAAGGCGCAGCAGCGGCACTTCATCGTGTTCTTCGACAGCACTGACAAGGTCGCGAAGATCGAGCGGCCCACGGCAAAATCGTAGAGCTACCGGCGCGGCGTGCGGCTGCGTGCCGCGGCGCGGCGCCTGCTTTCCTTCGGGTCCACTTGCAGCGGCCGCAGAATCTCGACGCGGTCGCCGGCGCGCAGCACCTGCGAATCCACGACTGCGCGACCGTAGATCGCGCACGCGAGCGGCGCACTGCCAATTTCGGGAAACTGTTGCAGCAGACCGGAGCGCGCGACCGCTTCCGCGACAGTCGCGGAGTCGGGCAGCTCCAGCTCCCGCAGCACCTGGCGATCAGGGAGAGCGTAGACGACGCTGACCCGCACGAGTCACCGCGCGCCGTAGACAGCGCGCGCACGCGCGACGAAGGCATCGACGAGGTCGTTGCAGCTCTTCTCGAATGAGCGCGACAGCAGCAGGTTGAGCATGGAGTTCGCGAACTCGAAGCGGATGGTCAACGCCACGCGCGTGCCGCGATCTTCGCCGATCGGCTCGAACGTCCAGCGGCCTTCGAGGGTTTTGAACGGGCCGGGCCCTGCGACCAGCGCCAGCGTGATTTCGCGCGGCGGGGTCAGCACGTTGCGCGTGGTCACGATCTCGCGCATCCCGGCGCGGTGCATCTCGAGGCGCCCGACGACGGCTTGCGGCGTGCGCTCCAGCAGCTGTGCTGTGGCCACCCAGGGAAGAAACTGCGGATAGCGCTCGATGTCCTCGACCAGCGCGAACATCTGCTCGGCCGTGTAGGGCACGAGCGCGCTTCGTTTGACCTCCCGCATCGCGCGAGTTTACCCGCGTACCCGCTACAATCCACGACATCTATGAGCAAGAAGAGCCCCACCAGCGAGAGCGCCACGATCGCCGAGAACCGCAAGGCGCGCCACGAATACTTCATCGAGGAAACCTACGAAGCAGGCCTGTCGCTGCAGGGGTGGGAAGTGAAGAGCCTGCGCGCCGGCCGCGTGCAGCTGAAGGAAGCCTATGTGTTCGTGAAGGACGCCGAGGCGTTCCTCTTCGGCGCGCACGTCTCGGCGCTGCCGACCGCTTCGACGCACGTCATCCCGGACCCGATCCGCACGCGCAAGCTCCTGCTCAACCGCTCGGAGCTGAACCGGCTGGTCGGCGCGGTCGAGCGTCGCGGCTACACGCTGGTGCCGCTCGAGATGTACTGGAAGAACGGCCGCGCGAAGCTGCGCATCGGGCTGGCGAAGGGCAAGAAGGAGCACGACAAGCGGGCCACGGAGAAAGATCGCGACTGGCAGCGCGAGAAGTCCCGCTTGATGAAACACAAGACGAGATGAAGAAGAAGGCTGTGAGCTGTAGGCTGTAGCCAGAAGAAGAACGGTCTGCTGACGGGGGGATATCACGTGCTCACGAGAAGTCTCGTTCCGACGCTCGTCCTCGCGCTCGCCTGCTCCGCATGTCAGAAGAAGGAGCCTGTCGTCGAGGCCGCCGGCAGCGTGCCGGGGCAAGCCGACACCGCGCGCATCGTGCAGGCCGACGAGGATCCCGGCAACTGGCTGACGCACGGCCGCACCTACTCCGAGCAGCGCTTCTCGCCGCTCACCAAGATCGACGCAGGCAACGTCAAACAGCTCGGGCTTGCGTGGTTCGTCGATCTCGACACGCATCGCGGCCAGGAAGCGACGCCCCTCATCATCGACGGCGTTGTGTATTCCACCAGCGCGTGGAGCAAGGTGCAGGCGATCGGCGCCACGACCGGCCGGCTGCTGTGGCAATACGATCCGAAGGTCCCGGGCGAGACCGGCGTGAAGGCTTGCTGCGACACCGTCAACCGCGGCGTGGCCGCGTACAACGGCAATCTGTATCTCGGCACGCTCGACGGTCGCCTGATCGCGATCGATGCCGCGACCGGCAAGGAGATGTGGTCGGTCGTGACGGTCGATCAGTCGAAGTCATACACGATCACCGGCGCGCCGCGTGTCATCAAGGGCAAGGTCATCATCGGCAACGGCGGCGCCGAATTCGGCGTGCGCGGCTACATCTCGGCGTACGACTGGGAAACCGGCAAGATGCTGTGGCGCTTCTATACGGTGCCCGGCGATCCTTCGCAGCCGTTCGAAGCGCCGATCCTCGCGGAAGCCGCGAAGACCTGGCACGGCGAGTGGTGGAAGCTCGGCGGCGGCGGCACGGTGTGGGACTCGATGGCCTACGACCCCGAGCTCGACCTGCTGTACATCGGCACCGGCAACGGCTCGCCCTGGAATCAGCAGTACCGCAGCCCGGGCGGCGGCGACAACCTGTTCCTCAGCTCGATCGTCGCGCTCAAACCGGACACCGGCGAGTACGTCTGGCACTACCAGTCGACGCCGGGTGAGACCTGGGACTTCACTGCGACTCAGCACATCGTGCTCGCCGATCTCACGATCGACGGCCAGCCGCGCAAGGTGCTGATGCAGGCGCCGAAGAATGGCTTCTTCTATGTGCTCGATCGCACCGACGGCAAGCTGATCTCGGCGAAACCGTTCGTGCCGGTGAACTGGGCGAAGGAGATCGATCTCAAGACCGGCCGGCCGGTCGAGGATCCGGCGGCGCGCTTCATGAACCCGAAGCAGCCGGCGCTGGTGATGCCCGGCCCGTACGGCGCGCACAACTGGCAGCCGATGTCGTTCAGTCCGCAGACCGGGCTCGTGTACCTGCCGGCGCAGGAGATCGGCATGGCGTACCTGCATGACCCGAAGTTCAAAGACCGTCCGCTCGGCTTCAACATCGGCATCGATGCGACGGCCGTGATGATGCCGGACGATCCGCAGATCCGCGCCGCCGCGCTCGCGACGGTGCACGGCTCTCTCAAAGCGTGGGATCCGGTGACGCAGACGGAGCGCTGGTCAGTCGATCTCGGCAACGCGTGGAACGGCGGCGTGCTCTCGACCGCCGGCAATCTCGTGTTCCAGGGCAACGTCGCCGGCGACTTCGTTGCGTACAACGCTGCGGACGGCACGAAGCTGTGGTCGTTCCCGGCGCAGACTGGCGTCGTAGCGGCGCCGGCCACCTACATGATCGACGGCGAGCAGTACGTCGTCGTGCTCGCGGGCTGGGGCGGCACGTTCGCGATCTCCGGCGGCGATGCGTCGCGCATGCACGGACCTGCAATCAATCGCAGCCGCGTTCTGGCATTCAAGCTCGGCGGCACGGCGCAGCTGCCGGACCCGCCTGCAGCCGCAGCACTTGCGAAGCCGCCGGCGCCCGTCGGCGACGTGCAACTCGCGCATCAGGGACAGATCGTGTTCCACACTTTCTGCTCGACCTGTCACGGCGACTCCGCAGTGGGCGGCGGCGTCGTGCCCGACCTGCGCTGGTCGCCGCTGAACCGCTCGGCGCAAACGTGGCGCGAAGTCGTGATCGATGGGGCCAGGAAGGATCGCGGCATGGTGAGCTTCGCTGCAGTGTTGAGCGCAGCGGATGCGGAGTCGATCCGCGCCTACGTGATCAAGCGCGCGAACGACACCTACGACACCTGGAATAAATAGGGCTTGTCATTTGCGCGGCCGTCCCCAACACTAACCGGGCTTCTTGGGGGCGATCGGTTTCGACGTGGGTTGCGAAACCCCAGGTGCATGCCGAGTTGTAAGTAACTCGTAAAACTGCTTACAAACTTATAGTTGCAAACGAAGACAACTACGCTCTGGCGGCTTAATCCCGCCTAACCTCCGCCTGGTATGTGCTTGTGCATCCAGAATCGGGGGACGCGCTCACAAGCTCGCGACGCCGGTGTGCTCCAGGCCGGTTCGCTAAAACGCTCTGAAGCTGGCCGTACGTCTTCCCTGCTCTTCGGGTAGCGTGCAGCGAGAATCAAAGAATGAGCTAAGCATGTAGTGTCCTGTGGCGTAGTGCTTACGGACGCGGGTTCGATCAAGAAGGGTCGCCTTCACTCGCAAGGGTGAAGTGACAACGGGGCTCACATCGGCGAAGCCTGACGGCGCCGGCCATCGCAAGATGCGTCGGCGGCAGCGGTAACGCCGAGGGGTGGAAAGAGGGCCAACCTCAGGTCCGCCCTGTAGAGACTCATAGACCGGCTGACGTCGTGCGACGCGAGCCGGCACTAGGATCCGGAGCGGTTTATCGTCCGGATAACACGCCCCGCTCCAGCAGTTGCGTGAGCGACTGCGGGATGAAGGCATAGTCCAGCCCGTCTCGAAAGAGACGGAAACGGCTGTCCCGCCGCCTCCACCAATGCGCCCCTTCAGCTTGACGGCTGAAGGGGCTCCTTCTTCCGCCCTCCGGAGAGCAGGCTGAGCACAGCGCTCTCAAAAGCACTTCGCTCGATTCGGGTAGTCGCACTGTACTTGCCGTTACGTGGCGTCAGACGCACATAGTCCCTGAGGATGAGTTGTGCACGAGCGCGCTTATATGACTGCATGTAGGGCTCGATTTGTGCGAACAGAGCGAGCGCCTGCCGATTCCACAGCGTGTACGCAAAGCTTGGCGTGTGGTGCACCTTGCTCGTACGCTTCCGAGTGAGCGTGCCCGCGCCTATGGCGACCCCCGCGAACTCGAGAATTCTCAGCTCGGTATTGCTGATGCTCACCACCAGGTGACGCATTTCGCCAGCATGCTTCCGGCTCAAGGTCACCGTTTCTTCTCCATCGGGCAACCCGGCCAGATAAGCGGCTTCTGCCACTGAAAGCGCGCGCACTTCCCGATATGCCTGCGGCGCCATCTCGGCGCTCCTTTTCCGAACCGATAATCAGTTTGCACCTATATGCAGTACTACAGGCTGAAAACAAGCCTGTGGTGGAGTGGCGGCTGACCGCGCACCTTTTGTGTGAAGCGCGTCCCGCTCACGAACTGTGAACTGGGTACGTGTTGTTATGTCCACAGCGTAACCATCCGTCCTCGCGATACCGCCACTGGTCGGCTCGGATTGTCCCTGATTGCAGCGCTGGGCAGGTTCCGCGCCCATGGATACGCGCTCCCAGCAAGGCTTCAATCTGCTCGAGCTGATGACGGCTGTCGCCGTCCTCGGAATCCTGCTCGGCCTCGGCGTGCCGTCGTTCACGCAGATGATCCGCAACAACCGCGTGGTCGCCAACACTAACGAGCTCGTCGTCGCGCTCAGCGCGGCGCGCAGCGAAGCAGTGAAGCGCGGCCTCCCCACGTCTGTGTGCGCCAGGAATGCCGCAACGTCGGATGTCTGTAGGACCGGCACTGCCAACAACTGGAGCAGCGGCTGGCTCGTCTTCGTCGATGCCGCGGGCACCGCGGGCGTCGTCGACGCCGGCGACGAAATCCTGCAGCGCTTCGACGCAGCACCGGCGGGCGTCACGGTGCTGTCGAACGATCGTCCGTCGGTGCGTTTCGCAGGCTCGGGACTGCCGTCGAGCGCGGTGGACACTGCGTTCACCATCAAGCACGTCGAGTGCGTCGGCAACAATCAGCGCACGGTCAAGATCAGCGGCACCGGCCGTCTGCATACCAACAAGGGAGCGTGCTCATGAGCGCTCCGCAGTTTGCAGCTTCGCACCGTGCACAGACCGGCATGACGCTGGTCGAGGTCCTCGTCACGCTGGTGCTCATCTCCGTCGGGTTGCTGGGCGTCGCGGCGCTCCAACTGACGAGCCTCAAGAACACCCAGGAGTCCTACGTCCGCTCGCAGGCCGCGATGCTGGCCGCCGACATGCTGGACCGGATGCGCTCCAACCAGACCGGCTTCAACAGCGGCGATTACGACATGGCCGCCGACGCGAGCGGCTTCGACGGCGAGGGCGCTGCCGGCACTGTTGCTGCCGACGATGTCGCAGCCTGGCAGGCCGCGATCGATCGCCTCCTGCCGGGATCGGACGGCGATGCCGCAGGTCGGATCGTTCGCGACGAACGGATCGTCACGATCACGATTCGCTGGCGGGAGCGCGAAGAGCAGGGTACGGCTCGCACCTACGACCCCGCTGACCTGCCCATGTTCCAGACGCGATCGGAGATTTGAACGATGCTCACCGATCGCATCAGCAACGGACCCCTCGGCGCCCAGGCCGCGCGCGGCTTCAGTGTTGTCGAGTTGATGGTGGCGATGGCGATCAGCCTGCTGCTGCTGGCGGGCGTGGTCTCGATCTTCGCCAGCTCGAAGAGCTCGTACGAGACCAACGAGCGCTTGTCGCGCATCCAGGAGAACGGCCGCTTCGCCCTCAATACGATCATGACCGACCTGCGCGCCTCGGGATTCGTGGGCTGCGCGCGTCAGCCGACCTACCTGAGCAGCTCGCTCAACAATGCGACGGACCTGCAGTGGAATTTCCTCGCCGGTCCGGTTACCGGGTTTCAGGCGAGCGGCACGGACACCTGGTCGCCGGCCATGGACGCGAACATCCCTTCGCCCTTGAGCGGCAGTGACGTCCTCGTAGTGCGGGTGCCGATGCGCGAGCGCGTGGCCCTGCCGCTGATCGCCAACGTCGGCGCGCCTACCAATGCACTGCAAGTCGCGGCTGGCAGCACCGACACAGTGCAGACGGGCGACATCGCGCTGGTTTACAGCTGCGAAGCCATCTCGGTGTTCCAGGTCAGCAACTACAATCCGGCGACCGGCGTCATCGCGCACGTCGCCAACGCCACGGGCCAGGTCCCTGGCAACGCCAACACCACCGTCAACTACTCGTACCGGCAAGACGTGACTCACGTCGTTCCGATCGAGACGGTCGCGTATTTCATCGCACCGAGCGCGCGGGTCGACGACGCGGACGACCCGGCTCCCGCCGGCACGACTTCGCTGTGGCGGCGTCGCGGGCTGCACGACGCTGAGGAGCTGGTCGAGGGTATCGAGCAGATCCAGGTGCAGTACGGCGTCGACACCAACGGCGATGTGATCGTCGATGAGTACCGCTCAGCCGACAACGTCGCCGACTGGAACGACGTGATCAGCGTGAGTGTCGCGCTGCTGGCGCGCTCGCTCGAGGAGTACGGCAGCGATACCGACCAGCGCAGCTACAACCTGCTCGACGAGGTCGTTGCCGCGCCGGCCGACCGCCGCCTGCGTGAGGTATTCACCGCGACCGCCAGCATCCGCAATCGCGTGCGCGTGAATTGACGAGGACAGCTCCATGATCCGCATGCCAGTCACTCATTCGATGAAGCAGCAGCGCGGCGCGGTGCTCGTAGTCAGCTTGCTGCTGCTGCTGGTCATCACGGTGCTGGCGCTCGGCGCCAGCCAGACCACGCGCCTGCAGGAGCGCATGTCGGCAAGCATGCGCGACCGCGACCTGGCGTTCGAGTCGTCCGAGGCTGGCTTGCGCAACGGCGAGCGGATCATCGACAGCCTGGCTGCCGCGCCGTCGCCCTGCACTTCGGGCCGCTGCGAGGTCTACGACCGCAGCATCCTGCCGGCCAGCATGGCATTCCAGACGACGGACTGGTGGGCAACCAATTCCTGGGCCTACGCGACCGATGAGGCCTTCAGCACGACGCGCGGCAGCGACATCAGCGGCAGCGGCATGGCAGGCGCCGACCCGCAGTTCGTCGTCGAAGAACTGGAGGAAGTGCCCGACGCGCTGAGTGTGCCCCCGACCGGCCCGCCGCCGAGCCGCATCTACTACCGCATCACTTCAGCTGCTCAAGGCGGAACGGAGCAGGCGCAGGTCGTGCTGCAGTCGACGTTCGCCCGCAGGTTCTGAGGACGCACACATGAAACTCACTGTCACCACCCGAATTTCCTGCACGCTGCTCGCGCTTGCCTGGCCGACGCTGCACGCGTTCGCCGCGGGCGCTCCCGGTTTCGTCGAAGGTCGCCTCACGCAGGTTACGACGAGCTCGATTCAGCTCGATCACGACCGCACCTATCAGTTCAATCCGGCCGTCGCCCGCTGCTTCGATTTCCGCGGCGATGCGATGAGCTGCGACACGCTGGTGGGCATCGGTTACGTGGATCGCGCGCGTGTCAGCCTGCGTGGCAGCGACGTGGTACGCATCGACATTGTCGAGCTGCAGCAGTAGCCGAGGTTGCATCCCATGAACTCCCTCTCGCGTTCCCTCGTGCGTAAGACAGCCCTCGCGGCCTTGGCAGCCGGAGCAGTCGTCGGCAGCGCCAGTGGCGCACCGGTGTCGCTGCAAGACGTACCGCTGTACCTGCTCTCGCGCGCCGATCCGAACGTGCTGCTCAACATGTCCGTCGAAACGCCGATGGGCGGCGCTGCTTACACGGACAATGTCGGCGTGCCCGCGGCATGCGCCGGTCGCGCCAGCATCGGCGGCCACAGCGTGGGCGCGTGTTACTACCCGAGCTACGAGTACATCGGCTACTTCAATCCCCGCAAGTGCTACGCGTACGCATCGACGCAATTCAATCCGACGAGTAACGCCGCGGGCCTGCCGAACCACACCTGCTCGGGCGAATGGAGCGGCAATTTTCTGAACTGGATGTCGATGACAGCCATCGACATGTTCATCATGACGATGACGGGCGGTAACCGCATCGTCGACACCGCTGGCGCAAGCGCCGAGACGGTAGTGCGCCGCGCACGCAAGACGGACAACGACAGCTGGTTCCCGATCAAGTACGTCACCGCAGGCACGAACGCCGCACCCAGCACCGTGACTCCCTACAGCGATGCCGAGCTGTACTTCTACAACACGACGTTCGGCTTCAACGTCGGCACGACCTTCGACGCCGCACGCAACGGCAGCGGCACCGGTTTCAAGGCGTCGTTCACGACAGCCGTGCGCGTCTGCTCGTCGACTCCCACCGGCCTCGACGACTCCAATTGCGTCTCCTATGGCTCCTACTCCAAGCCCGAGGGCGCGATCCAGCGCAATGCGCGCACCAAGCGTTTCGGGGCGATCAGCTACAGCACCGACGGCTCGAACACTCGCGACGGCGGCGTGCTGCGCTCCGATATGAAGTACGTCGGCCCGACGCTGCCGGACGGCAGCACGAACTCCGTCGCCGAGTTCCGTAACGACGGAACGCTGGTGAACAACCCGGACGGCGCTTCCGGCGGACTCAACAGCGGCGTCATCAACTACATCAACAAGTTCAGCGACGCGGCCTACAAGAGCCTCGACCCGGTCAGCGAGCTCTTCTACGAATCGATCCGCTACTTCAAGCATCTCGGCCCGACGCCCGAGTACTCCGCCGGCCTGACCGATGCGCAGAAGGGCGGCTTCCAGATCGTGAACAGCTGGAGCGACCCGCAGCAGTACAAGTGCCAGAAGAACTTCATCATCGCGATCAACGACGCGAATCCCTGGCTCGACAAGAAACTGCCCGGGACCTTCTTCACCTCCTCGACGATCAGCGGAGCCTCCGGCACGATCACGCTCGACGGCAACGACTACGGCGAGCCGAGCAACGCCGACCACGACATCAATGTCACGACGCTCACGAACCGGGTGGGCGAGCTGGAAGGCCTGAACGGCAGCTGGCCCAGCACCGGGACGTGGACCAGCACCGGTGCGAGCGGCAGCATCAGCGGCGCGAACGACAGCGTCGGCGGCGGCGCGGGCACGTTCGACA
Organism: Steroidobacteraceae bacterium; assembly: GCA_044866955.1. Classification (GTDB taxonomy): domain Bacteria; phylum Pseudomonadota; class Gammaproteobacteria; order Steroidobacterales; family Steroidobacteraceae; genus Steroidobacter. Next base: position 16,208 of record JBIOUH010000160.1, read on the forward strand.
ACGCCTGCGGAGCCAAGACCGTCGGCGCGCTCGGCGAAGTCATGGGCACTTGCCCGTATCCGGCCAAGCAGAATTCGTACTATGTCGCCGGTCTCGCCTACTACGCGAACACGACTGACCTGCGCTCGGATTTCCCGAACGACCGCGGCATCCAGAACGTGCAGACGTTCATGATCGATACGCAGGAGTTCAACACCAACCCGCTCGACGGTCCGAAGAACATGCTGTGGCTGACCGGCAAGTACGGCGGCTTCAACGACGCGGACGCCGATGCGGTGCCGGATCCGGCCGAATGGGACGCAGACGGCGACGGTTCACCGGACAACTACGTGCTGGCGACTCAGCCGCAGAATCTGGTGAACGGCTTGGATCGCGCGTTCGACTTCATCGACAGCCGGCTCTCCTCCGCTTCTTCCGCCTCGGTCAACTCGGGTTCGATCTCCGACCTGACCCGTATCTATCAGACGCGCTTCAACAGCGGCACCTGGACCGGGCAGCTGCTGGCGTTCGCTATCAACGACGACGGCACGCTGGGCGATGGCACGCCGCCGCTGACGGATGCCGAAGCCGAGTGGGACGCTGGCCAGGAGCTGCCCGCGTGGAGCTCGCGCCAGATCATCACGCGCGATTCCACCGGCGCGAAAGTCGCTTTCCGCTGGGACTCGCTCGACGCGCCGCGCCAGACGCAGCTCGGCAGCCAGGCACTGGTCCAGTATTTGCGCGGCGATGGCAGTAACGAAGGCAACGTTGCCGGCAAATTCCGACCGCGCATCGCCAGCAAGCTGGGCGACATCGTCACCTCGGCGCCGCTGTTCGTCGGCCGGCCGCCGTTCCGCTACCGTGACAACCTCGAGGGATCCGGCAGCGTTGCTTACTCGACCTTCGTCGCCGCGAATGACACCGACACCGAACGCACGCCGATGGTCTATGCCGGTGCGAACGACGGCATGCTGCACGGATTCAATGCCAATACCGGCGCCGAAGTGTTTGCCTTCGTGCCCACGCCGATGTTCAAGCTGATCGGCGCGGGCCCGCTCGCGCGCATCACCAAACTCGCTCAACAGAACTACGTGCACGAATATTTCGTCGACGGTCCGCCGAGCATGGGCGACGCGTACTGGGGCGGCGCCTGGCACACAGTGGTTGCCGGCGGCCTGAACAAGGGCGGACAAGGCATCTATGCGCTCGACGTCACCAGCACCTCGCGGCTGGCTGCCGCGGAGACCACGACCAACGCGCAGGCCACGATCCTCTGGGAGCTCACCGACGCCGATGACGCGGACCTGGGCTATACATTCAGTCAGCCGTCGATCGTGAAGTCGCACGACACGACCGCGGGCGGCACGGGCCGATGGGTCGTCGCGTTCGGCAACGGCTACAACAGCACGCAAACCGACGGCGCGGCCAGCTCGACGGGTAACGCCGTGCTGTTCATCCGGGATGCCGCGACGGGCGCAACTGTCGCGAAGATCGATACCGGCGTCGGCAACGCACAGCGGCCCGCCGGTGTGGCCTGGGACAATGGTCTGTCGACCCCCGCGTTCGTCGACATCGACGCAGATCGCAAAGTCGACTACGCGTATGCCGGCGACTTGTACGGCAACATGTGGAAGTTCGATCTCCGCAACGCGAATCCGGCGAACTGGAAGGTCGCGTACGGCACCTCGCCGAAACGACCGCTGTTTACGGCGGTCGACGCATCCGGTAACCGTCAGCCCATCACGGTACGCCCCGAGGTGACGCGCGGTCCGAAGGGCGCCGGCATGGTCGTGCTGTTCGGCACCGGCAAGTACCTCGAGCCCGCGGACCTGCTGGACTCGCCCGAGCGGCCGCAGAGCTTCTACGGGATCATCGATCGCAACACGGGCGTTTCCGGCACCGACCGCGTGACCTCGCGCACGCCTCTGACCGAGCAGACGATCGACCACGAGCTCTCATACGATCCGCCCGACCCGGACGGCGTCAGCGGGCCGCTGGGCGATCCGCCGCCGATTTCCGCGCGCATCACCAGCGCGAACCCGGTGGGCGCGTCGGGCTGGTACATGGACCTGGTGTCGCCGGTCGAGGGCTACGAGAACGAGAAGCAGGTGACCACTCCGATCGTGCGTAACGGTCACGTGATCTTCACGACCGTCATCCCGGAGACCAATCCCTGCTCCGGCGGCGGTCACAGCTGGATCATGGAGCTCGACGTGCTGAGCGGCGCGCGCCTCGAGGAAGCGCCGTTCGATATCAACAACGACGGCAAATTCGACGACGACGATTTGATCCCGGTCACCGATGAGAACGGCGAGACGATCTACATCCCGCCGAGCGGTCTGGCGTCCGAGGATGGCATGGGCATCCTGCAGTCGCCTGGCGTGGTCGACGGCGATCGCGACACGGGACCGGTGCAGTACAAGTACTCGCCCGGCTCGTCGGGCAGCATCCAGCGCATCACGGAAAATCCCGGCGCGGGCACGACCGGTCGACAATCCTGGCGGCAGATACGATGAGGACGGCTATGAAGCGCAGACAACGTGGCGTGACACTGATGGAGCTGCTGACGGTGGTGGTAATCATCGGCATCCTCACGGCAATCGCGTACCCCAGTTACCGCGAGCAGGTGCGGCGCTCCAATCGCACGGAAGCGCGCGTCGCTCTGGAGCAGACCGCCGGCGCGCTCGAGAAGTGCTACACGCGATACATGCAATACAACGACAGCGCCAACTGCCCGAGCGCGACTCAATTCGATGACGAGGATGGTTTCGACACGCCCAGGGGCAACTACCGGATCACCGCGCCGACGCTCGATGCGACGCAATTCACCGTCCGTGCCGATGCACAAGGCGCCCAGGCAAGCGATGCCACGTGCACACGGCTGGAGTTGGATCAGACGGGCAACCGCACGCCGGCAGCGTGCTGGTGATTGCCTTCCTATTGAAACATTCCTTTCGTCTTGCCCTGGCGCAGCACGCCGACGACCACGCCTTCGATGATGAGCGATTGCTCCTTCAGGTCGACGCGAATCGGCTCGAACTCCTCGTTCTCCGGTAACAGCCACACCACTTTGCCGTCCTGCTTGTAGCGCTTCACCGTGACCTCGTTGTCGAGGCGTGCGACGACGATCTGCCGGCTGCGCACTTCAGGCGTGCGATGCACGGCGACGAGATCGCCGTCGAGGATGCCGATGTCCTTCATGCTCATGCCGCGCACCTTCAACAGGTAGTGCGCCTTAGGCTGGAAGATCTTCGGATCGATCTGATAGCGCGCCTCGATGTGCTCCTCCGCGAGCATGGGCCTGCCGGCTGCAACTCGACCGACCAGCGGCAGGCCCAGTTGCTCACGAAGAGAGTCCTTCAGCTGAATGCCCCGCGAAGCGCCTGGCAGCAGGTCGAGCACGCCTTTTCTCTGCAGCGCGCGCAGATGCTCTTCCGCTGCGTTCGGCGATTTGAAGCCCATCGCCGCGGCGATCTCGGCCCGCGTCGGCGGCATGCCGTTGTCGATGATCGAATCCTGGATCATCTTGAGAATCTGGCGCTGGCGGGGCGTGAGTTCGGACATGCTTTGCTCTCCGGCGTCGTCTTGACTGTACGGATAATCAGTTTTGTTCTTATATACAGAAATGCCCCCCGGCACAACTGGAAATGTGAAGCGGATCACATTCGCCGTCTTTTGACAGAACCGCAGCCGCCGGTGCCGTCCGTCCCGGCCTCTCTGCCGCCGGTCGGGGTGGCCTGTACGGCCTACCCGCCCTGCCTATAGTTCGCCCCCATGAGATCCAGCAACGCCAAGCGCTCAGCCGGCTTCACGCTGTACGAGCTGATGCTCGTGCTCGCCATTGCAGCCGTTATGTTCGGACTCGCCATTCCGAACATGCGCCAGTTCATCTGGAACAACCGGATGACCAGCACCGCCAATGATCTCCTGACAGCCGTCTATCGCGCCCGCAGCGAATCGGTGAAACGGCACACGCAGACCATTCTCTGCTTCAGCGCCGACTGGCAGGCCGACGAACCTGCGTGCGACGGGGACGGCTCGCAAGGCTGGGTCGTGTTCGCGGACACCGACGGCAGCGGCGCCGCAGACAAGGACGAAGAAGTGCTGCTGCGGCACGGACCGATCCCGGACACGATCAGGCTGACTTCGCTGCCAGACGACAACGCCGGCTACGTGGCCTTCAATAACGCCGGATTCGCCCGGAATATCG
>JBIOUH010000161.1:0-13619 GCA_044866955.1 Steroidobacteraceae bacterium
CTGATCATGATCGCCGGAGCGGCGGCCATCAGCTTTGCCGAAGCGCCCGCAACCGAGCAGCGCGAATGGCATGCGGCGATGGAGCGCGAGTGCCTGCGTTATGGGCTCGATCGCGAACGCGTTGCCGCTGCTTTGACCGGGTCCGATGCCGAAGGCGGCGCGCGCAACACACGGCGCTGGTGGGAGTTGCTCATCATCGCCGGCGCCATTGCAATCTTCGTCTGGCTTGGAATGCATGCGCAGCGGCAAGCGATCGAGGCCAATCTCGCATGGCTGGCCCTGCTGGCCGCAGCATCGCTGGTAATGCTCGTCGGTGGCGGGATCCTGCTGTGGAAGCGGACTCGCTTCGGCTGACGCCGCTCAACCGCCGAAGTTTCGCCGCAGGGAAATCCCGTAGTACGGACCGATGGCGAGCAGCCGCGTCTCGACGTAGCGCAACGCAGCCGTGCTGCGCAAGCCATCGTAAATCTGGCGCTCGCGCACGGCGTCGCGGTCAGTGAGGTTGTTGGCGAACAGCCGGATGTTCCACGCCGGCGACGGCTCGTATTGCGCGAACACGTCGAGCCGCGTTCCCAGGCGCTCCGTCCGCACTTCGTCGAAGTAGTGCTCGCGCGCCGCGCTCGCAAGCGTCGCGTCTACACCCCATCGCACTCGCACGCTCGTCAGCTGCTGGCTGAAGTGAATGGCGATCTCCCGCGACAGATCCTCGGAAATCGGCCGTGTGTCGCCGGTGGTTGGATCGGTCGCCGAGCTGTGGCGCCACACTGCGGTGCTCTTCAGCAGGCCTGAGCGAATGCCGAAGCGATCGAGCGGCAGTGTCAGGTTGATCTCCAGCTCGTTGCGCCGGCCCTCGCCGATGTTGCCGACTGCATCGAACGGCACGTCGGCCACGACGGGAATCCGGTCGACCAGATCCTCGATGCGCTCGTGACGCACGGCGAGCAGCAGCACACCGGAACCCATGAAGTGACGCTCCCAGGCCGCTTCGAGTCGCCACGTGCGGTCCGGCTCGAGGTCGGGGTTGCCGGCCGTCACGGTGCTCGCCGACAACGACGCCGAGCCGACGAAGTCCTCGAAGTCGAGCTGCCCGACCTCCCGCTCTGCCAGCAATCGCAATCGGTCGCGGCCGGATGCGGACCACGTGAGCAGGACGCGCGGCTTCGGAAAGAAGAACGCCTTGTCGAGCTTGCTGTCGCCGCTCAGCGCGAGCCGCGAATACTCGAAGCGCGAGCCGGCCTCGACGCGCCATGCAGTGCTCAGCGGCCAGCTCGCCTGCGCGAAAACCTCGCCGCGTTGCTCTTCGACGCGCGCGGTGCCGTTCGGCAGCGCCTGGGGCTCGCCGTCCTCTTCCAGACTGCTGCGGCTGTCGAGCACATTGCGCGTTCCTTCCGCACCGCTCTCCAGTGAAAACCGTCCGCGATCCCAGCGCAGCACGCCACGCACGATCGACTCGGAGGCCGCGGAATCCTGCAGAAACAACGTGACGCCGTCGCCGTCGACGCCGCGCTCGCCGCCGTCCTCGCTGGAGGTGCGATGAATTGCCAGCAGCTCCAGCTGCCGTCCGCTGGCGAGCCGGCTCTCGAAATGCGCGCCGAATTCCGAGTTCCGCTCGTCTTCGAACTCGCGCACCGTACTGCTGGCTGCTGCGGGGAAAGTGACGTGCTCGGTGATGTCGGCGCCGAATGTCTCCTTCTGCAGCGACGTGCTCAACCGCAACCGTCCACCCCACACAGCGCGTTCGTAGGCGGCTGCAGCTTCACGCACACGCTCGCCCTCGTCTTGCGCGTAGATCGAATCCCGCAGCAGTGAGCCGTCAACGGCGACGCGCGGCCGCTTGCCGAAGCCGTGCTCGTCATCGACGGTTTCGTAGGCGGCCGCCGAAAGCTCGATCAGGTCGCTATCGCTGCGGCGGGAGATTTCGGCCGCCACGCGTGGCGCGTGCAGGTCACGCTCGTAGAACGCCGATCCCGCTTCGAGCGTGCCGCGCGTTTGCGCCTCGCGCCGGCGGATGACATTCGCCAGCACTGTTTGTCCCTGCATGTCGATGCCTGGCGCGCCCGCGCGGATTACCTCGATCCGCTCGACGGCGGCCGCTGGAATGCGGCGCAGGAGGGTCTCGAGTGATTCCTGCTTGCCAGCAGGTCGACTGCCGTCGATCAGTACGTTGCCGACTGCGCCGGCGAAGCCGCGCACGTCGGTATCGCTTTCGCTGAAGTCGTAGCCAGGCAGCACCGCAAGCATGTCGAATGCGGAGGAAGGTTGGGTGTTGTCGAAGAACGACGCCGGATACACCGTCACCGGCGATGCGGCGCTCTCCTCTGCCTGCGACGCCGGCGCCGTCAGGCTGAGCGAGCTGAGCACGAAGAGAATTGCGAGCGAGCGAATCGGCGTCATCGGACCAGCATGCGCGTGCGCACCTGACACCACGTGCTCGGCGGCCGTCAGGTTGTCGTCAGCGATCGTCCCCAGACGATCGCGACTTTGAGACCGCCGAGCTCCGAGCGCGCCAGCGAGATCTGTGCGCCGGTCGCTTCCGCGAGATCCTGGGCGATCGCCAGACCGAGACCGTGACCGCCGCCCGCCTCATCCAGGCGCGCGCCGCGCGCTAATGCGCCGGTCATCCGCTCGGGATCGATTCCCGGTCCGTCGTCCTCGACGCTCAGGACACAACCACCGGCTGTTGGCGAGGCATCGATCAGCACGCGCCGCCGGGCATAGCGCGCGGCGTTCTCGATGAGCGCACCGGCGAGTTCGAGCAGATCCTCCGCCGCGACCGGCACCGTCAGGTCGGCCGGCACGTTGACTTCGAACACGACCTGCGCCACGAACTCGGCTCGCTCGACGACGCCGACGACGGCTTCGACCACGGGCAGGACCTGTGCAGTGCCCTCGCCCGGCGCGGCGCGAATAGCCGCAGCACGACTGCGAGCAAGCTCGCGATCCACCGCGGCGCTCGCCGCCTGAATCGCGCGCTCCAATCCATCGGCTGCATCAGTCGCCCCTGCTTCACGCGCACGGCGACTCTGCGCGGCGATTGCAGCGAGCGGCGTTTTCAACGCATGCGCGAGATCCGCTGCCCGCCGGCGTGCGCGCGTCAGGTCCTTTTCGCGCGCATCGGCGAGCTCGTTGATCGCGCGCACCAGCGGCTCGACCTCCTGCGCGGGAGCAGCGGCCATGCGCTCGCGAGGACTGCGCTTCAGCGCATCGACTTCATCGCGGATGCGGGCCAGCGGCCTCAGGCCGAGCGCGACCTGCGTCCAGGCCGCTGCCGACAGGATCGCCCACAGCAGCACCAGGAAAACCGCTAGCTCCGCGCCGAACTCCCGCCGCGCCTCGTGCAGCGACTTGTTCTCGGACGCGAGTTGCAGCAGCGTCTGCGGGCCGTTGCGCTCGGGCTTCACCACGCGCTCTACCAGCAGCAGCTGCTCTTCGAACGGCCCGGGAATGAACCGCGTGCTCCAGTCGCGCGCGCTCGCCACCTGCGATGCCGGAAGACTCTGATCCCAGAGCGAGCGCGAGGCGAGACTGCCGCGCGCGGTCGTCACCTGCCAGTACCAACCGCTCGCGGGCTCCGCGAAGCGCAGGTCGCCGGGCTCTCGACTGAGCAGAGGTGCTCCGTCGGACGCGATCGAAAGATTGGCTGCGAGCTGCATCCCCTCGCGAATCAGCTCGGCGCGGACGCGGCGCTCGATGTGGCGCTCGAACAGCAGCGTCATGACGACCCAGGCAGCCGCCAGCGCAAGGAAGATCGCCACCGCCGCGCCGAGCAGCAGCCGCACGCGCAGCGAGCGCGGCTTCACTTAGATTCACCGGCTAGGCAATAGCCGAACCCGCGCCGGGTCTCGATCACCTCCGGCCCGATCTTGCGCCGCAGTCGCACCACCAGCGCCTCGATCGCATTGGTATCGCCTGACTCCGCCGCGCCGTACAGGTGCTCCGCGAGCTCGCCGGCCGAGACAGCGCGACCGCCCTGGTGCGCGACGTAGTGCAGGAAACGGAACTCGAGCTGCGAGAGACGAACCGGTCGGCCTGCATAGGTCGCCGACATGCGATGCGTATCGAGCACGAGGGCGCCGATGCGGATCGACGAGGAAGCACGCCCGCCCGCGCGGCGCACGAGGCCGCGCACACGCGCGATGAGCTCGACGATTTCGAACGGCTTGCCGAGATAATCGTCCGCGCCTGCTTCGATGCCCGCGACCTTCTCGGTCCAGTCATTGCGTGCGGACACGATGATCACCGGGAACAGGCGATCGTCGTCGCGCCAGCGGCGCAGGACCGAGAGACCATCGATGCGCGGCAGCCCGAGATCCAGGATGGCGACGTCGTAGTCTTCCGTGTTTCCCTTGAACCAGGCGTCGTCGCCGTCGCTCGCCACATCGACGACGAAGCCCGCCGCGCCCAGCGCGCGCGCCAGGTCGTCGGCGACTGCGGCTTCGTCTTCGACGATCAGCGCCCGCACTCAGTCGTCCTCGATCTTCAGCACCTTGCCGTTGCGGGCGTCGATCTTGATCTCGCGCACGCGCCCGCTCTGCGTCAGCACCTTGATCTCGTAGACCAGGGCGCCGCGCTTGCTTTCCAGCTCGACCTCGATGACGTCGCCCGGCACCTGTTCCTGCGCAATGGCCAGGATCTTCGGCAGCGGCAGGACCTCGCCGCGCTGCAAAGCCGCGCGCATCTCCTCGTGCTCGCGCGCATGCCTGCTGCGCTCGTCGTCATCGGCGAAACTCGCCGCCATGCCCAGCACGATCGTGGCACACACCACCAATCCGGCAACCGCTGCTTTCATCCAGCTCATGATGCCATGGTGCGGTCGCCGACCTGACGTCAGCCTGACACGTCAGTCAGGGCGGGCGTCAGCAGGCCATTGCTAGGGTGTCGGCGTCCCGTAACTCACGTCACCTGGAGCCACCATGTACCGCCCGATTCTCTTCTCGTCGCTGGCCATCCTCGGCACCGGCCTCGCGTTTGCAGCACCCGACCTCCTGAGCCTTGGCGACATCGAGACGCGCCTGACTGCGCAGGGCATCAAGATCCGCGAAATCGAGCTCAAGGACCTGGTCGTGGAAGTCGAAGGCCGCGACGCGAACGGACGCAAAGTCGAGCTGCTCATCGACCGCCGCACCGGCGAAACCCTGTCGCAGAAGCTGGACCGCTGATGCAGTCCAGCTCCTGCCCGGTCAGAACTTGAACGTCATGCCGGCGAGCATGTTCCAGGAGTAGATCTCGTTCTCCGCGAGCCGCGAGCGGTCGCCGCTGTAGAAGCGCAGCGGCTCGTCGTTGATGTTCTGCCACTGGATGAAGGCCGAGGCCTGCTTCGTGAACTGGTAGCTCGCCTTGAAGTCGAGCTGGCCGTGCGTGTCCACGTACAGGTCCTGGTCCGCGGTGTCGCCGATCGCGTCGAGGTACTCGCTGCGATAGGCGTAGGCGAGACGCAGCTCCAGCCCGCTGAGCTCGTAGAACAGCGCGATGTTTCCAATGTGCTCCGACTGCAGGAAGAACGGCACTTTACGCGTGGTGTCGAGCACCTGCACTTCCGACTCGCTGTCGGTCCAGGTGTAGCTGAGCGACACGCCCAGGCCGCGCAGCAGCCCCGGCAGCGAAGTGAACTGCTGCTGGAAACCGAGCTCGACGCCGATGATCTCGCCGGAGGGCGCATTCTGGAACTGCTGGATTTCGAGCTCCGAGTAGAAGCGCCCTTCGAACTCCTCGTCTTCGAGGATCTGCAGCCGGTTATAGATCGGGTTATCGATGTCCTTGTAGAACACTCCGGCCGAGAGCAGACCGGCCGGCTGCAGGTACCACTCCAGCGCGACGTCGTAGTTCATCGACTCGAGCGGGTCGAGGTCGGAGTTGCCGCGCTCGATCGCGCCCTCGAACTCGTCGTCCGACGGATCGTCCGGGTCGCCCTCGTCGTCCAGCTCGATCTCGAAGATGCGGAACGGCACGTTCTGCTCGTACGACGGCCGGCCGATGGTGTTGGTCCAGGCCGCGCGCAGCAGCAGGTCGTCGCGGATCGCCCAGGTCATGAGCAGGTCCGGCAGCACGTTGGTGTAGTTCTTCTCGCCGTGCACCTGCGGCGGCGGATTCGGCGCATCGCCGTCGACGAACTGGATGTCGTAAGCGTCGAAATCCGTGTCCGTGCGCTCGACGCGGGCGCCGGCGATGAACGTCGCGGTGCCGACCTGCAGCTGGCCCATCAGGTAGCCGGCGGTGATCGTCTCCTTGACGCGATAGTCGACGCCGAACGACTCGGCGATGGTGTCCTCGTCGCTGATCTCGAACAGGCTCTCGTTGTCGCGGAAGAACTGGTCGGCACGGTTGTAGTCCGGGTACGGCCCGAACGAGTAGTAGCTGCGCTCGCTCGTATAGAAATCCGGATCGCCGGCACGCGCGACATCGCTCAACAGGAAGTCGCCGTCGAAGCCGTCGTACACGATCATGTCCTGGTCCGACGTGCTCTCGCGCGAGATGTGCTTGGCGCCGAACTTGAGATAGCCTTCGCGATCGTTCCAGACGAAGCTGCGCTTGAAGTCGACCTGGCCGATGCGCAGGTCTTCCTCGATGAGCTGATGTCCGCGGTCCGCTTCGCTGAACTCGAAGTTCGCCGGATCCTCGAACTCCGGACCGGCGTCGACCCGCCAGAACTTGTCCGAAATGTCGTACGTCATCGGCAGCTCGTCGGCCGTCTCGAAGATGTACGCATTGTCGTAAGGCGTGTCCTGCTTGGTCTCGCCGTAGGTGCCGGAGATCGCGATGTTCCAGTCGCCGACCGTCCAGTCGACGCCGAGCGTCGAGGACAGGATCGACTGGATCTCCCAGCGCTTGGTGTTGATGCGCTCGCCCTCGCCCTCGGTGAACGTGCCCGAGGTCGCCGTCTGGTTCTCCAGATCGCCGTTGCGATAGTCGAGGGTCACTTCGGGCTGCTGCTCGGTGTCCTCGTAGCGGTTGTAGAGGTTGCGCCAGTGGAATTTCAGGTCGTCGCTCGGCCGGAATTCCAGGTTCGCGACGAAGCCCTTGCGCACCCGGCGGATCAGGTAGTCGCGCTTGCCCATCTCATCGGGCAGCAGGATGCCGGCTTCGTCGTCCAGCACCCACGGATCGCCGCCCTGCACGTTGTGCGAGTTGAACTCGCGGTCGGAATAGCTGGCCGACAGCACGACGCCGAAGCGGTCGTTGAAAGTGCTGCCCCAGCCGACGCTGCCGCCCCACGGGTTCTGCCCGCCGAGGTCGTAGTAACCGTAGTCGGCCGTTGCCGAGAGAAACCGGCCGTCCGGGTCGTCGAAGACGCTCGGCGTGACCAGGTTGATCGTGCCGCCGATCGCGTTGCCGTCGAGGTCCGGCGTGGCGGACTTGATGACTTCGAGCTTCGAGAGAATATCGGCCGGTACAGTGTCCAGCGCGACGCGGCGGGTGTCGCCTTCCGGCGAGCCGATGATCTGGCCGTCGATCGTGACGTTGCTGAGGGCGGCGTCGATGCCGCGGATCGTCACGTAGCGGCCTTCACCCTGGTCCGTCGTTACTGCGACGCCGACGACGCGCGCCAGCGTCTCGCCCGCGTTCTGGTCCGGCAGCTTGCCGGCATCATCGGCAGTCACCGACTCTTTGATCGTCTGCGACGATCTCTTGTCCTGCAGGGCCGTGATTTGCGCCAGGCGGTAGCCGGTGACCGTGATCTCCTCCACGCCCAGCTGCTCGGGTGTCGTGCCGAGCGAGAAGTCCTGCTCGACCATCCCGGACTCAGCCACTGTCACGCTGCCCTTTGCACCCGGCAGGCCAACGTAGTCGACCTCCACCGCGTACGTGCCCGCGGGCACGCCATCGAGCCGGTATTCGCCGGAGCGGTTGGCCTGCACCGAACGGTTGAGCTGCGGCACGCGCACCGTTGCATTCGGCAACGGCCGGCCGCTGCTCGCTTCGGTGACCCGGCCCGCGACGTCGCCTGCATCGGCGGTCGCTGCTGCCAAGGACAATGCCGTCGCAATCGCTGCTGCCAGCAACGGAAACTGGTGACGCACCATGATTTGAGCCCCCCATCGTGCCGGCCCGCAAACCGGCTGCTATTCAGTTGACTTGGAATCCACCCATTCCAGCTGCGGCCGAGTATAGAACGAATATTTCGTATGGAACAAGTATTGTAATAAACGTTCCATTTTTCTATGTTGGGGGCCGTGACGCGCGCGCCCCGGGGACTATGCCGCGCCTGGTTGAAATTCCTGTTACAAGGTCGATAGCATCGCAGCGCCGCGGCAACGAGCCACTACAGTGAACGCACCCAGCAACTCAGAAAAGCTTCGCTCCGAGATCGTCAAGAGCTACGACGAGCTGAGCCCGCGCCTGCAGCAGGTGGCGAAGTACGTGCTCGACAATCCCAACGACATGGCGCTGCAGACGCTCGCCGTCATTGCCGACCGCTGCCAGGTTCAGCCTTCGACGATCGTGCGCTTCGCCAAAACGTTCGGTTACGACGGGGCCAGCCAGATGCAGGAGCTGTTCCGCGACGAAATGCTGACGCAGCCGCCGAGCCCGAGCTACGCGGAACGGATCCGCCAGTACAACCGCCGCGCCGGCGCCAACGGCTCGATCGCGCCGCACGACGTGATGCGCGAGTTCGCGGACAGCAACATCCTGGCGCTCGAGCATCTCCGCGATACGGTACGCAAGGCGGACCTGGAGCGCGCCATCGATCTGATCCGCGCTGCCCACGCCGTGTACATCGTCGGCCTGCGCCGCTCTTTCCCAGTCGCCTCCTATCTCGCATACGCGCTGCGGCACATCGACAAGCGCGCGTACCTGCTGGACGGAGTCGCCGGCATGCTCAGCGAGCAGGCCGGGCTGCTGACCGCCAAGGACCTGCTGGTCGCGATCAGCTTCAATCCTTACGCGCCGGAGACGGCGCAGATCGCGACTGCCGCGAAGGAGAGCAAGGCCCGCATCATCGCGATCACCGACAGTCGTCTGAGTCCGATTGCCAGCGCGGCTGACCTGACCTTCGAGATCAAGGACGCGGAAGTCAGGCAGTTCCGTTCGCTGACTGCGTCGCTGTGCCTCGCGCAATCGCTGGTCATCAGCTATGCGCTCGAGATGGAAGGCAAAGGAAAGAAATGATCAAGTTCACGCTCATCGGCGCCGGCCGTATCGGCCGTATTCACGCAGGCAACATCGCAGGACATCCGCGTGCCCGCCTCGCTTACGTCGCCGATGCGGATAGCCGCGCCGCCGCAGCCGTCGCGCAGCAATTCGGCGCGCAGGAAGTCAGCCTGGATTCCGCGGTCACCGGCCGCGACGTCGACGCGGTGCTGATAGCAAGCTCCACCGATACGCACGCAGATTGGATCGAGAGGTGCGCGGCCGCGCGCAAACCGGTGCTGTGCGAAAAGCCGCTCGACCTGGATGCGCGGCGCGCAGCCGCTTGCGTGCGGGTGGCTCAGGAAGCCGGCATTCCGCTCTACCTCGGATTCAATCGGCGCTACGACCCTTCGTTCATGCGCCTCAAGCGCGAGATCGCGGCCGGCACGATCGGTACGCTGGAGACCCTGCACATCATCAGCCGGGATCCGTCGCCGCCGCCCGTCGAATACATCAAGCGTTCCGGCGGCCTGTTCCGCGACATGATGATTCACGACCTCGACATGGCGCGCTGGCTGCTGGGCGCCGAGCCGGTCGAAGTCTTCGCGCGCGGCAGCGCGTTGGTCGATGACGCCATCGGCGCGGCGGGCGACGTGGACACCGCAATGGTGATGCTGCGCACCGCTCGCGGGCAGTTGTGCCAGATCGCGAACAGCCGCCGTTGCAGCTTCGGCTACGACCAGCGCATCGAGGCTTTCGGCTCGCAGGGCATGGTCCGCGCCGACAACCACACCGCAACGAGCGTTGCTGTCGCCAGCGCCAGCGGCATTACGACCGAGCCTGCCCTGCCCTTCTTTCTCGAGCGCTACGCCGACGCCTATCGGCTCGAGCTCGACGACTTCATCAATGCGCTCAACAGGCAGCGCGTGGAGTTGGCAACGGGCGACGACGGCTGGCGTGCGCTGCTGCTCGCCGACGCCGCACAGCGTTCGTTGTCGAGTGGCGCGCCAGTCTCGCTATAGGCGGCGCCTCGGATAGAGAGAGAGGGAGAGAGAAGATATTGACAGGATTAACAGGATTAACAGGATGGTGAGAAGGAGGCAGCGAGGCCACTGCCTCTTTCTCTCGCATCCTGTTCATCCTGTTAATCCTGTCTAATCTCTTTGCTTTCGGGTCATTGAAATCTGCATTTCATTTTTTCAGTTGTTTGAAATATTCATTCCACTGCGCTAAGGTACCGGGGAGCCTGCACCTCATTAGCGGCACGCGGCAAACCACCTCCTATGGCAGCACCACGACTCAGATTCGGCCTGATCGGCAGCGGTTACATGGGACGTGCCCACGCCATCGCCCTGCATTCGGCAGCGGCAGCTTTCGGTGCGGACTACGCCGTGGAATGCTCGATGCTCGCCGATGCAACACCGGAGCGGGCCCGCGAGGCGGCGCAAGCGCTCGGCTTTACATTCGGCACGACGGACTGGCGCGCGCTGGTCGCCGATCCGCACATCGACGTCGTGGACATCTGCACGCCGAACTACCTGCACGCGGAGATGGCGCTGGCTGCGATTGCCGCAGGCAAGCACGTCTACTGCGAAAAGCCGCTGGCCCTCGACCTGGAACAGTCGCGCGCAATCGTCGAAGCGGCGCGGCGCGCCAAGGTGTGCAACGTCATCGGCTTCAACTACATCTGCAATCCGATGCTGCAGATCGCTCGCGAGATGATCGCGGCCGGTGAGCTGGGTGACGTCGTCGGCTTCCGCGGCAGTTATCTCGAAGACTACATGGGCGATCCCGCCGTACCGTACAGCTGGCGCTGCCAGCGCAAGCTCGCGGGCTCCGGCGCGCTCGCCGACCTGGGATCGCACCTGATCAACATGGCGCGCTTCCTGCTCGGACCGATCGCGCGCGTCAGCGCCAATCTGCAAACCGTCCACACACAACGCGTGGATCGCGCCAGCGGCGAGCGCCGCCCGGTCGAAAACGAGGATATGGTGCAGGCGCTGGTCGAGTTTTCGTCAGGCATCTGCGGCACGATGGAAATCAGCCGCATCGCGACGGGTTACAAGTGCGGCCTCGCGGTGGAAATCCACGGCACGCGGGGTACGCTGTTGTACGACCAGGAGCGCATGAACGAGCTGAAGTTCTATTCCACGTCCGACACCGCCGGCCGGCGCGGCTTCCGTACGATCCTCGCCGGTCCCGAGCATGGCGACTATGCGGCCTTTTGCCCGGCTCCCGGCCACGGCCTCGGCATCAACGATCTGAAGGTCATCGAAGTGCGCAACCTGATCCGTGCGATCCGCACCAGGACGGACGCCTCCCCGGACTTCGCAGAAGGCCTGAGCGTGCAGCAGGTCATGAGCGCCATGGAGCTCGCGGCGCGGCAACGCGGCTGGGTCGAAGTCGAGCAAGTCGCATGAGCGCGCACATCAGCAGTCATCGCGACGGTTTCGGCGCCGGGTTCACAGTCATCACGCTGGCGGACGCGCCCGACAATCCGTCCGCGATCGGGCTGGCAGTGTTGCGGCTGGCCGCTGGCGAAACTCTCGCCCTGGCGCCGCGCACCGAAACCGCCTGGCTGCTGATGAACGGCGCAATCGCGGGCAAGGCCGGCAACCTCGAGTTCGCATTCGAGCGCGGCTCGCTGTTCGACGAGTCTGCGAGCTGCGTGCACGTCTGCGCCGGCACGCAGGTCCGTATCGAGGCGCAACGTGATTCGGAGCTGACGGTCTACGAGTGCGCCAATCGCCGCACCTTCGCGCCGCGAGTGTTCAAGCCGGAGCAGGTTGCGAACGAGCCGCGCGGCCGCGGCCAGGTCGGCGGACGCGCCTTGCGCTACGTGCGCACGATCTTCGATCGCAGCAACTCTCCGGAGGAAGTCGAGCTGGTGCTCGGCGAAGTGGTGACGTTTCCCGGCGGCTGGTCGAGCTACCCGCCGCACCATCATCCGCAGCACGAGATCTACCACTATCGCTTCACCGAGCCGCAGGGCTTCGGTCACGCCGAGCTCGGCGAGCAGGTCGTGAAGGTGCGGCAGTACGACACCGTGAAAATTCCGGCGGGACTCGATCACGCCCAGTGCGCCGCACCCGGCTACGGCATGTATTACTCCTGGGTGATCCGCCATCTGCCGGACAAGCCGTACACGGTGCCGGAATTCACGGCCGAGCATGCCTGGACCATGCAGCCCGACGCGGACTTCTGGCGCCCGCCTGACTTCGACGGATCGAAGAAGTGAGCACCCGCAAGTTCGATCTCATCTGTCTCGGACGCGCTGCGGTCGACTTGTACGGCCAGCAGCTCGGCGGGCGGCTCGAGGACGTACAGAGCTTCGCGAAGTACCTCGGCGGCTCTTCCGCGAACCTGGCCGCGGGCACTGCGCGGCTCGGTCTGCGCTCTTCCATGCTGACGCGCGTCGGCAATGAGCACATGGGACGGTTCGTTCGCGAAGCGCTCGCACGTGAAGGTGTCGACGTCGGCCACGTTGCCACCGATGCGCAGCGGCTCACCGGCCTGGTCGTGCTCGGCATCGAAGGCGAAGGCGCCTACCCGCACATCTTCTTTCGCGAGCAGTGTGCCGACATGGGCCTCGAAGTCGCAGACTTCGACGAAGGCTACATAGCGTCGAGTCGTGCGCTCGCGGTGACCGGCACACATCTGTCTACAGCGCCGACGCGCGCTGCGGTCGAGCAGGCATTCCGCTGGGCGCGCGCCAACGACACGCGCACGATTCTCGACATCGACTACCGGCCGGTCTTGTGGAAGCTCACTGCCGCCGGCGATGGAGCCTCGCGCTTCGTCGAGTCGGCACAGGTGACCGCGGCGCTGCAGAGCGTGCTGCCGCTCTGCGATCTGGTTGTCGGCACCGAGGAGGAGATTCTCATCGCCGGCGGCTCGGGTGACGTACTCGCCGCCGTGCGTGCCATTCGCGAGCTCACGCCTGCTCCCATCGTCATCAAGCGCGGCGCTGCCGGCTGCACGATCATCGAAGGCCCGGCGCCGCAAGAGCTCGCCGCGGGCCTCGACGTGCCGGGCTTTCCCGTCGAAGTGCTGAATGTGCTCGGCGCCGGCGACGCGTTCCTCAGCGGCCTGTTGTACGGCTGGCTCGGCGGGCAGTCGTTGCCGGAAAGCGCGCGCCTTGGCAATGCATGCGGCGCGCTCGTCGTGAGCCGCCATGGCTGCACGCCTGCAATGCCGAGCCGCGTCGAGCTCGAAGACTTCCTGGCGCGTGCGCCGTCGATCGCCCGTCCCGACCTGGACGATCGGCTCGAGCACGTGCATCACGCGACGACCGTGCGCCGCCCGTTGCACGGCGACTTATATGTCCTTGCGTTCGATCATCGCCGTCAGCTCGAGCAATTGGCGGATGAGAGCGGCGTGCTGCGTGCGTCGATCGCTCGCTTCAAGAACCTGATCGCCACCGCCGTCGAGCACGTGGGCGCGACGATTCGCGCGCCCGCCCGCGTTGGAGTCATCGTCGACGCCCGTCATGGCAGCGCAGTGCTCAGCCGGCTGGCGCGCTCGAACCTGTGGATCGGCCGGCCGATCGA
>JBIOUH010000162.1:0-80129 GCA_044866955.1 Steroidobacteraceae bacterium
TCCGTGCCGGCGCGCGGACGCACGCCGGTGCTGGAGCAGAGCGTGACCTTCATCGAATCCGTGACACGATGACCGGACGGCGCTGCCGTCCGGCCATCGCATTGCCCCTTCTACTGCACGCTCTCGACGATCACATCACCCGAGCCGACCAGGATGTTCGTGTCGGTCCTCACTTGCACGTTCCCGTACAACACGCGGCCCGCAGCCGGGGCTGAGAGCGCGGTCACCGTGCCGGGCACTGTCCATGAGGAGCCGGCCGGCCGCAGTGCGTTCGCATCCGTGATCGCTACTGAGCCGAGCGTGGTATTCACGAACACGTCGATGTAGTTGAACGTCGTGGTGCCCGCCGGGACCGCGAAGCCGTCGACCACGACACGCCATGCGCCCGCGGCCGGGTTCGCGATCGTGACCGACTCTTCGGAGTCGCCGTCAGCAGCCTGACCTGCAAGCACGCAGGTTCCCGTCGTGCAGTTGTAGACGAACAGATCGAGATCCGCAGCGGGGTCGCTCGTGCCACCGATCGTCGCGCGCAGCGAAGTCGAACCCGCTGCTACGTCGACGTCGAACGTCTGCTGCTCGGCGTCGGCGATCGTCGGCACCATGCGATTCGCGCTGCCGAGCGTCGTGCCAGTCGCGCGACCGGTGAATGCGCCGAACCCATTGAGGATCGTGTATGACCGCGCGATCGGCACGCCGATCGTGGCCGTCGCAATCACGTCAGGATTTGGCGAAACAATCGCGCCAAGAATCGACGCAGTCATCGTGTACGGCGCGAACAGCGCATCGGATGAGCGCCGCGCATCCACCGTGAGCTCCCAAACACCGGTCAGCGGATCGCTGACCGTGCGGCTCGTCGGGCTGCCCGTGCTGCATGCGCCGGCCGCAGGCGAATAGCAGTTCGATACTGAGTTCGAATCGATGCCCAGACCGTACGGATGCCAGCGCAGGAAACGAGCTTGACCGGTGCCGGGCGTGGCGCTCGGGCCGGAGAAGTCGACTTTCAGCGCCGGAACGCCCGTCGGAATGCGCACGAAATGAGTCAGCTGCTGATTGCGGCCAATCGAGCCGGTGTTGGTGGCTGCAAAGCCGCCGGCCGCGCTGAACGTGTCGGGCGCAACCACGACGTTCATCGTCTGAAACTCGATGCCCGCCGCGCTGGGGCTGTTGAGATTCATGATCGCGGAGTGCTGGCCGGCGCTCGCCGGATTGATCGTGACTGCCAGGTTCACCGGAACGTTCAGCGGCAGGGAGATCGAGCCGGGTGAGCTGAAAGTGCCGTCGTTGCCAACCCACGTGACCGTGTACGTCTTCGGCTGCGAACCGCCTTTCGTGCGCACGATCGTGTAGGTGCGCGTGTACGACTGGCCCGTCGTCACGCCTTCACGATCGTAGATGCCGGTACCGATGCCGGGTTCCGCGAGGAATGAGCTGAGCACCGTGTTGACCGGTACGCGAGCGACGATTTCATCCGTGGCGATGTTCGTCGCAAGCAGATTCCAGGCGGCAGCGGTCTGCACGATGCCATTGCCTTGGCGATAGACCCCGAGACGGCTCGCGTCGAGCAGGCGCGTCGAAGAGAAGATCGCTTGCCGCAACTGAGCCGGCTTGTACTGGACTCCCGTTTGCTTGGCAGCGCTGATCAGCAGTGCCGCTGCGCCTGTGGCCTGCGGTGCTGCCATCGACGTGCCATTCATCAACTGATAGCCAGGCGGAAGGGCGTAGGGGAGTCCGATGCCCGGTTGCCACATCGGCGTCGTCGAGATCGCTGCGCCGGGCGCGACGATCTCCGGTTTGAATCCGCCGTCTTCGCGCGGTCCGTTCGAAGTGAAGTAGTTCAGGTTGTCGTCGAACGGCGTATCGGCGCCGTAGTCGAGTATCGTCGTTGCGCGGCTCAGATAGGCGCCGACGCTGACGACCTTCGTTGCGACCGAAGGGTCGCCAACGGTGTTCATTCCCGGGCCGCTGTTGCCGGCCGAAAAGAACATCTGCACTCGGTATTGCTCGATGAGACGGTTGTAAATCTCGGCGCGGGCGTTGTTGCCGTCGTTGAGCGCCGGCAAGCCGCCGATCGACATGTTGATGACGTCCACGCCTGCGGTCTTCACCGCGTAGATCATGCCTTCGATCATCGCGTGATTCGTGCAGCCCGTGATGAACAAACACGCGCGCACCGAGACCAGCTTGGCTCCGGGCGCCGCGCCGCTCATCTGGCCGCCGAACAGTGAATTGCCGCTGGCGATGCCCGCGACGTGCGAGCCGTGTGCACCGGACACGATGCCGATGTTCACCACTTTGTTCTTGCCGTCGGTCTGCACGACGAACGGCAGCCGCTCGGCAATCGGCGTCGAGGGGTTGTCCACGCCGAAGTAGCCGACGTCATACTGCACCTTGTAGTCCGTCATCGCAGCCTGATCTGCGAAGCTGTTGTTCTGGTTCGTGTCGACCCACACCAGGTTCTTGGTCGGATCCCACAGCACGGCAAAGATGCCGCTGCTGCCGGTTGGATTACCGTCGCGGTTGACGTCGCTGCCAACTTCGCCGCCGAGCCGCGGGTCGCGCTCATTGAACAGCGCGATTCGATAGGTGCCCTTCGACGGCGCGGTGTAGTTGACGCTGTTGAAAGTGAACTGCGCGCCCGATACCTGCGCGCTCATGTTGAGCCACGTCGGGTCGTCGTCGGTGAACGGGTCGGTGCCTGTGATCCAGTCGACGATCTTTCTTTCGCCGGTCGAAGTGGTCTGCAGGCTGGGATGATCGAGCGTGATGCCGAGATCGACGACACCGATCTTGACGCCGCGTCCGTCCCAGGTCGGGTGTGCGTTCACGAACTGCGCAGCGCCGGTATCGCTGGTCGGTAGGTAATCGTTGACGCGGGGTGTCGCCGCGCCCGGAGGCGCCTGCGGCACTGTCAGCACTGCACCTTCAGGACGCGGATCGGGCACCGCCACGACCTCATCGAGGTCCACGGACTGCACCGACGCGAGCGCCGCGATGGCCTTCGCCTGGCCGACCGGAGCGCTCACTCTCAGGTAGCCGATGGCGTCGTCCCGAAATTGAATCTGGCCTCCGAGCGCGGAAATGTCGCTGACGGCTTGATTACTCGCGCCGCTTTTTACTGCGACCAGCAGGATGACGCGGCTCTTGCCGGCTTGCTGCGCTTCCTGCAGCAACTGTTCATCGCGCTGTCCGAGTTTGCCTGATGCTTCCTGCTTCGCGGCGGCGAGCGCCGCGCTCGTAGTCAAAACAGTCAGCCCTAGCGCAGCAGCGCAGGCTGCGAGCCTGTTAGCAGTGGTCATGTGAAAAATCCCCGTAGTTGATGTTGTAGCCGCGTGCGTTTGTGATGACGCAACAGCGGCGAGACGGGAAAAGATACGCTCGCTACAGCGGATGTCTATGCGACTTGCACCTGCAGCGGTTCTACATGCTACTTCGGGTTACCGTTGACAGGTCCACAGAAGTGCGTTCCGCCGCTGCGGCGTACTCCTTTGGTGGTAGCGGTCTGAGAAGCTCAATCGAGTCGCAGCGGGGAGCGCTCGACGGGTTCATCTATCGGAAGAAGAGCGATACCGAGTTCATGCTCGATGATGGAGCCAGCCGCGGCCCGTAGTCGGACATCGAGTGAGCATCACTTCACGGACGGCGCGAGCGCGGGATCACTCGCCGGTCGAGTCGACCACCAGATGCACGCCAGCAGCACCACCTGCGCGACCAGCCGCCATCCCAGAAGACTCGGGCTGATGTCGGGGAACAGCTGCGGGTTCATCCACATGTAGATGTTGGCGGGAGTCACGCATACGGTCAGCGCCAGCAGGCCGATGCCGGCCCACGATCGCCAACGCGGAACCCATATCGCCACCGCGCCGATGAGCTCGAGCACGCCGGTGACGTACACGGTCGCCAGCGGAAACGGCACGTAGGGCGGCACGATGCTCACGAAGAACGGGGTCGAGGTGAAATGAGCCTGTCCGCCGGCCACAAAGAACAGCGAGACCAGGGCCAGCCCGGCGTATTTCACGATCTTCTTCATTGGACATATCCCCGTTGCGTGACGCGCATCGCGCGGCCGCGGTGTCAATTCGCCCGACGTTCGACTCCCTGCAGCCGGTCAGCTAAGGTACTCTTCCTACAGAACATTTATACGCACCTAAAGACGCCCCTGAATGATCGGACGATCTGTATTTCGCTCACGAGGCTTGCTCCTCGCGCTCGTCATCTCCCTTCTCCTCGCAGGCCTCGTTGCGATACCGCAGGTCCGCTGGCGCATTCACGTCGTGGCGTTGCATCTCTCAGGGAAAATTCCCGACATCACGCTCGGCGAAGTCATCGGCTACATGGGGCCCGGCTCCGATCAGACCATGCGCTTTCTGATCGCGCGGCCCAGTCCCTATGCCGTGATCCGCAACTTCAAGACTTCCGGGAAGGACGTGACGGCGGGCGGCGCGATCTTTCTGGAGAATTGCTCGTCCTGTCATGGACCCGACGGCTACGGCAGCCAGGCTGCGCCGGCGCTCGTCGGACGCGACTTCAAGCACGGCGATACCGACTGGGCCGTGTACCGCACGATCCGCGACGGCGTCGCGAACACTGCGATGCCTGCTCACCCGGACATGAGCGAGACTCAGCGTTGGCAGGTCATCGCGTTCGTGCGCTCCCTGGGTGCCGCAGGCAGCGCGCGGACCACGGGCGAAGCGCCCAAGGCAGTCGCTCGCGTCGCTGCGTCGTTTACGGAAATCGCCAGCAAGCTGCACCCCGACGCGGACTGGCTGACGTATTCCGGCTCCTATTCAGGCACTCGCCACAGTTCGCTGCACAGCATCGATCGCTCCAACGTCAATCATCTCGCACTGAAGTGGCTGCATCAGTTCGAGTCCAAGCCCAACCTCGAAGTGACGCCGCTCGTGCGCAACGGAACGATGTTCGTCTCGCTCCCGGGTTGCGTCGTGGAGGCACTCGATGCGGTGACCGGGCGCGTGATCTGGACCTGGCACTGCAAGCCGGCGAACATGCTCGGCGGAGAATTCGGCAAGGTGAATCGCGGCCTGGCGCTGCTGGACGACAAAGTCTTCTACGCTGCGCAGGACGCGACACTGTTCGCTCTGGACGCTACGACCGGCAAACAGTTGTGGAAGGCGGTCGTCGAGCAGGATAACCAGGTCTATTACATCACCGGCGCGCCGCTGGCATTCCGCGACGTCGTCGTCACGGGAACCTCGACGCGCAAAGTCGGACGCGCAGTGATCGCTGCGTACGACGTGAACACGGGCAAGGAGCGCTGGCGCTTTCACACCGTCCCGGGTCCCGGCGAGCGCGGCAACGAAACCTGGGCGGGAGATTCCTGGAAGGTGGGCGGCGGCCCCGCGTGGGTGACCGGATCGTACGATCCGGAGCTCGATCTGCTGTACTGGGGCATCGGCAATCCGAAGCCCGACTACGACCCCACGGTTCGCAGGGGCGACAACCTCTACACCAACAGCGTGGTGGCGTTGCGCGGCGCCACGGGCGAGGTCGTGTGGCACTACCAGTTCGTGCCCGCCGACGATCGGGACTGGGGTGCGAACCAGATTCCCGTGCTGGTCAACTATCCGCCGGGCGGCGCGAGCGAGAAGCGGCTGCTCTGGGCCAATCGCAACGGCTTCTATTACGTGTTCGATCGGGAGAAGGGCACGTACATGCTGAGCAAGTCATTCGCACAGGTGACGTGGACGCCGGGGTTGGATGCCAACGGACGGCCGTTGCCGCTGCCGGAAGATCGCAGCAACGAGGGGCGGCTGATCTATCCGGGCAATTTCGGCGCCACGCATTGGTCGTCGCCGACCTACTATCCCCGGCGCGACCTGATGATCGTGCCCGTGCTCGAGCAGGCGATGGTCTACTTCCAGGCGCTCCACAGCCCGCCACGCTCGAACGGCCGCGCGTTCTACACGGCAGTGCGCGCGCTCGATGCAAAAACCGGCAATCTGGTGTGGGAGCACCGACGTCCGTCCCGCGTTGAAACGAACTTCATGCCGGGCCTGGTTTCTACGGACGGCGGGCTGGTGTTCGGCAGCGATCAAAGCACTTTCTTCGCACTGGATGTCGACAGCGGCGAGCTGCTGTGGTCGGCGGAAACGGGTGGGAACATCATCACCAGTCCGATGACGTTCGCGGTCAACGGCGAAGAATTCGTGACCATTTCGGCGGGCGGCGACATGTTGACGTTCGGGTTGCCGCGCGAGCGCCCGGTGACGCCTGGCGCCAAGGGCAAAGATCTCACCCACGCGGCTCCCTGAGGCAGCGTTAGAAGCGCCGTGGAGCGCCGCCGTTGCCGCGCGGCTTGTCCTGCGCTTCGTTGACCTTGAGAGGGCGTCCGCCCATGTCCTGGCCATTGAGATTCTGGATTGCACGCGCTGCATCAGGCCGCGGCATTTCCACGAAGGCGAAGCCTCGCGGCTGACCCGTCTCGCGATCCGTGATCACGGCGACTGACTCGACCGTGCCGTGTTGCGCGAACAGTTCGCGGACATTGGCTTCGGTCGCGGAAAAGGGCAGATTGCCCACATAGATCTTGCTCATACGATTACTCACTGAAATGTAACAAGACAGCCGCAACGCGCAGCTGTCGCCAGGTTCGAAACGAATCCGATTTAGGATTGACTGGCCGTAAGGAGCGCCGGACGGCGCGAGAGGCCAAGCGAAGATAAATAGAGAAAGGTCGCGAGCCGGGCGGGACTATACACTGTCGCAGGCGTGCAGAGGTGACTATCGCCCGGCACCGTAGTCGAACTCCTGATAGGGAACGCTTTGCCGAACCATGAGCGTGAGTGTCGAGATGTTTCGCGAGGCCGCGTCGCCCAAGGGGCGCAACCGGTTTGCGTGCCCGCTATCGACTTGGGAGCTGCTGTGGGAGCTCGGCCACGCGTTCGGTTGGCATCCGCGGGGCACGACTTACGTGCTGCCGGCGAAAAGCACTGTGGAGGCGCCTGCGCGGCGCAACTACCAGCCCGGCTCGGCGCGTGACCACAAGCAAGTCGAGGCGGCGGACGCCGTGGCTTGGGCGCACGCTCTCGAGGTCGCGAAGGCATCGCCGCATGCCGCAGCAATGATCGAAGCGCGGTCCGCGGCGCTTGCCGACGCCGGCAAGCTCACCGGCGATCCGCTGCCCGGCGTCATCGATGAGTTCATCGAATTTGCTTACGGTGGCGCATTCGAGTTCGCGATATGGAGCGATGCTTCATGACACCTGGAAAATTCACGACTGTGCCGTTGCGCTGTCCCGCTTGCGGTCAGCAGACGCACAAGACTCTCGAATCGGTCGTACAGGACGGCGGCTTCATCTGCAAATGCGGAGCGCGCAACGAGCTGGACATCCAGAGCTTCGCCGACGAGATCCGCAAATCCGAGTCGACCATCAAGGATTTCGGCCGCGAGGGCTAGCGAACAGCGCGGTGCTCAGAAATCCGCATTCTTCGGCGCGCGCGGGAACGGAATCACGTCGCGGATGTTCGACATGCCGGTCGCATATTGAATCGTCCGCTCGAATCCCAGCCCGAATCCCGCGTGCGGCACCGTGCCGTACCGGCGCAGATCGCGGTACCAGTTGTAGTGATGCTTATCGAGGTGCATGGCGTCCATGCGCTTGTCGAGCATCTCCAGGCGCTCTTCGCGCTGCGAGCCGCCGACGATCTCGCCGATGCCGGGCGCGAGCACGTCCATCGCCGCAACGGTTTTCTCGTCGTCGTTGAGGCGCATGTAGAACGCCTTGATGTCCTTCGGGTAGTCCATCACGACCACCGGCCGGCCGATGTGGTCGGTGAGGAAGCGCTCGTGCTCGGACTGCAGATCGAGTCCCCACTTCACCGGGAACTCGAAGCTCTTGCCGGACTGCTCGAGGATCTTCACCGCCTCGGTGTACGTGATGCGCTCGAAGCTCGAATCGACGAACTTCTCCACGCGTGCGATGCAGTCCTTGTCGATACGATCGGCGAAGAACTTCATGTCGTCCGGCCGCTCGGTCAGCACCGCACGGAAGATGTGCTTGAGCAGCGCTTCGGCCAGGTCGGCATCGGCCGCGAGATCGGCAAAGGCGATCTCCGGCTCGATCATCCAGAACTCCGCGAGATGGCGCGGCGTGAAGGATTGCTCGGCGCGGAAGGTGGGTCCGAACGTGTAGACCTTCGACATGGCGAGGCAATAAGCCTCGATGTTCAGCTGTCCCGAGACGGTCAGGAACGTGGGCCGGCCGAAGAAGTCCTGCGCGAAATCGATCTGCCCTGCCGCAGTGCGCGGCAGATTCGCGAGATCGAGCGTCGACACCCTGAACATCGCGCCGGCGCCTTCGGCGTCGCTGGCAGTGATGATCGGCGTGTGGATCCAGTAGAACCCGTTGTCGTGAAAGAACTGGTGAGTCGCCATCGCCAGCGCATGACGCACACGGGTGACCGCGCCGAAAGTGTTGGTGCGCGGTCGCAGATGCGCCACCTCTCGCAGGTATTCGAAAGTGTGGTGCTTCGCCGAGACGGGATAGCTGTCCGGATTCTCGACCCAGCCCAGGACCTCCACGCGCTCGGCTTGCATTTCGATCGCCTGGCCCTTGCCCTGCGAGCGCACGAGCTTGCCGGTGCACGCAACCGCGCAGCCGGTCGTGATCTGCAGGATCTCGTTGCTGTAGTTGGGCAACGAATTGGCGGCAACGATCTGGATGGTGTCGAAGCACGAGCCATCGGAAATAGCCAGGAACGAGAAACCGGCCTTGGAGTCGCGGCGGGTGCGGACCCAGCCGCGGACGGTTGCCACCTGCTCGAGGGGCACGCGCGCGGCGAGGACTGCAGAGATGGATTCGCTTTTCATGTTCGCATTACACACGCTGCCGCGGAAAAAATCGACCGCACCGCTTTCATCGTTACGGACTCAGAACCAGAGTCGTCAGGAAGACAGCGTTGAACGGATCGACGAGCTCACGCTTGATACACCGTTGTCCCGCCGGTGACGGTGCGCAGCACTTTGATGTCTTTGATCGTCTCCGGCGAAACGGTATGCGGATCACCCGAGAGCACGACGAAGTCCGCGAGCTTCCCCGGCGTGATCGAACCCTTGATTCCTTCTTCATGCGACGCGTACGCGCCGTTCAGCGTCATGATCCGCAGCGCCTCGTCGACCGTGATCTTCTGGTTCGATCCCCACTTCTCGCCGTTCCAGCCGGTGCGCGTCGTCATGCCCTGGATTCCCATCAGCGGCGCGAAGGGACCGGGATAGAAGTCCGAGCCTGCGGCCGCCGTGATTCCCGTATCGATGAAGGACCGGAACGCCATCGCGCGACTCATGATCTCCTGGCCGTAGAAGTGGAACTTGTCGGCGTTGTAGTAGGCGTAGCTCGTGAACGGCATCGGCACGGCACCGACGGCTTTGATCCGCTTCAGCAGGTCGTCGTTGATCAGCGTGCAGTGTGTGATCTTCGGTCGCGCATCCTTGATCGGAAAAAGCTGCTGCGCGCGCGCGACCGCTTTCATCATCATGTCGATGGCCGTGTCGCCGTTGGCGTGACAGTTGATCTGAATGTGCGCGCGGTGCACGCGCTCGACCCACGCGTCGAGTGCGTCCTGCGTCGTGGTCACGTTGCCTTTGTATCCGGCACGAGAGGGGTAGCCCGCGCTGATCGACATGGTGCGCTCGGAGAAGGAGCCATCGACGGTGTGCTCCTGCGTCGCGCCGATGCGCACCCATTCGTCGCCGAATCCGCTGCGGATGCCTTGAGCAATCATTCTGTCCAGGTCAGTGTCGTCGAGCTGGAAGTTCACCCGATGCAGCAGCTCGCCGCCGTCCCGGATCTCCTCGATCGAAGCGAGATCGCCGCCCTCGTGGTGCACGCTGGTGAGCCCATAGCGCACGAACTGCTTCGAGATGTGAGCCGCGCCGTTCCTGCGCCGTTGCTGTTGCTCCTGGGCCGAGAACTGCGGACGCTGTCCGACCTTCTCGAATGCGAAGAGCGCGTTATCGGTCACGCGACCGCTCAAATTTCCGCTGCCATCGCGATCGAACGTTCCTCCCGGCGGATCGGGCGTGTCGCGAGTAATCCCCGCGAGCTCGAAGGCTTTGCTGTTGTAGAAGGTCGTGTGTCCACCGCGATGCTGCACGGAAACGGGATGAGCTCTCGACACCTGGTCCAGGTCCTGGATATTCAGCGCTCGCCGGTCCTTGACCTTCGTGTCGTCGTAAAAGAAACCCTCGACCCAGAAGCCGGGCGGCGTCTGCTGCGCTTTCGCGGTGAGCTTGTCGAGGATGCTGGCGATCGTGACGAATTCCACATCGAACGGATTGCCGACCAGGACTTCGTACAGCAGCACCTCGCCGACCGGGTGGACGTGACAATCGATGAAGCCCGGGACGATCGTCATTCCCTGCGCGTCGAAGACCTGCGCGCCCTTGCTCGCAAGCGCGGCGATCTCTGCATTCGTGCCCACTGCGATGAAGCGCCCGCCGCGGATCGCGAACGCCTCGGCCTTCGGCAAGCGCGCATCCACGGTGTAGACGTTGGCGTTGCGAACGATCAGATCGCCTGCGCCGGCCTCGGCAATCGCGGCGCTCAAGCGGCGGGGCAGGGTGGTGGCGGCGACGATGCCCAGCGCCGTCATGCCGAGAAACGCGCGACGGCTGTAGATCCGACGAATCATTTCGGTGCCTCCCCTTCACTTTAGGATGCCACCGCCCGTGGGGGTCGTCACGGATTGCTGAACCCCGGTCCTCACTGTGGTTCCTCCAGCCGGATTGGTCCCGGCGCAGGCGGCCCCTAGAGTTTGCTGCGTAGAGTGAACTCGAGGAACGTCCAATGACCCAGCTTGCCCGCCTCGTCAACCTTGCCGCCGTGCTCATGGCGCTCGCCTTCTTCGCTGCCGCGCTGGCGGGCTGATTACGGGCCCCGGCCTGCGGGCCAGGTCGCTGAGCATCCTGGCCGGAATTCGTGTATAGTGCGCCGCGGCTCGCGACCCTTCCTTTTATCGTTTCTTGGCCTTTCCCGCCCTCCGGCGCGCGGCCATCCAACTAAAACCGAATCGTTTCGAACCCTGGCGGCAGCTCGTGTGAGGCTGTCATTTGTTTGCGTCACTATCGAGTGAGTGTAGTTATCGTATGAGCAAGATCTATGTGGGCAATCTGCCCTTTTCCGCTGATGAAGAAGCGGTTCGCACGCTGTTCGCACAGCACGGCACGGTCGAATCGGTCGCCCTGATCAAGGATCGCGACACGGGACAGTTCCGTGGCTTCGGCTTCGTGGAGATGCCGAATGCGGACGCGGCCCGCGCCATTCAGAGCCTCAATGGCAAGGACATGGGCGGCCGGCCTCTGAAGGTCAATGAAGCGCAGGACAAGCCGCGCGGCGGCGGCGGCGGTGGCGGCGGCCCGCGTCGCGGTGGTGGTGGTGGTGGCGGCGGCGGTCGCTGGTGAGCAATTGCTCTTCCGCACGGGTCGGCAACGGCCCGTGCGGGATCCAGAGGTAACAAATGGGCATGCGCACGGAAACAGCGGTGGAGCTGCCGTTCAAGCTCGAATCGATTTCCAAGGCCGCGGCGCCCGCGGGCGCTGAGGGCGTGTGGCATAGTTACGTGATCTCGCAAGGCACGAACACGATCGAAGGTGTGCGCGCCGGCACCCACGCCGAAGTCACCTTGCTCGTCAACGACATGGTCGAGCGGCTCAACGCGCGCCGCGAAGGCAAGTTCGGTAAGAAGGCGAAAGGCTGATCCGGGAGCAGCCCGTCACTGCGACGCGGCTGTAGCGATCAGCTCCACGAATTGCGGACCATAGCGCGCCAGCTTCGCCTGGCCCACGCCAACAATCGTCGAGAATTCCTCCAGAGTCCTGGGCTGGCGCTGCGCCATGTCCCGCAGGCTGGCGTCATTGAAGATGATGTACGGCGGCAGGCCCGCTTCGTCGGCAAGACGTTTGCGCAGCGCTCGCAGTGTTTCGAACAATCCATCGTCGCCGCCGGTCGCTGCGGGTTTGGCCGCGCGGCGTCCGCGGGCAGGCTTGACTGACTCGCCGACCTGGACCGTTCGCTCTCCTCGCAGCACCTGCCAGCTTGCTTCGTTCAGCGACAGCACTGCGTAGCCGTCCTGAGACTGCGTCATCAGGCCCTGATGCAGCAGCGCGCGGGCAACGTCGCGCCATTCGTTCAGGCCGAGATGTTTGCCGATGCCGTAGACGCTGAGACTCGAATGATCGCGCGTGATCACGCGCTGGGTCTCGCCGCCGCGCAGAACTTCGATGACGTACGCGACGCCATATCGTTCACGCCGCTGCGCCAGCCGCGCGATGCACGACAAGAATTGTCGCGCTTCCGTCGTGCGATCGACCGTCGAGCGCGGTTCGAGGCAGTTGTCGCAGGCACCGCACTTGCCTTCGAGGATCTCGCCGAAGTAGCGCAGCTGCACCGCGCGCCGACACTCGCTCGATTCCGCGTAGTTCAGTACGTTTCGCAATTGCTGGCGAGCGATGCGCTGCTCATCGGCCAGCGGCTCGAAGCTCACCGGATCGACCTTCTGCGCGATGATCATCTCCGCGGTCCGAATGTCGCCGGCGCCGAAATAGAGAACGCAGCGTGCGGGCTCGCCGTCGCGGCCGGCGCGCCCCGATTCCTGGTAGTAGCCTTCGAGCGTCTTCGGCAGATCGTAGTGCACGACCCAGCGCACGTCGGGCTTGTTGATGCCCATGCCGAAGGCGATGGTGGCGACGATGACCTGCGCATTGTCGCGAATGAACGCGTCCTGGTTGTCGCGCCGCGTGTCGGCTTCGAGACCTGCGTGATAGGGCAGGGCCCGGATGCCGTCGCTTTGCAAGCGCTCGGCGAGCTCGTCGACGCGCTTGCGCGAGAGGCAGTACACGATGCCGGCTCCAGTACTGTCGCGTGCGCGCCCGAGAACTTCCGTATACGTCGCCTTCGTCTTGGGCCGCACCGAGTAGTGCAGGTTGGGCCGGTTGAAGCTGGCGACGTGGATGTGCGGCTCGCGCAGCGCCAGTTGCCGCACGATGTCGTGCCTGACCCGTTCCGTGGCCGTGGCCGTGAAAGCAGCGATCGGCACGTCCGCGAACCGCGTGCGCAGCCGATGCAGCTGGCGATACTCCGGACGGAAATCGTGACCCCACTCCGAAACGCAATGAGCCTCGTCGACGACCAGCGATGAGATGCCGTGAGTCGCCTGCAACCGCGGCAGCACGTCGCCTGCGAATTCCGCCTGCAGCACTCGCTCCGGCGCCACGTACAGCAACTTCAGATCGCCGCGTTCCAGGCGGGCGAAACGCCGCGAGATCTCGGCGCGGTCGAGCGAGGAATTGATGAAGGTCGCGTCGATGCCGTTGTCCTGCAGCAGCCGCACCTGGTCCTGCATCAATGCAATCAGCGGCGACACCACGATGCAGACGCCGCGGGAGAGCAGGGCCGGCAGCTGGAAGCACAGCGACTTGCCACCGCCCGTCGGCATGATCGCGAGAACGTCGCGGCGCGCGAGGATGTCGCGCACGATCGCTTCCTGCCCGGGCCGGAAGGAATCGAATCCGAAACGTTGCTTGAGCTCGACGGCGAGCGTTGCATCATTCATCGGTCAGGGACTGCCCATTCCCCGATGCTTGCGCCGCATCGCCCACTGATGACGCGCATGCAACCGCTCCGATTCGTTCGGCGATTCGTCGGGAAGCTTCTTGACGAGCACGCGCAGCTCGCCGTGCGTGCTCGCCAGCTTGTGATCGAGCTGCAGCAGCGAGCGGTAGTGCGTGAGGAACTCGTTGTCGAGTAGGTCGCCCTCGCCGAAGAGCAGGCCGCGGATGTGAGCGGCCGCCGCGGCGCCTTCCATTGCTGAAAGCTCCGCGTCCTGCGCCAACGCGTGATCGACCTCCGCGATCAGCGACGACAACGGGCGCAGCCACGCCCACGCGGGATCGTTCATCAACCGGTCGAGGAGCTCGAGGCCTGCGCCCGAAGGGGCGAAGCGGCGCTCGGCGCTCAGCACGGCCCCGTAGAGATCCTGTAGTTTGCGACTGACGTCTTCGAGCGCTGCCCTGGGCATGCGCGCTAGTGTCCGTCGAGCGGCCATCGGCCACAAGCGGGGTAAACTGGCGTTTAGCCGCACTTTTGAGCCGCTGCAGTCGGCGTGGCCAAGAGTCTGTCGCGTCTGGTTTAATTCTTACCTTCGCACGGAGAACGTCATGCAGAAAGTTCTGGGCATCGGCGGTCTGTTCTTCAGGTCCGAAGATCCCGAGCGCCTCGCGCAATGGTACGAGACGCACTTCGGCATCTCGGTCGTGCCGACGAGCTACGAGCAGGAGCCGTGGCGGCAGGAGGCGGGCATCACCGTGTTCGCGCCGTTCAAGAAAGACACGACCTATTTCGGCAGGCCGGAGCAAGGCTGGATGGTGAATTTCCGCGTCGGCGATCTCAAAGCGATGATTGCGCAACTGCGTGCCGCCGCAATCGACGTCACCGATCCCGAGAGCTATCCCAACGGCGACTTCGCGCGGGTGCACGATCCGGAGGGCAATCCGATCGAGCTCTGGGAGCCGAAGGAGCCGACGTGAACGGACTCATCGCTATCGTCGTGATCGTCGCGATCGCCGTGTGGCTGATCAGGCCGCAGATTCTCAAATGGCAGCAGCGCCGCAAGCTCCGGGACTTCGAACAGGAACAGCGACGCAAGTGGGAGCAGCATCGTCGCGAGTGACGAGTCACTTCCTGCTTCGCGCCTTCTTGCGGGCAGTCTTTCTCTTCGTTGAACGCGGCCATCCTCGCTGCATGTCGCGATAGGACTTGCTCGACACGGTCGAGCGCGACTTCGGCCGGCTGGTCCCCTTGCGCTTGCGGCGATTGAGGTTGGCAACCAGGGAATTCTTGCGTGACGCGGTGGACTTTGTGCGCGGCATGCAGGATGCAACTCGTGCAGCAGGCCGATGTTCCGCTGAATCGGATCAGCCGGTGAAGTCCTTCCGGCAGTGTGCGCAGTAGACGTCGTTGATCTCGTCGAACACGAGCTGCTCGTGGGCGCAGCCCAACTGTTCGTCGAGATTCTCCGGTTGCTCGGAGAACAGGCGGCGGAACCGGCTGAGCCACGTGCCGAAGGCGGACTTCGGGCGTGACTCGTAGGGCGCGGCGGCGGTCTCGGGATCCAGGTAAGCGCTCATCATGGCGGCCAGTCTAGGGAGCCCGTGTTAGCAAGTCAGTCGAATGGCGGTGACGAAACAGTCACCACGGCGCCGTCGTCGTTCTGGGATCAATCCGGATCGGCGGCCAACTCGATCAGCGCCAGGTCCGACTCCTCGCGCGAGCGATCGAACACGATGCTGCGACCGTCGGCGGCGACATCGAAGTCGCCGATGACCGGCCCGGGGCCCAGGTCGGTCAGCGCGCGCCGGGCGCCGCTGCGCAGGTCCACCGCCCAGAATTCCTTGCGCGTCTGCGCGCCCTCGAGAATCACGAGCGTGTGCTCGTCGGGGCCAAGAAAGGCAAGACGCCGCGAGCCACGAGTCAGGCTCAGCGCCGGGACCGCGTGCGGTTCGCCACTGGCGCCGATCGCATGAACCGCGAAGAGCGTGCCGACGTCCGCCCCCGTGTACACCAGGAAACTCCCCGAGGGCGACCACACTGGATCGAGCGCGTAGTCGTCGGTGAGTGCAACCGCAGGACCGTCGTCGTCCGGAACCTTGAAGAGGCGCGGCTCCGCGCCCTGCAGCGCTGCGATCGCAATCCATTTTCCATCCGGCGACCACGCCGGTGCACCGCGAACGTCCAGTTGCTGGGCCACCTTGCGTGCGCCGCTGCCGTCCGAGCTCATGACGTAGAGCCAGGTCCGACCGCGACTCTGCACGGTGAACGCAATTCGTCGACCGTCTGCGCTCAGCGCGGGGCCGGCGATGACGCGGCCGTCCCGACCGCTCCACAGCTCGCGCGTGGCCGCCGACCCTTCGTGTCGCCACAGCGCATCGGTGCCCGCCTTCGGCGCCCGATACAGCAGCGAGTCGGGTCCAAGCCGCGGCGAAACGCCGCGCTGCGTGTGAATCGGAATTTGCGTGACTG
The DNA here is from genome assembly GCA_044866955.1 of Steroidobacteraceae bacterium. Classification (GTDB taxonomy): domain Bacteria; phylum Pseudomonadota; class Gammaproteobacteria; order Steroidobacterales; family Steroidobacteraceae; genus Steroidobacter. The sequence goes on from JBIOUH010000162.1 coordinate 16,031, forward strand.
CATCGCGGCCCGCGATGCCGTCGGTCAATCGCACGCTCCACAAGCTCGCTGTCGGGTGCGGCGCCGTGACGATGAGACGCCGGCCGTCCGCTGTGGCAGCGAGGGATGTGTAGGCGCTGCTCGCGGACTTCACTCGATGCGTCACGCGCTTCTCGAGATCGAGCGCGTGGATCCAGGGTCCCGATCCATCCGGCGCCGTCGCGAGATAGAGCAGCGTTCGCTCGTCGAGCAGCGTCGGAAAACTGACTCTCGAGTTGTGCCGTGTCAGGCGCTGCGGCTCACCGCCGTTCGCGGCAATCTGCCACAGGTCCATTTCGTCCGGTACGAATCCCTGCACGAAATAGATCGTCCGGCCGTCGCGCGACCACAGCGGGAAGTGGCAATGGATACCCGATGGCGCCACGTAGATTCGTTCGCCGCGAGCGATCTCGTCGGCGCCGGCGACGAGCAGCGGGTCGCCGGGCGCGGCGGGGTGATAGACCACGCGCCGCCGGTCCCGTGACCAGTCGATCTCCGCGATGCCGGCGGGACCGGAGCGCAGGTCACCGCCGACGACGGGGATGCTCCAGCTCTGGTTCTTCGCCGACCAGATCAGGACCTCCGCGCCGCTCGGCGAAAAGTTGAGCATGCGCACGGCGGGGTTGCGCAAGTCGGCGATCCGCCCCTGCGTCAGATTCTGGAAATCGCCCGTGCCGGTCGGGCCGACGAAGATGTCCCACGTGCCGTCGCGATCGGAGAGGAAGGCGATGAAACGTCCGTCCGGCGAGATCGCGCCGTGCTCCTCCGAGCCGATGAAATCGGTCACGGGCGTGAAGTCGGCGCCGACCAGTGGATCGTGCCACACGTCGCGGGACACGGCGGTCCAGAGCAATGCAGCGCCCGCGACTGTGACTACGGCGATGCTCGCCAGGATGAGCAACGGCCGGCGCGGCCGCGATTCTCGTCCGGCCGAGCGCTGGGTCTGCACCGCTGCGACCTCGACCGGCGTAACCGGAAGCAGCAGTCGCAGGCCGAGCTTTGGAATCGTCTGGATGACAGCAGGGTGCTTCGGGTCATCGTGAAAGGCCTTGCGCAGCTCGACGACACATTGCGAGAGCGCATCGGGCGTTACGGACATTCCCGGCCAGACGGCGTCGAGCAACTCGTTCCGGGCGACGACCGCACCGCCGGCGTCGGCCAGGTAAAGCAACACGGCCATCGACCGCGGAGTGACGTGCACGGCGTCGGCGTTGCGCTCGATGGTTGCCAGACTCGGCCGGACGAGCCAGTCGCCCAGACGGAAGTCCGGCCTGGACCCAGTCGCTGCTGCTGACATGGCTCCTCGCGTTTTTCTCGTGCTCCAGTCGCGTTTCGCTCCGGACCCGGGCGCGGCCCGCGGGCTAGTAATGCCCCAGTCCGCGCATTTCAACAACCGTGAAGGGAGAAACTCCAATGAGCAATAGAGCCTTGGTGCGGGTGGTCTGCGGCAGCGGGGTCCTGGCGGCGCTGGCCTGCGGTTCATCCGACGTGCTTGCCGGCGACCGCGCCCGGCCGGATGCGTTGCCCGTGCATTTCAGCGGCTTGCTCAACGACCACACTCCATCGGCCGCAGTGGTTGCCAAGGGTCCTTATGAGATGCGGGCCAAGTGGTCGCTGGAGGTGGATGAGCGGCGCGGGACCGCCCGATTCTCCGCAGCGATGGACATGCAGACATCCGACTACGGGATCATCCAGGGCACGGTGAACAAGGACGATCCGGCGACCCGCGGCGCCCACACGCATCACATCAGCATGACGGATGGCGTACTGACGCTCGACTGGCCGGCGCGCTGTCCTCAGTACAGCCCGGCTGTCACGGAGGGCTTTGCCATCACGGGTACGGCATTCGTGACGGGCAACGGCTCACCCGCGCCGTTCGGCAATCCGTCGCCGTTCACGGTCTGCGTTCTGGGTGGCGGCAGCGTCAAGTACTCGAACGTCACGGTGACGTTCGGCACCCCGGCGAGCAACCACTTCGGGACGCAGCCGATCCACGGCGTGGTCCTGTGGTGCACCGGCCGGTTCCTGCTGCCCTCGCACGACTGCAGTCTGGAAGAGTGAGCCGGTTTTCCGTCGCTTGCCGCGTTGGCCCCTTATCGCGGTTCAAAAGCACGGAGATCGGTATGACTCGCAAGTTCGCAGCCGCTGTCGCGGCAATAGGTCTGTTGTTCGGTGGCGTGGCGGCCGAGGCCACGCCGATCACGGTGGATTTCAGCGTCACCAGTAATGAGCTGTCCAACCCGTCGTACGGCACGGGCGTGGTGGGCACCGGTTATTTCACTTTCGACGACTCGCTGATCCCGGCGGGCGGCAGCGGTCACCTCGGCAACCCGATCGTGAGCCTGCCGACGCTCGACCTGTTCTTCAGCTGGTTCGGCGTGTCGTTCGACGAGTCGAACGCGCAGGTCGCCATGCTGACCTTCGTCGACGGCGTGCTCACCGACTGGACGATCGGCGGCTCGTACCTGCCGGCCACGTGCGGCTTCCTGCGTTACGCCTGCACTTCCAGCGGCGGCGCTGCCCCGGACTTCGATGGGTTCGGCACGGGCGGCATCGCGATGACGGATGCGAAGCGCCCCGGGCTCGCGTACGGCCGTCCGGTCCAGTGGTCCGTGCGCGACGCCGAAGTTCCCGAGCCAGGCACGCTCGCATTGTTCGGGATGTCGGCGTTGGGCCTGGCCTTCCTGCGTCGACGGCGGGTCGGCAGTCCGGCGCTGTCTTGACTCTCCGCCGCTTCTGGAGGTATTTGGAGGTGCCTGCCTCGACATAAGAACCCACGGGAGATTCGCGATGGAGCTCACCATCAATGGCGCCAAGATGAACGTGGCGGCCGCCGATGACACGCCACTTCTGTGGGCCCTTCGCGACCGCCTCGGCATGACCGGCACCAAGTTCGGCTGCGGCATGGCGCTGTGTGGCGCCTGCACGGTCCACGTCGACGGCGTTCCGACGCGGGCCTGCATCACTCCCATTGCAGCGCTCGCGGGGAAGAAGATCGTCACTATCGAAGGCATCGGGGCCACGCCGCAGGGCAAGGCGCTGCAGACCGCGTGGTCGACCGTGAACGTTCCTCAATGCGGGTACTGCCAGTCCGGGCAGATCATGGCGGCGGCGGCACTGCTGGCGACGAACGCGAAGCCGAACGATGCGGACATCGACACTGCAATGACGGGCAACATCTGCCGCTGCGGCACGTATCCGCGAATCCGCGCTGCGATCAAGCAGGCGGCCGCAGGTCTGGAGAAAAACGCATGAGCGCGCAAATGGTCGATCGCCGCGCATTCATTGCGGGGCTCAGCGGACTGGTGCTCGTCGCCAGCGTCTCCCGCATCGCCAAGGGCGCCGACGCCCCGAAATACGGTGCGGACGGCATGGAGCACGGTTGGCGCGACGACCCACTGCTGTTCGTCGCGATCGGCGAAGACGGCATCGTGACGGTGGCCGTGCATCGCTCCGAAATGGGGCAGGGCATTCGCACCGGTCTGCCGATCGTGGTGGCCGATGAGCTGGACGCCGACTGGAGCAAAGTGCGCGTGACGCAGGCCCCCGGCGACGAAGAGAAGTTCGGCAACCAGGATACGGACGGTTCGCGCAGCATGCGGCATCACTTCGATCCGATGCGTCGCGTCGGCGCGGCTGCACGCACGATGCTCGAAGCCGCGGCAGCAGCGACCTGGAATGTGCCGGTTAATTCCGTGCGTGCGGTCAACCACGAAGTCGTTCACGAGCAGAGCGGTCGCCGGCTCGGCTACGGCGCGCTGGCGCGCGCGGCGGCGAAACTGCCCGTACCGGCGCGCGAGACGCTGCGTCTGAAGAATCCTGCGCAGTTCCGCTACATCGGCAAGGAGAACATTCCGCTGCTCGATGTCGACGACATCTCTCACGGGCGCGCGCAGTACGGCATCGACACGCGCCTCGATGGAATGCTGTACGCAGTGGTCGCACGCTCGCCGGTCTTCGGCGGCAAGGTGGCAAAGGTCGATGCCGCGGCCGCGCAGGCGATGCCCGGTGTCGTGAAAGTGGTCGAGATTCCGGGTACGCCGGGGCCGGCGCTGTTCTCGCCGCTCAACGGCATCGCGGTCATTGCCGAGGACACATGGATTGCGATGCAGGCGCGGCAGGCGTTGCAGATCGAGTGGAACGACGGGCCGCACGGCACGTACGACTCCGTCGCCTATCGCGCCGAGCTCGAGCAGGCAGCGCGCAAGCCCGGCCAGGTGCTTCGCGAAGTTGGCGATGTCGATGCAACGATGGCGAAGGCAGCGCGCAAAGTCGAAGCCGAATACTACCTGCCGCACCTCGCACACGCGACGATGGAACCGCCGAGCGCGGCGGCGCGCATCGTCGACGGTCATTGCGAAGTGTGGGCGCCGACGCAGGCGCCGCAGGCGACGCGCGAGAACGTCGCGAAGCGGCTGGGCCTGCCACTGGACAAGGTCACCGTGCACGTCACGCTGCTCGGCGGCGGGTTCGGTCGCAAATCCAAGCCGGATTTCGCCACCGAGGCGGCATTCTTGTCGCAGCAGATGGGCGGCCGGCCCGTGAAAGTCGTGTGGACTCGCGATGACGACCTGCATCACGACTACTACCACACAGTTTCCGTCGAGCGCCTGCACGCCGGGCTCGACGCGCAGGGCAAGACGACAGCGTGGCTGCATCGCAGTGTCGCGCCGACGATCGTTTCGATCTTCGCGCCGGATCCGCAGCACGAGGCGCCGTTCGAGCAGGGCCTGGGACTGATCAACGTGCCGTTCAACGTCCCGAATCTGCGCATCGAGAATCCGGCTGCGGTCGCGCATACGCGCATCGGCTGGTTCCGCTCGGTCTCGAATGTGCCGCACGCTTTCGCCGTGCAATGCTTCGTGTCGGAGCTGGCTGCTGCTGCCGGGCGCGATCACCGTGACTTTCTGCTCGATCTGATCGGTCCGCCGCGACGCATCGATCCTGCGGCGTTGAAAGACTCGTGGAATCACGGCGAGTCGCCGATGCGCTATCCGGTCGATACCGGCAGGTTGCGGCGCGTGATCGAGACCGTGACGCGCGAAGCGGGCTGGGGACGCAAGTTGCCGACGGGGCAGGGGCTCGGGCTGGCCGCGCACTACAGCTTCGTCAGTTACACAGCCGCGGTGGTGGCGGTCGAAGTGGGCGCGGATGGCAAGCTCACGATTCCGCGCGTCGACATTGCGTTCGACTGCGGCCCGCAGATCTATCCGGATCGCATCCGCTCGCAGCTCGAAGGCGCAGTCATCATGGGTGTGAGCCTGGCCACTTACGGCGAGATCACGTTCAAGAACGGTCGCGCGCAGCAGGACAACTTCAACACTTACCAGGTCACGCGCATGGCAGAAGCGCCGCGCGAGATTCGCGTGCACCTGCTGCCGGCGACGGACTGGTCGCAACCGCTCGGCGGCGTTGGCGAACCTGGTTTGCCGCCGATTGCGCCGGCGCTCTGTAACGCGATCTTTGCGGCGACGGGCAAGCGCATCCGTCAATTGCCGATCGCGGAGCAGCTCTCCACGTGAGGAGCGACGGATGACGTGCCAATGCGTCATCCGCCGCACTTCGACTACCGCAGCGACTTGAATCCCGCGCGGATCTCATCGCTGAGGAACTTCGGCTGCTCCCACGCTGCAAAGTGCCCGCCCTTGGGCAGCTTCGTGTAGCGGAGCAGCTTGGGATACGCCTGCTCCGCCCAGCTCTGCGGCGCCGTGTACAACTCGTCCGGGAAGGCGCTCGCTACCACGGGAACCTTCACCCCTTTCGGCACGAAGAACGCGAGCTTGTTTTCCCAGTAGAGACGCGCCGCGGACACGCCAGTGTTCGTCAGCCAGAACAGCGTGACGTTGTCGAGAACGTCGTCGCGCGTCAGTCCTTCCCGAATGCCGTCGAAGCTGCGCGCGATGAGCTCGAGACTGCGACGGTCATGGTCGATCATGAAGGTGGCCAGGCCGATCGGCGAATCCGATAGCCCCGTCAACGTCTCCGGTCGCGTGCCCATGAAGAGCGCGTAGTACACGTCCTTGTAAAAGGCTACGAGCTGCTCGTACGCATGTTTCTCGTCGGCAGACAGACCGGCCGGCGCCGGCTCGCCGCGGAAAGCTGCGGCGTCGATCGCCGGCGGAACGACATTCGGCATGTTGGTGTGCACGCCGAGCAATCCCTGCGGCGCCGCCGCACCCATCAGCTCGACGACGACCGCGCCCCAGTCGCCGCCCTGCGCGACGTATTTCTTGTAGCCGAGGCGCTTCATCAGCACGTCCCAAGCGCGGGCGATGCGTTCGGGACCCCAGCCCGTCGCCGTGGGCTTGCCGGAGAATCCGTAACCGGGCATCGACGGAATGACCACGTCGAACGCATCCGCCGCCGAGCCGCCGTGCGCCGTCGGGTCGACGAGCGGTTCGATGATCTTCAGCTGCTCGATGATCGAGCCCGGCCAGCCGTGCGAAACGATCAGCGGCAAGGCATTCGCATGCTTCGACTTCACGTGAATGAAATGAATGTCGAGCCCATCGATCTCGGTAATGAACTGCGGATACGAGTTCAGCTTCGCTTCGACTGTGCGCCAGTCGTATTCGGTTGCCCAGTACTTCGCAAGTTTCTGCACGGTGGCCAGCGGCACGCCCTGAGAGAAGTCCGACACCGTTTCCTTCTCCGGCAGACGCGCGGCGACAATGCGCCGGCGCAGGTCGTCGAGCTCGGCGTCCGACGCGCGGTATGTGAACGGGCGGATCGCCGTGTCGTCCTCTGTTGCGCGCGGTCTCGCGGAGGGAGAGTTGGTGGTGCCTAGCGCTCCGCCGCCGCCGACATCGCCTGCCATTGCATAGACCGGTTTTTCGGGAACGTTCATGATGGTCCTCCTCGTTGAGTGGTGAGTGCGCGCAAAGCGCGGACCATCAGAGCAGAGCGAAGGACCCGGCGCGATTGGACGTGTAGGTCAATACCTTGGTATCGGTGACCGATGCGTATCAGTCAGGGTGCGGATTCAGCGAGCGTCCCGCGGCAGGGCGAGCAGACGGTCGCGAACCTGTTGGAGCGCATGCACCCCATGCACGGCAAGCGCACCCCCGACGCCAATGCGGTCGGGCTGGCCCTCGTCACCGTGCCCGTCTCCGCCAAGAAGAAGCGCTGAGCTGTCGAACGCCGGCGGACCGGATCGTCATTGGGATAGAGATCCCCAACTGACGAGGTACGCTGAGATGAACACGATCCGAGTGAGTGTCCTGCGGGCGGTTCCCCCGTTTGCCCAGGGACTGGTGCGCGACCTGCGCGTGCGCTGGGCGCTCGAAGAAGCCGGTCTGCCCTATACCGAGCACGTGATCGGGCCGGAGGACCAGAAGTCGCAGGACTATCGCCAGCTGCAGCCGTTCGGCCAGGTGCCGGCCTACCAGGAAGGCGACCTGGTGCTGTTCGAGTCCGCCGCAATCGTCCATCACATTGCGCAGCGGAGCGAGGCGTTGATGCCCGCCGACGCTGCAAGCCGCGCCCGCGTCACCGCCTGGATGTTCGCGGCGATGAACTCCATCGAGCCGTTCGTCCAGAATCTCACGCTGATCGATCTTGCTTACTCGCAGGAAGAGTGGGCGAAGCTGCGCCGGCCCGGCGCCCTCGAATTCCTGCAGCGGCGCCTGCAGGATCTGGCCACCGCGCTCGGCACGCGCAGCTATCTCGAAGGAGATCGCTTCACCGCAGCCGACATCCTCATGACGACGGTGCTGCGAATCCTGCGTCACACCGACATCGTCGCGAAGATCCCGGTGCTCGAGCGCTATCGCCTGCGGTGTGAAGCGCGACCCGCTTTTCAACGCGCACTGGCCGCGCAGATGGCGGTATTCGCTCGCAACGCCGCGTGAAATTCTCTCGCCAAGACGCCAGGAAGGAATCGGAAGAGATTTTTCTCTTCCGAGTACCGCTCCTCTTGTCTTCCTTGGCGATCTTGGCGATCTTGGCGAGAGATATTCCGGTTCCCATTCCGCTCCGCTGCGACGTCGTGGACTGGTTACCACTTCGCTTGAAATGTGGCCTGCGGCGAAGAAAGAGAAAAGAATGTCTCTCGCCAAGATCGCCAAGATCGCCAAGTAGAAAAGAAGGAGTTAGGCGGCGCGACCACACAGCCGGCGGCTCCACTACTAACAGCGCTGTCAGCAGCGCGACTGCAATTTCATCTCACGCCCCCACCGGTAACAACGTGCCGCTGGGTCATGCAGCAGATGACGCGGCCATCTGCCGCGCCATCATCGCGCTCGGCTACAACCTCGGCCTCGGCATCCTCGCGGAAGGCGTGTCGTCACAGGTGCAGCTGGAGTTCCTGCGCGCCGAAGTCTGCGACGCCGTGCAGGGTTTCCTGATGAGCCAGGCGGTGCCCGCGAACGAGTTCGCGGAGATCATGCGCCGTCAACCGCGCAGCACGGTCGAGCCGGTTCATACCGCAGACGCGGCGCACCGCCAAAGCTGGCTGACCCCTTTTCCGCTAGTTGCGCAGCGACCTGAAGGCAGCGCGTACCTCTTCTGAGAAGAGCTGCGGCTGTTCCCACGCCGCAAAATGGCCGCCCTTGGGGAGCTCGTTGAAGTGCACGAGGTTCTTGTAGGAGCGCTCGGTCCAGCTCCGCGGAGCCTGGTAGACCTCCTCGGGGAAGACGCTGACGGCAGCTGGAACGGAGATGTTGTAGTCGTTGAAGAAGGCACCCTTGTATTCCACATAGAGACGAGCGCTGGATACACCCGTGTTCGTCAACCAGGAGAGGGTGATGTTGTCGAGGATGTCGTCGCGGGTGAGATCGCCGTAGGGCTCCCCAGCGACAAAGAGCTTCACGAGGTGCGCGTAGCTCGCCACGTCGTGGTCGATCATCCACGCGGCAAGGGCAATGGGTGAGTCCGCCAACCCGTACAGGGTTTGCGGGTGTGCGGCCATCATCAGTTGCGTGGGCACGTGCCGGTAAAGAAACGCCATCTGGTCGTAGGCCCGTTTTTCCTCAGCCGACAGACCGGCTGGCGCCGGCCCGCCGGACTGAAGTGCCTTGGAAACTTCAGGGGGCGCGGCACCGGAGAAGTTCACATGGATGCCGAGCAACTCCGGGGGTGCCTGTTCCGCCATCGAGTTCGTGACGAACCCACCCCAATCGCCGCCCTGTGCAGCAAATCGGCTGTATCCGAGTCGCTTCATCAACTCCACCCAGGCCCGCGCCATGTGAGCGGGATCCCAACCGGGCGTCGTGGGCTTGCCTGAAAACCCGTAACCCGGCATCGACGGGATCACTACGTGGAACGCGTCCGAGGCGCTGCCGCCATGCGCCGTGGGATTGGTCAGCGGATCGATGATCTTCAGCTGCTCGATGGGCGAGCCGGGCCAGCCGTGGGTGACGATGAGCGGCATCGCATCCTCATGTCTGGAGCGGACGTGAATGAAGTGGATGTCCAGCCCGTCGATCTCGGTGATGAATTGCGGATGAGAGTTCAGTTGCGCCTCGCACCGGCGCCAGTCGTAGTCGGTCGCCCAATAACGTGCGAGCGCTTGAATGAAGTCGAGTTGCACGCCTTGCGAAAAATCGGCCACGGTCTCCTTCTCCGGCAACCGAGTGGCCTTGATGCGCCGGCGCAAGTCGGTGAGTGCTTCTTCGGCTACCTCGACTCGAAATGGCCGAATAGCCGCTTGCTCGACCGGTTTCACGTCGGCGGCCGTCACGAATGGAGTGCCTTCCGCTTCAGTGGCGGTAAGGCCCGCCATCGCGGGCGGGACGAGACTCTCTGTCGCTTCACGCATGGCACTCTCCGGGATGAGGGGCGGCAAAGCTACTCAGCACTGTATAAAGACTGCCACTTGTCAATTGCTTGGATGGATGACTGCAAATATCACGTTTGTGTCGTTAAATTCCGGCCGGGCAGTGAGCCCGCTCGCGGACACCAGGGGAACGACATGACTGGCAGCGCAGAGGTGTCGAGGACCAGCCGCCAAGGTGGCCTGGCACATTGGCAAGTCGAACTGGCCCTGCGTCTGCTCTTGAGCGACTCCGGCTCAGGTCATTCGATCAAGCAGATCGCTGCGCATTGCGGTCTGTCTCGCAGCCATTTCGAAAAAGCTTTCAAGGTCAGCCTGGGGACGCCGCCTCACCGATGGCTCGTGCGGCAGCGCATTCAGCGCGCCGGTGAAAAGCTGGAGCAGACGGACGACAGCGTCAGCTCGATCGCGTTGAGCTGTGGCTTTACCGATCAGAGTCACCTGACTCGGGTATTCGGTGCGGTCGTGGGTTCCAGTCCGGCTGCCTGGCGACGCCAGCGCAAGGCCAGCGTCGCAGCTTCTTTTCTCGTGGGCCTCTGAGCAACAAGCGCTAGCGCACCCGCGCGCGCAAGATGTGCGAACGCGGCCGCGGTTGTCCGGTCGCTGCGGCGATCCCATCCGGAAAGCCCGCGACCATATAGAACTGATCGCGCACGACAACGCCCGTCGTCGGACGCAGGTCCGCGGGCGGACGTGAGCTCATCGTCTCAACCTGGCGGACGGCGAGACCATCGGCTCCAAGGCGAATGCGCGCAACTCTCGCAAGGTAGGGCGAACCTTGGATGGCCAGCAGATCGTTGCCGTCCCAGGCCAGACCATCGATGCTGTTCACGGCGGCGTTGGCAGGAACAGGCAGTTGAGTGCGCTTGGCCGTGCGCAGGTCGACCACGCTGATTCCCTCAACATGGGCGATGTAGAGTCGCGATTCGTCGGGCGCGAGTGCGATGCCGTTCGGGAACGACACTGCGGCGTCATGCAGGATCTGATCCAGCTTGCACGCAGTGCCGGACAGCTTGTAGATCGAGCTCGCCGGGCTGTCGGTCACGTACACGTCACCGTTGCGTGCCAGTGCCATGTCGTTGAACGCGTGCAGCGTCGGCCGCTCGTCGAGACCGCACTCGCGCACGCGCTCGCGAGTGTCGAGCCGATATGCATGCAGGCCGGTCGTGCCTACATCCTTTTTGGGCTCGCCCGTTGGAATCACATCCGGAAAGACTCCGGTGACCGCCCATAGAAGACGGCGTTGCGAGTCGACCTTGAGACCCAGCACCTCGCGCAGCCCGCTGTCCGCGCCGGCAAAGCGCTCGAGCTTGCCACCCAGGTCGACTCGCCAGATCTCACCGCTGAGGCTGCCGAAATAGAGGTGGCCGCCGATCGGGTCCCAGGTGATTCCTTCGGGGCGCAGCGACTCGTCCTGAAGCGCCAGAAACACCTCCGGTGCGGAAACCGGTGCCAGGTTCTGCAACGCACGCTCGCGCACTGCGCGCAGCCGCCCGCTGTCCGGAGCCGATTTGAATTCAGGAAACGTCGACAGATCGAACCCCGCGCCACGCCGGACCGCGTCATCGAGACGAGCTTCCGCTGGCTCGAATCGGCCATTCGCCGCCAGCGCTCGCGCAACGCTGATCAGCAGATCCGGATGCTCGGGAGCAAGTTGCAAAACTCGCTGTCCGTGCTCGAGCCAGCCCTTGTGGTCTCCCGCCAGCCGCGCCTCTCGCGCCAGCCTGGCGAGATCCATGAGCTGCACCGTCTGCGCCGGCGTCGGGGTCTCGCTGCGTGCGTACGGCGCATGAGCGAGCATCATCGCGGTGAAACAGGCCCAGGCAGGCCACGCTGGCACCGATGCCGGCATCTTCGCTCTCCTTCTTCAGGGCTGCCCGAGGATACTGTGGCAGTGGAGTCTGACGGGGGAGCGTGCGACGACCTGTTCGATTGGCGCGATGGCTGCTGGCAAAGCAGGGACGGACGGTTGGCACCCTTGCACGCCGCGAAGTGGCCCTTCCACCTCGGCGAGGCCTGCTGCATCCTTGCTGCAGCCATGAGGTAAATTTGCGGCTGCCCAAAGCAACAGGCGTTGCTGAGGCCGCAGGCATGGGCGACAGTTGCTCGCAATAAGCAGCGGGTAGGATCGGTCTCTTTCTCACATGAACTGCTCTGTGTGGTTGCTGCGCGGCCCGTTCATTGCGGCTGCGCTCCTTGCGTCCGCCGACGCGCTCGCCGAGATCAAAATCGATGGCGTGCTGAACGAGGCCGAGTGGCAGCGCGCCCAGGTCTTCACCGATTTCCGCGTCACGCAACCGTACACGCTGGGGACGCCGCGGTATCCGACGGAGGTGCGGATGCTCGGCACGCCGAAGGGCATCGTGTTCGGCTTTCGTTGCGTGCAGCCGCCGGAAACGCCGCGGCAACTGGCGCAGACGCCTCGCGATGCCGACAACAACGGCGACCGCGTCAACATCTATGTCGATTTCAACGCCGACGCGCAGGTTGCCTACGACGTCACGATTGCGCTCGCGGGCTCGTTGCAGGACGCGACGCTGACCAACGAGAACCAGTACAGCACCGACTGGGACAGCGACGTCGAGTACGCGATCAGTCAGACGACCGGGGAGTGGTTCGTCGAAGTGCTGCTGCCGTGGACGACTGCGCCGATGAAGGACGCCGCGGCGCCGAAGCGCACGATCGGCATTGCGTTCGATCGTGTGATCGGCGCGACGCAGGAACGCAGCGCGTTGGCAGGCGTGAGTTTCTCGCGGCCGCGCTACGTCTCGGAGTTCCCGAGGGTCGAGATCGATCAGTATCCCGGCTCGCTGCTGCACTTCTTCCCGTACGCGAGCGTCGCCAACGACATGGTCGGCAACGAAGTCGACATGAAGGCCGGCGCCGACATCCAGTGGAAGCCCTCCGGCAATTTCCAGCTGACGGCGGCGCTCAATCCGGATTTCGGGCAGGTGGAAGCGGACGAGCTGGTCGTCAACTTCGACGCGATCGAAGTACTGTTCAGCGACAAGCGGCCGTTCTTCGCGGAGAACCAGGCGCTGTTCGATATTCGGGTCCCCGAGACTGACAGCCAGCGACTCACCGCGAGAGACCGGCTGCTCTATACGCGTCGTATCGGCGGCCAGCGCGACGATGATCCGCTGCAGGCCGCCGACATCGATGGCGCAGCGAAGCTCAATGGCAACGTCGGACGTCTCGACTATGGTGTGCTCTCGGCAGTCGAGAGCGACTACAGCGACGACCTCGGCCGCGCGTTCGCCGGCACACGTCTGCGCTACGCGTCCGGTGGCATGACGCTCGGCTATCTCGGCACGTGGGTCGATCGCCCCTTCTTCGATCGCAGCTCGCAGGTGCACTCCGGCGATTTCATCTGGCGTCCCAACTCGCAGCTGATGCTGCAGGGGCAGGTGATCACCAGCATGATCGACCAGTTCGCCGCCGACACTTCAGGCGACGGCGAGATCCTGCTCGCCACCTACACACCGTCGCCGGACTGGCAACACGAGCTCGGGCTCACGCACTACAGCAGCACGCTCGACTTCAACGACATGGGATTCCAGCAGCGCGCCAGCGTGAACCGCGCGAGCTACCTGATCTCGCGGCGCTTCCGCAATTTCGACGAGAGCGATGTGCGCGCAAGCGTGAATTGGCGCGTGCGGCCGGAGCTGCGCTACAACGACTCCGGCGAGCGGGTCGGTAACTATCTCGGCATGTTCCGCGAGTCGCGGCGGCGCTCCGGGTCGGTCTTCAATACGTCGCTGGAAGTTACGGGGTCCGGCGTCGATGATTTGATCTCGCGCGGCAACGGCAATGTGCAGATGGACGCGCGGCTCGTGGCGCTCACTCACAACTATCAGAGCGCGCGGATCGGCAAGTGGCGCCTGTTTGCAGCCGGCTCGGTGTTGCAGGAAGGCAATGACGATTTCGCATTCGACGTCGACAGCCGCATCGAGCACTTCACGCGCGACGACCTGAGCTGGTCGGTGCGCGGGATCATGCGCTGGAGCCGCGACTGGCTGATCTGGGAACGCGACACACTGCTCGCGAGCTTCGAGCGCCGGCGGGCGATCCTGCAAAGCGACCTCAACTGGTTCCCGGCGGCCCGTCACGAGCTGCGCGTGAAACTGCAGTGGCTGGCGATCGATGCACGCAATCCACAGCCGTTGCGGATAGGACCGTCCGGTGAGCTGATCGAAAGCGACGATCTCGTGCTGCCGTTTTCAGTGAACAACTTCGGCTTGCAGGTCCGCTATCGCTGGACGTTCGCGCCGCAGTCGGACCTCTACGTCGTCTACGGGCGCGGCGGCATCACGTTCGAGGAAGGCGAGACGCGCGACGGCCTCGGTGGTTTGCTCGGGTCCGCTGCGGACCTGCGCGACAGCGATCAGCTGCTCGTCAAGGCGCGCTACCGGTTCTGACTGGCACTCCGTCGTGATCCAGCCGCCTAAACTTTAGTCACATAGGACTTCTCCCAGTCCGCGCGTAGGATCCCGCTTCAGCGGCCTGGGGAGAGTTCCATGGCAAACGACGCACGCGTCGCTATCTGGTCCAACGTGCCCGACGGAGCGCAGCTTCGCATCGCGGTCAATGGAACGACCAATACGAGCCTGGTCACGGCGAGGGCGCTCGTGCTCCCCGGCAACGGTGAGAAGCAGCGCCTCACCGACGCCGAGCTTCAGCCTGGCCCGGCGGCGGTCTCGCTCGCCAAGTCGGCGCGGCGGTACACCGTTCTGCTGGACGTCGTGTACACCACCGACGGCACGGCGGAGGTCACCGCAGAGGTCGTCGCTGGCGGCAATCCAATCCCTCCGGACGGTTCGGCCGACGATCACTTCGAGTCGACGCTGCCGGGCTCGAAGGGTCAGTCGCTTCCCGTCACTTTCGTCGTCGTCATGGCGTGAAAACAAGGAGCAGGCCATGTACTCGAGGACCGCTGCTGCGCTGCTGTGCTTCGCATTCGCCGCTCCGATCGCTCTCGCGCAGGAGACAGCCGAACCCTGTGCCGATAGCGAAAGCATCCAGGGCTGCTACCAGCGAATCCTGCAGGTGATGACGCCGGCAGCGGCGAAAACCGCAGATACCGCAGCAACGGAAACACAGCTGCAGAAGTCCGTAGACGAGGAGCTGAAGGTCGCGGAAACCGGCGCCGATTCCGGAGGCGCCGCCACTGCAGCGACGATGAACGACCTGGCGCAGCTGCTGAATGCCCTGGGACTGGTGAGCAGCGGCGACGGGGCAGAGGGGAGCAAGCTCGCCGTGGACCTCAACTTCCTGCTGCCCGTGCAGGACGTGGACAATCACAACGCGCAGCTCAAAGGCATCATCAATACCGAGGCCGAGCCGCTCGACCAGCTGGTCCAGGCATTCGGCGAAAACGTCCGCGAGACTCGCAGGGACTCGCTGCAGAAGGACATCCGGGCCGTCGGCGACGCACAGGTGTCCTTTACGTGGAGCCTGGTCAACAGCCGGTTCGGTCGCGACTACAGTGTCCTTCGCAAGAGCATTGCACCGATGAACGAAGGCGCAGTGGGTCGCGCGTACGAAGCGGTGACCGACGAGACCGGGGAGGCACTCGGCGTCCTGGTCGAGAAGGCCGTGAGAGCAGGCCTGTCCCCCACGGACCCTATCGGCGGACTCTCGATCAGCGACGACGAGAAGCAGCAATACAAGGCCGACACGTTCAAAGCGGCCGTCGATCGCGCCAAGATCAGCAAGGGCATCGAAGCGGAGCTCGAGCGGACCCGCATGAATCGGCTCGCCGATCTGGTCGAGCAACAGCCGCAGCTGTTGTTCACGCTCGAGCACGCCTTCCGCGATGAGATCGTCGGTCCGCAAACGACCCAGGCCAGCGTCACGTGGGAGTTCACGCGCCGGAACTTCGGCGACTTCCTGCGCACCAAGGGAAGGGCCTGCACGGACCCGGCAGTCGCGGACAGCACTTCGGCCAGGTACGACACGTGCGTGAGCGCTTTGCAGAACTACATGACGGCGTACGGTACTGACCTGGAGCATCAGACCCGCTTCAAGGTCGAGGCATCCTTCAAGCGTGTCGATGCCGTGACGTACAGCTTTCCCGCCGACGGCGTCGACCTGGCATTGCCGCAGCACGATCGCTGGGAAGTCGCTGTCGCAGCCGGCCGGCCCTTGAACGGCGACAAGAACCGCGGCCGGCTGGACTTGCAGCTCTCCTACGACAGCAACCTGGACGACGACGACAGCAACAAAGAACGCATCACGGCCTCGCTGACCTACACGCGCCGTGTGGCCGACATGGACATGCCGTTCTCGATCGTCTACGCCAACAAGGATGAGTTCCTGGGCGAGGTCGATCACCAGATCAGCATGAACTTCGGTCTGAAGTTCCGGCAGCCGAAGAACTAGCGACTGAAGCTTGAACCGCACGGGGCGGAGCACCCACAATGCGTCGCATGCCCGAACGCGCGACGCTGCCCCGCTTGCTGGGATTCAAAGATCTCGTTTATCTGACAGTCGGCGGCGTCATCGGCTCCGGCATCTTCATCGTCCCCGCGAGCGTGCTGCAGCTCACCGGCGGCCAGCTGGCTCCGGCGCTGCTGGTCTGGATTGCCGGTGGCCTGCTCTCCACCCTGGGCGCTTTCACCTACGCCGAGCTCGGCGCGATGAAGCCGGAGTGCGGCGGTCTCTACATTTATATGCGCGATGCATACGGGGGCTTCGTCGCGTTCCTCTACGGCTGGGCGATGTTCTTCGTGATCTCGAGCGCGACGAACGCAACGCTGGCCGTGGCATTCGCAGCGTACCTGGGCGAGCTGATGCCGCTATCGCCGTCGGGCGCCCGCGTAGTCGCCGTGGGCATGATCGTCGCGATTACCGTGATCAACGTGATCGGCACGCGGCAGAGCGCGGACGTGCAGAACTGGACGACGCTGCTCAAGGTCGCCGCGATTCTGGTCATGAGCGTCCTGCTGCTGGCGCGCGGCGACGGGCTCGCAACTGCCAGCCTGGTTCCGTCATCCATGAACGTTTCGCTGCTGGCGGCGATGGGCGCTGCGATGATCGGTGTGTTGTGGGCCTATGAAGGCTGGCACTACGTGACGTTCTCGGCCGGCGAGGTCATCGACCCGCAGCGCAATTTCGCACGTGGGATCATCGTGGGTACGGCGGCATTGATCGTCATCTACGTGCTCGCCAATCTGGCCTACGTGGCCGCGCTGGGAACGGCGCGCAGCGCGCAGTCGGAGCGCATTGCGGCGGATGCGGTTACTACGATTCTCGGCGCCGGCGCCGGCAAACTGATCGCAGTGGCGATCCTCATTGCCATGTTCAGCGCGGCCAACGCCACTTCGTTGACGGCGACACGTGTGTACTTCGCGATGGCGCGTGACGGTGTCTTCTTCAGCAAGATGGCCGAAGTCCATCCGCGCTGGAACACGCCGGCGCTTGCAATCGTGGCGAGCTCGGTCTGGTCCGCCGTGCTGGCGGCAACCGGGACTTTCGATGCACTGCTGACTTACGTCGTGTTCGCGGGCTGGATTTTCTACGGGCTCGGCGCCGGCGCTGTTTTCTACTACCGGCGCCGCGAGCCGAACGCGACGCGACCGTTTCGCGTGCCGGGCTATCCCGTAACGCCGGTGCTCTTCATGATTGCGTCGGGCGTCGTCGTGGTGAACACCTTTTACGTGTCGCCCGGCCGCGCGCTCGTGGGCATCGTGCTGATACTGCTCGGCGCTCCGGCCTACTGGTTCTGGCGCCGCAAGAGCAGTGTCGTCCCGGCGCACTGAACGTGAAGGTTACTTGCGCGTGCTGATCAGCATGCCGCGGGTGATCAGCAATTGCGCAAGCGCGTACGTGATCCATACCAGCGGTCCGACCCACGCGGCCTGCCACAAGAACTTCTCCAGGGAGATCAGGCTGTCCGAGATCATGAACAGCGCCGCGCCGAGCGGCACCTCGATCGCGCGAACGCGTAACGACAGCACTGTCATCACGACGATCGCCGCGATGTAGAGCATGACCGGAAACGCTAACGCGCCGAGATTCGGCCAGAGCACGGCGCCGTACGCGACCGCGAACGTCGGGATGACGGCGAGCATCGCCTTGCGTCCTGCGCTCATCGGCGCCGCTGTGCCCTTCGTCGCGAGCACGAAGACTATGGCATAGAGGACGTGCGTCGCTAGAAAGCTCGCGAGGCCAGGGACGAACAGTCGGTCGCCGTCGTAGGCGAGGAACGCATCGCCTGCGGCCGAGAAGAGCAACGCCAGCGCGAAGAGCTTCAGCTTGCCGCGAAACGCCCCGATCGCGAGCAACACGCACATCGAGGTCTTGAGCGCAACGTCGCCTGCATACGGACGCGGCAGCACCAGGTAGGCCAGGGCCACGGCCGCGGCAAGCCAGAGGATCCAAGCCTCAACAGGCGTACTTCTCGTTATCACAATCCCGATTTTCTAGCGCTTCGAGCCGCCGAACAACCGCGCGAGCCACGGCTTGTTCTGTTCCGGGATCCTGTGCTTGCCGCTGCGGGAGAGCGCGACCTCGCGGGCCTCGTCGAGCAGCTCTTCGCCGAGCGTGCGCGTGCGCTTGACCAGCTTCTGAGTGCCGTTCGCCTTGACCGGCGTCGGCGGTAGCGTTTTGCGGGTCTTGTTCGCAACGACCGGCCGCTCGACGGGCGTCGGGGCAGAGCGGGGTGCAGTGTTGGGCGGCGTCGCGGGAATGTCAGTAGGCGCCGCGGGCGTGCGCGGCGCAGCCGGCTTCTGCACCGTTGCCCGCGGAGCCTGAGCCTGTGCGAAGCGCGCCTGCTCGGCGTCGCTCACGCGTACGACGGACGGGGACGCGAAGTAGTTGCTCAGACCTGCGCAGATCGCTTGCGCCGATGCCGTGTCCGGAAAGAATCCGAGGCGCAGCGCGAACTGCTGGACGTTGCCCTGCTTGCCGACGACGGCGTAGAGGCGGTGTGCCACGAACGCATCGAGACGCGGCATCAGGTCGAGGTTCACGGCACGGTCGGAGACCACCAGCTGGATGGCGTACCACTTCGGACGGTGCGAATCGTAGAGCTCATCCATGCTGACGGCACGCACCGTCTGCGTCGAATCGAGATTGCTCATTGTTCTGGCCCACCTGCACCGTTGCCCGGTGCTCGTAGCGCATCTTTCGGCGGGCACTCGCTGCGGGTCAAGGCGCAAATCCCTGCAAAAGCAATAAGAATTCAGGATGCGACGCGTGCACGATTCCACGGAACCCTGCGCACCGCTGTTTCGTGTCAAGTAGATCGCCGCTCCCATGCAAACTGCCGCGGCGTGATTCCCGGAATGCCGGAGCTCGCGCGGATCCGGTCGCGCGCCTGTTGTCAAGTCTACAGTGGAGCTGGCTCACGTCTTGCAGCGTTGCGCGCGCCTATTTAACTCGGCGCACGCAAGAGTTAAATGCGCGCGTCGAAATCCACTGTCTCCGCTTTCTCACGTCTTCGTTCGACGACGAACTGTGAACGGCATCACGCAAGTTGTGTGAAGGGATAGTGGTAAGGTTCGCCCCGGCGCGATTCTGACAAAGGCAAACCCACTGAAAGGTGGGGACGCAAAGTCTCCGGTCTACCGAGCGCAAGCTCCACGATAGCGGGACCGCCCGAATCACAGTCCTTTCGGGCTGCCTTGTTTGAGCACGCGTGTAGCCACACTGCCCTGGCCGGCGGTGAAGACGAGGTAGCCATGAGTCAACACGTGACGTCTGTCAGCGCAGCTGCTCAGCCGCTTCCCGCGGCGTGCAGCTCCCATCCGTTCCGACGGTCTGCCTCAATCCGCTGATTTCGCAGCGGCGCGCGCAATTCGCGCGCCGAAGCTTTACAGAATCCGGTTTGTGCAGAGGTGGGTTATGCGCATCCTGAAAAAGTTCTGGCTTGCTACGTTCGCGACGCTTGCCGTGCTCGGCAGCGCCAGCACGAACGCCGACGCCAGTTATCGCGAGCAGATGAAAGGCCTCGATGAGCAGGTGCAGGAGGTCAAGTCCGACGTCCTGAGCATCGCCGCCGAGCTCGCGCGGCTGGAGGAGCGGCTGCTCTATCCTTCGAACACGCATTTGGCGGTGTTCATTGCGCTCGCCGCGCGCGACACGCTGCGGCTCGACGCTGTGCAGATCCAGATCGACGGCCAGGCCGTCGCGCACAGTATCTACAGCTTCAAGGAGCTCGAAGCTCTGCAGAAAGGCGGCGTGCAGCGGATCTACACGGGCAATGTCACCACGGGCGAGCACCAGATCGAAGTGTCGATCACCGGCAAGCTCGACACCGGCAAGGACTACAGCCGCACGGAGCGCTTCGCCTTCAGCAAGGGCGTGGAGCCGAAGCTCCTCGGCGTGACACTCGGCTCCTCTGAGCTGCAGCTCGGAGACTGGTAGAGCGCATGCTGCGCGCGACTCTCATCGTCGGGTTCGGCGTGGCGAGTGCGCTCGCCGCGGGCCCCTGCGAGAGCAGGGACCTGCGCGATCTGTATTTCGGCGAAGCGCTGTACCAGGCGAACCAGGGCCACTACTTCGAGGCGCTGGAGCGGCTCGATGCGGAGCTGGCCCTGCACAACGGTCTGGATGAGCCGCAGCGCGACTCGCTGCAGTTCCACATCGGGGAAGCCGAGTTCTCGGTCGGCGACTTCGAGCTCTACTACCGCATGCATCTGCGTGCCGGCCGCGCCATCAAGGCAGTGCTCGAAGGCGCGGTCGACGAATCAGTGCGTAACGAAGCGGCGTATCGCCTTGCACGCATTCACTTCCAGAAGGATCAGGCGGCCGATGCCCTGCAGGCGCTCGATCGCATCAGCGGCAAGGTGCCGGTCGCAATTCGCGACGACGTCGAGTTCCTGCGGGCTAACGTCTACATGGCGCTCGGCCGCCCCGAACAGGCGGCGGCAGTACTGAAGCGCCTGCAAGGCGCGCAGTCGCTGACCGGTTTTGCCGCGTACAACCTCGGCATCGCGATGCTGCAGGAAGGGCACGAACAGGAAGCCATCGCCCAGCTCGACAAGGCGGGACAGCTGAGCCTCAGCGGTCCGGGTCCGCTCGCGATCCGCGACAAATCGAACATGCTGCTCGGCAAACTGATGCTGGAGTCGACCGACTTCACGCGCGCGCAGCAGTTCTTCGATCGCGTGCGACTCGACGGGCCGTTTTCGAACCAGGCGCTGCTCAGCTCGGGCTGGGCCGACGTCTCCGCCCAGAATTTCGAGCGCGCAGTCGTGCCGTGGAGCATGCTCGCGAAGCGCGAAGTTACTGACGCCGCCGTGCAGGAAGCGCTGCTCGCGCTGCCCTACGCGTACAGCAAGTTGAACGTTCACGGCCGGGCCGCGGTGTTGTACAGCGACGCGCTGAAATCGTTCGGCGAAGAGCTGACCAAGGTCGACGCCTCGGTCAAGAGCATCGCCGAGGGCCGTTTCCTCAAGGCGCTGGTGCGCGAGGAAATCCAGCAGGACAAAGGCTGGGCAATCCGCCTGCGCACGCTGCCCGACGCGCCCGAGACCTACTACCTCATGCAGCTGATGGCGTCGAACGATTTCCAGACGGCGCTGCAGAACTACCTGGATCTCGATGAGCTGCGCAAGAAGATGGCGGGCTGGCAGACGAACCTCGACGCGTACGAGGACATGATTCGCCTGCGCCGCAAGAACTACGAGCCGCTCCTGCCTGGGATCGATTCGCAGTTCCGCGAGCTCGACGCGCAGATCCGCCTGCGCATGGAGCAGCGCAATCACCTGCAGCAGCGGCTCCACCAGCTGCTCATCGAGCCGCGTCCGGATCTGCTGGCGACGGCGGATGAGCGCATCGTGATGGAGCATCTGCGCGCCATCGAGCAGAGCCTGGAGAAGACGAACGGCGCCGACAAGCCGCAGCTCGAAGAGCGGCTGCGCCATCTCAAGGGCGTGATCACCTGGACCCTCTACACTACTTATCCGCAGCGATTGACCGAGGCGCACGAGCATCTCAATGCGCTGAATGCCGACATCGCGGTGCTCAACAAGCAGTACCAGGAGTTCGTCCGGGCACGCCAGGCCGCGGAGCACAGCTATCTCGGCTATGACGACACGATCAAGCGACTGCGCACGCGGGCCGCCGAATCGCTGGACACCGTCAACAAGCTGATGGCGCAGCAGGGTCACTTGATCGAGACCGTTGCGATCGAAGAGCTGAAGACGCGGCGCGCGCGCCTCGAGGTCTACCAGACGCAAGCGCGCTACGCGGTCGCGGATAGCTACGATCGTGCTGCCAAGGCGCAGGGAAATGATCCTGCGCCCGCAGCCGAGCAGGGTACTTCGACGGGAGGCGGGCAATGATCCGCTCGCGTCACGCACTGACCCTCGTCGGCGCAGCGGTCCTTGCTGCGTGCTCCAGCACGCCGCAGAAGGACACGCTGGCGACGCTGCACAAGGTCGCGCCGGATCTGCAGGACGTGAAGGTCGAAGGCGGCCTCGACACGGCGATGCAGAGCTATCAGCGCTTCCTCCAGGAGACGCCGGAAACGCAGCGCACGCCGGAAGCGATGCGCCGCCTTGCGGACCTGAAGATCGAAAAAGAATACGGCCTGAACGGCACGGGCGAGCTGCTCGAGCTGCCGGCGCCGCAGGCCGCTGACCTGGCCGAGGCCAACGCTGCTGCGACAGCGACGCCGGCGGCGAGCATCGGCGCCGCGCCGGTCGGCTCCGAGCAGGAGCTGGAGCAGCGCGCCAACGCGCAGGTGCCGCGAGTCGCCTCGGCCCAGGACATGATGCAGGGCGGCCAGCTCCCCGAGAACATCCAGGACGACCTGGCGCGCGCCGGGCCGCTCGAAGCGATCCAGCTCTACGACCGCCTGCTCGAGAAATATCCGTCCCACGAGCACAACGACCAGGTGCTGTACCAGAAGGCCCGCGCCTACGACGAGCTGGGGCGCACCGTCGAAGCCATGAAGGTGATGGAGCAGCTCATCGCCGCGTACCCGAACTCGAAGTATCTCGACGAGGTGCACTTCCGCCGCGCCGAGCACTTCTTCACGCGCAAGAAGTACCGCGACGCCGAGGGCTCGTACCAGGCAATCATCAGGATGGGCCCGGTGTCGGAGTACTACGAGCTCGCGCTCTACAAGCTCGGCTGGGCGCTGTACAAGCAGGAGGCGTACGACGAAGCGCTGGACCAGTACGTCGCGCTGCTCGACTACAAGGTGTCGATCGGCTACGACTTCGACGGCCAGCACGAGGAAGGCGACGAGCGGCGCATCGCCGACACGTTCGACATCATCAGCCTCAGTTTCTCGAACCTCGGCGGCCCGGAAGCCGTGCAGCAGTACTTCGCGGGCAAAGGCAAGCGCGGCTACGAGGATCGCGTCTACCGCAACCTCGGCGAGTACTATCTGACCAAGCTGCGCTACCACGACGCCGCGAAGAGCTACAACACCTTCATCGCGCAGTACCCGCTGCACAAGCGCTCGCCGCATTTCAGCATGCGCGTGATCGAGATTTACGAGACCGGCCGCTTCCCGCAGCTCGTGCTCGACTCGAAGAAGGCGTTCGCCAGCGCCTACGGTTTGAGCGCCGAGTACTGGCGTCACTTCGACGTGCAGCAGGCGCCCGAGGTGCTGAGCTACCTGAAGAGCAACCTGCGGGACCTGGCGAATCACTACCACGCGCAGTACCAGGACAAGAGTGCAGCGGAGAACAAGGCCGCCAACTACACCGAAGCCGCGCGCTGGTATGGGCAGTACATCGCGTCGTTCCAGCAGGATGCCGAGACGCCGGGGATCAACTACCAGCTGGCGGATCTGCAGCTCGAAAATCAGGACTACGCCAGCGCCGCACGAGAGTACGAGCGCACCGCGTACGACTATGCGAAGCACGATCGTGCGGCTGCGGCGGGTTACGCGGCGGTCTATGCGCATCGCGAGCATCTCAAGGTCGTTGCCGAGGACGCGAAGCTCGCCGCGCGGCGCGATACGGTATCGAGCTCGCTACGCTTCGCCGACACGTTCCCGGATCACGAGCACGCTCCGACGATTCTCGGCGCAGCGGCCGATGACTTGTACGGTATGAAGGACTTCGCGCCTGCGCTCGCCGCCGGCCGCAAGCTGATCGATCGCTATCCGAACGCCGCAGCCCCGGTGCGGCGCTCGGCGTGGCTGGTCGTCGCCCACTCATCGCTCGAGCTCGCGGACTATCCGAACGCCGAACAGGCGTACGGTCAGGTGCTGGCGCTCACGCCGGCTGAAGATGAATCGCGCGCCGGCCTGGTCGAGAACCTCGCGGCCTCGATCTACAAGCAGGGCGAGCTCGCGAATCAACAGTCGAATTATCGCGCCGCGGCTGATCACTTCCTGCGCATCAAGCAGGTTGCACCGACGGCCAAGATGCGTGCGGCTGCCGAATACGATGCTGGCGCCGCGCTGATCCACCTGGAAGCCTGGAACGAGGCGGCCACGGTGCTCGACGCGTTCCGCCAGACGTATCCCGATCACGAGCTGAATCGCGAGGCGACCAAGCAGATCGCGATGGTCTATCGCAAGGCCGGTGAGCTGTCGCGCTCCGCCGATGAGTACGAGCGCGTTGCTACCGAGTCGCAGGATGGCGAGATGCGCGCCGAGGCGCTGCTGCTCGCTGGCCAGTTGCACGAGGAAGCGGCCAATCCGGACCGCGCGCTCGCTGTGTACTTGCGCTACGTCGAGCAGTTCCCGAAGCCGGTGGAGACCGCGATCGAGACGCAGTTCAAGATCGCCGGGATCTACCAGCGCAAGAGCGAGACGAGCCGATATCACCAGACGCTCGAACAGATCGTGAAGGTCGATGCGGCCGCGGGCAGCGAGCGCACGGCGCGTACGCGCTTCCTTGCGGGCCGCTCGGCGCTGGTGCTCGCGCAGCAGATCTACGAGAGCTTCGCCTCGCTGAAGCTCCTGCAGCCGTTCGATCAGAGCCTCGCGGAGAAGCAGCGCCGCATGACGGCCGCGACGAACGCGTTCGGGCATCTCGTCGACTACCAGGTCGGCGAGATCACGGCCGCCGCAACTTTCTATCTGGGCGAGATCTACAGTGACTTCAGCCGCTCGCTGCGCGAGTCGGAGCGCCCGGCCGGCCTCGCCGGCGCGAAGCTGCAGGAGTACGAGGACGCGCTCGACGAAGAGGCGTTCCCGTTCGAGGAGAAGGCGATCAAGGTTCACGAGAAGAACCTGGAGCTGATGAGCGGCGATCGCCTCTACAACAGCTGGATCGAGAAGAGCCTGGCGCGCCTCGCCGAGATGATGCCGGGACGCTATGCGAAGGCGGAGATCAGCACCGGCTTCCTCGGATCGATCGATCGCTATGCCTATCGCTCTCCGGCAGCGGTTGCAGCGGCGGCGGCAGCAACAACCGCAGACGCGGCAGCACCCAGTGGAGGAACCAATGCGACCCTCCGCTAAGCACTTGCTGCTCGTGCTGTCGCTCGCGCTCGCGGCTTGTTCGAGCGCGCCAACCAAGCCTCCGGTGCAGTCGGCGGCCCAGCCCGCCAGCGTCGCGAAGGCAGCGAAAGCAGCGAAAGCCGCGCCGGCGCTGCGCGTCGACGTCCAGCAGGACGAAGGCGGTTTCACGATCGTCGAGGAAGTGCGCGTCGGCAACGAGATTCACGCGGACTACGACGCCGCCATGCGCTCCTTCGAGCAGAAGCAGTTCGAGCAGGGTATTGCCTCGCTGCTGCGGGTCACGCAGGCAGCGCCGAACGTGACGGCCGCGCACATCGATCTCGGCATCGCTTATGCCCGCGTCGGCGATCTAGACAAGGCGGAGGCCAGCTTGCAGCGCGCGCTGGAGCTCAATCCGCGCCACCCGATCGCGCACAACGAGCTGGGCATGGTCCAGCGCCGCAAAGGCGAGTTCGACGCTGCGCGAGCCAGTTACGAGAAGGCGCTGGCACTGTCGCCGGCCTTTCATTTCGCACGGCGCAATCTCGCGATCCTCTGCGACCTGTATCTCGCCGACCGCTCGTGCGCGATCGCCAACTACGAGGCGTATCTGCGCAGCGCGCCGGACGATCAGGACGTCGTGAAGTGGCTCGCGGATCTGCAGAACCGCGCGGCGGGCAAGTAGGAGAAGTCATGAAGCGCATGACGATTCTGATCATCTCGCTCTTCGCCGCCGGCGCTGTGCTGGCCGCGGACGCGCCGAAAAAGGCGCCTGCCGCGAAGGCGGAGAAGACAGCGGCGGCGGCCGACGCCAAGACGCTGTCCGGTATTTCGATTCTCGGCAACCAGGAAGCGCCGAAGTCGCTGGTCATCGTGCCGTGGAAAGGCTCGGAGATCGGCGACATGCCCGGGCTGTCGCGTCTGCTGGACGACTCCGTGCAACCCGTCGACAAGGACGTCTTCATGCGCGAGCTCGCGTACTACGAGATTCGCTCCGGTGAGACGAAACAGGACAAGTGATTGAACGAGTTTTGTTCTAACGAGAGGCTGTAACCGTGGACATTTATTTCACACTCATGGGTTTCTTCATCAAGGGCGGCGTCTTCATGGCGCCTATCGCGCTGGTCGGCGCACTCGCTGCGGCGATCGCGGTAGAGCGCTACATCACGCTGACACGGCTGGTTGTCACCAACCGCCGCGTGTGGGAGGACATCGAGCCGTCGCTGTCGAACGGTGAGTTCGACGCGGCACGCGAGAAGACCAGCAAGAGCGACACGATCGTGGCGCGCCTGCTCGGCGTCGGTCTCGCGCGCCTCGGCGCCGTGCGCCGCATCGAGGACATGGAGAAGGCGCTGCGCGCCAACCTCATGGAAGTCATTCCGTACCTCGAGAAGCGCACGCACTACCTGGCGACGTTCGCGAACCTCGCGACGCTGCTCGGCCTGCTCGGCACAGTCAGCGGCCTGATCCACGCGTTCACGGCGGTCGCGACCGCGAACCCGGCGGAAAAGGCCAACCTGCTCGCGGGCAGCATCTCGGAAGCGATGAACTGTACGGCGTTCGGCCTGATGGTCGCGGTGCCGCTGCTGTTCATCCACGCCTTCCTGCAGTCGAAGACCAATCAGCTGATCGGGAGCCTGGAGACCGGCGCGGTCAAGTTCCTGACCATCGTTGCGGATCGCCAGTCGGCGAAGGCGCAGACGCGGCTCGAAGCGGCGCAGGCCGCGCACGCAGCTGCTTCCGGCACCTCGGATCCGTTGCCCGCGCACGCCTAAAGGGATCGTCATGAGCACGACCAACGCACGATCGTTCGCCGCGGGCGGGTCGCTCCTGCAAGGGAGCTTCACCAACCGCGTGCGCAAGCCGGCCGAAGTGATGCTGGTGCCGATGATCGACATCTTTACGGTGCTGGTCACGTTCCTGCTCATGACGGCTGTGTTCTCGCGCGTCACGATCCTGCAGCTCGATCTGCCCAGCGCGGACTCGGTGGGTGCAGCCTCGCCCCCGCAGTTCCGGCTGGAAGTGATCGTGCGCGAGAATGGCTTCGAGCTGACCAACGGCGAAACGCTGATTGCAGCGCTGCCGAAGACGCTCGACGGCGAATACGACTTCGCCCAGCTCTCGCAGCTGGCGCAGCAGCTGAAGAGCGAGAACCCGCAGGTGGATGACGCATCGGTGCTGATGGAGCGCCAGGTCCGCTACGACTATCTGATCCAGGTGATGGACGCGATCCGCAGCGCTCCGGAGTCGACAGCCGACGCCAGAGCCGGCGTGCCCAGGCGCGAGCTGTTCACGAACATTGCCGTGGGAGAAGCCCCATGAGTCTGCTCAACCGCACGCCCAAGCGCGAAGAAGCTGAGCTGAACCTCATCCCGCTGATCGACGTGATGTCGGTGCTGGTGGCGTTCCTGCTCATCTACACGGCCGATGTGGACATCGTGCAGAACACCAAGGGCGTCGAGGTTCCGCAGTCCACGGCGGAAACCAAGGCGCAGCAGTCGGTCGTGGTGACCATCACGAAAGAGCACCTGTTCGTGCAGGGTGAGGTGGTTGCCGAGATTGCCGACATCGAAGCGTCGAGCGAGCCGCTGGTCGAGCCGCTGCGGCAGGTGCTCGACCGTCCGATGTTGCTGGGCGGCGGTGCCGTCGATGGGACGGAGCAACGCGAGGTTACGGTGATCGCCGACAAGTCGCTGCCGTTCGACCTGGTCCGCAGGGTCATGGCGACCTGCACGGCCACTACGTACGGCAAGATCTCGCTCGCGGTGCTGCAGAAATAGGAATCAACGATGAGCGCAGCCGCACACATCCTCGAAGACCTGGACCTGGCAGACCCGCTGCCGGTGTCGGAGCAGCGGCAGCTCGCCAACGAGCTGGCGCGCACACGCACCCAGCGCGCCGGGCTGGAGCACGAGCTGAACGAGATCGAGAGCGAGCTCGCAGACCTCGCTCCGCAGCGCGACCGGCATCATTTCGTCGTCGACGCCTGCACCGCGCTGGAGAAACTCGCGGCAGTCGGCGGCGACCAGCTGTTCTGGGGCTCCGACATGTCATCGGAGCGGGCCGCCGAGCAGTTGCGCGCGGCTCGCGGCCGCGTTGCCGAGCTGGGCGAATGGTTCAGCCACATGGAAGGCCGGCAGACGGCGCTGCGCGCGCAGATCCGCCGCTGCAACGATGCGATCGAAGCGCTCGAGCGGGCGCTGTTCGAAGTGCAGTACGAGGAAGAGCAGCTCAGCTACGAGTGGGAGATCGAGCGCGACGTCGACGAGAAGCCGCGCAAGGCGATTCTCGCCTGGATATACAGCGGCGAGGACGACAAGCGCTTTCGCAAGTCGGCCACGATCGCGTTACTGCTCACGTTGCTGTTGAGCGCGGTCATCTCGCAGCTGACGTTGCCGCCGCTGATTGCCGACAACGGCCAGCAGGTGCCGCAGCGTGTCGTGCGCCTGCTGATGGAAGAAAAGAAATCGCCGCCTCCGGCCCCGATCGAAGTGCCGAAGCCGAAGGTGCGCGAGCTCGAGAAGAAGCCGATCGAGAAGCCGGTGCAACTCGCGAAGGTCGAGCCCAAGGTGGAGGAGCTGGCGCCGAAGGAGCCGGAGGCGAAGGACCAGGGCATTCTCGCGTTCCGCGAGCGGCTCGCGGCCGCCAAGGAAGACCAGGTGACCGGCAAGCTCGGCCTGCAGGCGAGCATCGACAACTCGGACTACAACTCATCGGGACGCGCGCAGCGCTCGATGTTGACGACGACGGCGCCGGGCTCGAGCGGCGGCATCAATCTCGCGTCGATCAGTCGCGGCGTCGGCGGCCGCCCCGGTCAGGGTGGCGGCATGGCGGGCGTGCAGGTCACGCGCGCGAGCAGCGCCATTGCTGCAGTCGGGACGCCGGGCGGCGATCGACCGCTCAGCAACGACGCCGGAACGGCAGGCCGCACCGACGAAGAGATCCAGATCGTGTTCGACCGCTACAAGTCCGCGCTCTACCGGCTCTACAACAAGGAGCTGCGTCGCGACCCGACTTTGCGCGGCCAGGTGATTCTCAAGCTCACGATCGAGCCCGACGGCTCGGTGTCGCTGTGCGAGCTGAAATCCAGCGACATGAATGCGCCCGAGCTGACGGCGCAGGTGGTCGAGCGCGTCAAGGGCTTCGACTTCGGCGCCAAAGCGGTACCGGCGATCACGATCTTCTATCCGATCGACTTCCTGCCGGCGGCCTGACGCGCCGGCGCAACTGTTAGCGAGAGGCACTCACGCGATTTTGAAAAGGGCAAAACCACCGAAAGGTGGCGACGCAAAGTTTCCGGTCTACGGGGCGCAGGCCCTACGACAGCGGGACCGCCAGAGTCATGAAAGCACCGCAAGCGAACCATACAAGCAGGCCATTCGTCGCCCTGAGCGCATGCGCTCTGGCGCTGGTCGCTCTGCTTTCAGCCCCGAGCACGTCGGCGGCCGAGATCACGTACACGTCTCTGACCGGATCCTGGCATGACCCCGTAGACAACGTCCCCGGAGTTCAGGCGGGCGACCCCGTCATCACGAACGGCAACCCGACCTCGATCATCAGGTGGGGCGACAGTCCGCCGCAGAGCGGCTACGACTTCAATGCAGCGGACCCGCTTCCGCCGCCTTTCCAGCTGCCCGGCTCCCTGCCGTTCTTTTCTCTCGGGTCGTTCGTGCATCACAACTTCCCGGTCGGCGATCCGTCGCTGACTTCGGTGCAGCTCGATGTCGTCCTCGTGATCAGCGTAGATGGCGTCCCACGCCCGCCATTGACCTTCACGTATACGTTCAACCATGTAGAGACCCCGAACAACCTGGACCCTTGTCCCTTCGATCCGACCCCGCCTCCGGATGGGTGCTCGGACCGAGTGTCGATCGTTGCGTCACCTACGCCTACGACGTTCAACGTCGACGGAGTGGATTACACGTTGTCGATGAGCTTTCTCGATCCCGACGGCAATCCGGTCTCCGAGTTCATTACGAGCGAAGGCGGCGTTACCAACACCACGGGCCTGGTCGGCGAATTTACGCCGCCGCCCGGCACGCCGGTTCTCACGGTCGACAAGTCGGGCCCGGCGCGGCTGAAGCCGGCGGAGTGGGGCACCTTCGCCCTCGACGTGCACAACACGGGAAACATCGATGCGGACACCGTGACGCTCGTCGATCGTCTGCCCGACACGCCGACGGGCGGGATGTGCACCACGCCGCCGCAAATCCTGAGCGCGCGCGTTTTTGCGGCGGACGGCGTGACGCCGGCGCCGGGCAAGGGCCCATTGGTCCAGGGAGTGGACTATTCGCTCGTCTATAACGCCGGTGCGTGTGAGCTCACGCTCAACACACTAAGCGCCGCTTCGGTGATCGGCGTCGACGAACGTCTGCTGATCTCATACCGCGCGCAAGTCGACGCCGATGCTCAGAACGGCACCCTGCTGACGAATGTGGCCGGCGCGACCCGGTGGCTCAATCCGGGC
Source organism: Steroidobacteraceae bacterium (assembly GCA_044866955.1). Classification (GTDB taxonomy): domain Bacteria; phylum Pseudomonadota; class Gammaproteobacteria; order Steroidobacterales; family Steroidobacteraceae; genus Steroidobacter. The sequence continues at coordinate 46,643 of JBIOUH010000162.1, forward strand.
AACGTCATCTTCACGCGCACACTGACCGACGGCACCCCGGCGGTCGTCGACCACGAGGACGCGTACACCGTCACGGTGGACCTGCCGGTGCTCAGGTTCGAGAAGACGGTGAGCAACGTCACCACCGGCCAGAATCCGGCGACGCAGGCGACGCCCGGCGACACGCTGCGTTACCGGATCCGCATCGAGAACCTGGCCACCAATCCGCTGCCGAACTTCACCCTGCGCGATGACCTCGGCAGGCTCAACACAGGTGCGGTGTATCAGCCGGGCACGCTGAACCTCGTGACGGTGCCGGCGGGTGCCGATGCGAGCAACTCGAATCCATCGGGCGGCGTGAACAACGGCGGTCTCGTCGACATCCGCAACCTGAGCCTCGGCGGCCTGGGGAGCTTCATCGTCGTCGAGTACGACGTGCGGCTCGTCGCCGCGCTGCCGAACCAGAGTTATGTGCAGAACCAGGCGCAGGCGTACGTCGACGGCGACGAGGTCGGCCGCAGTGATGACCCGAACGCCGGCGCGTCCCCGCCGGATCCGCTCGTGCTCGGCGATGAAGATCCGACGCGCGTGCAAATCACATCGGCGCCGAAGTTCCGTGTGCTGAAGACCTCGACGTACCTCGGTGCGAGCACGACCGTGCTGCGCGCCGGCGACCGGATGCGTTACACGATCACGGTCAAGAACATCGGCACCGAGAACGCCACGGGTGTCGTGATTCGCGACCAGGTCCCGACGAATACGACATACGTTGCGGGCAGCACGAGGCTGAACGGTACGCTGCAGAACGACAACGCTCAGGGCATCACGCCGCTCGTCGACACCATACCGATCTACGCGCCGGAGAATGCGACGGCGGGCGTGATGCGCGCGGACGCGACCACCACGACGACTAACGTCGCGACGATCACGTTCGAAGTGACGGTCTACCCGGATCTGCCCGATGGCACGGTGATCTCCAACCAGGCGTTCGTGAGCGCCGCTACCGGCGCGATCGTGGACTACCCGTCCGACGATCCGCGTACGCCCATCGTGAACGACCCGACGCGCGACGTGGTCGGCAACGTGCCGCTGCTGTTCGCCACGAAGCAGGCGGAATTGCTGATCGATCAGAGTTCGCCGGGCATCGTCGATCCGGGCGACACGCTGAAGTACACGATCACGATCTACAACACGGGCGCAATCCCCGCGACCAACGTGGTGCTGGCCGACCTGGTGCCGCCGAACACGACCTATGTTGCCGATTCGACGCAGCTCAACGGCCTGCCGTACGGCCAGCCGGACAACGGCGCGTCGCCGCTCGCCAGCGGCATCTACGTCAGCTCGACTGATCGCACGCCGCCGCTGCCGACTGCCGGCGAGGGCACGCTCTCGCCGAACTCGACCGCAGTGATCACGTTCAATCTGCGTGTGAACAACGGCACGCCGGCAGGCACGATCATCCGCAACCAGGCGACCGTGCGCACGACTGAGTTGCCGGCGTTGCTCACCGACGGCGACGGCAATCCGTCGACCGGGCCGGAGCCGACCGTCGTGGTCGTTGGCAATGGTCAGCAGCTGTCGATCGCGAAGGAAGTGATCGTGGTCGGCGGCGGCCCGGCCGCCCAGGGCGCGACGGTCGAGTACACGGTACGCGTCACCAACATCTCGCAGATGCCGGCGCTGTATGTCGTGATCACCGACGACCTGAACATGCCGCTGCCCGGCTACATCACGTACGTCTTGAATTCCGCATCGCTGAACGGATCGGCGACCGGCATCACGGTCAACAACCAGCTGATCACGGCGGACTACTCGACCAGCTACGGCCCGTTGCAGCCGCAGCAGACGGCAGTGTTGCGCTTCCGCGCAGTCATCAATCCGAACCTGGTCGACGGCACGAAGATCACGAACACCGGCACGGTGACTTGGAACAACCCGCCGCAGACCGCGAGCGCAAGTGTCTCGTTCGACGTCGGCGGTATCCCGGGTGTCGGCATCCTCAACGGCAAGGCGTGGCACGACGCAAACTTCAACCGCACGCTGGAAGCAAACGAGCGCGTGCTCGCGGGCTGGACGGTCGCGCTGTATCGCAACGACCAGCTGCTGCGCTCGGTGCAGACCGACGCGAATGGCGTGTATCGCATGGGCGCGATTCCGCCGAACTACGTCACCGGCGATCGTTACGAGCTGCGCTTCAGCGCCCCGGATGCGACGGCGACGACCGCGAAGCTCGGCATGGCGTACTCGCCGATGTTCACGAACGGCCTGCAGAGAATCAGCGACGTGATCGTGCAGTTCGCCAGCAATCTGCAGGACCTGGACCTGCCGATCTCGCCGAACGGTGTGACGTACAACTCGGTCACGCGTGCGCCGACCGCAGGGGTCACATTGCGCGTGCTGAGTGCAGGAACGCGCTCGCCGTTGCCGGCCGCTTGCTTCGACGACCCGGCGCAGCAGAACCAGGTCACGCTGCCCAGCGGCTACTACCGCTTCGACCTCAATTTCACCGACCCGGCTTGCCCGAGCGGCGGAAATTACCTGATCGACGTGAGTCCGCCGCCGACCGGCTACATCGGTACGTACTCACAGATCATTCCGCCGACCTCGGGCTCTTCTACTGGTGCGTTCTCGGTACCCGCGTGCCGAGGCGGCGTGGACGATGCGCTCGCCGTCACGCCGGACTTCTGCGAAGTGCAGATCTCCGAGCTCGCACCGACGCTTGCCCAGCGCGCGCGCAGCGCAGGGACGCGGTACCACGTGCACCTGAAGCTGGATAACAGCCTGGTGCCTGGCACGAGCCAGATCTACAACAACCACATCCCGGTGGATCCGGACCTGCAGGGGGTGCTGCAGATCTCGAAGACGACGCCGCTGCTCAACGTCGTGCGCGGCCAGCTGGTGCCGTACGTCATCACGTACAAGAACGTAACCGACGTGCCGCTGTTCGACGTCAGCATCGTCGACCGCATCCCGGCGGGCTTCCGCTACGTCCAGGGCTCCGCGCGTATCGACGGCAAGCCGACGGAGCCGGCGGTGGCCGGCCGCGAAATGACCTGGCGCGACCTCGCGGTCGATCGCCAGGAGACGCACGAGATGCTCGTGATTCTCGCCGTCGGCGCAGGCGTCAGCGAAGGCGAGTTCGTGAACCGCGTGCAGGCCGTCCACATGCTTACTGGCAGCGCGCTGTCGAACGAAGCCTCCGCGACAGTGCGTGTCGTGCCGGATCCGACGTTCGACTGCACGGACGTTACCGGCAAGGTGTTCGACGACGCGAATCGCAACGGCTTCCAGGACCAGGGCGAAATGGGCCTCGCAGGCGTGCGCGTCGTGAGCGCGCGCGGTCTGAACGCGGTCACGGATGCTTACGGCCGATTCCACATCACCTGCGCGGTCGTGCCGCGCGAGGGCCGCGGCAGCAACTTCGTGCTGAAGCTGGACGATCGGACGCTGCCGAGCGGCTTCCGCTCGTCGACCAACCAGGTGCGCGTCGAGCGCGCCACGCGCGGTAAGGCGCTGAAGTTCAACTTCGGCGCTTCGCTCCACCGCGTGATCGGGCTGGACCTCGCGGACGCAGTATTCGAGCCGGGCACCACCGAGATGCGGGCGCAGTGGCGGCCGCGGCTGGAGCTGCTGATGAAGGAGCTGCAGAAGGCTCCGGCCATCCTGCGGCTGTCCTACCTCGCCGATGTCGAGAACGAGCAGCTCGTCCAGCGCCGCATGGAGGCGATCAAAGCGGAGATCGGGACGCGCTGGCATTCGCTGAATGCGGGCTATGAGCTGTCGATCGAGCCGGAAGTGTTCTGGCGCCTCGGCGCGCCGCCGCAGCAGGCGGTCGTGACGCAGCCCGCGCAGCGGGACGAGAGCAGGTGAGCGCCATGTCCAAGCATCGCTATCTCTTGTCGCCGATCTGCATCCTGGGCGCTGCGCTCCTGACGTTTGCTGCGCGAGCGCAGGACGTGGTCGAGTCCTCGCGCGGCGAGACCACGGAAAAGCAATTGCCCAGCGATGAGCCGCTGCGCCCGTGGACGGTCGATCCGAACCTGCTGCAGAAGGAAGCCGGCGACCGTGTGGAAATGCGGCCGGTGCACGCCGAGCGCCTCGCGACGGTGAAGCTCACGGATGTCGTGCCGCCGATCCGCTTCGACTCGGGCGTCGCGGACATTTCGCAGAGCTACATCGAGTCGCTGCGCAAGGCGCTCGACGATCTGCGCGACCGGCGCAACGTGCGACTGCATCTCATCGGCCACGCCGACGATCAGCCGCTGTCCGAAAGGCTCGCGCGCATCTACGGCGACAACGAAGGTCTTTCGCGCGAACGTGCCGGCGAGGTTGCCGAGTTCCTGCAAAATCGCCTGGCCCTGCCGGCCGAGGCGATTTCGTACGAGTGGGCCGGCGCCACGCGGCCGATCGCCACGAATTCGACGCCGGAAGGCCGCGCCATGAACCGGCGTGTCGAAGTGCAGGTGTGGTACGACGAGACCCAGGCGGCGATTACCGAAGAAGAGGTGCTGGTCAAGGAAGACTTCAAGCGCATCAAGGTGTGTCGCATGGAAACGGTCTGCAAGATGCGCTTCAAGGAAGGTCACGCGCATCGCACGCGCATCCGCAACCTGGTGCAGCCGCTGCTCTACGACGAGGGGCCGGTCGTCTCGGAGAACTTCATCGCCAACGTGAAGCGCTCGCTGGAGAACCTGCAGGACAAGCAGAACGTCACGGTCAAGTTGATCGGTTACACGGACAACGTGCCGCTGACCGAGCGCAACGAGCGCATCTACGGCAATCATCTCGCGCTCTCGCGGGCCCATGCGCATCGTGCGGCGCTGGCGCTGCAGGAAGCGCTGCATCTGTCGAATGAGACAATCGTCACCGACGGCCGCGGCTCGAGCATGCCGGTCGCGACCAACGACACTGCGCAGGGCCGCGCGCTGAATCGCCGCATCGAAGTCGAGTTCTGGCACGACGATCCGCTGACCGAGCTGCCGGACGAGCCGCGGCTGTGTCCGGGCGCGCCGGGCAGCGAAATCGTCACGCGCGTCTACGATCCGCCGTGGGGACCGATCGCGCCGCTCCAGCTCGAACAGGGCGGTCGCGCAGTGATCCCGGCGGACTACACGCAGCAGTTGCGCCGCGCGATGACGGAGATCGCGGACAGAACCAACGTGCGTCTGCGCTTCATCGGCTACACCCGGAACGAGCGCCTCGATCGTCGCACGGCCATCGTCTATGGCGACGACATCGGTCTGGCCGCCGCCCGCGCACGGCGCGCGATGGACACGATCGTCGAGGATATGAAGCTGACGGCGGCGCAGGCGGAGCACGAAGGACGCGGCTACGTCCAATCTGCCGACGTCGTGAACCAGGGCTTCACGCAGGAAGGCACATCGCACATCGTCGTGCAGGTCGTCTATGACGAGCCTGCCGTGCTCGACGACTACGAAGGCGTCGACATCGAGCGCATCACGCGCGAGCTGAGCCCGAAGAATCCGTTCGGGCTGAATTTGATGCGCATCACCGTCGACGGCGAGCCGATCGACGATCCGAATCGCAGCTCCGCTGACATCCAGCGCTGCACCGACGTTGCACTGGATCACGCCGACATCGCGTTCCAGTTCGACAATCTGCAATCGAGCCCGCGGCTGAGTGTCTCGGCGTGGCCGACGACTGTACAGATGGCGGAGTTGAACGGGGAGATGACGGAGACAGGTGAGTCGAGTGACGCAGGCGACACAGGCGACACAGCTCCGGAGCAGGATGTAGAGGAGCAGTTGTCGTTGCCGGCCGCGGGCAACACCGAGGCGGAGCAGACAGAAGAGGGTGCGGAGCCGGAACAGTTGGTCGAAATCATTCCGGTGACGCAGGCGCTCAAGCTGGTCGAGACGCCGCCGGCCGAGCAGATCACGTCGACGCAGGGCGAGGTGCCGGAACTGCTGGCGCCGCGCTTGTTCGGCACGCCGGTGCGCTTCCGCATGTATGCGAACTACTCCGCGTTCATCGATCACTCGGAGGTGCGCCTCTTCCAGCCGGACCAGTCGACGCAGGCCACGCCGTTCAAGGTGCTGCCGGTCGACGCGGCCGGCTTCGCGGAATGGGAGCCGACTGCGGAGCAGACCACTGCGCCGATGCGTGAGCTGAAATACGTGCTGCGCGCGTACGGCAAGGACGGCAACTTCGATGAGACGAATCCGCAGCCTCTGTGGTTCGTGCTGGACGACGGCACGCACACCGATGTGCCGCCGCAGGATCAGCAATCGAAAGAGCTGCTGGCGAGCTACGGCACGAGCGGGCTGACGTCGCACAACATCGCGCTGGGCAGCGGCACGATCAAGGTTCGCGGCGGCAGCATCCCGGCGCATCACAGCGTTTGGGTCGCGGGCAAGCCGGTACCGGTCGATCCGCAGGGCAACTTCCTCGCGGAGGAAATCCTGCCCGCCGGTGTCCACACCGTGGAGGTCGCGGTGCTGGATGACGAAGGCAACGGCGCAATGTTCCTGCGCGACCTCGAGTTCGAGAAGAATGACTGGTTCTACGTCGGCATGGCCGACGTGACGGCATCCGATACGCACACCCGCGGACCGGCGGAGCTGCTGCAGGGCGAGAACTCGCCTGTTGACTATGACTCGTCGCTCGACGCCCGTCTGGCGTTCTACGTGAACGGCAAGTTCAAGGAGGACTGGCACCTCAGCGCGAGCGCCGACACTCGCGAGGGCCCGGTCGACGAGCTGTTCAGCAACTTCATGAACAAGGCGCCCGACTCGCTGTTCCGGCGCATCGATCCGGACTATCACTATCCGACGTTCGGCGACGACTCGGTCGTCGAGGAAACCGCGCCGACGCTCGGCAAGATGTACGTGAAGCTCGAGCACGACGACAGCTCGATCCTGTGGGGCAATTTCAAGATCAACTACGCCGAGAACGAGCTGGCGCAGGTCGATCGCGGCCTGTACGGGGGCAACCTGCACTACCAGACCGAGGGCACGACGAGCTTCGGCGAGCAGCGCTTCACGGTCGACGGTTTCGCCGCCGAGCCCGGCACGCTGGCGAGCCGCGAGGAATTCCGCGGCACCGGCGGCTCGCTCTACTTCCTGCACAACCAGGATCTGCTGGTCGGCTCCGAGCGTCTGCGCATCGAGCTGCGCGACAAGGACTCGGGCCTGGTCAGCGGCGTCGTCAATCTCCGGCCGGTGCTCGACTACGACATCGACTACCTGCAAGGTCGCGTCGTGCTCGCAGAACCGCTGAACTCGACTGTCGACGACCGGTTGCTCGTGCGCAGCGGCGGACTCAGCGGCGACGCTGCGTACCTCGTGGTGCGATATGAATACACGCCTGGCTTCACCGAGCTCGACTCGATCGCCACCGGCGGCCAGGCAAGCGTCTGGGTGAACGACTACGTCAAGGTCGGCCTCACCACGAACGGCAACGAAGAAGGCGAGACCGACAGCAGTCTCGACGGCGCCGACGTCACGCTGCGCATGAGCCCGGATTCGTGGCTCAAGGTGCAGGGCGGCCGCAGCGAAGGCCTGGTCTCGAGCGCGCTGTATTCGGATGACGGCGGCTTCGGCTTCGTCAATCCGGATACGACCGGCTTCGACTCCGCGAGCGCGGATGCGTATCGCGCCGATCTGAGCGTCGGCTTCAGCGACGTCATCGACGACATGCCGGGTCGCCTCACGGTGTACTCGCAGTCGCTCGGCGCGGGCTACTCGGCGCCGGGCATGGGCACGATGACGGACGTCGAGAATTCCGGCGGCACTTTCAACGTGCGGGTCTTCGAGCGCTTCGACGTGCGCGCGAAGGCCGACAAGCGAGAGCAGGACCAGGGCCTGCACGCCGACACGCAGGAGCTGAACCTCGGCTACCAGATCACCGATCGCTGGAGCGTGAGCACCGGCGCGCGCAAGGACGAGCGCGAGTACACGGGCCCGCTCGTGCCGCTGAATCGCGAGCAGGGCGAGCGCACCGACGGTGTCCTGCAGGTCGGGTATGACTCGGGCGCTTCGTGGCGTGCTTACGCTTTCGGGCAGAACACGCTGTCGAAGAGCGAGGAGCGGCCCAACAACGATCGCTACGGCACCGGCGGCTCCTATCGGCTGACCGAGCGCTTCCGCATGGATGCCGAAGTGTCCGACGGCGATCTCGGGCCGGGCGGCCGGCTCGGCACCAACTACCTGTTCTCGGAGCGCACGACGCTGTACCTGAACTACGCGCTGGAGAACGAGCGCACCGATAACGGCCTGCGCGGCGGCCGCCGCGGCAACCTGATCTCGGGCATGAAGCGGCGTCTGTCGGACTCGAGCAGCATGTTCGTCGAGGAGCGCTACCAGGAGACCGACGACATGTCCGGCCTCACGCACGCGACCGGCATGACGCTCGCGCCGAACGAGCGCTGGAACTTCGGCGCGAACACCGACATCGGCACGCTCACCGACGAGCTGACCGGGGCGAAGATCGATCGCGAGGCCGGCGGCGTCCGCATGGGCTACGGTTTCCAGGCCGTGCAGCTCTCGAGCGCCGTCGAATACCGGCTCGACAAGACCGAGCAGCTCGATACCGCGATGTCCGAGCGCACGACGTGGCTGTTCCGGAACAGCTTCAAGTTCCAGCTCAATCCGGACTGGCGCATCGTCGGCAAGTACAACCACGCCAAGAGCGAGAGCTCGCTCGGCCAGTTCTACGACGGCGGCTACACCGAAGGCGTGATCGGCTACGGCTATCGTCCGGTGGCGAACGACCGGCTCAACGCGCTCGCCAAGTACACGTACTTCTACAACGTGCCGACGACCGAGCAGGTGACGCCGACGAACTCGATCGCGCAGTTCGTGCAGAAGAGCCACGTGGCGGCGCTCGATCTGACCTACGACCTCACCGACTCGTGGTCGATCGGCGGCAAGTACGCCTACCGCCTCGGTCAGTTGAGCCTGGATCGCGAGAATCCTCAGTTCTTCGACAACAGCGCGCAGCTCTACATCCTGCGCACCGATCTGAGGTTCGGCGAATGGGAAGGTCTGGTGGAAGGACGCATGCTCGACATGATGGATCTGAACGAGCAGCGCGCCGGGGCGCTGGTCGGCGTGTACCGCTATGTCGGCAAGCACTTCAAGGTGGGCGCCGGCTACAACTTCACCGACTTCTCCGAGGACCTGACGGACCTGAGCTTCCGCAGCGAGGGCGTGTTCATCAACATGATCGGCTCCATGTAATGCTGATGAGATTCTCGTGTCCCGCCGTCGCGGCAGTGGCGCTGCTCTCAGCGCAGCACGCGATTGCCTGCGCAGTGGCGCCGAGCGAAGCCATCCTGTGGGACACCGAGAACAGCCAGGCATCCGCCGATATCGTCGCGCTGGTCACGGTCGCATCGTCGACGCAGACGCAGCCGGCCGCGGCGCGAGTCGAGCTCGTGGTCGAGCGTATCTGGAAAGGGCAGGTGGGTGCGCGCTGGACTTTCACGCAAGCGCTCGACACGAGCTGCGACAATCCGCTGCTGCGCAACGTGCGTTACGTGATCTTTGCGAAGCGCCTGGCAGACGGCCGAGTTTCGGTTACGGGCGTCGCCGACGGCGCGATGGGCATCGTCAGGGACAGGCTCAGCGCAAAGGTGCGACCGCCACCGTCCCTGGTCACCGCTTCAGTGAACAGCGCACCACCCAAAAAGAAGAAGCGCTGATCTCGCAGATTCTGAAGTTCAGAATCTCTGAATTCTTCCCTTAGCGCCTTGGCGTCTTGGCGAGAGATATTCCGGCTCCCATTCCGCTCCGCTGCTACGTCATGGAGTGGGTACCACGCTGTTGAAAGGTGGTCTGCGGCGAAGATCAGGAAAAAGAAATTCTCTCGCCAAGACGCCAAGACGCCAAGGAAGAAGCCGGAATGTCAGGTCGACTGCAGCCAGTACTCCGACAGGCCGCGGAAGCTCGGAATGGTGCGGTACTTCAAGCCGCGCGCTGACGGTCGCAGCTGCGGAAAGCGCTTCAGCAACGCCATGATTCCTTCTTGTGCTTCGACGCGCGCGAGCGGTGCGCCTAGGCACGTGTGCTTGCCGCCGCCGAAGGATTGATGCTGGATATCGGCGCGCTCGATGTCGAAGCGCTCCGGGTTCGGGTTCGCTTCCGGGTCGTGATTGGCCGCGGCGAGAGACACGGTGATGCTGTCGCCGACCTGCATCGGGCAGCCGCGCATCGATCGCTCGCCCCCCTGCACGTTGCGGCCGGAGTTCGTGACCGGCGAGTCGTAGCGCAGGATCTCCTCGATCGCGTTGTTGATGAGCTCCGGTCGTGCGCGCAGCTTGGCCAGTTCCTGCGGATGATCGAGCAGCGCCTTCACGCCGTTGCCGATCAGGTCCGTCGTGGTCACGTTGCCCGCGATCAACAGCAGATTGCATTGCGTGACGATCTCCGGATCGGTCATGCGATCGCCGCCTTCCTCGACGTGCACCATGTCGCTGATCAGGTCATCGCGCGCTTCGGCGCGGCGCAGCGCGATCATTCGCTGGAAATAGGCGTCCAGCTCCTGCTGCGCTTGCGCTGCGGCTTCGCCCTGCTGCGGGGTGCGGAACGGATTGAAGAACGCTGCCACGCTGACTTCGGACCAGTGCCGGAAGGAACCGCGGTCGGCCGGGTCGATGCCGAGCATTTCCGCGATGACGATGACCGGTAGCACGCTGGCGAACGAAGACATCAGGTCGAACTCATCGGTATCGATCTTCGCGAGCAGCTCTGTTGCGATGTCGCGCACCCGCGGCCGCAGCGCTTCGACTGCTTTGAGCGTAAATGCCTTGTTGACCAGGCCGCGCAGGCGGCGGTGGTCCGGATCGTCCATGAACAACATCGATTGCGGGGCGGAGCTGTTCAACGTTCCGCCCATCGCGGCGATTTTCGCAACGAACGAGTTGGGGTTGGCCTTGCGCGGGTCGGCGCTCATGTCCTTGTCGCGCAGGATCTGCCGCACGTCGTCGAAGCGTGTGACGTACCAGCGATTGAATTGGTCGTCGTGCATCACCGGCGCGCGCTCGCGCACGGACTTGAGCACCTCGTACGGGTGATCGCGAAAGTTCGGGTCGAAGGGCGTCAGCTGCATGCCCTTGGGTAACGAATCGGCGGGTAGGTCGCTCATGCCGGGCAGTGTCGCCCCGGCCGCGCCTCACTTCAAGCGAGACGCGGTGCATTCCGCGGCGCAAGCTGCGCTCGAAAGTCCCGGGTGTCCCAGCGGCTGCGGCTGGCGTCCAGCAGTTCCCGTGCGTCTAGCTTGCATTACGAGACTTGCTGTGAAATCTTAACTCGATGACTGCTGCTGCGGACATTCCGCGTCGCGAGACCTGTGTCGTCGGGCCGTTGCTCGAGCGCTGGGCGCGCGAGCAGCCGCAGCGGAACTTTCTCGAGTTCAGCGACGGGACTGCCTGGACGTTCGCGGAAATGCGAACCCGGGCGCTGAGTGCCGCGGCCGGGCTGCGCGAGCTCGGCGTCGAACGCGGCTCGCACGTCCTATCGTGGAGGCCGAACGATCGCGCAGCGATTGTCGGCTGGTTCGGCGCGAACCTGCTCGGTGCGGTGTACGTGCCGCTCAACACGGCGTATCGCGGAGCGATCCTGAGGCACGCCGTCGCGCTCTGCGATGCGAAAGTGATGATCGGACACGCGAGCCTGCTGCCACGGCTCGAAGCAGAATCTGCATCGTTGCTCGACCACATCGTCTGCGCTGATGGTCCGCCGCCGCCGATTGCGGGACCGCGAATGCATGCGTTCGATGTGCTGGAGCAACCCGGTTCCGCTGAAGCGGAGCAGCCCGTGCAGCCGTGGGATGCGAACTACATCATCCTCACATCGGGCACGACCGGTCCGTCGAAGGCCGTCGTGTGCACGTACATCCAGGCGTGGGCCGGCGGCGCGATGGCGATGGATTATTTCGGCCAGGACGACCGGCTGCTGGCGAACCTGCCGCTGTTCCACGTCAGCGGCGTCGGCGCCGTGATGGATCGACTCATCAAGGGCGGCACGTGCGTGCTGTACGACGGCTTCAAGCCGGAATCGTTCTGGGACACGGTGCGGCGATTCAACATCACCGGCTGTTGCCTGGTTGGTGCGATGACGCGGTTCCTGCTGAACCAGCCACCGGGCGCGCGCGATCGCGACCATCCGTTGCGCGCAGTGATCACTGTGCCCTGGAACCAGGATTCGCTTGCAGCGGCGCAGCGCTTCGGCATCGAGATGCACACTGCGTTCAACATGACCGAGCTGGCGACGCCGATCCGCTCGCCGGCGAATCCACCGGTGCTGGGGACGTGCGGACGCGCACGGCCCGGCGTCGAGTGCCGCATCGTCGACGAGAACGATATGGAGGTCGCACCCGGAACTGTCGGCGAGCTGATCCTGCGCACCTCGCGGCCCTGGGAGATCACGCAGGGCTACTACAAGAGTCCGGAAGCGACGGTGCGAGCGTGGCGCAACGGCTGGTTTCACACCGGTGACGCGTTTCGCCGCGACGAGCAGGGCAACTTCTTTTTCGTCGATCGCATGAAGGACGCGATTCGCCACCGCGGCGAGAACATCTCGTCGTTCGAAGTAGAGTCGGAGGCGGGCGAGCATCCGGATGTGCGCGAGGCCGCGGCGATTCCGGTGCCGAGCGAGCTGGGCGAGGATGAAGTGATGCTCGTCGTCGCGCCGGTCGCCGGCCGTTGCGTGGATCCAGTCGAGCTGCTGCGCTTCATGGAGCCGCGCGTCGCGGCTTACATGCTGCCGCGATACATCCGCACGGTTGCCGAGCTGCCAAAGACGCCGACGGCGAAGGTCGAGAAGCATCGCTTGCGTAGCGAAGGCATCACTGCAGACACTTGGGACCGGGAGGCGCACGGCGTAACCGTGCGTCGGGGCAAGTTACAAACAGGGTAGGGGAGTATCGATGTCGAATTCGAGCACGCTCGAGCTCGCGCGGCGTTTCGTGCGCGCGCTGAACGAAAAGGACGAGGCGACTATTCGCCAGATCTACGCGCCCGACGCGCGCATCTGGCACAACTTCGACGACAAGTATCAGACGCTCGACGAGAACATGCGCGGCATGTACTGGATCCACAAGCGCATGAGCAGCATCAACTACGACGTCGTCAGTCTGGTCGAGCTGCCGGACGGCTACATCCAGGAGCATGTCCTGCGCGGCAAGCTTCCTTCGGGCGCGGACTTTGCGATGCCGGCGTGCGTGATCTGCAAGGTGAAGGACGGTCGCGTGACTTCGCTGCGGGAATATCTCGACCTGACGCCCACGAAGGCGCTCACCGAACAGCGCGCTACTGCAAACTGAGGCAAAGCGCGCACCGCACGCGGGCAGTAGAGCCGACATGCCTGCGGATGGGGCACGATCGCTGCCCGGGTGACGGTAAAACAACGGGTTGCCGTCGAGCGGTCCGGCACGGGACTTGCTGACTGTAATCGTGCGCCTGCCGTCTCTGAAATTTCTGAAGACGTTTCAAGTCGCGGCCGCTCGCCAGAGCTTCAAGGCGGCCGCCGATGAGCTGTTCGTCACGCCTTCGGCCGTCAGCCATCAGATCCGCGCGCTCGAGCAACAGCTCGGCGTCCTGCTATTCGAGCGCGGCCCGCATTCGCTCACGCTGACCGAAGCGGGACGTCGCTATTTGCAACACATGGACTCGGTGTTCGCGCGGCTCGAGACAGTGACGGAGCAGATTCGCAATCGCTATGCGCGCGAAGTGCTGCGCTTGCGCGTCCCGCCCTTCTTCGCGACGGAGCTGCTGCTGCCGCGACTCACGTCGTTCCTCGAAGCGCAGCCGGACCTCGACATTCACATCAGCACGGGCGCGACGCTGCTGCAGGCTCATCCGGCCGATTCGGATGTGTCCATCCTGGTCGGCGGCGGTTGCGACGAACTGCACGACTGCCGCACTCTGTTCTCGCAAACATTCGTTGCGGCCTGTTCTCCATCCTTGCTCCTGCGCATGCCGATAGACAGCGTCGACGATCTGCAGCGGCACACGCTCATCGTGCACGAGGCGCGCCGCGACGGCTGGCAGCGCTGGGCTCAGACGATCGGCGTCGAGCTTCGACCTCGCACTCTGGTGCGCGTCGATACGATGCATGCAGCAGTTCACGCGGCCGAGCGCGGCGTCGGCGTGGCGCTGGTATCCACGCCGCTGAGCGCGGAGCGATTCGCCCGCGGATCGCTCGCGAAGCTGTTCGACATCGAGCTCGAGACCGGCGAGAGCTATGCACTGATCGTGCGCAAGGAGGATGCACCGCGGCCCGATGTTGGTGCGCTCACGAGGTGGCTCGTGGAGCAGTTCACAGTCGCGTGAGGTCAGTCGATCCCAGCATGAATTCTTGTCGTTTGTCGCGTGGGCATGTTGTTCGTAGATTGGCTGCGCGATTTTTCGCAGCCGCTGAGGATCGACATCATGACTGTGCTCATCAATCGTCTTGCACACGCTATCGCCGCGATCACGCTGCTGACGGCACCGCTCGCCGCGAGCGCCGATGACGCTGCAACGATGGATGCCTGCATCCAGACGTTCGTCGCGGCGAGCTTGCCGAAGGACCAGCCCGTCCGCATCTTCAAGTCGGGACCGACGCCGCGCGCGCTCGGGCGGGAATACAAGATCGTTCTCACCGCTACGGGCACGAGCAGCGGCAAGCAGTTGGCGAAGGCCACCTGCACCGTCGATCGTGATCGCGCGGTGATGGCAATGAATGGCAAGCTGATCAGGGTGCGAACCGCGGACGCCGCGGTTCCTGCTGCGGAGCAATCGGCCGCCCGCTGAGGACCCGGAGCGGAGCGACCCTCCGCTCTTCAGCGTCCCTTGAAGACTGGCTTGCGTTTCTCCATGAACGCGCGCGGCCCTTCGACAGCATCTTCGGTTGTGACGACAGCCTGCGCATGCATCTTCTCGAGGGCGAGCGCTTCGGCTTCCGGGCGCCCGTCGCACCCGAGGACCGATCGCCGAATGCGGCTCACGGCGACCGGTCCGTTCGCTACGATCTTCCCGGCGATCTCGAGGCAGCGATCCAGCAGCTTCTCGGGCGGAACGACGTAGTTGAGAAATCCGAGTCGCAGCGCTTCCTCGGCTTCGATGAGGTCGCCGGTCAACAGCAATTCAATGGCTTTAGCCCGCGGCATCTGCCGCGGCAGCCGCACGGTCGAAGCGCCGGCAGGAAACAGCGCCCACTTCACCTCCTGCAGTCCGAACTTCGCACCCGGTACTGCGACGCGAATGTCGGTGCCCATCACCAGCTCCATGCCGCCGGCAATCGCGTGACCGTTGATCGCCGCGATCACGGGCTTCACGGTGTCCCGCGAGATCAGGAACAGGCCTTCGCTGCCGCGAATCAGTTGCAGGAAACGCGTGTCCCATTCGTTCTCGGGCTGTCGCGCGCCCGTGACCAGCGGCGCCGACAGCGCGAGATCCGCGCCCGAGCAGAAGGCCTGTGAGCCCGTGCCGGTGAGGATCGCCGCGCGGATGGCGGCAGAGTCGCGCACTTCGCGCCAGGCGTCGTCGAGCCGCACCATCACTTCCGGGCTCATGGCGTTGCGGGCTTCGGGACGATTGATCGTAATGGTCGCGATGTAGTCGCGGACGACGAAGTCGACGACGGCCATGGCTCGCTCCGGGGTTGCGCCGCTGCGGTGACTGCGACTAGCATCCCCGAGTGAGTCTTAATACGCAAGCAGCTATCGACTACTCCCGCATAGATGCCGCAGCGCTCGACCGCTGGCTGCGCGGCCGCCTAGACGAATATGCGGGCGAGCCGCGCCTGACGTTGATCTCGGGCGGCCAATCAACGCCTACTTACCTGCTGGAGTCGGGCGGCCAGCGTTGGGTGGTGCGCCGGCGGCCACCGGGCAACTGGCCGGCCTACCTCTTTCCGATCGACCGCGAGTTCCAGGTGCTGCGCGCGCTGCAGTCGACGGACGTGCCCGCGCCACGAGTGCACGTGCTGTGCGAGGACACGGCAGTCCTCGGCGGAATTTTCTACGTGATGGACTACGTCGAAGGCCGCGTCTTCGAGAACGCCGAGTGCGCGGGCCTGACCCCTGTCCAACGCCGCGAGGCTTTCGTCGATCTTGCGCGCACCTGCGGCAAGCTGCACCGCGTCGATTGGCGGGCCGTCGGACTCAGTACGTTCGGTCGCGCCGGCTCGTTCGTGCAGCGGCAGCTCTCGACGATGGCGAAGGTGTATGCAGCGCAGACCACGTGGTGCCGGGTGAAGTCGCTGGAACGCCTGGCGAACTGGTTGCCGGCGCATCTCGACCTGCCCGACGACACGTGCCTGGTGCACGGCGACTTTCGCATCGGCAATTCCATCCTGCATCCGCGCGAATCGCGCATCGTCGCCGTGCTCGACTGGGAGCTGTCGACGCTCGGCAATCCTGTTGCCGATGCAGTCTACCTCGTGCAGCCGTGGTACTTGCCGGCGATGCCGCAGAATCCGCAAGGCGATTTCCCGAGCCGCGACCTGGCGGCGCTCGGCATTCCTTCGATGGCAGAGATGCTCGCGTTGTACTCGGAAGCGTCAGGACGTCCTGCGCCGTCGGGGGCGCTGCTGACTTCGCTGATCATCTTCAACTGCTATCGCACCGCTGTGATCAATCATGGCGTGGGTGCGCGAGCTGCAGCCGGCACAGCCGTGAATCGCGATGCCGAAATCTTCGGCGCGATGGCCGAGCCGACTGCCGACTACGCCTGGCAACTGGCCGTCGAGCACTTCGGCGCGCGCGATTAGAAGGTAAGAACAGCTCTCGCCAAGATCGCCAGGATCGCCAAGGCCGGAGTCTGAATAGTTCGGATTCAAGACTCTCTTTTCCGACCTTGGCGTCTTGGCGAGAGATATTCCGGTCTCTTGCTCTGTCTCCGCAAACCACCTGCTGCACTGCCACCTCTGAATACACAAGCGGTCGTGTAAGACAATCGCAAAGTTGCGGAGGCTGCTTCGATTCTCGGCAGCTCGATGCCTGGCCACTGCCATTGTGTTGCGGGCGGTGGACGATACGAAGAAATATCTCTCGCCAAGACGCCAAGACGCCAAGAAGAAGTAAAAGAATGCCGAGATCGGAAGTCCGGAGTGAGAGCTCTTTTCCGGCCTTGGCGATCTTGGCGAGATTTCTCTCTATCTCTACGGGCGATAGGCGAACGCGACCGGTCCCGGCTCTCGCAGCGGCGCGGCTATCGACACGAATTCGCACAACAAGCGGCGAGTGTCGCGCGGGTCGATGATTTCTTCGATCTGAAAGCGCTCGGCCGAGCGGAAGGGCGAGCGCATGCGATTGAGGCGGGCACTGATTTCTGCCAGCAACGCTTCGCGATCGGGCGCGGCGTCCAGCTCTGCTCGGTACGCTGCTTCGATGCCGCCCTCGATAGGCAGCGAGCCCCAATCCGCCGAGGGCCACGCATAGCGATAGTGGAACCGCGTGTGATTCTGGTGTCCCGCACCCGCGACGCCGAACACCTTGCGGATGATGATCGTGCACCACGGCACGCGCGCCTGGTAGACGGCGGTGAGTGCGCGCACGCCGGCGCGAATCGTGCCTTCCTGCTCGGCCTGCTTGCCGATCATGAAGCCCGGGTTGTCGACGAAGTGCACGACCGGCAGATGGAACGTCTCCGCGAACGAGACGAAGCGTTCGAGCTTCGCCGAGCTCGCGGCGGTCCACAGTCCGCCGATCACGAACGGATCGCTCGCGATCAATGCGACCGGCCAGCCGTCGAGCCGTGCCAGACCGGTGATGATCGAGCGCCCGTGGCGCGCGCCGATTTCGAAGAACGAACCGGTGTCGACGACCGCTTCGAGGATCGGCCGCATCCGATACACCTCGCGCCGATCGCGCGGCACCGCCGACAGCAGAGATTCCTCGCGACGCGCGGGATCGTCGGTATTTGTGGCTCGCGGCGGCAGCTCGTGCACGGAGGAGGGCAGATACGACAGGAAACGTCGCGTACGCGCGAAGGCTTCCTGTTCGCTCGCGACTTCGTCGTCGACCGCGCCGTTCGACGCGTGGATGCGGCTGCTGCCGAGCTCTTCCTTCGACACCTTCTGTCCCGCGGCTGCGACGACCGGCGGACCCGCGACGAACATCTGCGCAGTGCCCCGCACCAGCAGCGAGTAGTGACTCTGTACAACTTTTGCAGCGCCGAAGCCCGCAATCGGCCCGAGACCGAGGCTCACGACCGGCACGGTCGCGAGATTGCTCACCATGTGGTCCCAGCCCGGCAGGTACGGGACGTACGTGTAGCCGAGCGTTTCGAGCGACTTCACCGATCCGCCGCCGCCGCTGCCTTCGATGAGCCGCACGATCGGCATGCGCAACTCGTGCGCCATTTGCTCGGCCGCGACCTGCTTCTCGGCGATCGACGCATCCGACGCGCCGCCGCGCACCGTGAAGTCGTCGCCGGCGACGACGACGCGCCGGCTTTCGATGGTGCCGCGCCCGAATACGAAGTTGGTCGGCGTGAGTCCGGTGATCGCGCCGTCTTCGTCCTGAGTCGCGACGCCGGTGATGGAGCCGAGCTCGTGAAAGCTGCCGGCGTCGAGCAGCGCATCGATGCGCTCGCGCACGGTGAGGCGACCGGCGGCGCGCTGGCGTGCGACTTTCTCTTCGCCGCCCATCCGTTGCGCGAGCGCCTGGCGTTGCCGCAGCTCTTCGAGTTCGCGTTCCCAGCTCATGATGACCCTTGCTCCGCGTTGACATCCGCCCTGCTTTGCGGTTAGTTACTTGCGATATGAGACTGACAGGGCGGCCGCAGCTATGAGTATACGGTTCGACGGCCGCGTCGCCATCGTCACCGGTGCGGGCGCCGGCCTCGGCCGGTCGCACGCGCTCGCGTTGGCAGCGCGAGGCGCCCGGGTCGTGGTCAACGACTTCGGCGGCGATGTCCACGGTGCAGGCGGATCCTCGGAGCCGGCGCAACGCGTGGTGAGTGAGATCGTGAGCGCCGGCGGTGAGGCAATTTCGCACGGCGCCGACGTCGCCAACGCGACCCAGGTGGCGGATATGGTCGCGCGCACGATGGAGCGCTGGGGGCGAGTGGACATCCTCGTCAACAACGCCGGCATCCTGCGCGACGCCAGCTTTGCCAAGGGCTCGCTCGAGGATTTCCGCAAAGTGCTCGACGTGCACCTGTTCGGCTCCGCGGTGTGCAGCCATGCGGTGTGGCCGCACATGCGGACGGCGAACTACGGGCGGATTCTCATGACGACGTCGACCTCGGGAATCTACGGCAACTTCGGGCAGGCCAATTACGGCGCGGCCAAGACCGGGTTGATCGGCCTGATGAACGTGCTGCAGATCGAAGGCGAGAAGTACGGCATCCGCGTCAACGCCTTGTGCCCGTCGGCCGCGACGCGCATGACGCAAGGATTGATGCCCGAAGCGGCGCTGGCGCTGATGACGCCGGAGTCGGTCAGCGCCGCGGCCGTGTTTCTCGTCAGCGAAGAGGCGCCGCGTCGCACGATTCTCGCTGCGATCGCCGGCGGCTATTCCCGCATCGTCATCCAGGAAACGCAGGGTGCGTACCTGCGCGAAGGCGAGCGCACGCCGGAAGCGATCGCCGCGCGCTTCGGGGAGATCGCCGATCTTGCGGGCGCGATTCACAGCGAACAGCAGGGCGGACCCGGACTGCGATTTCTGCAGACGGCAGCCGCGGAGGCGGGCATTGCGCCCGGCAACGGTACATGAAGGCATTGCTCAGCACGCGGCCCGGCGGACCGGAAACACTGACGCTGCAGGATGCGCCCGATCCGCTGCCGGGCACGGGCGAAGTGGTCGTCGCGATGCGAGCGTGCGGCGTGAATTTTCCCGACGCGCTGCTGATCGCCGATCAGTATCAGATCCGTCCACCGCGTCCGTTCGCGCCGGGTGGCGAGATCGCCGGCATCGTGAGCATGGTGGGCGAAGGCGTGCGTGACCTGAAGGCGGGCGATCGCGTGCTGGCGATGCCGGGTTGGAATGGCATGGCACAGCTCGTCAAAGCTGCCGCGACGGCGTGTACACGCTTGCCTGATTCGATGAGCTTCGAGCATGCGGCAACGCTGATGGCGACGTACGGCACCGTTCACTACGCACTGAGCCGGCGCGCGCGACTCAAGTCCGGCGAATCGCTGCTCGTGCTCGGAGCGGCAGGCGGAATCGGGCTCGCAGCCGTCGAGCTCGGTCGTGCGACCGGCGCTCGCGTCATCGCTGCGGTCTCGACGCAGGAAAAACTGGATCTCGCGTTGTCGCGCGGCGCGG
Source organism: Steroidobacteraceae bacterium (assembly GCA_044866955.1). Lineage (GTDB taxonomy): Bacteria > Pseudomonadota > Gammaproteobacteria > Steroidobacterales > Steroidobacteraceae > Steroidobacter. The sequence goes on from JBIOUH010000162.1 coordinate 66,839, forward strand.
CTTCGGGCTTCGTGTATCCGACCGGCGAAGCGGCGCGCGATGGCAAGGCGCTGTCGCAGTTCTTCAAGGACCAGATCGGGCCGCAGGGCGTCGACGTCGTGCTCGATCCGGTCGGGGACGTCTACGCCGAGCCGGCGTTGCGTTCGATCGCCTGGGGCGGTCGCTATCTCGTCATCGGTTTCGCGGCCGGCTCGATTCCGAAGATTCCGCTGAACCTGCCGTTGCTCAAGCAGTGCGACATCCAGGGCGCGCTGTTCGGCGCGCACGCGCAACGCGATCCGCAGGGCGTGCAGGAAGAGACGCGCGAGCTGTTCGATCTGTATGCGCGCGGTGCGATTCAGCCGTATGTGTCTGCGCGCTATCCGCTGGCCGAAGGCGGACGTGCGATCGCTGAAGTCGCGGCGCGTCGCGCGCTCGGCAAGCTCGTCGTCACTTCCGAAGTCTAGCTTCCCGCAGCGCGTTGCGACGCACCTTGCCGGAGTCGTCGCGCAATCGCTCGAACGTCGTTTCGAAGCTTCGCGGCAGCTTGTATGTCACGAGCCGCTGCGCCAGGAAAGCGCGCAGCGCGTCGATATCGACGGTCGTATCAGGGCGCACCTCGATGATCGCGTGCACGCGCTGCCCGAGATCTTCGTCCGGCAGACCGATCGCTACGCTCGCGAGTACGCCCGGAAACGCGTCGACGGCGGCTTCGATCTCGGCGGGATAGATGTTCGCGCCGCCGCTGATGATGAGATCGGTGCGGCGATCCGCGAGATACAGATAGCCGTCGGGATCGAGACGGCCGAGATCGCCGAACGTTTCCCACTCGCCGCGCGCCCGCGGTTCCGCACCAAGATAGTGATACGTCGCGCCGGGGCCGCCGGCCGGGCGGAAATAGATCTCCCCGACTTCGCCCGGCGCTACCTCGTTGCCGGCCTGGTCCAGAATCCGCACGCTCGCGCCCGGCGCGAGCCGTCCGACCGAGCCACGGTGTTCCAGCCACTCGCGGCCGCCGATGAGCGTCGCGCCGATCGCCTCGGTACCGGAGTAGACCTCCCACAGGCGATCGGGGCCGAGCCACTCGATCCATTTTTCCTTGAGCCACGGCGGACACGCGGCGGCGATGTGACACACCATCTCGAGCGACGAGACGTCGTAACTGGCGCGCGCAGCCTCCAGACTCCAGATCCGATGCATCATCGTCGGCACCTGGTATAGCCACTGCGCGCGATGTGCTGCAACGAGCCGCAGCGTTTCGGCCGCGTCGAAGCGCGGCATGATCACGACGTGACAGCCCCACCCGAGCGCCTGGTACGCGAGGCCGAACGGCGCGGAGTGATACATCGGACCGGGAACGACAACGGTATCCGTTGCCTGCATGCCGACCGACGGCGCATCGGGATCGAGCACCGCTCGCGTGTGATCGACGATGATCTTCGGACGTCCGGTGCTGCCGCCGCTGGCGATCGCTTTGACGTGCTGTGAGATCCGCGGCGGGAGCGGTGTGTCTGCATCCGATTCGTCGAAGTACGAATGCTCATCGACGACGGCGAGCCGCGGCTTCAGCACATCGAGCATCGCCTGCAATTCGAGCGGCGGCAGCCGATGCGACAACGGTGTCGGCGTAGCGCCAAGCATCCAGCAACCGAACGCAAATTCGAGCACGGCGGTGCCGGTCGGTAACGCGAGCGCGACGAAGTCGCCCTCCTGAACACCCGCCTTTCGCAGTGCATGCGCGCGTGCGCGCGAGCGAAATGCCAGCTCATTGCGCGATAGTGTCGTCGATCCGCAAGTCAGCGCCGGCCGCTGCGGATCGCGTGCGGCCTGCACATCGAGCATCTGACCCAGCGGTTGCGGGTTCCTGGGCGGGACGAATACGAACGCCCGCGTCATTCCGCGCGCTCGACGCTCGCAGCGTACGGCTTCAGGCCGAAATACAGGAACAGCACGCTTGCCGGCAGCACGGCCACTTCGACGATGAAGAGCGAGTAGCGCAGTTGCGCGGGATCGCGGAAAACATAGTCGTTGAGCAGCGCGGGGATGGTCGGACCCAGGCCGCTGGCAATGAGATTGCCGATGAAGAAATAGATCGCGGTCATCTGCGCGCGCAGCGGATTGGGCGTGATCACCTGCAGCGCGGCCGCGGGCAGGCCTTGCGGATACGCCATGAAGAACACCCCCACGCCGAGCGTGATCGTCGCGAGCTGCGCGTCGGGCAGCAGCGGCGTCACGAGCAGGAATGGAATGCCGCACAGCATGCCGAAGAACGCGGCGCGCAGAATGGCATCGCGCCGTCCCTTCGCGGCCAGCCAACCAGCGACCCAGCCGCCGCAGAAGACGCCGGCCGTGCCGAGGAAGAACAGCATTGCTCCGATCGTGTGGCCCGCGCGCGGCGTGTCCCAGCCATGCGTGCGGATCATCATCGACGGTCCCCAGAACAGGTAGCAGTTGATCCCGACTCCGAAGAGCGTGAAGGCCGAGATGTGACAGACGAGCGTGCGGACGTTCTGGCCCATGAACTCGCGCAACGCACGCCAGCTGCTGGCCGCAGCATCCATTGCTGCGGGCCTGCGTGCATGCGCGCGGCGCATCGGCTCACGAATCAGGAACATCAGCAGCAACACCGGCAGACCGAGTGACGCGACAATGAAGAACGTGAGCTGCCACGGGAACACCTCGCCGACGAGCGGCAGCTCGTACATCGGCGCGTTCGAGACCGCGGCAACGACCGATGCGCCGATCATCAACGCCAGTCCGGCGCCGAAGTACAAGCCCATCGAGTACACGCTGACTGCCAGCGCGACTCTGCGCGGCGGAAAGTAATCGGACAGCAGCGAGAATGCGGCAGGAGACAGCGCGGCCTCGCCGACGCCGACGCCGACTCGCGCGGCGAACAGGCTCCAGAAGCCGCGCGCCAGTCCGCCGGCGGCGGTCATCAAGCTCCAGAACGCGAGCCCTGCCGCCATGAGGTTGCGACGATGGGCCCGATCCGCGAGCCGCGCGATTGGAATTCCGAGCGTGGTGTAGAAGATCGAAAACGCCAGGCTGCCGAGCAGGCTCACGCCGGTATCGCTGATGTGCAGATCGCGGCGAATCGGCTCGATCAGCAGCGTCAGGATCTGCCGGTCGATGAACGAGCAGGTGTACGCCAGCGTGAGCACGAGGACCACGAACCACGCGTACAGCGGATTGACCCAGGGTCTCTCCTCGGGCAGGGCTGCAGGTGCCGGCTGCTCAAGCGCCGGTGACGACATCGGCGCGTCCGTTGTTGATCACCACGACGTTGTCACGTGCGGGTACGGTCGTTCGGAAGGACACCACGTCGCCATCCTGCCAGATCTCGGTCCGCAGCACGTCGCCGGGATAGACCGGAGAGCTGATGCGCGCGCCGAACCCTTTCAGACGCCGCGGATCGTACGCACACGCGACGCGCAGGATCGCGCGAGCAGCAAAGCCATACGTACACATGCCGTGCAGGATCGGGCGCGTGAATCCAGCGGCGCGCGCGGTCGCCGGATCCGCATGCAGCGGATTGCGATCGCCGCACAGCCGATAGGCGAGGGCCTGCTCAGGCCGGGTGGTCATTTCGACGACCGCGTCGGCCGGACGTGTCGGCATCGCGTGCGGCGCCGGCGCAGTGCCGCTGGAGAAGCCGATGCCGCCATCCGCTCGCGCGAAGTTGGTGATGATGTTGGTGGCGATCGGCTCGCCGCTGGCCGCATCGCGTAAGACTTGCTCGCACACGACGAGCAAGCCGCGCCCCGGGCCCTTGTCGTAGATCCCGGTGATGCGCGAAGAGACGCGACCGCGACCGTCGGGCGGGATCGGCCGGTAGAAGATATTGCGTTGCTCGCCGTGCAGCGACATCGCCAGGTTCACGCCGCTCTCCCGCATCCAGCGGTCGTCGTAGTACAGCGTGATCGCTGCGGTGGGACTGACGAGAAATGCCGGGCCTTCCAGCAGATAGCGCAGCTCCGGCTCGTCGAGCGGGTCCTGGCCGAAGCCGGTCGCCAGCGCGTAGAGCTGGCAGTCGCGCTGGGTCCAGGCGCATTCGTGCTCGGCAAGCGCCAGCTCCAGCAGTCGCTGCGGATCAACGGCCATGGTCTATCCCCCCGCGGTGCGGCCATCAGTTCGTTCTGGCAAGTATATAAGCACCAGCAGCGACTCGGGTAATAGGCTGCGTAGTGGCTGAAGTCGCAGCAATGGCCAGATCCTTAACTTGACGAGTCTAGTTTCGCAAGTTACAAATGGATCGGGCCAAACGATCGAGGGGGATCCGTCATGTCCGTTCTGGGCCATCGGCTCGGCGTCATCGCCTGGGCCAGTCTCGCAGGTTTACCGGCCGCCACAGCATTCGGCGCCGAAGGTACGGACACCGGCGCTGCCGCGCCCACTCTCGAGGAAGTCGTCGTCACTGCACAGAAGCGCGAAGAGCGCCTGCAGGACGTGCCGATTGCGATCAGCGCCGTCGGCGCCGATGCGCTCGAGGCCAATCGCGTCACCGATCTGTACACGCTCGCCGCGAGCGTACCGTGGGTCAACATGACGCAGGACTCTGCAGTCTCGCAGCAGTTGAACATCCGCGGCATCGTCAGCGTGAAACTCAACGACGCGTCCGCGGAGCCCTCCGTCGGTCTGTTCGTCGACGAGGTGTACGTGTCCCGCATGGGCTCGGCGTTCACCGACTTCTTCGACCTCGATCGCATCGAGGTCATCCGCGGCCCGCAAGGCGTGCTGCTCGGCAAGAACGTCGTCGGCGGTGCGCTCAGTGTCATCACCGCGAAGCCGAGCTGGACCCCCGGCGGTTCCGCGACGGTTTCCTACGGCAACTACGACAGCTTCATGGCGAACGGTCACCTGACCGGCGGCCTGTCCGAGAACGTGGCCGCGCGCTTCGCGTTCCAGGTGCGCGATCGCTCGGGCTACAACCGCAACGTGCTGCTGAATCGCGACCTCGACGACCTGCAGTCGTACCAGGCGCGCGGGCAGCTGCAGTTCGGTCATCCCGATGATGAGCTGCGGGCGTTATTGTCGATCGAGTACGGACACGACGAGAGCAACGGCACGATCCGCGCCGCCATCGACGATCCGGCGATCCCCGGCATCGGCTCGCTCGGCGCATTCCGCGCCGCCAACGGTCTGCGCGACCGGCAGGACATGAGCCCGGAGGCGGAGTACGTGAAGCGGCGTTCGATTGGCGCGAGCTTCCGCGTCGACTGGGACGCGTTGCAGAACGCGACGCTGACTTCGATCACCGCGTATCGCGATTCCAAGGCCGAATGGGGCTACAACCAGATCGGCTTCGACAGCCCGCCGTCGATCGTCGACACGTTCGTGTTCCAGACCGAGACGCCGAAGACTTTCAGCCAGGAGCTGCGGCTCACGTCCAGCTCGGACTCGCCGCTCGAATGGCTGGTCGGTGCGTACTACCAGAACGACGACATCAAGCGACCGTACCAGCACGACGCGCATGCGACCGCGCTCGCCGTGTTCAGCGGCCACAGCTTCTATGACGCTGCGGCGAAGATCGAGACCGCAGCTGCGTTCGGTCAGCTCGGCTACAACTTCGGCAACGGCTGGAAAGTGACCGGCGGCGTGCGTTATCTGAACGACGACAAGTCCGGCACCAAGGACGTGACGTGTCTCGATGACGGCGGCGACGGTGCATGCGTGACGCCATTGCGCGGACCGGCCGGTACGCACTGGAACGTCAGCTACGGCGATTCGTGGGACGCCGTCACCGGGCAGGGCAACGTCGAGTATCGGTTCAACGACTCGGCGCTGGTCTACGCGAGCATCGCGCAAGGCTACAAGGGCGGCGGCTGGGACTTCATTCCGCCGACGCCGGAAGCGGCGTTGATCTCGTTCGATCCCGAGAAGGTCACGAACTACGAAATCGGCTTGAAGTCCGATCTGTTCTCGCAGCGCCTGCGCGTGAACACCGCGGTGTTCGAGATGGACTACAAGGATCTGCAGGCGCAGCGCACGGATCTCACCTGCCTGTGTCTGATCACGTCGAACGCGGGTAGCGCACGCATCCGCGGCGTCGAGTTCGAAGTCGCGGCAGCCGCGACCGACGGCCTCACGCTGAACGCGGCCTTCACTGCGCTCGATCCGAAATACCAGGACTACGACGATCTCGCCGGCCACATCTACGACGGCAAGACGATGCAGCGCACGCCGAAGTTCAAGTACAACCTCGGCGTGGCGTATTCGGCCGACCTGCCGAACTGGCCGGATGCACTGGAGGCGCGCGTCAACTACACGCACCAGAGCAAGCTCTACTGGGGTCCGGACAACGTCAGCTTCGAGCCCGGCTACGGCTTGCTCGACGCGTCGGTCCGGCTGCAATCGTCGTCCGCGAACTGGGCGGTGACGCTGTGGGGCAAGAACCTCACGGACGAGCTGTATTCGCAGCTCGGCCTGCCGTTCCTCGGCGACCTGGTGGAGGTGTGGGGCCCGCCGCGCACTTACGGCGTCGACTTCAGCTACTCGTTCTGAGGCACGGCGACATGGTAAACGCAGAGCAGGAGATCCGGCAGACGCTGGCGACGATGTTCGACCAGTGGAATCGCGAAGACCAGAAGAGCTACATGACGCACTACTGGAAGAGCGACGACATGCGCTGGTCGATGAAAGGTGTCTGGTACAAGGGCTGGTCGTCGATGAACCAGATCTACGGCGCCGACTACCCGAAGGGCGCCATGGGTATCACGGCGCTCTTCGACATCGAAGTACAGATGCTCGCCGACGATCTTGGCATCGCGCTGTACACGTGGACGCACAACACGCCGCGCGAGAATGTCGCCGGCTGCACGAGCCAGGTGTTCCGCAAGATCGGCGGCGCCTGGCTCGTCATCAACGAGAACAGCGCCCGCGTTCCGAAATAACCGGAAGAAGAAGACTGGACAGGATGAACAGGATGAACAGGATGTGAGACGAGGGGACAGCCCATGACAGTCTCTTTCTTCTCCGTCTCAGTATCCCGTCCATCCTGTCTGAATCTGTTCTGCGTTTCGGCTTATAGTTCGCGACGGACCGTGAAGCACCTCGCCAACAAGCAATCCAAGGCCCACGAAGGCATCGCCGGCATCGCTGCGCGCGTCGGGCCGGAGCGCGCCGGCGCGATTCTGCGCAGCAGCCAGGTGGCCATGGCGTTCGAAGCGCTCGGCGATCGCTGGTCTGCGCTCATGCTGCGCGAGATTTTCCTCGGTGCGCGCCGCTTCGAGGAGCTGGTGGCCGCGACCGGCGCGAATCGCGCGACGCTGACCTCGCGGCTGCGGACGCTCGTCGACGAAGGCATCCTGCATCGCCATCCCTACCAGGTGCGCCCGACGCGCTACGAATATCGCCTGACGCGGATGGGCGCCGACCTCTATCCGACGGCGCTGATGTACTGGCTGTGGGAACGGCGCTATGGCGGCAGTCAGTCGGAAATACCGCGGGAGCTGGTGCACCGGCCGTGCGGCAAGAAAACATTGCCGTTGCTCATCTGCCGTGCATGCCGCGAGCCCATCGACATCCGCAGCATCCGCGTCGAGATCGTTGCCGAGCCCGACGAGCGGCAGGTGAGTCTGCCGAAGCACTGCCTGCACGTCGGCGCCAATTCGTGGCGCGAGATCGAGGAGGGCACGGTCCACGTCATCGACGTCATCGGCGATCGCTGGGCCGCGCTGGTGCAGGCATCGAGCTACTTCGGCCTGCATCGCTTCGCTGACATCCAGGCGGCGCTGAACGTCTCGACCAATACGCTTGCCGATCGCCTTCGCATGCTGGTGCAGGCGCATGTGTTCGAGCGCTTCCAATACCAGGATCGTCCACCCCGCTACGAGTATCGGTTGACGGAGCGCGGGCGCGAGTTGTATCTGCCGGCGTTCACGCTGCATCAGTGGGCGGATCGCTGGCTGCTGCGCGGTCGCAAGGCGCCGTTGCAGCTGGTGCACCGATCCTGCGGAAAAACGGCAGACGGCGCTGTCGTCTGCGATCACTGCCACGAAGAGCTGCGGCCCACGGACGTCGAGCGCAGACGTCCGGCCCGCACGGCGCGGTGACCGCCCAGATGGCCGGCCCTCATCCGCAATGGTTCGATCCCGCGATGCCGAGTCGCGAGCAGTGCGTGCTGCCATCGCTGCTCGCGGCGCGTGCTGCCTCGACGCCCGATCGCGAATACCTGCTGTACGAAGACGGCAAGCGCTGGAGCTACGGCCAGACCTATTCGTTAGCGCGTCGCGCGGCTGCAGCCTTGCGTCGTCGCGGCGTACGGGCGGGCGACAAGGTGCTCGTGTGGCTGCCCAACGGACCGGACGCGGTGCGCGCGTGGTTCGGCGCCAATCTCGTCGGCGCCTGCTTTGCGCCGCTCAACATCGCGTATCGCGGCCGGCTGCTCGAGCACGCGATCGAGACGTCCGGCGCAACGGTCATGATCGCGCATGCCGGGCTGGTCGAGCGCCTGCAGGGGATCGATGCCAAAGAGCTGAAGGTGTATGGACCGGAAGTGCTCGACGAGGACGACGACGGCGCGCCTGACGCGATCGTCGAGCGCTGGGATCCGCAGATGCTGATCTTCACGTCCGGCACGACGGGTCCGTCGAAAGGCGTACTGTGCACGTATCTGCAGATTCATACCGCCGCGCGCGTTCAGTACGGCTACATGACGGCCGACGACTGCATGCTGATCGAGCTGCCGATGTTTCACATCGGCGGCGTAGGCTCGATCAGCGGCACGCTCATCGCGGGCTGTTCGGCCGTGCTCTGCGAAAGTTTCAGCACCGAGCGTTTCTGGGAGCGCGTGCATCGATTCGGCGCGACCACGACCAGCGGCCTGATCGGCTCGATGCCGGCATTCCTCGCCAAGCTGCCGCAATCGCCGCATGACAAAGACAATACGCTGCGCTTTGCAGTGATGCCGCTGTCGCGCCAGGCGATGGAAATCGCGCACCGCTTCGATTTCCACTATTGCTCGGGCTTCAACATGACGGAGCTGTCGGTGCCGCTCGTTACCGACATCGACGTCACCGAGCCTGGCAGCTGCGGCCGGCCGCGCACCGGCTGCGAATGCCGCATCGTCGACGCGAACGACATCGAGTGTCCGCCGGGCGTGACCGGCGAGCTCATCGTGCGCAACGACCTGCCGTGGACCACCTCGCTCGGCTACATCAATCAGCCGGAAGCGAACGCACGCGCGTGGCGCAACGGCTGGTTTCACACGGGCGACCTGCTCTATCGCAACGAGGCCGGTGACTTCTTCTTCGTCGATCGCCTCAAAGACGCGATCCGCCGCCGTGGCGAGAACATTTCGTCGATGGAAGTCGAGGCGGAAGTGTTCGCATTCTCCGGCGTCGCCGAGGTGGCTGCCGTCGGAGTCCCGAGCCCGGACGGTGAGGAAGAAGTGCTGGTCGCACTCGCTCCGACTGCGGGTTCAGCCATCGATCCAGCCGCGCTCCTGCACTTCCTCATCCCGCGCATGCCGCACTACATGGTGCCGCGCTACGTGCGCGTCATGGAGTCGCTGCCGAAAACCCCGACGAACAAGGTGCGCAAAGTCGAGATCCGCCAGCAGGGCGTCACTGCGGACTGCTGGGACCGCGTCGCTGCCGGCATCGAGGTGCGGCGAGCGAAGCTGTAAGAGGAAGAAATACTCTCGCCAAGATCGCCAAGATCGCCAAGCAGACAAAGAATCTTCTGCTTTCCGATCTCGACCCCTCTTCTCTTCCTTGGCGGTCTTGGCGATCCTGGCGAGAGATATTCTTCTCTCTTACTCTTCTCCGCGCTCCCGGCCGGAAGCTACTTCTTCTTCTGATTCATCTCGAAGTAATCCCGCCACTTGGCGATCTTGCCGTCGCGGAATTCCATGATCCCCATGTACGGATGAGCGATGCGCTCGCCGGTGCGCTTGTCCGTGTATTCCTCGTAGCCTTCGATGAACAGGCAGCCGTCGGCCTCGGCGACGCGATCGACGCGCCACAACGGATCGCCGGCGATCGTGCCGTACTTCGCCATGAAGCGGCGCACGCCGTCTTTGCCGCGCACCGGCGGGCTGCTGACGTGGAAGTGATACTCGACGTCGTCGGTCAGGAACTCGACGAAACGCTCGACGTCCGGCTTCAATGCGGCCGCCATGATCTCTTTCAGGGTTTCGTTGTACTGGGTCATCGTGATTCCTCTCGTCAAGTCAGATGCCGAGCTGGCGTGCGGCCAGGTCGTTGAGGATTTCCTCGGTGCCGCCGCCGATCGCGAAGATGCGCGCCTCGCGATAGATGCGCTCGACACGGTTGGTGCCGTCGTAGCCGTGCTGCCCGAGCACGTGCATTGCTTCGCGTGCGACACGCTCGAGCGTGCGCGTCGCCTGCACTTTGAGCATCGCGATATCGGCGACCGCGCTGTCGCCCTGCTGCAGCCGCCAGATGCACTGGTCGAGATATGCGTAGGCGATGCGGACGCTGCGCACGGCGTCGACGAGCTTGTGGCGCAGCGCCTGGTGCTCGACGAGCTTCTTGCCGAAGGCCTCGCGCTGTTGCGCCCAGGCGATCGCTTCGGCCAGAGCGGTGCGCGACATGGCCAGCGTCGCGGCAATACCGCTCAACCGCTCGATGTTGAACTGCTTGGCCAGGCCGGCGAAGCCCTTGTTCTCGGGGCCGATCAACCGGTCCAGCGGCACTTGCACGTCGCGGAACTCGATTGTGCCGATGCTCGAGTTGTACCAGCGCAGGCCAGGCACGACGCGTCGTTCGACGCCGGGGCTCGCAGCATCGATGAGCAGCAACGAGATACCGCCCGCTCCAGCCGCGCCGGTGCGCACGGCCGTGAGGATGTAATCCGCGCGCAATGCTCCGGAGATCAGCGTCTTGGAGCCGTTCACGAGCCAGCGACCGTCGCGACGCTCGGCGCTCGTGCGCAGCGCGCCGGCATCGGAACCGCCGCTCGGCTCGGTAACGGCGAAAGCAATGCGTTTCTTGCCGGCCAGCACGGGGCGCGCGATCGATTCCTGCAGGTCGGGCGCGCCGAACTGCACGACGGGCGGCAGCCCGATCCAGTGCGTCGCCAGGTCCGCGAACACCACGCCGGCTCCGGGCCGGTGCATTTCCTCGGAAAAGATCACGCGGAAGTAGGGGTCCGCATGCTCGGTATTGCCCCCGAGGCGCTCCGGAAAGCCCACGCCGAGCAAGCCGGCCCGCGCCGCGGTCTCGTACAGCGAGTCGGGGAACGTGCCGCTGGCCTCCCACGCGGCGAGATTGGGTTCAATCTCGCGAGTGACGAAATCCCGGACGCGGGCGCACCAGCGAGCATGGACGTCGGTCATGAACGGCGATGGCGGCCGCAAACCGTCGAAATCGAGGGGAGGGAGGGCTCGTGCCGACTGTTGCATGGGAGCGGTCCGATTGACTCGCGCGTCAGAGTCAGTACAGTTTAGCAAGTGACTAGGAACTTGAACATCGGCGCCGTTGCGCCAGGGATCGTCGCGGGCGGTGGGCGGCTGCGGCTGCCGATCGTGGCTGCGCCCATGTTTCTCATTTCCGGCCCGGAGCTGGTCATCGAGGCCTGCCGCAGCGGGATCATCGGTGCATTTCCGACGACGAACGCACGCACGACGGAAGAGCTGGATGCGTGGATGAGCCGCATGTCGACGCAGCTCCGTGATGGCACGGCGGCGCCGTGGGCGACGAACGTCATCACGCACTCGACCAATCAGCGGCTGTCGCAGGATCTCGAGCTGGTCGCGCGTTATCGCCCGCCGATCGTGATCACGGCGCTCGGCAGTCCGAAGCCGGCGATCGAGCTGGTGCATTCGTACGGCGGCATCGTGATCGCGGACGTCGTCACTCTGACGCTCGCGAAGAAGGCGATCGATGCGGGCGCAGACGGCCTGGCCTGCGTTTCCGCAGGCGCGGGTGGCCACACCGGGTTCATCTCACCCTTTGCATTCATCTCTGCGGCGCGCGAGCTGACGGACGGGCTCGTGATCGTCGGCGGCGGTATTGCCGACGGGTATGGCGTCGCCGGCGCAATTGCCGCCGGCGCCGATCTCGTTTACATGGGCACGCGTTTCATTGCGACGCGCGAGAGTCGCGCCGTCGACGAGTACAAGCAGATGGTCGTGGACGCGACGCTCGACGATCTGCTGGTGAGCGCTTCGATCACGGGAACGCCCGCGACCTGGCTGAAGCCGAGTCTGCGCCGCGCCGGCTACGATCCCGAGCAGATGCCCGAGAAGCCGCAACGCAACTACGACAGCAGCCAGCAACAGCAGGTCGCAAAGCGCTGGAAAGATCTCTGGTCGGCGGGGCAGGGCATCGGCGCGGTCCGCGCGATCGAGCCGATGAGCGCCGTCGTCGACAGCCTCGCGCGCGAGTACGACGCGGCCGTTGCGCGAATCATCTCCGCTTCAGCAAGCTGCTCACGATGACCGCGGATGCGATGCTCGCTACAACGCTTGCGGCGATCGGTGCGGCGTAACTGCCGGTGACGTCGAACATCCAGCCCGCCGAGCTCGGGCCGACGAGCGTGCCGAACGCAACGCTGGTGTAGAGAATGCCGATGATGCCGCTCACGTTGCGTCCGCCGAAATAGTCCATGACGAGCGCGGGCAGGACTGCAACCCAGCCGCCGTAGAACAACCCGTACAACAGTGCGAACGCAGCGAGTCCCCAGAGCCGCGTCGACAGCAACCAGATGGCGAGTGCAATCGCCATCCCGACCAGCATCGCGACCAGCGTGAGAGTGCGACCGATACGGTCTGCGAGGCCGCCGAGGAAAAACCGCCCGGCGGTGGAGCCGACGCCAATCGCTCCGAGCAGCAGGATCGCCGAGCTTTGCGGGATGCCGTGATCCGTCGCATAAGGGACGAGATGGACGAACGGCACGAAGGCGCCGAAGGAACTGATCAGACACGCTGCATAGAGAATGAGGAACGGCCGGGATCGAATCGCCTCACTGACCGACGTCCCGGAGCGCTGCACGACCGCGATGTTCGTGGTCGGTCCGTCGCCATCGGGCAGCAGCCCGCGGTCGTGCGGATCATCGACGATCAACAGTGCCAGTCCGCCGCCGACGACAGCGGCGCTGCAACCGAGTACGAAGTACGCGTCGCGCCACCAGTTTTGTTATCAGCAGCGCAGCGATAGCGGGCAGGGCGAGCGTGCCTACGCCGATGCCGCTGACCGCGGTGCCGGAGGCGAGCGCGCGACGCTTCGCGAACCAGCGTTGAACTGCTCCCAGCGCGGGAACGTAGGCGCAGCCAACGCCGAGTCCGATACCCAGTCCGTACGCTGCATAGACCTCGCCGAGGCTGCGCGCCTTGCCGGCGAGCACC
>JBIOUH010000163.1:0-24071 GCA_044866955.1 Steroidobacteraceae bacterium
AGTGCTCGATGCATGCACACTTTCGATCGCCACGCGCGGCGTGTGGCATCCGATCTACCAGGACGAGCGCACCTGGGCGCTGGAGGCGATGTACCGCTTCGGCATGTGACCTGACGCAGGGATGTGAGAGGGGCTCGCGTCGGCTTCGCGAGCCCCTCTCTTTATTATGGATGGGGTTATTTGCGGAAGTCGCGCCAGAACGAGATGAAGCCGTCGACTTCCGCGGCGAACTGCCGCGGGTGCTCGCGATATGGGAAGTGACCTGCCTCGTTCATGAGCACCATCTTCACGCGACCCTCGTGCCCGCCGAGGATGTCGAACATCGCCATCTCCGAGCGCATCATCGCGACAGGATCGCCGACCTCCCACGACAGCGTGTCCTGCTTGCCCACGAGCAACATGACCGGCATGCGCATGCCATAGCGCCGCGCTGCGTCCCACATCTTCTGTCGATATTCGAGCGTGAGCTGACCGCTCGGCATCGCCCCCGCGCGCAGACCCGCATATTTTTCCCGCGCCACTTTCGATTTCGGCTGGTCCGCCATCCACGCATCGGCCTTCAGCGCAGGCTCGTCCCAGGTCTGCGGCGTGTGGCCGAGTAATCGCAGGCGGCAGGCGCGGCCTTCGTACGTCGCCTGCGAATCCTTGCACTGCTCCTTTTCCGCCGCGTCGTGCTTCGTCTGTTTCTCGAGCGGCGGCATTTCCGGACCATGCGCCACGATCGTCAGCGTCTTGACGACTTCCGGGTGCTCGACCGCCAGATAGAAGGCGACGGCGCCGCCGGACGAGTGACCCACGACGTGCGTCGGGCCGAGCTGCAGCGTCTGGAGGAGGGTGTAGGCGTGCTTGACCTCGCCCTGGTAGCTGAGATCGTCGTCGTCCTTGGGGTTGTCCGTCATGCCTGCGGCGCTCTTGTCGAAGGCGATCACGTGATAGCGCTTCGCGAGCAGCGGAATCACCGGCGAGAAATTATTGGCGGACGACGTCGTGCCGCGTCCGCCGCCGTGGATCAGCAGCAGCGGCTCGCCCTGACCGTACTCGTAATAGCGCGTGCGCTGTCCGGCGACGTCGATGAACTTCGCCTTGAGGCCGTCGACTTCAGCGTACGGTGCGGGGTCGTAGGCGTCCGCGGCAGGCGCCGTCCCGCTCCAGGCGGCGGAAGCCAGTGTGGCGGCAATGATCAAACGCAGCGCCGTGCGGCGCGAGCTCGTCGTGCTCATGAGCAAACCTCGGTGAGTGTCAGCGGGAAATCGGCGCCTCGTGGCAGTGATCGCACGTGTCGCTCAGCGCGCGAAGCGTCGCGGGGTCGCGCGGCGGCGCCTGGGGCAGCAACGCCGAGTGGCACTCGTTGCACGGCCATTCACGGCGCAGCACGCTGCGATGGACCTGCTCGAAGTGCCAGTAGCCGTCGCGCGATGTCTTGAGCAGTTGTTCGAGCTGCGCGGCGTTCATCGTGGGAGACCACGGCGCGGGGGGTGCCGAAGGCGGCATCGCAACCGGCTCTGCCGCCGCTCCAGCCGTGCTGCCATTGATCTGCGCCGCAGCCGATTGGCCCGCGATTCGTCCGATCAGGATCGAGGGGCCCGTGAACGTGCCATCGAGGCCGGCGCCGCCGTTGATGCCGGCCGAGCCCGTGATCTCGCCGCCCGCGTACAGGCCGGGAATCGGCTGGTGCTTCTTGTCGAGGACGCGCGCGCGCAGGTCGATTGCAACGCCGCCCATGTTCTTGTGCGCCATCGGGAAGAACTGCACGGCGTAGAACGGCGGCGTGGTGATCGCGATGCGCGGATCCTTGTTCGCCTGCGGATCTCTGCCCGCGCCCTGGTCGAAGCCTGCGAGCTCCGTATCGTTACCGCTCGCGACAGACTCGTTGTAGCGCCGCACGGTCCGTTCGAGTGCGGCAGCAGGCAGACGTGTGAGCGCGGCGAGCTCAGCCAGGGTATCGGCAGTCTTCGTCAGCTCAGGATTCGCGAGCACCTGCGCGGCCAGGGCCGGGCGCTCGCCCCAATCGGCAGCGCCGACGCGGAACGAGCCTTTCGTCTGCGCATCGAAGATGGCCCAGTACGTGCTGCCGGGCTGCGCGAGCACCGTGCGATACACGTCGCGGTCGAAGCCGCGCGGGTCGACGAAACGCTTGCCCTGCGTGTTCACCCAGATCGACAGCGCATTGCCGCCGCCGAGGCCGAGCGTGCCGCTCGCATCGCGCGGATCGGGAATCGCCGCGTAGCTGTTGTACTGGCGATCGATGCGATAGACGTCGGCGCCGGCTTCCTGCGCCATGTCGAGGCCGATGCCCAGCGAGAATTTGCCGGAGCCGGTCAGCAGCTTCGGCGGCACCGGCATGTCCTTCGGCCAATGCTCGCGCGACTTGTCGAGATTGCGCTGGAAGCCGCCGGTCGCGAGTACCACCGCCGGCACGCGCAGCACTACGTTCTCGTGCGTGCGTAGATCGATAGCCTGGACTCCGGCGATCCGGCCGTTTTCGACGACCAGGTGTTGCGCCTGCGTGTTGAAGCGGAAAGTGACGTTCGGATAGCGCAGCGCCTCGCGAAACAGCGGCCGCACCAGGTTCAGGCCGCGCCGATGCGTCATGTGGAAGCGGGGAATGCTGTTGCCGTGACTGGCCGCGACGCGGTCGAAGGTCACGCCGATCGAGGTCAGGAAATCGTAGACGTCGGGGCGTGAATGGGCGATGTAGTAGCGCGTCCACTCCTCCTGCGGATCCTGCGTCCAGGTCGACCAGTCGCGCCACGCGAGCTCGGGCGTGTCGTGAAAGCCGAGCGCTTCCTGGAGCGGCGAGCCGATCACCGCCACGCCGCCGGTCTGGATGCCGTGTCCGCCGAACACGGAATTCATGTCGAGCACCAGTACGCGAGTGCCGCTGCGCGCCAGGTCGATGGTTGCAGACAGGCCGGCCAGGCTCGCGCCGACGACTACGACCTGGGGCTCCGTCGCGGTCGGGGCGGGCGCCGCGCCGTGCGCGCCGCCGACGCTCAGGAAGAACGCGGCCAGCATGCCGCAGCAGGGATGCAACACGTTCATGTCGGTGCCGCCAGCGGCGCGCGATGCGCAAATTTATGCAAACGTTTGCAGTGCCGATTACACACCGCTGCGCGCGCGCAGTCAACGCGGCCGGCGCGCTTGTGGCCGCGGTGCGTTGCCTGTAAGGTTCCGGCAGCTCCGCAGCAGCAATCGTTTGCACGAAATGGCCGCAACAGAAGCCCGCAGCGCCGTCCGCAAGCCGTTCTATCGCATCCTGTACGTGCAGGTGCTGATCGGCATCGCGCTCGGCGTGCTGCTCGGCGAGTTCTGGCCGCACATCGCCATCGACATGAAGCCGCTCGGCGACGGCTTCATCAAGCTCATCAAGATGGTGATCTCGCTGATCGTGTTCTGCACGGTCGTGACGGGCATCGCCGGCATGAACGACATGAAGAAGGTCGGGCGCGTCGGCGCCAAGGCGCTCATCTACTTCGAGGTGGTGTCGACGCTCGCGCTGGTGATCGGCCTGGTGGTCGGCAACTGGGTGCGGCCGGGCGATGGCTTCAACGCCGACCCGGCGACGCTCGACAGCGCGGCGGTGATGCAGTACGCGAGCCAGGCCAAGGAGCAGAGCATCCACGAGTTTCTGCTCGACATCATCCCGGCGACGGTGACCAGCGCCTTCACGCAGGGGAGCATCCTGCAGGTGATCCTGGTCTCGATCCTGTTCGGCTTCGCGCTGACCGCACTCGGCGAGCGCGGCAAGCCCATCTACGACGTGATCGTCTCGCTCAAGGTCGTGGTGTTCCGCATCATCGACGTCATCCTGAAGCTTGCGCCGATCGGCGCGTTCGGCGCCATGGCGTTCACCGTCGGCAAGTATGGCTTCGCTTCGCTGCTGCCGCTGGTGAAGCTGGTGCTGACGTTCTATCTCACCTCGATCGCGTTCATCCTGCTGGTGCTCGGCCCGATCTCGCGCTGGGCCGGCTTCAGCGTGCTGAAGTTCCTGAAGTACATCCGCGAGGAGATCCTGATCGTGCTCGGCACGAGCTCCTCCGACAGCGCGCTGCCTTCGCTGATGCAGAAGCTGGAACGCCTCGGCTGCTCGCGACCGGTCGTCGGCCTGGTCGTGCCGACCGGCTACACCTTCAACACGGACGGCACCGCAATCTACATGTCGATGGCCGCGCTGTTCGTCGCGCAGGCGACCAACACGCCGCTGACGCTGACCCAGCAGCTCGTGATTCTCGGCGTCGCGATGATCACGTCCAAGGGCGCCAGCGGCGTGAGCGGCGCATCGTTCATAGCGCTGGTCGCAACGCTCACGGTGATTCCGACGATTCCGGTCGCCGGCATGGCGCTGATCCTCGGCATCGACCGCTTCATGAGCGAAGCGCGCGCACTCACCAACATGATCAGCAACGGCGTCGCGACCGTGGTGATCTCGAAGTGGGAAGGCGAGCTGGACAAGCCGACGCTCGACGCGGCCCTCGAGCACGGTCCCGACAGATAGCTTTGCTCAGCGCGTAGCGCGAGCCACTCGCGGCGTCGTGGCGGAGGTTCCTTCTTCCGCAGGCTGTTCGCGAGCGCCCAGTGCGCGCGTCGAACGACCCACGACCAGGTGCGGCCGCAGGCGGATCGTGCGCGGCTCGACGTTCGGATTCGCGATGCGTTCCAGCAGCAGCTCCGCCGATTTGACGCCGAGCTCGCGATGCGGGATGTGCACAGTCGTGAGCGAAGGCGTGAAGCGGTCGACGAACGGCATGTGATTGAAGCCGGTGACCGACACGTCGTGCGGGCAGCGCAGCCCGTGCTCCTCCAGTGCATCGAAGCAGCCGAGCGCGAGCAGGTCGTTCGCAGCCAGCACGGCCGTGAAGTGCATGCCCTCGGTCTGAATGATCTTCGCGAGCGACTCCTTGCCGGCCGCCTCGGAGAACGCCTTGCCGTTGACGATCATCTGGCGATCGATGTCCAGGCCGCGTTCCTTGATTGCCGCGAGAAACGCGCGATAACGCACGTAGCCGGTCGAAGTGCTCTGCGGACCGCCGACGAACGCGATGTGCCGATGACCGAGATCGAGCAGGTGCTCGAGCGCGAGATGGATGCCGAGGTCGTCGTCGGTCGCCACGGTTGCAACCGGGGTCTTGTCGGCGCTGCGGTTGACGAGCACCAGCGGGATGCCGTGCTCCACGCAATCTTCGACGATCGGATCTTCGCGCTGCGCCGTGGCCAGGATCAGCCCGTCCACGTGGCGCGCCCGCAAGGTGGCGACGATCGCCTGCGCCTCGCGCACGTCGTTGTTCGAGTCGGCCAGCACCACGACGTACCCCGCGTCGTGCAGCGTCTGCGTAATGCCGCGCACGATCGGCGGGAACACCGGGTTCGTGAGGTCGGGGATCAGCACGCCGACAGTCCGGCTGCGACGCGTGCGCAGGCCGGCGGCGAGCGGGTTGGGCAGATAGCCGAGTTTGCGCGCGACACCGAGCACGCGGTCCGCGACCGGCTTCGACACCATGCTGCGCGTTTCCTCGTTGAGGACGCGCGAGACCGTGGAGGCGTGTACCCGGGCCTTGGCTGCGACTTCGTTGATGGTCACGCGGGCTTTACGCATGGCCCATCATAGGGCGCGCGCCGTGCGGCGAACAAGCACGCCTCGCCCCGCATGTCGCGCGACCGCCGCGCCCGATTTGCGTCCGCCTGCCGATTTCGCTACAGTCTGGTCGTGCAATCGTTTGCACAACCGCAAGATCAGGGGAGTGCGCAGTCGTGACGGGAACCTCCAAGGCCGCCGGGTTGAGTGCGCATTCCATCGGATGGATCGGGGCCGGGCGCATGGGATTCGCCATGGTGAAGCGCCTGCTGCAGGCCGGCTGCAAAGTCGCCGTCTACAACCGAACGCGCAGCAAGGCCGAGCCGCTGATCGAGTACGGCGCGACGCTGGTCGATACACCGGCCGCGCTGGCCGGGAACGACATCGTCTTTGCGATGGTTTCCGAGGGCGGCGATCTGCGCGAGGTCGTGACCGGCGCGCAGGGCCTGCTTTCAGGCTCAGGCAAGCCGCAGCTGTTCGTCGACTGCTCGAGCGTCGCCGAGTCGGATTCACTCGCGGTGCGCGAGGCGCTGACCAAAGTCGGCATCCCGATGCTCGCGGCGCCCGTCAGCGGCAATGCGAAAGTCGTCAAAGCGGGCAAGCTGACCGTCGTGGCTTCCGGGCCCCGCAACGCTTTCCAGGTTGCGGAGCCGTATCTGGCCGCGCTGGGCCAGGGCGTGACGTACGTCGGTGAGGGCGAGCTCTCGCGCATCGTGAAGATCTGCCACAACCTGTACCTCGGCATCGTCACGCAGGCGCTCGCCGAAGTGACCGTGCTCGCGCAGAAGCGCGGCGTGGCGCGCCACGATTTCCTCGAGTTCCTCAATCGCAGCATCATGGGCTCGGCGTTCGCACGCTACAAAATGCCCGCGTTCGTGAATCTCGAGCTGACGCCGACATTCACGCCGATCCTGCTGCGCAAGGATCTCGATCTGGGTCTGAAGGCGGGACAGGAGCTGGGCGTGCCGCTGCCGCTGACCGCGCTGACCCGCGAATACGTGCAGAAGACGATCGATGCCGGGCACGAGGATCGCGATTTCGCCGTGCTGCTGCTGGAGCAGGCGAAGAAGTCCGGCCTCGAGCTCAAGTCCGAGAATGCCGTGGTGAACGACGGCCTGTCTTGACTCACCATCAAAGTCCGAGGTGTGAGATGTCGAAGAATGATGATGTTGGGGGACGCCCGAATCTGAGCAGGCGTGCGCTGCTGGCCGGGGGCGCGGCGCTCGGTCTGACTGCTGTCGCGGCGCGCGCGCAGGTCACCGGCATCATGCCGGGTGGCGGCACGGTGCCGTTCCGCCTGCCGCTGGGCGCCCTCGACTACCTGGACCGCAATCAGTACATCCACAACATGGAGCTGATCACGCACGTCGAGGACGCGCGCATCTCCGGCGGCGAGCCGCAGATGAACATGTACGTGAAGGGCGAGCGCCGGCTGATCCAGGGCCAGGGCGGCTGGCTCGACGTCACCGACGCCAAGAAGCCGGTGAAGATCGAGACCAAGGAGCGCACGCAGGGCTGCGTTGCGTACAACGAGAAGCTGAAGAAGTGGCTGATGGTCAGCTCCGCGGCGCAGCCGCTGAGCTCGGCGAATCCCGAGTATCCGCACGGCCGCTGGCACGATGAGTACCGCAAGAAGACCGAGGCCTACAGCGGCCTGCGCGGCATCCGCGTGCTCGACGTCACCAAGCCCGAAGATCCGCAGCTGCTGAGCGAGTTCAGCACCGGCAAGACCGGCAGCGGCACGCACATGAACTTCTACGACGGCGGCCGCTATTGCCTGGTCGACGCCGGCTGGAGCAACGAGTTCCGGATGGAGAATCCGCAGCGCCCGAACGGCAACGGCTTCATGTTGCTCGACATGACCGATCCGTCGAACGTCAAGGAAGTGAGCCGCTGGCACGTGCCGGGGCAGCTGTACAGCGAAGAGACCGAATACAAGAAGTACTGGTTCGCGGGCGATCGCTCGTCGTGGACCAGCTCGCACGGCGGCATCATGCCGAACCGCCTGGAAGAGGGCGGCAAGATCGCGTTCTGCGGCTTCGGCCACTTCGGCATGCTGACGATGGACCTGTCGAATCCGGCGAAGCCGCAGGTCATCAGCCAGTACCGGCCGGGCTTCGAGACGATGGGCGGCATTCCGTTCCACACGATTTTCCCGGTGCATCCCGGCAATCCGAAGCTGAAGAATCTGCTGATCTGCTCCCCCGAGACGGTCGAGCCCGACTGCCGCGAGCCGTACAAGCCGGTGCAGGTCGTCGACATCAGCGACCTGAAGAATCCGCGCATGGTCGGCCTGTTCCCGCGCGCAGTGCCGCCGAAGGAAGCGCCGTACACCGACTTCTGTCTGTCGCGTGGCCGCTTCGGCACGCACAACACCGGCTCGTGGATCGCGCCCGGCGTCGCGAAGCCGGAGATAATCGTGCTCGCCGCGTTCAACGCAGGCGTGCAGGTGTGGGACATCTCCGATCCGACGCAGCCGAAGGAAATCGCGTATTTCATTCCGCCGCACGTCGGCAAGATCGAGGACTACGAGACCTGGCGGCGCTCCGAGTCGGAGACCGCCGTCGTCGAGTGGGATCGCGGCATCATCTGGCTGAGCGGTCCTGCCGGCACCTATGGCTTGTCGTGCCCGGCGCTCGGTCCGGCGAAACCCGGTCCGATGAAGGTCGAGAGATGGACGGTGCCGCACGCCAACCGGGGGTGGAATGCCTGAGCGGCCGTCG
Organism: Steroidobacteraceae bacterium; assembly: GCA_044866955.1. Classification (GTDB taxonomy): domain Bacteria; phylum Pseudomonadota; class Gammaproteobacteria; order Steroidobacterales; family Steroidobacteraceae; genus Steroidobacter. Next base: position 8,296 of record JBIOUH010000163.1, read on the forward strand.
TGGCGCAAGGGAACGACGCGTTTGCACTTGCGCCGCGCGATCCGGCAATCGTATGCAGGAGTGATCCTGGGGCTTAAGTCCTACCCCCTGGGCCCCGGGGTCTTGGGTCACTGCGCACGTCCAGTGCGCAGTGACCTCATTTATCTGGAGGAACGATTCCATGGCTTCTCAAACCAGTCGCGCTGAATCGGGTGCGGCTGCCGCGATGGGCGAGAAGGTCGACAGCCAGCTCGCGTTGCGCATTTTCCGACTGCTGGTGGAGATCCGCGAAGCCGAGCAGCGCGCCTACGATCTGTTCCTGCAGAACCTGGTGAAGGGCACGAGCCATCTCTCGCTCGGTCAGGAAGCGGTGGCCGCCGGGTGCGCGGCAGCGATGCGTCCGGGCGATCTGAGCTTCTGCACGTATCGCGGACATGCGCACACGCTTGCGCGCGGCGTACCCGTCGAGAAGGTGCTTGGCGAGCTGATGGGCCGCGACAACGGCCTGATGCGCGGCAAGGGCGGCTCGATGCACCTCACGTCTGTCGAGCACGGCGTAATGGGCTCCTACGCGATCATCGGCGCACATCTGCCGATCGCGTGCGGCGCTGCCTGGCGCGCGCAGTACAAAGGACAGTCGGACGTCAGCGTCTGCTTCTTCGGCGACGGCACGACCAACATCGGCGCGTTCCACGAGGCGCTCAACTTCGCGGCGATCTGGAAGCTGCCGGTCGTGTTCGTGTGCGAGAACAATCTCTACATGGAATACACACCGATCGCGGACATGACCGCGGTGAAGGACCCGGCAGCCGGGCGCGCGAGCGCGTACGGACTGGAGCCGATCATCGTCGACGGTCAGGATGCTGACGCGGTGTATCGCGTCGCCAAGAAGGCTTTCGACAAGGCGCGCAGCGGCGGCGGTCCGTCGTTGATCGAGTGCCTGACGTATCGCTACAGTGGCCACTCGCGCGCGGATCCGGCGAAGTATCGTCCCGAGGGCGAGCTGGAGCGCTGGAAGCAGCGCGATCCCATCAAGATTTATCGTGCGCGGTTGCTCGACTCCGGCGTCGCCGAGAGCGTCATCGCGCAGATCGAGACAGACGTGAAGCAGAAGCTGGACGAGGCGACCGAGGCTTGCAAGGCAGCGGGACCGCCCGCGGACGATCTGATCTGGACCGACGTGTACGCCGATGGAGGCTGGGCATGGCGGAACTGACTTATCGCGACGCGGTCGCGCGCGGCATCGCGCAGGAGATGAGGCGCGATCCGGACGTCGTGTTCCTCGGCGAGGACATCGCGAAACCGGGCGGCGCATTCAAGGCGTCGGTCGGCCTGCTGGATCAATTCGGGCCGCTGCGCGTGCGCGACACGCCGATCTCCGAACAGGCGATTCTCGGCGCCGCCATGGGCGCGGCCATGACCGGCCTGAAGCCGATCGCTGAGATCATGTTTTCCGACTTCCTCGCGGTGTGCTTCGACTACTTCGCCAACGAGTTCTCGAAGAGCCGCTACATGACGAACGGCCAGGTGAAGTGCCCGCTGGTCGTGCGCACCGGCAACGGCGCCGGCTCGCGCTTCGGCGCACAGCACAGCCAGAGCGTCGAGAACTGGGTGATGATGATCCCGGGACTGAAGGTGGTCGCACCGTCCTCGCCGGCGGACGTGGTCGGCCTGCTGGCGGCAGCGGTGCGCGATCCGGATCCGGTCGTTTTCTTCGAGCACAAATCGCTGTATCCGACCAAGGGCGAAGTGCCCGACGGCGAGATCGTCGACAAGCTGGGAACGGCGAAGATTCTGCGTCCGGGCAAGGATGCGACGATTCTGGCGCTGGCGCTGATGGTGCCGCGCGCGATGGCGGCGGCCGACAAACTCAAGCAGGAGCACGGCATCGATTGCGAAGTGGTCGACGTGCGCTCGCTGGTGCCGATCGATACGCAGACGATCCTCGGCTCCGTCTCGCGCACGCACCGCCTGTTCACGGTCGAGGAGAATCCGCGGCTGTGCGGCTGGGGCGCCGAGCTCGTATCGATTGCCGCCGAGGAGCTGTTCTACGACCTCGACGGTCCGCCGATCCGCATCACCACGCCGCACATTCCGCTGCCTTCGGCTGCGAATCTCGAAGACCAGGTGTTGCCGACCGTCGATCGCATCGTCACCACCGTGCATCGCTCGCTGAACTCGTGAGGAGCGCGCGATGGACGTGTTGATGCCGCAGCTCGGCGAGACGGTCGACGAAGGCAAGGTCCTGGTCTGGTACAAGAAGGTCGGCGACAAGGTCGAGCCGGGCGAGAACCTGTTCGAGATCGAGACCGAGAAAGTCTCGATGGAAGTACCCTCGACGGTCGCCGGCACGTTGCAGGAAATCCGCGTCCAGGTCGATGAGACCGCACCGGTCGGTGCAATCGTCGCCGTGATCGTGGAAGAGGGTGCGCAGGCCGCCGCAAGTGCGCCGGCTCCGACGGCTGCGAAGGCGCCAACGTCGCAAGCGGCTCCGCAGCGCGCCGCTGCACCAAGTGCACCCAGCGCACCAGCGCCCGCAGCGCCGACGTACGTTGCGCGCAAGCAGGAACCGTTCAAGGAAGTCTTCACGCCGGAGCGCAACTACGGGCCGGCCAAAGTCGGCGGCGTCGAGACGACGCCGTATGCACGTCGTCTTGCGAGCGAGCAGGGCATCAGCCTGTCGTCGCTGCGCGGCTCGGGGCCGAGCGGGCGCATCGTCGCGAAAGACGTGGAAGCGCAGCGTGGCAAAGGCGCGCAGTCGCAGACAAAAACGCTGTACGAGGCTGGCACCTACACGGAACAGCCGGTCGATGCAATGCGCCGCGCGATTGCGCGCCGTCTCACCGAATCCAAGCAGACGATCCCGCACTTCTATCTGACGATCGATCTCGACGTCGACGCGTTGCTGGCCGTGCGCGAGCAGCGCAACGGCGCGCTGCCCTCGCAGACGACCGCGAAGCTGTCAGTCAACGACATGATCATCAAGGCGTGGGCGATGGCGCTGCGCGCAGTGCCGCGAGCGAATGCAGTGTGGGCGGAAGACAGCATCCTGCAGTTCAACCGTTCGGATATCGGTGTCGCGATTGCAGTCGACGGCGGACTCGTGACGCCCGTCGTACGCAGCGCGGATACGAAATCGATCTGGGACATCGCACACGACGTGAAGGACTTCGCGGTGCGCGCCCGCAGCAAGAAGCTCAAGGCCGGCGACCTGCAGGGCGGCGCGAGCGCGATCTCGAACCTGGGCATGTACGGGGTGCGGGAGTTTTCCGCGATCATCAATCCGCCGCAATCGACCGTGCTCGCGGTCGGCGCCGCGCAGCGTCGGCCCACCGAAACGACCGACGGCAAGGTGCGATTCGCAACGCTGATGACCGTGACGCTGTCATGCGATCACCGCGTGGTCGATGGAGCGCTCGGCGCTGAATTGCTGGCCGCACTGCGCGACATCGTGCAGCAGCGGGCGGAAACGCTAGCCTAGGAAACGGACAAGAAAAGATTGGACGGGATTAACAGGATTAACAGGATGGTCAGATGAGATTTCTCCCTCTCACATCCTGTCCATCCTGTTCATCCTGTCTATTCTCTGGCTTCTCTTCATAGTCTGAGAGTCCCCTGCGTAGGCTGCGGCGCGGCCGCCGGCCTGCCTTCCATCTCGAGCATGCGTTGCTTCGTGGCCGAGCCGCCGGGAGCCGAGAATCCGCCGAGCTTGCCGCCGGCGGCCAGCACGCGATGGCACGGAATGATCAGCGGCACGGGATTCTTCGCCATCGCCTGACCGACGTCGCGCGCCGCTTCCGGCCCGGCGCCGAGCTCCTTCGCCAACGAGCCATACGTGGTCGTCTGTCCCCAGGCTACGCGGCGCGCAGCGGCGTAGATCTGGAGAAAGAATTCGTCCTGGCCGTGCAGGTCGAGCGGCACGTTCGAGAAATCCACTTTCTCGCCGGCGAAGTAACGCTTTGCCGCTTCGACCACAGCGTTCACCTCGACAGGCGGCATGGCGGGTTCAGCATCGATGAGTCGCCGGCGCAGGCCGCGCTCGGTCGCTGCGGCGGTGCTCGTCGGCAGGTGAAAGCGCGCGACGCCTGCATCGCTCCACGCGATCGCGCAGAAGCCGGCAGCCGTGTCGAAAACGCAATATTGAAGCGAGGTGCTGCTCATGATCCGTCCTGCGCGCACACTCTAGGCGCGCGCAGGGCGGAGGACAATCCGATAGTTGCGGTGAGAACGCTAACGCGCGCTGTCGTCGTCCCTGCGGTGGTCGAAAGTGGCGCAGCCACAATCGAAAGGGCATGCTTGTCGCATGAAGGAGCCACTGTCGCTCGCTGCATGCATCGTGATGACGTGCCAGCTCGCCGCTGCCGCAGAAGAAGCGTCCACCCGCACGCCGCCGAGACTGATCGTTCCGAGCCCGCCAGCGCCTGCTCCGCCGCCGAAGTGGCTCACGGACGCTAAGGGCTGCAAGTTCTTGAACCCCGCAGCGAGCGCGAACCTGCAGATCGCTACGATCGACTGGGAGGGCGCGTGCGTCGACGGGTTCGTCCACGGCCCCGGCGTGCTCACTGCCGGTTACATTACCTATCGCGGCGATTTCTCGCGCGGGCAACTCGTCAAGGGTACCGCACAGGGCGGCGGCTACACTTTCGAAGGCACATTTGCGGACAACGAGTCGACCGGCGAGACGATCGTGCGCATGCCCGACGGCACGACGGTGAAGGGCAGGTTCGATCACGGCAGGATAGATCCCCCACAGGCCGAGATTTCATGGCCGAACGGCGCGCATTATCGCGGCGGCGTCGAGCAATCGCTCCTGAGGATGCACGGCGCAGGCGTGCTCGAGTACAGCAACGGTGCCGTCTACGAGGGCGCGTTTCAGGACGGTCGTGTGGAGGGCGCCGGTGTCATGAAGCTGGCCAACGGCGAAGTTCGCCGCGGCATGTTCGTCGACGGCGAGCTCCACGGCAAAGGCTCGATCGAGTATGCCAACCGCTCGCGCTACGAAGGCGAGCTCCGGGCAGGCGAGCTTTCGGGACACGGCACGCTGGCCTATGCCGACGGCTCGCGCTACGAAGGGCAATTCGCGTCGAACCAGCGTCACGGCGCCGGCAAGCTCACCGAGGTTTCGGGTGAAACCTACGAAGGCGAGTGGCAGGGCGACGCCCTGACAGGCAAGTGCCACATCGTTCTTCGCGAGGGCCAGGTCGTCTATGACGGACAGTGTGTGAACCGTCGGTTCGACGGTGAGGGCACGCTCAACATCGGCAAGGCGACGGTGCGCGGCGAGTTCAAGCGGAACGCGCTGCTCCGCGGCACGATCAATACGGAAGATGGACGCACTTTCGACATCGATGCCGAGAAGCAGCAGATTCTGGAAGTCGAGAAGGATGGGACGAAACATCCCATCGATCAGCTGCCGCCGGACGTCACGATCTAGGCTGCACTCGCCGCCGGCTCACCCGCAGGCTCGCCAACCACCGCGCTGTCCTTTGCGCGGTGATCGGCGGCAATCAACTGGTAGAACACCGGCACGACGAACAGCGTGAACAGCGTGCCGACGATCATGCCCGTGACGAGCACGATGCCGATGCTGTTGCGCGCTTCGGCGCCGGGACCGGAGACGAGGACCAACGGGAAGTGACCGAACACCGTCGCCGCCGAGGTCATCAACACGGGCCGCAGCCGCGTGAGCGTCGCCTGGCGAATCGCATCGAGCTTCGCGAGCCCGCGCTCCTGCAGCGTATTCGCGAACTCCACGATCAGGATGCCGTTCTTCGCAATCAGGCCCACCAGCGTGATGAGTCCCACCTGCGAGTAGATGTTGATCGTGGTCAGCTCCGTGAACGTGAACACCAGTGCACCGGAGATCGCGAGCGGCACCGAGCCGAGCAGCACGATCAGCGGGTCGCGGAAGCTGTGGAACTGAGCAGCGAGCACCAGGTAAATCAGGATCACGGCGAAGCCGAGCGTGGTCGTGAGCGCCTTGCCCTCCTGGCGGATCTGGCGTGACTCGCCCGCGTAGTCGAGCGTCACCTGCGTGCCACCCGCCTTGGCGGCAGCCTCCTCCAGCACTCGCAAACCCTGATCCTTCGTGACGCCCGGCACGACGCCGCCGTAGATGCGCGCGGAGTTGCGTTGCTGGAAACGGTTGAGCGTGCGCGGACCGGTGACCGTCTCGATCCGCGTGAACGTCGAGACCGGCACGAGTCTGCCATCAGGCGTCTTGATCTTCAGGTCGAGCAAGGGATTCAGCGTCGCGCGATCCTTGTCGCTCAGCTGCGGGATGACCTTGTAGCTGCGATCGAAATAGTTGAACCGATTGACGTACGCGCCGCCCAGCATCGTGCCGAGCTCGCGCCCGACGGTTGCGAGGTCGAGCCCGAGATCCGCGAGCCGCTCGCGATCGAGGACGACGCGCGCCTCGGGCAGATCGATCTTCAGGTCCGTGTCGACGTACAGGAACTTGCCGCTCTGCCAGCCGGCATTCAGCACCGCCTGCGTGGTTTCGAGCAGCTGCTCCAGCTCGCCGTCGCTCTGCACGATCAGCTCGACGTCGAATTGTCCCGGCGTCGGCAGCGGCGGATCCAGGCGCGGGAACACCCGCAACCCGGGAATCTGCGACACGGCGCCGTAGACCTCGCCGTACATTTCCGAAGTCGAGCGCTTGCGCTCGTGCCAATCCTTCGCCACCAGCCCGCCGAACCCGCCCCACGGCGCGGTCAGCGACCACATGAAGCGCGTCTCGGGAAAGCCGGTGATGCTGCGCACGACCTGCAGCGAGTTGTCGTTCGAGGCTTGCAGCGTCGAGTCGGGCGAACCTTCGAAGAACAGGCTGATATGGCTCTGATCTTCGACCGGCGCCAGCTCCTGGTGCGAGTACTGATACAGCGGCCAGGCTGCGATCGTGACGATCGCAGCGATGGCTACGATGGCCCAGCGCATGCTCAGCGCGCCGTCGAGCAATCGCGCATAGCCGCGGCTCACGGCAGCGAAGCCGCGATTGACGAGCTTCGTCAGCCGCGTCTCCTCGCCGTGCTCATGGACCCACTTCGAGCTCATGACCGGCGACAGCGTCAGTGCGACGAGGCCGGAGACGACGACCGCGGCAGCGAGCGTGATCGCGAACTCGAGGAACAGCGAGCCCGTCAGGCCGCCCTGGAACGCGATCGGCGTGTAGACCGTCGCGAGCGTGATCGTCATCGCGATGATCGGACCTTTCAGCTCACGCGCACCGATGAGCGCAGCTTCGAGACGCGACTTGCCCTCGCGCACGTGCCGCTCCACGTTCTCGACCACGACGATGGCATCGTCGACGACCAGGCCCACCGACAACACGATCGCCAGGATCGTCAGCAGATTGAGGCTGAACCCGGACGCGAGCATGACGATTGCGGCGCCGAACAACGAAACCGGCATTGCGACCAGGGGCACCAGCGCGGTGCGCACCGAGCCCATGAACAGAAACACGACGATGGCGACGATCAACACCGTCTCGCCGAGCGTCTTGGTGATCTCCTTGAGGGCGTCACGCATGAACATCGTGCCGTCCCACACCAGCTTCATGTCGACGTCGCCAGGCAGGTTCGGGCGGATGCGCTCCATCTCGTGGCGCAGCGCCGCCGCGACTTCGATCTCATTCGAGCCTGGCAGGGGCCAGATGCCGAGGTACACGCCCTGCTGGCCGTTGTACTTCGCGACCATCGCGGCTTCCTCGGCGCCGAGCTCGACGCGTGCGACGTCGCTGAGGCGCACGATGCCGCCGTTGCGCTCGGCAACGATCAGGTTCTCGAACTCGTCGACGGCGCGCAGATCGGTGTTCGCAAGCAGGTTGACCTGCACCAGATTGCTCTTGGTCTGGCCGACTGCCGCGAGATAGTTGTTGCGCTGGAGCGCCGCGTGCACGTCGCCGGGCGAAAGGCCGCGCGCAGCAAGCCGGTCAGGATCGATCCAGACGCGCATCGCAAGCGGCCGGCCGCCTTCGATGGTCACGCGCTGCACACCCTGCAGCGTCGACAACTGTGGCTGCAGCGTTCGCGATAACCAGTCCGTCAATGCCGGCACGTCGCGTTGAGTCGAAGTGAAGCTGAGATAGAAAGTGCCGTATGGCCGGTCGGCGCGCTGGACTTCGACGGCGGGCGGCTCGGCCTCGGCCGGCAGCTCTGACCGAACCTGCTGCAGGCGAGCCGTGACTTCGGCGAGCGCTGCGGTGCTGCTGTGATTCAGCTTGAGCCGCACGGTCACGGTGCTGATGCCGGCGCGACTCTGCGACTCGACATAGTCGACGCCGCCGATCGACGACACGGCGCGCTCGATCGGCGTCGTGAGGAACCCGCGCACGGTCTCGGCGCTCGCGCCGGTGTACACCGTCGTGATGATGACCGACGAGCTCTCGATGCTCGGGAACTGCTGAACCGGCAGCGTCGTCAGCGCACGGATGCCGACCAGCACGATCACGAGGTTCACCACGGCCGCGAGGACCGGGTGCTTGATGAAAATGTCGGTGAAAGCTCGCATGAGTCTTCCTGATCAGAGATCGACGTGCGCAGCTGCGCCGCCGGCATTCGACGCGACGGATTCGGGTTTCGGGATGACCGCCACCAGTACTGCGTCGCGCAGCTTGAACGAGCCCGACGTTGCGACCTGCTCGCCCGGCGTCAGACCTTCGCGAATCACGACTTCGTCGCCGGCGAGCGCTTCGACCTGGACCGGGCGCTGCTGAGCGCGCGCCTTGCTATCCTTGTCCTGCGCGACGACGAACACGAAGTCGCCGCCCGGGCCTTTGCGCAGGGCGCTCGCGGGAATCGCCACGGCGAGCCGGGCCACGCCCGCCGGCACCTGGACGCGAACCGATGCACCCGGTGGCGGCGCAAGTCTCGCGTCTGCAATCGTCGCCCGCACCGAAGCGTTGCGCGTCGACGGATCGACTCGGGCATCCGTCGCCATGATCGTCGCGACGACGGGCTCGGCGCGTGCGGTCAGTACCTGGACCTTGTCGCCGGCGCGCAATCCGCTGGCAACCTGCTGGGCCACCGCGAAATCGACATAGGCCGACGCGTCCACGCCTTGCAGGCTCGTGAGGTACGTGCCTTCGCTCAGATACTGGCCGGGATGCACGTCGGAGATCCCGACGAGCGCACGGAACGGCGCGCGAATGGTCTTGCGATCGATCGTCGCCTTGATACGCGCAATCTGCGCGAGCGCCACGTCGCGTGCGGCTCGCGTGCTGTCCACTTCCTCGGCAGACACAGCGCGTTGCTCACTGAGCTTCATCACGCGAGTGAATTGCGTCTGCGCGAGCTCGGCCTGGGCCTCGAGCGCTTTCAGTTCGGCCTGTTCGACGGCAACGTCGAGGGCGACGAGGACGGTGCCTTCCTCGACGATCTGGCCCGGTTCGAGCGTCACACGTCGCACGGTCCCGGGCAGCTCGTTGCGAACGCTGATGGAACGCGTCGCGACCACCGTGCCGATCGCTGTCGTTACGGGTCTGTACTCGCGCTCCTGCGCGACGGCCGCTTGCACGGATTCCACGGGCTCGGGCTGATGGGACGCGGCGGCGTTGGCATCCTCGATCGAAGAATGCTTCCAGGCCGCGAGCGCGCTGCCCGTAGCAATCACTGCGACCACCAGAACGATTGATGCAACTTTGCGATTCGACATTGGAAACTCGACTCCCCGGCACAGGTCGGAACTTCAGGCGATGGGGCGTACCTTATTCACCGCGCGGCGGTCGAGAAACCGGCTGCGGCGAAACTCACTTGTTCTCCGAAGGCAGCAATGAGCTGTCTAATGAGCGGGATGTCGCGCGTCACAGACGCCAAGTCACAGGGTCATAACAATCTGCCGGCGCATTGCCAATGCAATGGACATGTCGATATGCCAGTTTGATGTCGGAATCCGCACCACCCGGGCGTCCTTGGGACAGATCGCACACTTCATTTGAGGAGCAGGCACATGAGAAAGGTCTTGGCGACGGCGTTCGTGAGTCTCGACGGCGTGATGCAGGCGCCGGGCGGCCCGGAGGAGGACCCGACGGGCGGCTTCGAGTTTGGCGGCTGGACAGCCCCTTACTGGGACGATGCCATCGGGCAGGTGATGGGCGGCATCTTCAGCGTCCCGTACGAGCTGCTGCTCGGCCGCAAGACGTACGAGATCTTCAACGCCCACTGGCCGCACGCGAAGGACGATCCGTTCGCGGACGCGCTGAACAACGTGCGTAAATACGTTGCGACGACCTCCAAAGCGCCGCTGACCTGGAAGAACTCGATCGCGATTCACGACGTGCCGACGGAGATCGCCCGCCTGAAACAGCAGGACGGTCCGACCCTGATGACCCAGGGCAGCAGCGACCTGATCCAGACCTTGCTGAAGCACGACCTGATCGATCGCTTCACTTTGCTCGTCTATCCGGTCGTGCTCGGCAAGGGCAAGCGGCTGTTCGGGACGGGCACGATCCCGGGGACGCTGAAGCTGGTCGACTCGAAGGCCTCGCCGTCGGGCGTGACGATCAGCACGTACGAGCGGGCGGGCGAGGTCAAGGTCGGCTCGTTCGCTCACGACCAGCCATCGGCCGATGAGCTGAAGCGGCGCGAGCGCATGAAGCGGGAGGGCTAGGCTTTCCCGTAAGTCATTCGTAAGCCCGCGGCTGGCACACTGCCCGCATCCTCAGCAAGGAGAAGCAGTGTGCCAACGTGGGTTCTCAATCAATGGCCCGTCCCTCTGGTGGCGGCGATCGCGCTGATCGTGATGCTCGCAGCACGCATGTTTTGATCGTGCTCGGCTGCTATTCTTCGGCGCATGCCGCAGCGTGCAACAACGGCGGCGATCGCGTCGCTGGCGATCGGCGCTTTGCTGTTCATGATGAGTCTGTACGGACGCCTGGGCCAGGGGTCCGGGTTGTTGTCCGTCGTCGGATTCGTCCTCGTGCTCGTGGCAGCGGGTACGCTGATCGCCGCCCAGAAACCTCTGGGGTTCAAGCGGCCGCACGCGGGAGTGCTTGCAGTCGTCGCGCTTGCTGCCGTTCTCCACGGAATCGAATGCTTCGCTGAAGGTCCGTCCGAAGCCGGCGCCGCGTTCTACATCTGGGGCATGACTCCGTACGCCTTGTGCCTCGCCATTTCCTGTTTGGGCACGCTGCGCGCCGCGCCAGCCATCGGCGGCGCGCTCGCGCTGGCCGTGGACGTGCTGGTCCACCGCGAAGTATTCCTGGCCCCGCAAGGATCGACGTCAGGGCTGCTGCTGATCTTCGTGCCTTTCTGGAACAACCTGGTAATCGTCCCCGCGGGCACGATCGTCGCGTGGCTGATCTTGCGGCGACGATCGCAGTCCGCGTGACTTCACCCGTAGGTCGGCCTCTGCGGCCAGCCCGGCGGCGAGTCCTCGAAATCTTCCTGGCGTCCGTAGGGCGTGCGATCGAGCAGGGCGTAAGCGTCGGTCAGCGATTCGGTGCCGCGCCGGTACGTCGAATACGTGTGATAGACGTCGTCACCGATGCGAAAGAACACGCTCAGGCCGTGCGCTTCGCCTTTGTCGTTCGTTGCGTTGAAGTCGTAGTTGAAGTCGCTGCCGAATGACGAGTACCACGGGCGCTGCCAACCCTTCAGCTTCTTGTAGCCTTCGAGCTTCGCCAGCGGCGCGCGCGAGATGAGCACGAAGCTGGTGTTGCGCTCGCCGAGCATCGACAGATCGCCGAGCGCGTTGACGTAGCCGGTGCAGCCCGGACAGCCCTTCTCCCACGCCGGGTCGAACATGAAGTGGTAGACGATCAGTTGCCGCCGGCCCGCGAACAGGTCGAGCAGCGTCGTTTTGCCGTTCGGTCCATCGAAGCTGTACGTCTTTTCCAGCTTGACCATCGGCAGGCGGCGGCGCGCGGCATTCACGCGGTCCATTTGCCGGGTCAGCTCCTTCTCCTGCTCCAGCAGGCTGTTGCGCTGGCTCTGCCATTGGCCTTCCGGCACGACCTTCGGGCTGGGGACGCTGTCACTTCCGCTCATGGGAGCACCTCCGCTTGCGTGGCTTACATCCCAATGACGATCCGGCGAGCGCCGTTCCTACATCCTCAGGCCGAGATTTTCCAATAGACGGCGTAGCGCTCGTCGAAAATGCGGTTGAGCGGCACCAGCGTCAGCTCGGCCTGCTGACCCACGGTCCGGAACTCCAGGGCGCGGCCGGCGGGCTCGAGCCAGGTCGAAGGATCGGCCGACGCGGCGCGAATGGTCGGGGCCGCAACCGGTTCGGCTTTGTACTCCGGCACGGTGCGCGGCTTGGTCGGTTCCGCGCGCAGATTCTCCGACGTGAGCCCGGCCGTGCCGAGCTTGCCGGCGAGCACGATCGGTCCGTACATCACGGCCTGCACGGTGGCATCGTCGGGCATTGGTGCGCAGTGCAGCCGCATCGGCAAGCGGACTTCCAGCCGATCGCCCTCGCGCCAGGTGCGATCGAGCACGAAGTAGCTGCCGGGCGTCGCGAAGCTTTCGAGCTTCGTGCCGTTCAGCGACGCGGAGCCGCCCGAGGTCCAGTACGGCACGCGAATTCGCAGTTGCGCGCGACGAGGTGAGCTTGCCTTGACGATGAGAGTCGTGCGATCGCTCTCCGGGAACGTCGTCTCCTGCACGACACGCAGTCCTTTCTCCTGCCACGTGACTTCGGACGGCACGAACAGGTTGACGTACAGCGCCTCGTCGTCCTTGAAGTAGATGCTGTCACCGAGCTTCGAGAAGGACTCCGCCATGCTTCCGGTGCAGCACCAGAAGTCGTGCATCGACGTGCCGAACAATTTCCAGTAGCCGCTCTGCAGCGGGACGTAGTAGAGCTTGCTGCCGTCGCGCGGGTGCTGCACCCCGAGGATGCCGTTGTAGTAGGCGCGCTCGTAGTAGTCGAAAGCACGCGCATCGGCCGTCCAGCCGAAGAGGTGGCGCGTCAGCTTCTGCATGTTGTAAGTCACGCAGCATTCCTGCGTGTAGCCGGAGAGCTCCGCGGCCAGCTTTCCCGGCGGTGCATTCCACGACTCGCCGTTGCTCGTGCCGCCCGTGCAATACGAGCGACGCTCGGTGACGGTGTGCCAGAAGTAGTCGGCACAGTCGTGCAGGCTCTTGTCGCCGGTGAGCTCGTAGCCGCGCGCCGCTCCAATGATCTGAGGGATGGTCGTGTTGACGTGCAGCCCCTGCAGCTCGTCGCGACCCGCGGCGAGCGGCTCGACGATGCGTCGGCGATTGAAGCGATCCGCCAGCTCGCGCCAGCGATCCTGACCAGTGAGCGCCGCGAAGGTGTAGAGCACTTCGTTCATGCCGCCGTATTCGCGCTCGAGGATGCGGTCCATCAGCGCAGTGTCGACCGGCCGGACCCATTGCGCTGTCCACGTCGCCATTCCTTCGAGCACCGTGCGCGCCTGCGCATTGCCGGCGAGCACGTGCATGTCGAGCAGACCGGCCATGATCTTGTGCAACGTATAGAACGGCGCCCATGCAGGCTGGCTGGCGCGCAGCCGATCGAACAGCTCTTCCGGGAACGCGCTCAGGTAGCCGTTGCCGAACTTCGCCTGGCACTTCGCCAGCTCTGCGACGATCGTGTCGCCGCGCGACTTCATTGCGGCGTCGTCCGCATGGGCGAACAACATTGCGCAGGCCGAAAGGTAGTGCCCCGTGAAATGCCCGCGCAGCTCGTTGTTCGGCGCTTCCCAGCCGCCGAGCGGCTCGGCCGTGCTCGGCAATCCGGCCGTCAGGCGAAACATGTGCAGCAGCCGATCCGGGTCGTAGCCGATGAGATGCCGCCGATTGACGTTCAGTGCGTCGAGCGCGGCGCCGGGCCGCAATCGGACCTGCGAGAGCTCGAACGGACGCACGACGCTGCGCCCGGCCGATTCCGCAAGAATCAGGCGCGGCCAGGACGCGAGCGCGCCGGCCGTCAGCATCGAGGCGTGCAGGAATATGCGGCGATCGAGTGTTGGGGTCATGGTGTTAGCTTAGCCGATCTGTCACGGACCACGCTGTCGGAGGTGTACATGGACATCGCGGATCGTGTGGGTCAGGCTTCAGCCTGACTTCGTTTGACTCTCTCCGGAGACCCTCGCATGAGCGCTACGACGACGGACTTCAACACCCGGTACTCCACCCACCTGAACGTCCTGCACGCAGCCGGCGAAGTGATCGACGTCAATGCGATCGTCGCCGCCAACGAGCACCCCTGGTACAACCAGACGTTGTGCAAGGTCAACGACTCGGTCGTGCGCCTCGGCTCCGTGCAGGGCGAGTATCACTGGCACAAGCACGACGCGGAAGACGAGTTCTTCTACGTCGTCAGCGGCCGCTTCATCATCGAGATGGAGGACCGCACCGTCGATCTGCGTCCCGGCCAGGCGTTCGTCGTGCCGAAAGGCGTGATGCATCGGCCGCGCGCGCCGGAGAAGACCGTCATATTGATGGTGGAGACGGCGGGCATCGTCCCGACCGGCGACGGCTGAGACGACAGTCGCTCCGCTGGTGAGACTCAACGACCCCGAATCTCGTATTGGGCAGTTGAGGAGCTAGCAAAACAGATCGCGCCTGCCTCCGCGAGATCGCTCTCGTGACGACAGCGTTGGCGAGCTCCTGTGAGGGGAAAGTGCGCCGTTTGTCGCTTAGTAGAGATAAACGGATCACGGATTTCAGTGTCACGTGCAGACGACGGCTCGTCAGTGCGCGCGGCAGACTGCAATACGAACGTCAAGCAGTCGCGGCTGATGAGAAGCAGAAATGATCGTCGTGCACGGCGGGGAGCTTCGCCATGTACGCAGCAATGCGCCGGGTTCGATATTTTGCGCTCGGCATTCTGACGGCCCTCTTTCTCATAGCGCCTGATCTCGCCGGCGTCAGTGCCGCGAGCGTCACTTACGAGCACGACCTGCAGGGTCGCGTGAAGAAGGCGACGTACAGCGACGGGACAATCGTCGATTACTCGTACGACGCAAACGGTAACCGCATCGCTGCGATCGTCACTCCGGCGCCGGTCGATGCGACGCCGCCGACGGTTCCGGGAACGCCGGTCATCTCCAACGTTCAGGCGAACAGCGCAACGGCGACGTGGACTCAGGCGACCGATAACGTCGGCGTTGCGGGCTACGACTATCGCTTGAATGCCGGCGCCTGGACGTCGATTGGCAATGTGCTGACCTTCAACGTCCCTAATCTCGTATCCGCAACGACCTACACGTTCAGCGTCCGTGCGCGCGACGCCGCGCTCAATACGGGACCTGTGGCGACCTCTCTCCCCTTCACGACGCTCGACAATGTGGCGCCCAGCGTGCCGCAGAATGTAACTGCAACGTCGACGGTTTCGACCACGGTGAACGTGAGTTGGACGGCTTCGACGGACAACGTCGCGGTGACGGGCTACAAGGTTTTCCGCGGGGTCAGCCAGATCGGTACCAGTCCGACGAACAGCTACGCCGACAACACTACCGCCGGCAGTACCAGCTACTCGTACAAAGTTAGCGCGTATGACGCCGTCCCGAACAACTCGGCGCAATCGACGGCGGCCAACGTAACGACTCCCGACACGATTGCGCCATCGGTCCCGACCGGCCTCACCGCGACAGCCGTCAGTTCGACGCGAATCAACCTGGCGTGGAGTGCATCGACGGATACGGGCGGCTCCGGGCTTGCCGGCTATCGCATCTATCGCAACGGCTCGCAGATCAACACGAGCGCGACGAACAGCTTCGCCGATACGACGCTGTCGCCTGCGACGTTGTACACGTACAAGGTCGCGGCCTATGACAACGCGCCGACCCCAAATGCGTCGGCGCAGTCGACGCAGGCACAGGCCAC
>JBIOUH010000164.1:0-18827 GCA_044866955.1 Steroidobacteraceae bacterium
CACCTGCGGGAACTTCATCGTGTTGCTCGAGCAGAAATGAGAGGAAGAGGCTCGGTCCGGAACCGGCCAGAAGCGGACGTGGCCACGAAACTGGTGCGAGCTGTCGTGCGGCGATGACGACGCGACCGCGTCGTCATCGCGTGCAGCTCATCCGCCGAACGTCTACTTCGGCTTCTGGCAGGTGACGTTGTTGCTCGCAACCAGCGCGATGTTGCCGAATTGGTCTTGTGCGAACGCTTCGAACTTGACGGACGACGGCTGCAGGCTGATTTGCTCCATGGGCAGGATGGAACTGCCGTTGGACCCGCCCGTCTGGAAGCTCGTAAACACATTATTCGTCAAGGTGAGCTTCATATACGTAAACGCGTTGCCATCCCCGCCCGTCTTCCGTGCCACCAGGATGATAGTGGGATAGAACGTACCCGAGATCGTGGCGCCCGTGAGCGGCGCGCTCGCTGCATCCATCTGCTTCACGAAGTGCAAGTCCTGGCAGACACCGCGGGTGAACCCCAGCGACCACGATTCCACTGCTATGTAGTCCTCGAACCCTACGATAGTGGAAGTGCCGCTGATTCCGACGATGCGGATTAGATAGTCAGCACTTGCGGCTTGTGCGACTCCAGCCGTCAACGCTGCGCAGCCTGCCAGTGACAGGACAATTTTCTTGATCATGGTGTAGTCCCCGAGTTGCGAATCGAATGAAGGATCAACGACTCGCCCCACCGTGACTTCTTTGTTGTGGTGCGGGCGAAACCTCAGCTAGCGGCAGAGCAGTCCGTCAGACACGCGGCCGGCAAAATGCTGAGGCGTCCTTCGAGTCGAAGACAGGAGATTGCCGAACCGCGTTTATCTTCCTGTTGAGCGGTCGATCCGCATGATGTTCTAGAGGCGCGCGCTAGGCAATCTCAGCAGGTGTGTGCATCTAAGGAGGTAGAGCTGCAGGTGTCTGCCTCGGGTCGCAAGCGGTCATGCGCAAGGAAGCACTGAGCACGGAACGCGGCGACATGCGACCAGCTAGTCGGGCTGAAGCCCGACCTGCATCTCGATTCTCAATTCACCTGCCGCTGCCTTCCCTGCCAATACGGCGCACGCAGCTCGCGGCGCAGGATCTTGCCCGAAGGATTGCGCGGCAGGACCGCAATGAAGTCGACGCTCTTCGGCACCTTGTAGGCAGCAATGCGCTCGCGCGCCCACGCGACAATGGAGTCCGGATCCTGAGCCGCACCGGGCTTGAGAGCGACGATCGCCTTCACTTCCTCGCCCCACTTCTCGCTCGGGATGCCGATCACCGCGACTTCCGACACGTCGGGGTGACCGTAAATCGCGTTCTCGACTTCTGCCGGATAGATGTTCTCGCCGCCCGAGATGATCATGTCTTTGACACGATCGTGGATGTACAGATAGCCGTCGGCGTCGAGATATCCGGCATCGCCCGTGCGCAGCCAGTTGTCCGCGCCGATCGTGCGTGCTGTTTCCTGCGGGAGTTTCCAGTAGCCCTGCATGTTCGTCATCGAGCGCACCGCAACTTCGCCTACGGTGCCGACCGGCAGGCGCTCGCCCGCCGCGTTGAGAATCGCCAGCTCGACACCCGGCAGCGGTTTTCCCGCCGAGCTCATCTTCGGATTGCCGCCGAGATCGTGATCTTCGGGTCCGAGGGCGGTCACCGAGCCAGTCGTCTCAGTCATGCCGTACAGCTGCACGAAGCCGCAGCCGAACACCTCCATGCACTCGCGCAGTAGCGCGAGCGGCATCGGCGACGCGCCGTACATGATGTACTTCAGCTGCGAGTAGTCGACCGAGCGCGCCCGCGGATTGCGCACGACGACCTGCAACGCCGCGGGCACCATGAACAGTTTCGTGATCCGCCACTTCTCGATGAAGTCGAGCACCTTGCCCGGATCGAACTCGCGCGCGATCACGTTGCGCGCGCCGTGCATCAGGCCGAGGATCGCCCAGCCGGTGCCGCCGATATGGAAACACGGCATCGCGAACAGGCTGACGTCGTCGGCGCTCCAGCGACTCCACGGATAGGTATTCGAGGATTGCGGCATCCCGACGAGGTTACGATGCGACAGCACCGCGCCTTTGGGATGGCCCGTCGTGCCTGAGGTGTAGAGCTGCACGCCGGCGCTGTCGCGCTTGATCAGCACCTGTGGATCCCGCGCCGCTTGCGAGTCGCGCCACTCGACGAAGCTGCGGCCTTTGACCGGCGCTTCCATGCCGATGATCTCGCCGACACGCAGCGGCTCGGCGAGCCCTTCGACAGCGGCGACGAACTCGGGCCCGACGAACAGCACCTTGGCATCGCTGTCGTTGATGATGTACGCAAACTCGCGCGGCGCGAGTCGCCAATTGACCGGCGTCATCACCGCGCCGGCTTTCGCCGCCCCGAGCAGCAGCTCGAGATAGAGATCGGTGTTCTTGCCGAGGTGCGTGACGCGATCGCCCGGACGCACGCCGAGCGCGATCAGCCCCTGCGCGACCTGGCTGGCACGCGTGTCGAGCTCTTCGTACGTAGTGGTGCGCCCTTCGAACTCCAGCGCCGGGCGCTGCGGCGTGAGGCGCGAGTGGACCCGCGAGATATCGGCCAGCGAGTGAATGCCCTCGGGCGGTCCCTCCGCCGCAGCTGCCTGCAACGCCATCGCAGATCCCCCTGTAGGTCGGGCTTTGCCCCGAGGGCTGCGTGAGCGCAGCCTGCGGAAATCCCGCGGGACAGCCGACTCCTCTCAAAATTTACATCGATTGTCGCAACTTCGTATTCGTCACGCCCAGCTCCCGCTCGAGCCGGACCGCATCTTCCACGCCGCTGTAGTAGCCGACAGTCCGCGAGGTCTCCCGATAGCCGAGCATCGAATAGAAGCGCAGCGCTTGGGTGTTGCCGGCGCGCACCTCGAGCTGCATCAGGAACAGGCCGGCGACCGACGCGCTCTCCTCGACCCAGCCGACGAGCCTGCGGCCCAGGCCCAGGCGTTGATACTCGCGAGCGACGCCGAGCAGCGAGATATGCACGGAGCGATTGCCGAACTGCGCGAGCACGAAGCCGGCCAGCTTGCCGCCGTCGACGGCGATCACGGTCAGATGCTCGCGCGTGCGCATGTGCGCGGCGACGCGGCGCGGGGTCCAGCTCCACGGCAGGCCGGCCTCGATCAAGGTGCGCGACAGATCGGCGATGCGTGGAGCATCGCCGAGGCGGGCCAGGCGTAGAGCGATCTCAGACATGGGAGCTCCGCGAAGGGGCTCGATTCTAGCGCGTGTGGGTGGGAATTCAGTACCCTGACGCCCCGTGAGCCGATCCCCGCACCCACTGCGCAATGTATTCAAGCTGGCCGCCGCCCAGATGCTGGGGTCGTCGGGCCTGACAGTTACCGTAATCCTCGGCGGCATCGTCGCCGCGGACATCGCCCCCCGCCCCTCGCTCGCCACCGTGCCGATCTCGATCGCGATCGTCGCGACTGCGCTGACGACGATTCCGGCTTCCTTGCTCATGCGCCGCATCGGCAGACGCGCGGGATTCATCTTCGGCGCGTCCATCGGTCTCGTCGGCGGCCTGGTCGCCGCCCAGGCGGTGGTCCATGCGAGCTTTCTGTCGTTCTGCGCAGCCACGGTTCTTCTCGGCAGCAGCATGGCGTTCACACAGCAATATCGGTTCGCCGCAGCGGAGAGCGCTCCTCCTGAACGCCTCAGTCAGGCGATCTCGTATGTATTGATCGGCAGTCTCGGCGCCGCCATCGTCAACCCGCAGCTTGCCCTGGCGGCGCGCTGGCTGATCCCCGGAACCGAGTACGCGGGTTCGTTCGTGGCCGTGAGCATCCTGTACGCGGCGACGATCGCCGTGCTGTCACGCCTGACCGTGCCGGCTCCCTCGGTACCCGCGCGCGCTGCCCCAAGCGATGCGCCGCGCACGTCATTTGCGACGCCGCAATTCCGCATGGCCGTGTTCGCGGGTGCGTGCGCATACGCCGTGATGAGCTTCGTCATGACTGCGGCGCCGATCAGCATGCATCATGTCGATCATCACAACGTCGAGGCGACGACGTGGGTCGTGCAGAGTCACGTGCTCTCGATGTATCTGCCGTCGCTGTTCACGGGTAACGTCATCGCACGATTCGGCGAGCGCAAGGTGATGATGTGGGGCGGCGCGCTGCTCGCGACCTGCGCCGGCGTCAGCCTGTTCGGCCATCAACTGATGCACTACTGGCTCGGGCTGGTCACGCTCGGCCTGGGCTGGAATCTCCTGTTCGTCGCGGGCACGACTCTGCTCTCGCGCAGCGTCGATCCCGCCAACCGCCATCGCGCACAGGCGCTGAACGACTTCACGGTGTTCGGGTCGCAGGCGTGCGCATCTTTGTTGGCCGGGCTGGCCGTGCAGTCGATCGGCTGGCGGGCGTTGAATCTCGTCACCCTGCCATTGCTGGCCGCGATGATCTTTACCGCGAGCCGGCTACGGTCCGACTCGTACTCGGCCGCACCCGTGCGCACGGTCCCATCCGAGTCGCGCCCGTGAGCGCCGACTGGTTGCAACAGGTTCGCTCGCACGTGGAGCGGTACATCGGCCGCATCGACCGCGTATTCCCGGGCGATCCGGCCAATGGAACCGCCGACGTGCTGCATGTGGGCCCCGTCGACTCGCGCCCGTATCACACGCTGATCACTGCCGGCATGAGCACAGTCGCGATGCCCGTGCCCCCCGAGGTGAGCGCGCCGCATCGGCTCGAATTGATGATGACATTGCCGGAAGGATGGAAGCCCGGCGACGACCTCGCTGACGTGCGCGTGCACTGGCCGACGCGCCTGCTGCAATCGTTGAGTCGCGTGCCGCGCGAGCCGGGCCGCTGGCTCGGCTGGGGCCACACGATTCGCAATGGCGAGCCGCCGCAGCCGTACGCGCCGCAGACCGAGCTATGCGGCGTGATCATCGCGCCTTCGCTGCTCGTGCCGGTCGGGTTCTACGAATTGAGCGTCGACGGCGAGCGCGTCGCGTTCTACAGCGCGATTCCGCTGTACCGCGAAGAGCTGGACCTGAAGCAGAGCCAGGGCATGGAAGTGCTGCTGGGGCAACTGCTGGAGAAGGACATCAACGACGTCGTCTACGTCAAGCGGCGCAACGTCGCGAAGAAGAAACGATTCGGGTTCTTCTGAAGACTAGTGCGTGCGCGCGCTCTGCTCGGCCGCGCCGCCCAGCGGAGCCGCAGCGGCTTCCGGATTGAGCGTGCCCTTCGCCAGTTCGCTCAGCTCCGCATCGACTGCCTTGTCGCGCGCCGCGAGTTGGGCGAAGTGCTGCGCGTCTTCCTCGCGTCCGAGCGATTTCGCATACGAAGCGATCGCCCCGTAGCCGGCGATCTTGTAGTGAATGATGCGCTGAATGGACGCAGTCACCGCAGCGTCACGCACGTTCGCCGCGCAGACGCGCCACATCTTCTCCGTCTCTTCTATCAGCGCCTGCATCGCATCGTCCGTGTGCGCGCGCAGGTTCGCGCCGATGCGCGCCAGCAGCCCTTCGACATCGCCGCGGCGCGAGTGCAGCTCCGTCGCGTACTCCTGCATTCGGAACGCGAGCTCGGAATGACTCATCGTTCGCGCCAGATCGTTCGTGAGCTGCGCGAGCTGTCCTTCCGCATTGTGCAGCTCCTGCAATTCCGCCTCGTACATCGCATCCATGCTGTCGAGGCGGTCGTCGGCGAAGTCCGCGATAGCATCCGGAACGTGATCCGTCAGTGCGGCCTTGACTGCGCAATAGCCGCTTACACCGCGCGCCAGCAGCGAAACCCCCACAGCGCCGCGCGCAACCCGGCCGAGCCCGCCGCCGCGGCCGGTCGTCAACAGCAACCCTAATCCTCCGAGCAGCGACAGCCACCGCTCAGTCGTTCCGAGGTTGGATTCGTGCAGCGTCATGGGACATTAACTGCCGATGACGCGGGAGGTTCCGCCTACTCCATGAAGACGGCTTCGACGTTGTTGCCGTCCGGATCGGTGAGGAACGCCGCGTAGTAGTTCGGGCTGTAGTCGGTTCGCAGGCCAGGACGGCCGTTGTCACGTCCACCCGCCCTCAGTCCGTCTGCGTGAAAGCGATCGACCTGTGCGCGGCTGGTCGCCCGCAGCGCGACATGCGTGCCGGCCGCCTGTTTGCCCGGTGTTGCGTACAACCAGAGCGCCGGGGCGCCACGCGGACCGAGCCCGGCTCCGGATTCGTCGCGTGACGCCAGCTCGTGGCCCAACGCACCGAGCGCCGCGGCATAGAAGCGCACGCTGGCGTCGATGTCCTTCACCCGCAAACCGATGTGATCGTACATGGCAGACCTCCAGATTCTCTGGAGGTCGATGCTAGAGAGCGTGCGCGAGGCGATCTTGGAGAATCTTGCGATCGTCCGGGTTTGCTGCGCGAGCGGCCTGGCGGAAGCCGCGCGGCGAGACGCCGGCGGCGCGATGAAAGGTGCGCACGAAGTTCGACAGGTCCGCGAATCCGACGTCGAGTGCGATATCGCTGACCGGGCGGTCGTCCTCGGCCAGCGCCCGGGCGGCGCGCCGCAACCTGGACCGCAACAGGTACTGATGCGGGGTGACTCCGACGATGTTCGCGAACAAGCGCAGGAAGTGGTACGGACTCAGTCCCGCGCGGCGGGCGGCGCTCTCGAGATCGACCGGCTCATGGGCATTCGCATCCAGCCACAAGGCGGTTTCGACCGCGCGCCGTCGATCGCGCGGCGACGTGCGGCGCAACTGTTGCGACCTTCCGCCGACCAGCTCAGCAAGACGCCCTGCGAGCAGCATGCCGATCTCGTCGAGCCCGACGCCGCTGGCCCCCTTCGCTGCGGCCTGCGCGAGCTCGCCCAGCACCATGATCTGAGCCAGCGGCGGCAACGCGCCGCGCTTCCACACTTTCTCACCGCTGCCGACGTTCTCTGCAACTTCGGGAGTCAGCCGGAACGACAGGCATTCGTCGCCGCAGGCGTGATCGTGCGTGCAGATGAACTCGTCGCCGGGGAAGCCGATCAACACGGCGCCTGCGACCATCTCGAATTGCTGGCCGCGAACGTGGTAGCCGAAAGTACCGTGGCGGACATAGGAGATGGAGTACGCCTGGTGGAGCTCCGGAAAGGCTGGATCGCCCGGGCCGGCGACGCAGCGAAAGTCGACGACCGAGATGGGCCCGCTGTGCAGGGTGGTTGCCGTAACCATTGTCCGGCATGGTCGCCCAAGCCGCCGCCGACAACAAGAATTGCGTACGATAGAGGGATAACGAGGGAGTCTTATGAAAACGAGCTCTGCACTTTCCTGCGCACTGATCGGCTCTTTGAGCGCTTGCCTGCTGCTCGCCGGCTGCGGGTCCGGGTCGGAGCCCGAGGCCAAAGCTGCAGCCGCTACGGCGGCGCCCCCTGCCCTGCCCGCACCGAAGCAATACGACGCCGAGGCCTTCTTTGCTACGACGTCGTACATCATGCCGGCCGGCTACGCCTGGTCCGCCGACGACAAGCAGCTGCTCGTGACCTCGGACGAGACCGGTATCTACAACGCTTACGGATTACCGGCTGCCGGCGAAGGCAAGCAGCCGCTGACGTCTTCGACGACCGACTCGACGTTCGCCGTCTCGTGGTTTCCGGCCGATCAACGCGTGCTGTTCACCGCGGACAGCGGCGGCAACGAGATCAACCATCTCTACGTTCGCGAAGCGGACGGCAAGACGCGCGACCTGACGCCGGGTGAGAAGGCCAAAGCGGAATTCGTCGGCTGGTCGAAGGACAAGCAGCACTTCTTCGTGACCACTAACGAGCGCAACGAGCAGGCGTTCGATCTGTACCGGTACGCGATCAAGGACTATCAGCGCACACTGGTGTTCAAGAACGATGCTGCGTGGCAACTCTCGGCGTTGTCGCCGGACGATCGCTATCTCGCACTGGTGAAGCCGCGCAACGCCGCCGACTCCGACGTGTACCTCGTCGACCTGTCGGTGAAGAAGCACGCGCCGCAGCTGATCACGAAGCACGAAGGCAACGTACAGCACGACGTGTACGAGTTCACTAGCGACAGCAAGCAGCTCGTGTACGCGACCGACGAGTTCGGTGAATTCAACCAGGCCTGGACGTACGAGCTGGCGAGCGGCGCGAAGGCGCCGCTGATCAAGGAGAACTGGGACGTACAGTTCCTGTTCTTCTCGGAGTCGGGCCGCTATCGCATCTGGGGCGTGAACGACGACGCGCGCACAGTCGTGCACATTCTCGACAACAGCAGCGGCAAGGAAGTGACGCTGCCGAATCTGCCCGCCGGCGATCTCGCGCAGGTGCGCTTCTCGCGCGATGAATCGCGGCTCGCGCTGCTCGTGAGCTCCGATACTTCGCCGAGCGATGTGTACACCATCGATCTCGGCGCGGCGCGCAGCGCCCGCCTGACACGCGCGCTGAATCCGAAGATCAACGAAGCGGACCTGGTCGGCACCGAAGTCGTGCGCTATGCGAGCTTCGACGGCCTGAAGATCCCCTCGATCCTCTACAAACCGCAGAACGCCTCGGCGACGCAGAAGGTGCCGGCGCTGGTATGGGTGCACGGCGGACCCGGCGGACAGAGCCGGCGCGGCTACTCGCCCGCGATCCAGCATCTCGTAAATCACGGCTACGCGGTGCTCGCCGCGAACAACCGCGGCTCGAGCGGCTACGGCAAGACGTTCAATCACATGGACGACCGCAAGCACGGCGACGTCGATCTCAAAGACATCGTCGCCGGCAAGCAGTACCTGGCCGGGCTCGACTGGGTCGACGGTGACCGCATCGGCATCATCGGCGGCTCGTACGGCGGCTACATGGTCGGCGCCGCGCTCGCGTTCTCGCCGGACACTTTCGACGTCGGCATCGACATCTTCGGGGTGATGAACTGGGTGCGCACGCTGACGAACATCCCGCCCTGGTGGGCCTCGTTCAAGGAATCGCTGTACGACGAGATGGGCGATCCGGCGACGGATGGCGAGCGGCATCGCGCAATCTCGCCGCTGTTCCACGCGAAGAACATCCGTGCGCCGCTGCTCGTCGTGCAGGGAGCGAACGATCCACGCGTGCTGAAGGTCGAGAGCGATGAGATCGTCGAGGCCGTGCGTCAGAACGGTGTTGCCGTGGAGTACAAAGTGTTCCCCGACGAGGGACACGGCTTCACCAAGCGCGCGAACAAGATCGACGCCTCCAATGCCTACGTCGCGTTCCTCGACAAGTATCTCAAGGCCGGAGCGGAATGAGGCGATGCGCTACGCATTCGCTGCGACGCTGCTGTTCCTGATCGCTCCACTCCATGCGGAGCCCGGGTGCGACCTCGAGGCTGCGGCAGCGCCCGATGATGCGAGCTGCGCGCGTGCGTGGATGGATGAGAATCTGCGCGTCAACGATCTGCTGAGTGTCGGCACGCACAACAGTTACAAGTCGGCGATTCCCGATGCGGAGCTCACGCAGCTCCGCGCGCGCTCCGCCAGGGGTGCAATAGTCCTCGACTACTCGCACCGGCCGCTGACGGAAGAGCTGGAAGACGGCGCACGCCAGCTGGAGCTCGACGTCTACTATGACCCGCAGGGCGGACGCTTCGCGGATCCGCTCGGACCTCGCATGCTCGGGCAGCGCCTGGACGATGCCGCGGCGGCGGAATTCACCAAGCCGGGATTCAAGGTGATGCACATCCCGGACTTCGATTTCCGCTCGACCTGCACCCGGTTCGTCGTATGCCTGCAATCGGTGAAAGCCTGGAGCGATGCGCATCCCGATCACATTCCGATCCTGATCCTGATCAACGCCAAGGACGACAGCCCGCTCGGCAAGGGCGGCGCCGCGATCGCAAAGTTCGACGCCGGGGCGTTCGATGCGCTCGATGCCGAAGTGGCCAGCGTATTCGCCGACGATGACTTGATCACGCCCGATCAGATTCAGGGCAAGCATGCAACCCTGCGCGAGGCCGTGCTTGCCAGCGGCTGGCCGAAGTTGGGCGAAGCGCGCGGTCGTGTCTTCTTCGCACTCGACGAGGCGCCCAACAAGGTGGCGATCTACCGCGGCGAGCGGCGCTCGCTCGAAGGCCGCAAGATGTTCGTCAACATCGACGAATCTTCGCCCGCTGCTGCGTACATCACGCTCAACGAACCGCTCCAGGATGCGAAGCGCATCCGTGCCGCGGTCGAGGCGGGATTCATCGTTCGCACCCGCGCCGACGCGGATACGCTCGAAGCGCGCGAAGGCAAGACCGACCGACGTGAAGTGGCGCTCGCCTCCGGCGCGCAGTACGTGTCCACGGACTACATGCGGCCGGACCCGCGCTTCCCGGGATACTCGGCTCGCTTGCCGAACGACGCCGCGACCGCCTGCAACCCGGTTCGCGCGCAGAAGCAATGCGGCGGCCGCGCCGTCAAGTAGACGCCAATCGCGCAATCGCGCTGTCGAGCTCGTCGTAAACGTTCGCGAGCAGTTTCTGCGCGTGACGCAGACAGACGATCTCCGGATCGTATGAGCGGCGCGCCTCGTCCTCCGCATCGTCGAGGCTCTGCCACTGCTCGAGCGAGCGCACGGCGCACTCCAGCACGCAGCGCGCGTCATTGAAGCGGCCGAGGATCTCGCGCAGCGCTGCCACGTCATCTCCTGACGCAAGCCCTTCCGATTGCTTCGCCATGGCGGATCGTCCCTATATCCCAATAGAGGATAATACAGAGGGATTGACCGGGACAGGAGCAACACCGATCCCTAGAACGTGGCGCGCAAGGTCACGCGGAAGTTACGCGGCTCGACCGGATGGAAGTGGATGTCGTTCACAGGCTGCGCTTCGCCGGGCAGCTGCGACTCGTACAAATAGGTGATGTCGTTGTCGCGACTGTCGAAGACGTTGAACAGCGCCGCGCTCAACTGGATGTTGTCCGTGATGTGGTAGCCCGCTTCCAGGTTGACGAGCGTGGTCGGATCGGAGCGGACGCTGTCGTCCTCGATCAGCGGCGCCGCGCCGAAATGCCGCAAGCGCGCGCCGCCGAACCAGCCGCTCGGATGATCGATCGCCAGCCCGACTGAGGCCACATTCTCAACGGCGCCCGGGATGCGGTCGCCGGCCGGATCGCTCTGCGCAAAGCGCGACCGCGACCAGGCCAGGTCGGCGTCGAGGATCAGCCACGACAACGGGTTCCAGATCGCACCGGCTTCGATGCCGCGGCGCTCGCTCTCACGGCTTGCCTCGGTGATGCCGGCGTCGCCGACGAACAACAGCTCGGAATCCAGCTCGAGCGTCCACAGCGATGCGGTGAGTTGCAGATTGGGCAGAACGGCCGTTCGCACGCCGACGTCTGCTCCCAACGCATCGACCAGCGGATCGACGGGCTCGACCGGCGTCACGCCATCAGTCGGATCGACGCGAATCGTCGTGCCCCGCGCGTCGTTGCTGTGAAAGCCTTTGCCGACGTTGAAGAAGAATTCCGTCTCGCTCCACGGGCCGAGGATCAGCGAGAACTTCGGGCTGGCGATCGAGTCGTTCGCACTGCCCGAGTTCGCAGCGAGGCTGCTGTCGACGTCGAAGTCGAAGGAGTCGGCGCGCACGCCGACTGCGGTGCGCACGTGCTCGCTCCAATGCGTCTTCAGGCTGGAATACGCGGAGTAGCTGCTCTGCGTGACGCCATCTTCACGCGTCGTCGCAATGCGCTGGCGTGCGACCGTCTTGTAGAGACCCACGGTTCCGATGTCGTCGCGACGCAGTTCCACGCCGAGGTCGAGCTCGTGCGAGAGTCCCATCAGCACCAGCGGACGCGTCCACGTGAACTGTCCGCCGTACACGCGGCGATCGTCGAACTGCTCGAACTGATCGCCGTTCTCAGTGTCGGTCGCATAGGTGAAGTTCGAGAACAGATCGAGCTGGTAGTCGATCGCGTAGCCCTGCGCGTGCATCCGTCCGGCGCCCAGCTGCTGATACCAGTCGGCAGCAAGACTGTAGCGATGCGACTCGCCGCCGTCGGTCGGGTCGACGAAGCCGAAGCGGTCGATCTGACCGGACTGCACGGCCCGCAGGGGAATCTGGTCCGTCGAGCGCCACTCGCCGTCGTAGCCCTGCGCGGTCAACGAGAAGCGCCCGCCCTCGATGTCGTGTGTATAGCGCAGCAAGGCATTCGTCTTGTGGAATCTCTCTTCCAGCACCCACGGGCCGTTGCTCTCCGAGTGCTCCACCGCGAACAGCATCGTGCCGCCGCCGATCTCGGGGGAGGCAGCGAGCAGGCCGCGCATGTAACCGTGATCGCCGCTTTCGAGCGCGACGAACGGCGCATCCAGCGACGTGCGGTAGTGCATGTTGACTGCGCCGGCCGCAGAAAAATTGCCGGTGTCGGCGAAGTACGTGCCCTTGCGATACTCGATCGACTCGACCAGCTCGGGAATGACGAAGTTGATGTCGGTGTAGCCCTGGCCGTGCGCGTGCGTTGGCATGTTCACGGGCACGCCGTCGACGCTCGTCGCCAGGTCGGTGCCGTGATCGAGATTGAAGCCGCGCAGGAAGTACTGATTCGCTTTGCCGCTGCCGCTGTGCTGCGTAACGATCAGGCCCGGCACGACCTCCAGCAATTCGCCGGTGCGCAACGTCGGCCGCAGGTCGAGCTGCTCAGCCGTGGCGACGCCTTCCGTCGCGGAAGCGGGATCGCCGCCGAGCCGTTCGAGCTTGCCGGTGACGACGACCTCTTCGAGCCATTGAGTCGAGGTGGGCACACCGCCGGCGAGAGCAATCGAAGGGAACAGCGCCGCAAAGCCGACGCCGGCGAGGTTTCCAGGCAGACGCATGACGCAATTGTCCTTGGCGGGCGTGACAGATTTGTAACAGCCCGTACGTCAGACCGCGGGAGTCGGATGCGGAAACTCTCCACGTAATAGCACAAGGACACCATTGCGAGTGGTGACATTTTCATGCCACGAGCCGGCCGCCGCGATGTGCACGTCGCCGGCGACGAGCTTGTGGGTGCCGATCTGGCATTCGCCTTCGAGCACGATGAATTCTTCCTCGCGCGTATGACGATGCGCGGGAATCACGCCGCCGGGCCGCATGCGCATCAGGCTCGTGTGCGTGCCGGAGGCCTCGTCTCGGCGCAGCTCGCGAACTTCCACGAAAGGCGCGATCTGAATCCACGCGCTCTCAGCGGCGCGCAGCGTGTGAGTGCCCTCCGGAGCCTGCTCGCGCGCTTGTTGCAGGATACGACGTCGCAGTCGTTCACGTTGCTCGACGCCAAGCTCCGCAGGACGCAGACCGTCTGTGAGCGAGTCCTGCAGACTCTTCGAACGGCGGCTCACAGGGCCTCCAGTGCTTCGCGCAGTTGCGCCAGCGCGCGACGCACGTGGCTCTTGACGGTGCCCAGCGGGAGGCTGGTCGCGGCCGCGATCTCCTGATGCGACAGACCTTGCAGGAACGCCAGCGACACCAGGTGTCGACGCTCTGGCGTCAGCTGCGAAAGAGCGGCGTGAACGCGGCTGCGTCGTTGCATCAAAGAGAGAATGTCATGAGGTTGATCGGAACCCAGGCTGTCCGTCTCTCTCATTGCGACAACATCGAGCGCATGTGCCTGGGCGCGACGTTGACGCAGGCGGTCGAGCGCTCGGCTGCGACAAAGCATCAGCAACCAGCCAAGCACGTTGGCGCGACCTGCGTCGAAGCGCGCGGCGTTGGCCCAGGCGTACGCGTAGGTTTCGCAGACGATCTCCTCGGTGTCCTCGGCGCTGCGCAGGATCGCAGAGGCCAGCGCATAGAGCTTGCCGACCGTTGCTTCGTACAGCTCTTCGAGCGCCCTCTCCTGGCCGTTGCGCATGCGCTCGATGAGCGTCGCGAGGCTGTGCACTGCTGCAGCCTCCGACTGCGAAATCTCGTTCATCGCCGCCTGCACGACCATGGCCGGGGATCGTATCGCAGGGGCGCAATGGGCTGCCATGGTCTGGACTACGGCGAGCGGACGCCTGTGGATGCAGCAGGACGAAAATATTCCCTGTCAGCCGATCAGCCGCGCGCCGACCCAGACGGCCGCCACGCAGGCGACGGCGACCGACGCCAGCGGCAGGCCGACGCGCTCGCTCCGCAGACCGCGGAAAAGCCACCAGAGCAACGGGATGGCCGCCGCGGCGATGACGACCTGAGCAGTCTCGATGCCGACGTTGAATGCCGCCAGCGCGAACAGGTCGATGCGGCCGCTCGCCAGCTCGGCCAGCGCGCCCGCAAATCCCAACCCATGCACCAGGCCGAACGCGAACGCCAGTTTCCAGCCGTGATCGGCCGCGCCGCGCGACAGGTTGAGCAGGGCCGCGATCATCACCGAGAGCGCGATCGCAACTTCGACCGGTTGCGACGGCAGCCGGATGTGACCGGTCGCGGCGAGTCCCAGTGTCAGTGAGTGCGCGAGCGTGAAAGCTGTGATCACGGCAAAGGCGCGCTTCAGCATGAGCGGCAGCGACGTCGACTCGCCGGATCGCCGCCGCCGCGCCAGCGCGAGCAGCAAAACACCGAGGAACGCGAGGTGATCGTAGCCCGTGACCAGATGACGCATGCCTTCGATCAGGAAGCGCACGAGATGCGCCGCGCGCGACTGCGTCGCCTGCCACGGCCCGACGCCGCTCGCCAGGATTGCTTGCGTTCGCGCACCGCCGGAGGCTTCGTATTCGAGCAGCGCGCGATGTCCCGCGTCGAATGCGAACCATCCGGAATGATCGAGCATCAGCGGTCCGGGCGGACACGAGAAGGTCGCGATGAAGCGTAGATACGGTCCGTCGCCATGCTCGGCAATCATCGGCACGTCGGTCGCTGCGACTGTGCACGCACCACCGGGCGAGCTCAGATGTGTGCGAGCGAGCACGAGTGCTTCGATCGCAGACCGTGCGGCGATGATCTCTCCCCAGATCAAGGCGCCGTTGCGGTCCGCGTCCAGCTGCAGCGACTGCTGCAGATCACGAACGTCGAAATCCCACTCGGCGTGGACCGTCGACGTATCCTCCGCCCGCAGAGCAAGGAAACTGCTGCCGGACGTGTGCGCGAATGCAGCGCCGCAGACGAACAGCAGTACGATTGCGGCGACCGCGCGCTTCATCGCACCGCTCCCAGAAGACTTTCGAGACGCACGTCCTCATATCGGTACCGTTGCTGCCACGACCGGACGGCCTGCAGCGATTCGCGATCGCGCGTGGCCGCAGCGGCCGCTGCCAGGATCAGCGCATCGTCGGCCTCGTTGCGATCCTGCAGACTTGCGCGCGCACTCGCGTTCGCCTTCGCAGGATCGTGCAGCAGCACGAGCTCGAACCTGGCACGGTCGCGCAGATGCGTGCGTTCGCCGCGCGCGTCGGCCTCCTGCCATGCGAGCTGCAAACGCTGCGCCTCATCGCTCGTGGGATCGCGACCTGCAAGCACGACGCGCGCCCGATCGGCGAGCGACGCGCCGCGACTCGCGACCTGCGACGCTTCATCGAAGCGCCCGGCCGACAGCAGCCAATCCGCGTAGGTGATGCGCGCATAGTGACTGTGCGGATCGAGCTCGAACGATTCGCGATACCAGCGTCCGGCGGCGCTCGCATCGCCGAGCCGGGCCGCGAATTCCGCCGCCACGCCCGCGCTCCAGCTGCGCGTCGCATCGTCACCGCGTTGCGAGCCGAGAGCTTGCAGCAGCAAGTCTCGGGCCCGCTGCAAATCGCCGAGCGCGGCGCGAGCCTGGGCGATACACGTCGTCGAAGTGAGCAGATCGACGAGCTGCAGGAGCGTCGTGCAATCCGCGAGCGCCTGCTGCGGCTCGTGCAGATGCAGACGGACCTGCGCGCGCATCAACCGCGCTTCACGATCGCGACCGTTGAGCTGGAGAATCTCGCCGAGCACTCGCTCGGCTGCTGCGAATTCGTGTTTGTGCTGGAGCAGTCTTGCGCGTCGTAGCGCGATTTCGGGATCGCGGACATTGCGAGCGCCTTGCAGCACCTGCTCGGCGTAACCGTAGTAGCGCTCGTTGCCGCTGCGCGCGCCCGCATCGACCAGCGCATCGACCTGGCGGAGCAACGCATCGGGATCGTTCGGAGTCGACACGTTCGCCGAGCGGAGCTGCTCGAGCTGCAGCACCACCTGCGACGGATCGGCGGGCCGGTAAACGCGGACCGCAGCTCCGGCATCCATGCCGAAGACTGCGGCCGCCAGCAACGCCAGGGAGAACAGGCGTCGCATGACTCTCACTGCAGCAGCGCGTCGAACGCGGCCGGGTTGTCGTCCGCATCGAGCGTGAAAGTGAAGCCGCTCAGCGAGGGCCTGTCGTCGTTCTCGTCCAGTGCGAACCAGTCATTCACCGTGGTGGTGAATGAAACGAACACGCCGTTGACGGTAACGCGGACGACCTGCTGCGCCGACAGGCCACCCGGATCAGTCGCGCGCAGTGTGATCATCGCGCCGCCGAAAATCTCCGGCGCCGGTGTGATCTGCAGCGTGCGGTTCGCGCCGCTGCCGCCGAGCACGATGCCCTCCGCAGGGATGATCGCGGTATCGGAGGAAGTGGCGGTCACGGTCACGCTGTCCGCGCCGGAGTCTGCGTCGCTCACCTGAAAGTTGAGCACGGGTGTCGACGTGTCCTGCGGCAGCGACTGGTCGGCGAGGCCGACGATCGTCGGCGCCTGCGCGGCCGGCGGCTGCGGCGGTGGGCTGTCATAGCCGCCGCCGCCGCCGCACGCTGTCAGCAGTCCCGCGCTCAGGGCACTGAGCACCGCGAGACCCCTCCGGGATGAAGGCATCTTTCTGTTTGCGTACATGATTGCTCTCCTCTCCTGCTCAGTTGGTCGCGCCGGGGATCGGCGTGCGCAGGTACGGGAAGGTCTCGTCGAAGTCCGCGGCGCTGATCGGCGCGCCGTCGGTGAACGCGACATTGCCGACCGGTGCATCCGTGGTCTTGCAGAGACCGAGGTCCGTGTCGACGCCGTTGACGGGCACCTTGTAGCAGAGGCGACCCATCACGACGCGCAACGCCAGATCGACGACGTCGTCGCCGGGACGGCGGCCGTTGGGGAAGCCGGCGAGATCGTTGCCGGCGACGCCGAAGGTGCTCTGCTGCGCCGCCGGCTTTGCCGCAATCTTGGTGTTGAGTCGCAGCATCTCGGCCTTGGTCACCGTCTTGAGCTGATTCACGCCGGGGAAGCCGGTGAGGAACGCCGCTTCGAGGTCCTTGCGCGGGAAGTTCTGCGGCGCCAGGTTCGGGATAGACGCGCCGAGAATCGAGTTCACGGGATCGCGGAACAATGCGTCGAGCAGGAAAGGCAGCGAGGGATTGTCCACGTACTTGAGGAACTGCCCGTCGTCCTTCGGCTCGCTGGAGCTGTAGCGATCCTTGTCGGGAATGCCGACAACCAGCTCGTTGACGAGCGGCGTCGACAGGCGCGACACCTGCACCAGTGCGCCACCGTCCACTTCAGGCTTCGTGTAGGTCGCGAACGGATTGAGGATGCGAACCTGGCGCATGCTCGCCGAGGTCCAGCCGCCGATCACGCCGTTGCCGTTGCCGGTGACGCACGCAGCCGGCAGCTCGAGCGCAAGCGTCGTGATGTTGGCGTCCGAGATGATGTCGTTCGCCTTGGCCTGCTTGATGCCGACGCCGCCCGGCAGACCGCCCTGATCCGGCGGCACGTCGGCGTCGACCGGCACGAAGTTGACGAGGTCGAACACCTTGCCGAGGTTCACGACGAAGCTCTCGTCGCGCTGGCCGACGAACACGCGACCCGTCTGCGCGCAGCCCGGCACCGAGATTTCCTGGATGAAGCTGTCGGCGTACTGCTTGTACGCGTCGACGCTGCCGAAGGTCTTGGTGCCGACGAAGTCGTACGGCTTGCCGAACTCGGTCGCGCCGCTCGAGGCCTTCGTGACCTGCGAGAACTGACCGCGGCGGCGGTCGCCGCGCACGAGCGTGAGCGTGTAGCTCTCGTTGAAGTTGAGGTTGGCCGCGTCCTGCCCGGCGCCGACCACGCCGATGTTCTTCAGCGGCACTGCGACGTTCACCTCGCTGCCCGGCGGACCGACGGGCACCGCGAGGCCCTTGTTGTTGTTGCCGAGACGGTTCTTGAAGCGGAACTGGAACGTCAGGTCTTCCTTGGCATCGCCGTTGTTGTCGATGTGAATCTCGTAGACGGCGAACGGATCGAGCGCGAAGTAGTTCGGGCCGCCGTACGGATCCTGCAGCGGCACGTAATTGGCGATGAGCGTGACGTAGCCGCTGCGGCCGCTCTCGTAGGAGTTGAACAGGTAGAAATCCGTGGAATCGATGGTGGGCAGCCGCGCGACGTTCGGCGCTTCGCGGTGACTCGACGCGTCCGTGACTATCGGGGCGAAGAGCAGCGGCAAAGTCGTGGCGCACAGCGCGCTCACGAGAGGAGTCGTTCGAATCTTCATGATCGCACCTCCAGGTGATTTGAAATCGGCGACTCGCACGAGTCGTCTGGGGCGCTCTTACGCAGGGTTTTTGCGTGCGGATGCAAAGTTGCCGAGATCGATGAGATTGCAACGGCGGCTGCATCCGATTTGCGCGCGCGACAGTAGAGAGCAGTTTCGGGCGCTGCTATGCCCTTCAGCCGGCGCGCTGCGTGCGCCGGCTTTTTTTCCGGGGCAGCTTCTCACCAAGATCATGGCGAGAAGGAAGGGAAGAAATAGCTCTCGCCAAGACAAAGAGGCGAAGGTAGGAATTGGACAAGGTAGGAATTGGAAATCAGGAGTTCGGAGTTCTGGCACTCAGAATTGTCGACTTTTCTTCTCTTCCTTGGCGATCTTGGCGATCTTGGCGAGAGAAATTTCTTCGGTTTGAACCGGACGGCGGACGCGCCACCTCCGCAAACAACGGGCGAAGATGGGCAGCTTTCTACCCAAGA
>JBIOUH010000165.1:0-5229 GCA_044866955.1 Steroidobacteraceae bacterium
CCCCGACGATCTCGCCATGCGCCGGGACAGCGGCAGCCAGGAGCAGCGTCAGCGGCAGGAGTTTGTTCGACACGGCCGTGTGCCGGGCGCGCATGCGTCACGTACCTGTGATCATTGCATGCGATCAGCGTATATGTTCGAGAATACCGTCGAGCTCGTCGAGCGTGTGGTAGCTGATCACGAGCTTTCCTTTGCCCGCCGCCGTGTGCTGCACGGCGACCTTGGCGCCAAGCTTTTCGCTCAGCTCGCTTTCCAGCTTGCGGATGTTCGGATCGATGCGCGGCGCGCTTTCCTCGGCCGCGGCCGGCTGCGTCAGGCGCTTGACCAGCGCTTCGGTCTCGCGCACCGACAGTTTCTTCTTGGCGACCAGCGCGCCGACCTCGGCCTGCTGGCGTCGCGACTCGAACGCGAGCAACGCGCGCGCGTGGCCCATTTCCAGCTCGCGATGCTCGACCAGTGTCTTCACTTCGTCGGTGAGCTCGAGCAGGCGCAGCAGATTGGACACGGCAGCGCGCGACCGACCGACCGCTTCAGCAGCCGTCGCATGCGTCATATCGAATTCGGTGATCAGGCGATCGAGCGCGCGCGCTTCTTCAAGTGGATTGAGGTTCTCGCGCTGGATGTTCTCGATGAGCGCCATCGCGATCGCGGCTTCGTCCGGCACGCGCCGTATGACGGCAGGAATCTCGTGCAGGCCGGCCAGCTGTGCGGCGCGCCAGCGGCGCTCACCGGCGATGATCTCGTAACGCGCGTGACCGGCATCGGCGTTGTCCAGCGGACGCACGACGATCGGCTGCACCACGCCCTGCGCTCTGATCGAGTCGGCCAGCTCCTGCAGCGTCTCCGGCCGCATATCGATGCGCGGCTGATATTTGCCGCGCTGGAGCAGATCCACGGGCAGCTTCTGCAGTTCTTCGTCGGAGGGTGCGCGGGCGAGGACTTCGGGCTCGGCTTCCGGCTCGGGCTGACCGAGCAGCGCGCCGAGTCCGCGGCCGAGGCTTCGTCGTTTCGTCGTCGCCATGGTTGCCATTCTTTCGAGACCCCCCGTCAGGGAGGCGATAGTAGTGGACGGCGGCCGGCGCGGCACTAGGGCCTACCCTGCAACAGGCTAAAAGTACCCCGGACGTCCTGAATTCTACTGCTGCAGGACTATTATCGGAGCAGGCCGGCGCCCGCCAGCTCGTAGTCGCCTTCCTCGCGGCGGATCATCTCGCCTGCAAGCGCCAGGTAGGCGAGCGCGCCGCGCGACTCGCGATCGTAATGCAGCGCCGGCTTGCCGTAGCTCGGCGCTTCCGCGAGCCGGACATTGCGCGGAATGATGGTGCGGAACACCTTCTCGCGAAAGTGCTCGATCAGCTGCGCCGAGACCTCGTTCGACAGGTTGTTACGCGGATCGAACATGGTGCGCAGGATGCCGTCGATCTCCAGGCCCGGATTCGGCCCGGCCTTGATCTGCTCGATGGTGTCGACGAGCGCGGTGAGCCCCTCGAGCGCGTAGTACTCGCACTGCATGGGGATCAGCACGCCCTCGGCGGCCACCAGAGCATTGACGGTCAGCATGTTCAGCGCCGGCGGGCAATCGATCAGCACGATGTCGAACTGATCGCGCACCGGCTGCAGCGCGTCGCGCAACCGCGATTCGCAGCCCGCCTTGCCCATGAGCTGCACTTCGGCCGCAACCAGGTCCTGGTTCGACGGCATCAGCTTGAACGGCGCGTATTCGAGATCGAGCAGCGCAGCGGCGGCCTCGCAGTCGCCGAGCAGCACATCGGTCGTGGAGCGCTGCACGGTGCGCTTGTCCACGCCGCAGCCCATGGTCGCGTTGCCCTGCGGATCGATGTCGATGAGGAGCACTCGCCGCTTGGTCGCAGCGAGCGACGCCGCGAGATTCACGGTCGTCGTCGTCTTGCCGACGCCGCCCTTCTGATTGGTGATGGCGAGAATGCGGTGCATGCCACTGCCTCAGAACCTGTCGTGGCTGCGGCAGAGTTCCACAAGATGGCGCTGCTCGTCCAGACCCGGCACGTTAAGTCGATGGACAGCTGCGAGTTTCCATCCATTCGGAATGTGCGCGAGCTCGTCGGTGGGGTAGCGACCTTTCATGGCGAGGAGTCGCCCGCCGCCGACACACAGATGTCCTGACCCTTTCACGAACGTCTCGATCGGCCCGACTGCGCGCGACACGACGCAATCGAAGCGCTCCTTCGGCCGATAAGTTTCGGCGCGAGTGTGCACCGTTTGCACGTTGTGCAAGCCGAGCGTCTGCGCCGCGTGCTCCACGAACTTGAGCTTCTTCGCCGTGGAATCGACGAGCGTGAACTGCAGCTGCGGCAGCGCCACGGCGAGCGGCAGGCCGGGAAATCCCGCGCCGGTGCCGATGTCCGCAACGCTGGTGCCCTGCAGGTGGGCATGCACAGTGAGGCTGTCGAGCAGGTGCTTGGTGATCTGCTGGGAGCGCTCGCGAATGGCCGTGAGATTCATGCGCTGGTTCCAGTCGTCCAGCTCATCGAGCAGGCGCAGGAGCTGCGCGGCCTGCGTCTCGCTCAGTGGGATCCCGAGCTGCGCGGCGCCGGACATCAGGACGTCGGGCGACACGTCAACCGATCTTGACGACGGCTCGTCCGGTGACCGCGCCTTTGACGTACGGCTCGAACGCTTGCTGCAGCTCGTCCAGCGAGACGGTGCGCGTGACGATCACATCGAGGTGACGGGGCTTCAGGTCGGTGGCGAGGCGTTGCCACACTGCAAGTCGCAGTGGCCGCGGCGTGTAGACGGAGTTGATGCCGAGCAGGTTGACGCCACGGAGGATGAAGGGCACGACGGTGGTCTTGAGCTCCGGGCTCGCGGCCAGGCCGATGCTGGCGATGTTGCCCCAGAACTTCGTCGTGCGCGTCAGCCAGGTCAGCACGTCGCCGCCGAGATTGTCGATCGCGCCGCCCCATTGCGCTTCCTCGAGCGGGCGCGAGCCGAGATTGATTTCGTCGCGCAACAGCACCCGGGCCGCGCCGAGCTTCTCGAGGTACGCGGTCGAGGATTTCTTGCCGGTCACGGCGACGACCTTGTAGCCGCGCCCCGCCAGCATATCGATCGCGACGCTGCCAACGCCGCCGGTCGCGCCCGTCACGACGATGGGGTCGTCGTTCGGTTCCTGTCCGTTCTGCTCCATCCTGTGAATGGCCAGCGCTGCCGTGTAACCGGCAGTGCCGATGGCCATGCACTGGAATTCGTCGAGACCCGCCGGGATCGGGACCACCCAGTCGGCCGCGACGCGCGCGTATTCCGCGTAACCGCCGTCATGCGTTTCGGACAAGCCGCAGCCGTTCACCAGGACTTTCTGCCCCTGCTTGAAGTCGGCGTGCGTCGAAGAAACGACTTCGCCGGCCAGATCGATGCCGCCGACCAGCGGATACCTGCGCAGGATCTTGCCGGCGCCGGTCGCGGCGAGCGCGTCCTTATAGTTGATGGTCGAATAGCGGACTTTGACGACGACCTCGCCGGCCGCGAGATCGTTCAGACCGATGGTCTCCAGGCGTGCGGCGATCTTGCCGCCTTCCTGATGGATGCGATAAGCCCGAAAACCCTGCGGAACGGCGCTCATCCGCCTTCCGGCTTGTCGCACTTGCCGTGCTTGCGCAGCTGATCAGTGCTGCACAGCCCGTGCTGCTGGCCGAAGAACTGCGCGATCGCCTCGAAATCCTGGGCGTCGATGCCGGCGATCACGCCGGCCATGATCGGGTTCTTGCGCCTGCCGGACTTGTACTCCTGCAGCGCGTGCACGATGTAATCCGGGTACTGCGACGCGAGAATCGGATACTCGGGCCCGATGGTCTTCGCGCCATCGGAGCCGTGGCACGAGACGCAGGTCTGCGTCGCCGTCGGCGGCGTCCCCACCACCTGCTTGTTCGGCTGCGCGACCTGGCTCTGCAGATACGCCGCGATGTCGGCGCGGTCCTGGTCGGAGAGCGTCGCGGCCTGTGAATGCATGGTCTGATGGGCGCGGTCGCCGCTCGCGTAAGCGTTCAGCGCGGTGATCAGGTACTCGGCGTTCTGGCCCCCGAGCTTCGGCACGCTGTAGTTGGGGAAGGCATTCTTATAGTCGGGGACGCCGTGGCAGCCATGGCAGGTATAAGCGAGGATCTTGCCTCGCTCCGCATCGCCATCCGCTTTCGCGTCCAGCGCCGCGCCGCTCGAGACAACGGCGAGCCCGATTGCCGCCACGACCGCTTGCAAATTCATGTCCGCACCCAACCCTTCTGCGCGCTTTTCGTAGGGCGCGGATGGTACAGGAACTGCCAGTTCCGCTGTATACTGCCCAACCCGCTTTTCCCGATCCGGAGGTTTTCGCTCATGGCCCGTATCACTGTCGAGGATTGCCTGCACCAGGTGCCGAACCTGTTCCAACTGGTCCTGGTGGCTGCCAAGCGCGCGCGCAAGCTGGCGAATGGCGCCGAGGCGACCGTCGATTACGAGAACGACAAGCCGACTGTCGTGGCGCTGCGCGAGATCGCGGCCGGCCACATCGGCCCGGAGATTCTCGAAGAGGCCGAGCGGCCACAGCCCGAAGTCATGCCGGAGATCGAAATGTCCGGCGAGCTGCGCGCCCCGCACCTTGGATTGGGAGACTGACCCGCTCCCCATCCGGCCTGCCTGATCGGCGCCCCTTCGCCATGGACTACGCGTCTTCCATCCTGGGGTTGCTGCCGAGCGGAAGACGCTCAATCGGCGTCACCCAGCTGCTGAACAAGCTCGAGACCTACCTGCCGCCGGCGCAGGTGGATCGCATCCGCGACGCGTACGAGTTCGGCGCCGAGGCCCACCAGGGCCAGAAGCGGCTGTCCGGCGAGCCCTACATCGCCCACCCGGTCGCCGTCGCCGACCTGCTCGCCGACCTGCACATGGACGCGCCGACGATCATCGCGGCGATCCTGCACGACGTCATCGAAGACACCCCGACCGCGAAGGACGAGATCGCCGAGCGCTTCGGCGCCGACGTCGCCGAGCTGGTCGACGGCGTCTCCAAGCTGGATCACATCCAGTTCCGCAGCCGCGCCGAAGCGCAGGCCGAGAGCTTCCGCAAGATGCTGCTGGCGATGGTGCGCGATATCCGCGTCATCATGGTCAAGCTCGCGGACCGCACTCACAACCTGCGCACGCTCGGCTCCGTGCCGCCGGCCAAGCGCCGCACCGTGGCGCGCGAGACGCTGGAGATCTACGCGCCGATCGCCAACC
>JBIOUH010000166.1:0-4193 GCA_044866955.1 Steroidobacteraceae bacterium
CACATGCGCCGTCGCGGCGTCGATCTCCGGCGCAAGCGAAGGTTGAACGCATCCCGGCGGCAGCAACATCCGGCGCGCATGCGAGCGCCCGCCAGTCCACGGTGCATAGCTTCGCCGGGCCGGAACCCTGCGCCGCAAAGTGTGCGGCAGCAATGGGCGAACCCATTGCCCAATCTTGAGCGCTGGACCGAACAGCTTTCCCGTCAATCCGCGCTTCAGCGCTGCGCGTTTGAGTCTGGATCCCCATGAACGATCGACCTTCTCTTCGACGATGCGGCGGCCAATATCGAACAAGCGTCCGTACTGGACGCCGGAGGGACAAGTCGTTTCGCAAGCGCGGTATGTGAGACAGCGATCCAGATGCAGTTGCGTTCGTTCGCTGGGCTGCACTCCCTCCAGCACTTCCTTGATGAGATAGATCCGGCCACGCGGGCTATCCAGCTCGTCACCGAGCACCTGGTAGGTTGGACAGGTTGCCGTACAGAACCCGCAGTGGACGCAGCTGCGCACGATGTCGGCTGCGACAACGCCATCCGGATCTGTTTGCAGGTCTTTCGTAAGCTGTACTTTCACTGGTTGCCCACTAGAGCTCTCGATACAGACGTCCCGGATTGAAGATGCCCGCCGGATCGAAATGAGACTTCAACCGCTTGTGTACTGCCATCAATGGCGCGGGCAACGGCGTGAACACTTCACAGGTGGACTCGCCTCGGAAGAGTGTTGCGTGTCCTCCTCCCTGCTGCGCAGCCGCCCGGACTTCATTCGCCGGCTGCGACGTCCGCAACCATCTGAGCGCACCACCCCACTCGATCAGCTGCCCTCCGTGCAGCTCGAGGGCTGACAAGGTCGATGGCACGCAGACGCGCCACAGCACCTGCGTACCTGCGAAGAACGGATGCGTTTGCTCACGGATCTGCGTCCAGAACGCATCTGCGCTCGAACCCTCCATCAGGTCGCCGCCAAGGCGCGCGCGAGCATCTGTCACCGCGGCGCGGCTACCCGACAATCGCACGCTCAGCACACCTTCGTGCCACACAGATGCCGACAGCGGCAGGGGTTGCCCTGCCCATGTGTTGAGCCGATCCAGGGATTCCTGTTCTTTCAGCTCGAAGCTCAACGTGAGCTGTGCTGCTGGCTTAGGCAAAACCTTCACCGAGGCCTCGAGGATGACACCCAGAATGCCGAGCGAACCGACGAGCAGACGCGCGAGGTCATAACCGGCTACGTTCTTCATGACACTGCCGCCAAAGGTCAGAATCTCGCCGCGCCCATCCAGCATACGAGCCCCGAGCACGAAATCGCGCACGCCACCGTAGCAAGGACCATAGGCCGTGCGGCGCGGACCAGCGAGCCCGGCAGCGATACATCCGCCAAGGGTCGCACTGCTGCCGAAATGCGGCGGCTCGAATGCCAGCATCTGGCCGTGCTCGGCCAGCAGATTCTCCAGCCCCCTCAACGGCGTTCCGGCGCACGCAGTGACGACGAGCTCGCTGGGCTCGTAGGCCACGACGCCCGCGTAACAGCGCGGATCGAGAACGGAGCCGGTCGTCGCGTTGCCGTAGAAGTCCTTCGTGCCGCCGGCGCGAATCTGCAATGGGACGCGATTGGTCGCGGCCTCGCACACGGCCTCGCGCAAAGCAGCGACAGCCAGCTGATTGTTGACGTTCGCGACCATCAGTATCGGGGCAGCTCAGCGAACGGAATCTTTCCCGAGCTCACACGCATGCGC
Organism: Steroidobacteraceae bacterium; assembly: GCA_044866955.1. GTDB lineage: Bacteria > Pseudomonadota > Gammaproteobacteria > Steroidobacterales > Steroidobacteraceae > Steroidobacter. Next base: position 1,730 of record JBIOUH010000166.1, read on the forward strand.
CCGTACTCCGCGCAGCGATGCAGCGTCGGAATCACCTTGCCCGGATTCAATAATTGAGCTGGATCGAATGCACGCTTGACGGCGAGGAAGGCATCGCGCGTGCTGCGGTCGAACTGCGTGCACATCTGGTCCAGCTTCTCGACGCCCACGCCATGCTCGCCGGTAATGGTGCCTCCCATCTCGATGCAGCGCTCGAGGATTTCTGCGCCAAAGGCTTCGGCGCGAGCGACCGACTCCGGGTCGCCATCGTCGAACAGGATCAACGGATGGAGGTTGCCGTCGCCGGCGTGAAAAACATTGGGACACCGCAGCGCGTACTTGCCTTCCAGCGCTTGAATGGCCCGGAGCATTTCGCCGAGTCGCTTGCGCGGAATGGTCCCATCCATGCAGTAGTAGGCGGGCGAGGCCCGTCCGGCTGCGGGAAAGGCGTTCTTGCGCCCGGCCCAGAACCGCAAGCGCTCGGCTTCACTGTTGGATACCTGGATACGGGTGGCTCGTGCGTCGTGCAGCACGCCGCACATACGCTCGATTTCCTCGGCGACTTCCTCCGGCGTCCCATCACTCTCACACAACAGAACCGCGGCAGCCGCAAGGTCGTAGCCTGCATTCGCGAACGGCTCGACCATGCGGCTTGCGGCCTGGTCGAGCATTTCGAGCCCGGCCGGGATGATGCCCGCCGCGATCAGTGCGGCTACCGCATCGCCTGCGTCTGCGACGTCCGCGAAACTTGCCATGATGCATCGTGCGAGCCGCGGGCGAGGCACGAGCCGCACGGTCACCTCAGTCGTGACTGCCAGCATGCCTTCGGAGCCGATGATCGTTGCGAGCAGATCCAGACCTGGTGCATCCGGCGCTCGGCTGCCGAAATCCACCGACTCACCTGCCATGGTCAGACCACGCACCCGCAGTACGTTGTGCACGGTGAGTCCATACTTCAGGCAATGCACGCCACCTGAATTCTCGGCAACATTGCCACCGATCGTGCACGCAATCTGGCTCGACGGGTCGGGCGCGTAGTAAAGGCCGTACTGCGCGGCGGCTTCGCTGATTGCGAGATTGCGAACGCCAGGCTGGACAGTTGCGGTGCGAGCACGCGGATCGACTTCCATGATCCGATTGAGCTTCGCCAGGGACAGCAGCACACCGGCGCCAAGTGGCAATGCGCCACCAGACAGGCCAGTGCCGGCGCCACGCGGTACTACGGGCACCCCGCGCGCATGACAGAGCCGGAGCACCTTCGCGACCTCGACCTCCGTCTCAGGGAGGACGACGATCATCGGCAGCTGACTATGCAGCATCAGTCCATCGCACTCGTACGGCCGCGTATCCTCGGTGCGCCACAGGACGGACTGCTGTGGCAGCAGTTCGCCTAATGCACGAGCCATTTCCCGCTGCAGATCCAGGTGGGAAGGATTGGCTCGTCCCCCTTGCGGTCCATCCTCGCGCTGCGTCGATGTCATGCCGCGCAACATCTCACCCCGCTGACCCTTCTGTCACGCTCCGGAATCCGGATCGTTCATCCACGAGGTACCGCTGGGGGTATCAGCTCGACCGACGCGCTACCGACCGCGTGTTCAAGAGCTTACGACTGATTTCGAATCCGGCCCGAGAGCCATCGGGGGAGGTCCGCTGACGTCCACCGCGCCAGCTCGGATCTCACATTCCTCCCGCACGGGCACGTGGAGCGGGCCCGATCCTGAGACAATCCGGCCCGATGAAACTCGACTTTGAGCACTCACCGGACTTCCTGGGTCTGTCTCCCATCCTCCGTGTCCTTCTTGTCACCGATGGCACGGTCACGAGAACGCTGGAGGCATATTTCGGCGAAGCTATCGCTGTCGACGTTCTCGAGCACGCCGAAATAACGAGCGAGTCGCCGTATCCTCAGATCGAAATCGCAGCAGGCGATCACGTTCTGCACCGCTACGTCAGGCTGCTCGGCAGAAACACGCGAAGGGTCTATGCCGTAGCGGAAAGCGTCGCGGTGCTCGAGCACATCTCACAGCAGATGCGTCGCCAACTGATCCAGGAGCAGAAGGGCATCGGGGAGGTGCTGCGCGAGGGCCGGCTCGAGACCTATCGCGAGCTGTTGACTGCAGATCTGACAACAGCGAGTCGCTGGGCCGAGCATCTGAACGTCGCGGCCGCCGAAGGCGTGGTGACTCGCGAGTACAGGATCTACCAGGGCGGACGGGCTGTGCTGCTGATTCGGGAGATATTTCCGGAATCACTTTGCTGAGGTCGAGCTCGACTCCTTGGCGGTTGAAGTCGAACACTGCTGCGTCGCGAAACCAAGTTAGCCATTACTATCAAACAGTTAGGTAGGCTCCTAAAGACAACTGAACTGTTATTTAGTAACTAAACGATCGTTGAGTCAGCACGCTGAGACGCGTACAATAGCGGCCGCCGCCAGCTGTTGGAGATACGCGGTGTCATCACCTCCTGAAACCGTGGACCTTCGGCC
>JBIOUH010000167.1:0-31427 GCA_044866955.1 Steroidobacteraceae bacterium
CTCGCGTTCGATCCTGACGACAACACGGCGTTGCACCTCGCGACCTGGCCGGCCGCACACGTCATCAAGTGCCTGGTGTTCTATCACCCGGACGATCCGATCGAGCTGCGGCTGGCGCAGGAGCAGCGGCTGTGCGAGCTGCACAGCAATGCGCGCACCCTGCAGCGGGATCTGCTCGTCGAGATCATCAGCAACGGGCGGCTGGTCGACGATCAGACGGTGGCGCGGGCCATCAAGCGGTTCTACAACCTCGGCGTGCGGCCGGCGTGGTGGAAGCTGCAGCCCCAGACGCCCGCTTCGTGGCGGGCGATTGCGGACGTCATCGCCGAACGCGACCCCTGGTGCAACGGCATCCTGATGCTGGGACTCGACGCCCCGGAAGAGACACTGCGCCGCGCCTTCGAGGATGTGGCAGGCATCGATCTCTGCCGCGGCTTCGCCGTCGGTCGCAGCATCTTCAACACGGCGGCCCGCGCGTGGTTCAATGGCGCGCTGTCCGACGAGGCAGCGATCGAAGACATCGCCGAGCGTTACCGCCGCCTGATCGCAAGCTGGCGGGAGGCGCGTAACTGAATCATGGCTGCAGAGACGATTCGCCTCACGATGAGCCAGGCGCTGGTGCGATACCTGATCGCCCAGCAGACCGTGCTCGACGGCGCGACGACCCCGCTCATCCCCGGCGTGTTTGCAATCTTCGGCCACGGTAACGTCTCGGGCCTGGGCGAAGCACTGGCGGGTGTCCGGGACGTGCTGCCGACGCATCGCGCTCACAACGAACAAGCGATGGCGCACGCAGCGATCGCCTACGCGAAGGCGATGAAGCGGCGCCGGTTCATGGCGTGCACGACTTCGATCGGACCCGGCGCGACGAACATGGTGACCGCGGCGGCGCTCGCGCACGTCAATCGCTTGCCGGTGCTCCTGCTGCCTGGCGACGTGTTCGCGAGTCGCAGACCCGACCCAGTGCTGCAGCAGGTCGAAGATTTCGGCGATCCGACCGTCACGGCCAACGATTGCTTCCGTCCGGTGTCGCGTTACTGGGATCGGATCACGCGGCCGGAACAGCTGCTGCGCAGTCTGCCCCAGGCAATCGGCGTGCTGACAGATGCCGCCGAATGCGGTCCTGTCACGCTGGCACTGCCGCAGGACGTACAGGCCGAGGCCTGGGACTATCCGCGTGCCTTCTTCGAGCCACGCATTCATGAGCCGCTGCGGACGGGAGCGGACGCTCGTCAGCTCGCAAAAGCCGCGGAACTGATCAAGCGCGCGAAACAACCGCTGGTCATCGCGGGCGGCGGCGTCCACTACTCCGGTGCGTGCGATGCGCTCGCGGTGTTTGCGACGCGTCACGGCGTTCCGGTGGCCGAGACGCAGGCGGGCAAAGGGGCGCTGCCCTGGAACCATGCGCTGAACGTGGGCTCGATCGGGGTGACCGGCGCCGCAGCAGCGAACGAGCTTGCAGCGCAAGCGGACGTGGTCATTGCGGTCGGCACCCGCCTGCAGGATTTCACGACCGCTTCCCACACGTTGTTCCAAAACCCACAGCGGCGCTTCGTTTCGATCAACGTCTGCCGGCACGACGTCGCCAAGAGCGACGCGATTGCAGTCCAGGGCGACGCCCTGCGCTCGCTCAGCGAGCTCGACACTCTGATTGGCGAGCCGCGCGGCCGTGCGGATCTGGTCAAGCGCGTCGGCCAGCTGCGCGATGCGTGGAACGCAGCGGTCGATGTCGCAACGAAAGACGTTGGCGCCGCGTTGCCGAGCGATGCGCAGGTCCTCGGCGCCGTCAATCGCTGGATCGGTCCGCAGGGCACGGTCGTGTGCGCGGCAGGCGGCTTGCCCGGCGAGCTGCACAAGTTGTGGCGCGCACAGGATAGCGACGCGTATCACCTCGAATACGGTTACTCGTGCATGGGATACGAGATTGCCGGCGGACTCGGCGTGAAGCTCGCGCAGCCGCGGCGCGACGTCGTGGTGATGGTCGGCGACGGCAGCTATCTGATGATGAACTCCGAGATCGCGACCTCGATCGCAATGGGGCTGAAGCTGACGATCGTGCTGCTCGACAATCGCGGCTTCGGCTGCATCAATCGCCTGCAGGGCGCGTGCGGCGGCGAGTCGTTCAACAATCTGCTGGACGAGCGGGCGCCGGACGTCGATTTCGCAGCGCATGCACGCGCACTCGGCGCGCAAGCCCAGAAAGTAAGCGGCATCCGTGAGCTCGAAGAGGCGTTGCGCACGTCGCGGAGCATCGATCACACGGTCGTTCTCGTGATCGACACGGATCCTCAGCAGAGTACGACTGCCGGCGGCGCCTGGTGGGACGTCGCGGTCCCCGAGATTTCCAGCCGCGCCAGCGTCACTGCAGCCTACGAAACCTACCGCGCCAAGCTCGCAGACACGAAGAAGGACCCATGACGGTTCGCCTCGGCATCAATCCGCTCACCTGGAGCAACGACGACCTGCCGGCGCTCGGCGCCGAGAACAGCCTGGAGATGTGCCTCACGGAGGCGCGTGCGGCGGGTTATACGGGCGTCGAGCTCGGCAACAAATTTCCGCGGCAAGCCGCCAAGCTGCGCCCCATTCTGCAGGCGCACGGCCTGGCGCTCGTGTCCGGCTGGTACAGCGGCCGCCTCCTTGAACGCGATGCTGAGGCGGAGTGGACAGCGATGCGCGCGCATTTCGAGCTGCTGCAGGCGCTCGACTGCAAAGTAGTGGTGTTCGCGGAGGTGAGTCGCTGCACTCACGGAGATCAGCTCGCCCCCATTTCCCAGCGACCGTGCCTCCCGAAGGGTGAGTGGCCGCGCTTCGCGCAGCGGCTCAATGCGCTGGCCGAGCGCATGCAGCGCGAAGGTCTGCGCATGGCGTACCACCATCACATGGGGACGGTGGTGCAGTCGGCTGAAGACATCGATCAGCTCATGACGAACACGGGCGATGCCGTCGGTCTGCTGCTCGACACCGGCCACCTGACCTACGCCGGCGGCGATCCGGTGCAAGCGGCAACGCGCTATGCAAAGCGCATCGTGCACGTGCATTGCAAAGACGTGCGTCGCAACGTGCTCGAGCGCTGCCGCAACCGCGATTCGAGCTTCCTCAACGCGGTACTGGAAGGCGTGTTCACCGTGCCGGGCGACGGCATGGTCGACTATCGCAGCGTGCTGCAGCCGATCGCGCGCAGCGGCTATCGCGGCTGGCTCGTCGTGGAAGCCGAGCAGGATCCGGCGGTAGCGCCGCCGCTGCAGTACGCGCAACTGGGCTTCAGGAATCTCTCGGCGCTGGCCCGAGAACAGAAAGACTGGACAGGATTAACAGGATAGACAGGATTCCGGAACCCGAATGGAGATCCTCTCCCTCTCATATCCTGTTCATCCTGTTCATCCTGTTCATCCTGTCAAAATCTCTTTCTAGCGTTTCTCTCCCAACGATTCCAACACGTCCTGCCAGGAAACGTATTTGAAGTTCTGCCGCTGCGACGGCATCAGGTTGCGACCGTCCTGCACGACGAGCAGGCCCATCGGGTAGTCGGAATTCAGCGGCGCGCTCACCACGTCCAGGCCGTCGGTCTCGGACGAGCCGTCGATCGCGAGCGTCTCGTTCGCGACCACGTGGAACTTGCCGACGTACTCATGCGGCGCCTCGCGCCGATACACCGCGTAGTCGTCCTCGCCCTGGTTCGAGGCGATGACGTAGCCCTTACCGCCGGCGCCGACGTAGATGGAGAGACCTTCGATGTCCGCGGTGAGGTTGCCGCCTTCGGTCTTGTCGATCTGCGTACGTTGGTCGCCGCCATCCGGCTCTGCGGAATAGACCCATAGCGCCACGTCCTCTTCGGCGATGTACAGCTGCCCGAGCTCGTCGTCCGCCACGCAGCCTTCCGCCTGCGAGCCGACTGCAATTTCGCGCACCAGCTCGATTGCCGCCTTGCCGTCGCGATCCACGACGCGCCACTGGCGATACTTGCCGTCGACGCTGTCGTTGGCGATCACGAAGTAGTCGCCGGTCTTCGCGCTGTGATACATGCACAGGCCGTAGGGATCGCTCATGCCGGATTCGAGCGTGCCCGCGATCGATGACAAGCGGCGCGTGGCAGGGTCGAACCGGTACAGGCTGATCGATTTTGTCGTGCGGTTGGTCGCTGCCACGATCGTCGTGGCCTTGCCGCCGAGCATGAAGCCTTCGCGCAGATCGACGTTGTTCATGCGGCCGTCCGGCACGACCTGCAGGCGCTTGCCTTTCAGGTCGTAGACGTTGAGACCCAGCTTCTTGTCCGTGCCGATCACGACGCTGCGCGACGGATCGCGCTTGTCGACCCAGATCGCGGGATCGTCGGCCGCGTCGCCGTAGCTGTCCGCAGGCTCGGTTTCCACGCGCGGCTGCACCGTGCGCGCCGCCCTGCCAGATTCAGGTGGCAGCGCGTTCCCGGACTTCGGAAGCGCGAGCGCCTGCGCGACATCGTTCCATTGCAGGAGCTTGTAGTTGCCCGCGTCTTCGTCGGCCACGATCACCGAGCCGGCTCCGATCGTGACGCCTTCGATGTCGCCGATCTCCAGATCCTTGCTGCCGCCGATAGCGAAGGCGCCCGCGCGCCGGCCATCGAGCTGGTAGACGTTGAGCGCTCCCGCCCCCGCATCCGCCGCGACGAGATACGGCCCCTGCCCTTCGGCCCGCTGAATCGCGAGTCCCTTCACCTCCTCGTGCAGCGTGCCGCGCGGCTCGACCAGGTCGACCGGCGTGCGCACCGCGTCGGCTTCCGGCTCTGCCGCCACGCGCCAGATGCCGACGCTTTCCTCGCTGAAATAGAGCTCGCCGCTGTCATCGTCGGCGACGCAATGCGAAACCCCTTTGCCGGCCGCGATACGGCGCACGAACTGTCCGAGCGCCTTCCCATCGCGCAGGAACAGCTCCCACTGCTCGAGCTGGCCCTGATCGGTCGCCACGAACGCGTAGAGCTTGCGCGTCAGGCCGCTGCGATACGTGCACAGGCCGGTGATGGCGTCGTTGATGTCTATCGGCGCGGCAGTGAGCTCGGCAATCTTGCGGGCTGCCGCATCGAACGCATAGATGCGCATTGCGCCCAGGCGCTGATCGCTGGCGATCAACAGGTCCACTGCGCCATCGCCGCTCGCAACGTTCTGCCGCACGTCGATGAAACTGGCTTCGAGCGATTCGAATCGCGCGACACGCTTGCCGGCCATGTCGTCGATCTCCACTCCGCCCTCGCCGCCGGTGACCAGCAGCAGGTTCTTGCCCGGGTCCTGCGAGTCGAGCCACAGCGCCGAGTCGGTCGCGGAATGCCGGAACGTGGTTTCGGTCGCGAGTCGGGCTGCTACTGTCACGGGCGCGGCCGCGGGGCTGTGATCCACGCTCGTCGCAACGCCATTGCAGGCTGTGAGCGTCACCGCGAGGGCGGAAACGATGAGATTCAGAGGTCGCGTCACTCGAGCTCCCGGGCTGCCGCTATGGAAAAAATATTCCATTGTTGTATTATATTGGAACTACAATTTCAACCCGCCGGCCCGGCGAATTACTGCACTCTATATATATGACGGCCTGACGACAGGCTGACGCCCAGAGATGAATGCGCTGCTGCGATACTTTGCGACCGGTCCCGACCAGCCGCAGCTCACCGACGGCGGACCGATCGATCAGCTGTACCGCCGGCATCGCCTGCGGGTGATGCTCGCGATCACGCTGGGCTACGGCGTCATCTACACCTGCCGGCTCGCGCTCGGCGTCGTCAAGAAGCCGCTCATCGATGGCGGCATCTTCGGTCCGGCCGAGCTCGGCGTGATCGGCTCCGCTCTGTTCTACACGTACGCGATCGGCAAGCTGACGAACGGCTTTCTCGCCGATCACGCCAACATGAAGAAGTTTCTGGCCGCCGGCTTTCTGCTGAGCGCGCTCTGCAACATCGGCATGGGCTTCTCGACAGCGGTCTGGGCGTCCGCGCTGCTGTGGGGATTGAACGGCTGGTTCCAGAGCCTCGGCGCTCCCGGCGGCGTCGTCGCGATGACTGCGTGGTTCAGCAATCGCGAGCGCGGCCGTTACTACGGCATCTGGAGCACGGCACATTCGATCGGCGAAGGACTCACCTTCATCGGCGTCGGGACTGTCGTCGCCGTGCTCGGCTGGCATTGGGGATTCTGGGCGCCGGCGCTGGCCGGCATCGCAGTGGCCGCGATGGCATACGTGTTGGTGCAGGACCGTCCGCGCACACTCGGACTGCCGACAGTGGCCGATTGGCGCAACGATCACTACGCCGGCTCGATAAACCCCGTGGGCAGTGTCTTTCGCACGCAGCTCTCGATCCTCAAGATCCCAGCCATCTGGGTGCTGGCGCTGTCGAGCGCGACGATCTATGTCACGCGCTATGCGATCAACTCGTGGGGCGTGCTCTATCTGCAGGAAGCGCGCGGCTACTCGCTGCCGCTGGCGGGTACGCTGCTGATGATCAGCACCATCGCCGGCATGGCCGGTGCGGTCGCGTACGGCTTCATCTCCGACAAGCTGTTCAATGCGCGGCGTCCGCCGGTCAACCTGCTGTTCGCGATCTTCGAGCTCGCCGGACTGCTGTTGATCTTCTTCGGTCCGGCGACGCTGCCTGTGCTGGTTGCCGGCATGATTTTGTTCGGCGTCGGACTGACCGGTCTCGTGACTTCGCTCGGCGGCCTGTTCGCCGTGGACATCTGCCCCAAGCGGGTCGCCGGCGCGGCGATGGGCCTGATCGGCATCTTCAGCTACATCGGCGCGGCGATCCAGGAGAACGTCAGCGGCCAGCTCATCGAGCGCGGCATGACCATCGTCGACGGTGTGCGCACGTACGACTTCAGCACCGTCATCTGGTTCTGGATCGGCTCGTCGTTCGTTTCCATGCTGCTGGCGGCCAGCCTGTGGCGCGTCAAGCTGCGCGATTGAGGAGGATACCCTTGGCATCTCGATTCGATTTCGTTTCCATCGGCGCTTACACCAAGGACACGATCGTCAAGCGTTCGGGGACGACGTACGTGGATGGTGGCGGCTACAGCTATTCCGCGCACGCCGCGTGCGTCGCAGGGATCAGCGTCGGGGCAGTGACGCGTCTCGCCGCAGAGGATCGCAAATCCACGGACCTGCTCCGCAGCGTCGGCGTCGACGTCATCGTGCACGAGTCTCAGCACTCGACGCTGATGCGCCTCGAATACCCGACCGACAATGTCGATGAGCGCATTCTCACGGTCGCGGCGGTTGCCGATCCGTTCGTGCCTGCCGACGTCGCGGCGATCGGGGCCGGCGCGATCCTGATCAGTCCCTCGATTCGCGGCGAAGTGCCGCTCGCCGTCGTCGAAACCGTGCGCGCCAAAGCGCGCCTGGTCGGTCTCGACGTCCAGGGCTACGTGCGTGTGCGCACGCCGCACGGCCGACTTGCCTACGAACCCTGGCCGGAGCTGCGTCAGGTGCTCGGCCTGGTCGACGTGTTGAAGTCCGATGCCGTCGAGGGAGAGTTCCTCACTGGCGAGCGTGACCTGCACGCCATCGCGCGCAAGCTCGCGAGCTACGGTCCGAAGGAAATCGTGCTCACTCACAAGGACGGGCTGGTCGTGCTGGTGAACGGTACGACTCACGAGCAACCGTTCCTGCCAGTCGAGCTGCGTGGGCGCAGCGGTCGCGGCGACACGTGCGTCGGCTCGTACCTGTCGAAACGGCTGAGCGCTGAGCCCGCCGAGGCGACCGTCTGGGCCGCCGCGCTGACGAGCCTCAAGCTCGAGGCGGAAGGTCCCATCCGCCGCAGCCGCGCCGATGTCGAAGCGGCCATCCGCAACCGCTATACGCGCTAGAGACCAAGACGAGAAGACTGGACAGGATTAACAGGATGAACAGGATGCGAGAAGTGCGAAGACAATTTGGCCGGATTCCGGCTGTCCGGCCCATCCTGTCCATCTTGTTCATCCTGTCAAAATCTTCTTCTTCCCTCTTGTTCTGCGCGCTGCTCGTTGCAGGCTGCACTGCGCCGAGTCCGCGCAGCGCCACCGAACCGGCCACACCGCCGAGCAAACCTGTGACTTTGCTCGTCTTCGGCGACGGCGGCTATCACTACGACCATCTCGAAAAGAAGGTTTACGAGAAGGTCGTGACCGAAGAACAGTTCATGGCGAAGGAGCGCAAGGACTGGGTCGAGGAGCGGCGTCCGCCCGAAGAGTTCGATGCACCGCCGATGTACAAGCTGCCGGGCAACGGCAGCGTGATTCCGGCGACCGGACAGATGCCGGTGTCGCGCGCGATGCATTCCTACTGCGAGCAGCACGGCTGTGATTTCGCAACGATGCTCGGCGACAACATCTACCCGGACGGCGCGATGGCCGACGCCGGCGACGCCAGGCGCTTTGCCGACCTCTTCACGACACCGTACGGCTCGCTGGGCGGGGGACGCGCCGACTTCCGCATCTACGGCGTCCTCGGCAATCACGACTGGCATACGTCGCGGGACGGCGCGCTGGCGCAGGTTCGCTTCCTGGAGACGACGACCCCCTTCTTCATGAACGGCCTGTTCTACCGCGTCGCGCCCGCGGCGGCGCACGGCGAGGTCGAGATCTTCGCGATCGATACCGAAGTGATGCTGGCCGGTACGACGGTGCGCGAGGCCGTGCTCGCAGAGGATGCGAGCGAAGTCGAGACGGAAGAGCTCGAACAGCTGGAACCCTGGGCGGCGCCGCAGAACGAAGCCGAACGCAACATGGTCCGCTGGCTCACTGCTTCGCTCGCGAGCTCGAAGGCGCGCTGGAAGATCGTCATCGCGCACCATCCGCTGTGGTCGACGGCAGGCAGCAAGTTTCAACAGGCGAAGTCGCTGCGCCGCCTGATCCTGCCGACGTTGTGCCGCTATGCCGACCTGTACCTGGCCGGGCATGAGCACACGCTCGAAGTTCACACGGACAACTGCACCGAAGCATTGCCGGGGTCGGATGTGCAGCCGCTGCCGCAGGTTGTATCCGGCAGCGCCTCGAAAATGCGGCCGACCAATAGCGCGTTCATCCGCCAGCAGTCGAAAGCGTATCCGGAGCTGCGCACGCTCTTTGCGCGCGGACTGACCTGGGGCTTCGCTCACCTGACGTTCGAAGGCGACCAGGTCGCAGTGCGAATGATCGAGACGCCGCGCGATGGCTCGGGCACTGCGCAAGTCATCTACGAACACTCTTTCACACGGCGCAGCGGGTCGGCGCCCGAGGGCATGCCATGACGCTCGGCCACTTCATCGGGGGCCGCGCCGTGCCCAGCGAGTCCCGGCGATCAGGACCGGTCTACAACCCGGCAACAGGCGAAACCACGCGGCACGTGAGTCTGGCGACGGCCGACGAAACACGAGCGGCGATTCGAGCGGCACGCGACGCCTTGCCGGCATGGGCCGCAACCGCACCGCTGCAGCGAGCGCGAGTGATGTTCCGTTTCAAAGCGCTGCTGGACGCACAGGCCGGCGAGCTCGCGAGCATCATCACGAGCGAGCACGGCAAAGTATTGGCAGACGCACGCGGTGAAGTGCTGCGAGGCACGGAGGTCGTGGAGTTTGCCTGCGGCATCCCGCATCTGCTCAAGGGCGAATTCTCGGACAGCGTCGGCACCGGGATCGACAGCTGGTCGCTGCGACAACCGGTCGGCGTGTGCGCCGGCATCACACCGTTCAACTTTCCGGCGATGGTGCCGATGTGGATGTTTCCGCTCGCGATCGCGTGCGGCAATACATTCGTCCTCAAGCCGTCGGAGCGCGATCCATCGTGCGCACTGCGGCTCGCCGAGCTCCTCACCGAGGCCGGGCTGCCGCCAGGTGTGTTCAATGTCGTCAACGGCGACCGCGAAGCCGTGGACGTCCTGCTCACGGATCCGGACGTTGCCGCGGTCAGCTTCGTCGGCTCGACGCCGATCGCGCAACACGTGTACGAAACGGCTGCGCAGCACGGCAAGCGCGTCCAGGCGCTCGGCGGCGCCAAGAATCACATGGTCGTGATGCCCGATGCCGATCCGCAGGTCGCCGCACAGGCATTGATGGGCTCAGCCTACGGCTCGGCTGGCGAGCGCTGCATGGCAATTTCCATCGCCGTCGCGGTCGGCGACGCCGCTGACAGATTGATTGCAACGCTGCGGCCGATGATCGATTCGCTCAGTATCGGTGCAGGCACGCGCGACGGTGTCGAAATGGGACCGCTCGTTACGCGCGAACATCTCGAGCGCGTCCGCGGCTACATCGATCTCGGCGTGCGCGAGGGCGCAACGTTGGTGGTGGACGGCCGGCAGCACACCGCGACCCGCGACACGCCGGGCTTCTTTCTCGGCGCCTCGCTGTTCGATCACGTCCGGCCCGACATGAGGATCTACAAAGAGGAGATCTTCGGTCCGGTGCTCGGAATCGTGCGCGTGCCCGATCTGGACGCCGCAATCCAGGTCGTCAACGCCCACGAATTCGGCAACGGCACCGCGATCTTCACCAGCGACGGGTTGAGCGCGCGCAAGTATGCGCAATCGGTGTCGGTCGGGATGGTCGGCGTGAACGTGCCGATTCCCGTGCCCATGGCCTTCCACAGCTTCGGCGGATGGAAGCGCTCGCTGTTCGGCGACCTGCACGTGCACGGGACCGATGGCGTGCGCTTCTATACGAGGCTCAAGACGGTCACGGCGCGATGGCCGCGCGGCGCGCGCGGGGGCTCCGAGTTCGTGATGCCGACGATGAAGTAAGCGCGCGGCGGCGTCCCGAATCACGACGCGCGTGATTGCTGTGCCTGAGCGGCGCGGTACTGCTCGCCCCATTTCTCCATCAAGGCGAGCAGCGGCTTCAGGCTCCGGCCGAACTCGGTCAGGCGATACTCCACGCGCGGCGGCACTTCCGGATAGATCCGACGATAGATCACGCCATCCCGCTCCAGCTCGCGCAGCTGCATGGTGAGCACGCGATGCGTGATTCCGGGGATGACTCTGCGCAGCTCGTTGAAGCGCGCAGTGCCTTCGACCAGGCGGTACAGCACCATGCCCTTCCATTTGCCGCCGATCACGTCCAGCGTCACCTCGATGGGGCATCCATAGTCCGGATTCTGCTTGCGTCGCGCCACTGTGCACCTTCGCTGCGGGAGTCGAATGATACCCAGTATCAAAAAAGTGCGTTCTTACGCGCAACAGGCGGATTGCGCACACTCGACGCACCAACGAGGAGACTCCTGATGGCCCATGTGCTCAGAATCGATTCCAGTCCCCGCGCCGCGCGCTCGCACACCCGCCGCCTGACCGGCATGTTCGTCGAGATGTGGCTGCGTCAGCATCCTGCCGACGCCGTAAGCCACCGTGACGTCGGACTGCAGCCGTTACCGCCGGTCAGCGAGAGCTGGATTGCTGCAGCCTTTCATCCAGCGGCCGAGCGGACGGCGGAGATGCGCGCCGCATTGTCGTTGAGCGACGAGCTCGTCGACGAGCTGCTGCTTGCGGACCTTCTGGTGCTCGGCGTACCGATGTACAACTTCGGCATCCCCGCCCAGCTCAAGGCCTACATCGATCAGATCGTGCGCATCGGCCGCACATTCGCCTTCGAGCCGCACGACACAGCACAGCCGTACAAGCCACTGACTCACGGGAAGCGCGCCGTCGTGATCGTTTCGAGCGGCGACGCCGGCTATGGCCCGGGCGAGTGCCTGGCGCGATTCAACCACGTGGAGCCTTACCTGCGCACCGTCCTGGAATACATCGGCATCCGGCAGATCGATTTCGCATACGCCGGTTATGACGAGTTCGGCGGCGAGCGCCTGCAGCGATCGCTCACCGCGGCGCTGGCGCGAATCAATCGGCTGGCCCTGCAGAACTCGTCCCCGCTGGCCAGAACAGCATGAAATTTGACAGATCGGCGTCATGCCGGGTGCAATCGCACCGTCATGTTGCCTTTCGACCGTCGTGCGTTCATGCGTTTCCTGGCCAGCGCCGCGGTCACCGCGGCGCTGCCGAAGAGCATCGAGAAGGCGCTCGCAGTGCCGGCGCACCATCGCACCGGCACGATCCAGGACGTCGAGCACGTCGTCTTTCTGATGCAGGAAAACCGCGCGTTCGATCATTACTTCGGCACGCTGCGCGGCGTGCGCGGTTATGGCGATCCGCATCCCGCTCTGCTGCCCACCGGCAAGCCTGTCTGGTTTCAGCCCGACGGCGGCGGTTTCCTGCTGCCGTTCCGCCCGGCCGTGGACGATCTCGGTCTGCGATTCCTCGAGGGGACCCCGCACGGCTGGACCGACACACAGGCTGCGTGGAATGGCGGCAAGTACGACCAGTGGGTCCCGAACAAGGGCCGCTCGACGATGGCGTATCTCACGCGGCAGGACATTCCTTTCCACTATGCGCTGGCCGACGCCTTCACGATCTGCGATGGCTACTACTGCTCGCTGCTCGGACCCACCGATCCGAACCGCTATCACATGTGGACCGGCTGGGCCGGCAACGATGGCCGCGCAGGCGGCCCCGTCATCGATAACGCCGAAGCCGGCTACGGCTGGTCGACCTATCCGGAGCGCCTGGAGCGCGCCGGCATCTCGTGGAAGATCTACCAGGACATCGGTGTCGGGCTCGATGACGCAGGACACTGGGGCGCCGCCGATGACGCGTACATCGGCAACTACGGCGATAACTCGCTCCTGTATTTCCACCAGTACCGCAATGCAGTGCCGGGAAGTCCTCTCTACGAGAAGGCTCGCCGGGGTACGAACATCGCGGCCGCTGGCACGCCGTTCGATCAGCTGTTCACGATCCTGCGCGATGACGTGCGGCGCAGTGAGCTGCCGCAGGTTTCCTGGATCGTGGCGCCCGAGGCTTTTTCCGAGCACGGCAACTGGCCGGCAAATTACGGTGCCTGGTACATCGCACAGGTGCTCGACGCGCTCACGTCCAATCCCGACGTCTGGAGCAAAACGGCGCTGTTTGTCATGTACGACGAGAACGACGGTTTCTTCGACCACCTCGTGCCGCCGACGCCGCCGCGCTCGCCTGCTGAAGGTGCTTCGACAGTCGATACTCGCGACGAGATTTTCGCCGGCAATGCCGACAATCCTCGCGGCCCGTACGGCCTGGGTATTCGCGTGCCGATGCTCGTGGTTTCTCCCTGGAGCAAGGGTGGCTGGGTGTGCTCGGAGGTGTTCGATCACACCTCGCTCATTCGCTTCCTCGAGCGTCGCTTCGCGCCCGATCGTCCCGGACTGATCGAGAGCAACGTCACCGCTTGGCGCCGGACGGTGTGCGGCGATCTCACGTCGGCCTTCGATTTCGCGAACCCGAACGCGTCCGGGATGCAGTTTCCCGACACCTCGACTTATCTGCCTCCCAATCACGAGAAGCATCCCGACTTCGTCCCCGAGACGCCGACGCAGCAAGCCGTGCCGGCGCAGGAGAGCGGGTCGCGGCCCGCGCGCGCACTCCCCTACCAGCTCCACGTCAAAGCGAGCGCCGACATCGAGAGCAGGACGCTCCGGATCGACTTCGAAAACCAGGGCAAGAGCGGCGCGTGCTTCCAGGTGCGCTCCGCAGCCGCCGACGAAGGCCCGTGGACCTACACGGTGGAGGCCGGCAAATCCCTCAGCAATACCTGGCAGCGCGACGGCGGCGCGAGCGGGTACGACCTTTCGGTCTTCGGGCCGAATGGCTTTTTCCGGCTGTTTCGCGGCACGGTCGGGCCCGACGCCGCAGCCGATCTCGACATCGACGTGCGTTACGACGTCAAGCGCGACGCCGTGATCGTTCGCATCGTCAACGAGGCGCGCACTCCCTGTCAGCTGCAGATTGCCAACGCGTATGGTGGCGACGTGATCCGCGACAAGGTGCGGCCCGGTCGTAAGCTCGAAAAGCGCGTCTCGCTCGAGAAGAGCTTGGGGTGGTACGACCTCGCTATCACCACGGACGCGGATTCACGCTTTGTGTGGCGCTTTGCCGGTCATGGCGAAAATGGCCGTCCGAGCACGAGCGATCCGGCGCTCGGTATGTAACGTCATTGCGACAGGGCTGCACCCAGCGTCCGATGGAAGTGCACGATCGCGCTCTCGAAGCGGCCGAAGACGAAGCTCTGGTTGGCGTCGCTACGTACGCCCCGCTGAATCGCGCTGACCATGGCGCGATCTTCGCTCGCACCGGTCTCCGCGAAGTGCGCATCGCGCGTCGCGGCTTCGAGAGCTTCTGCAGGGTCGCCGCCCCGGTTCGTCACCGAATATGCGAACACCTGCGTGCGATCGACACCGAGCGGCTCGAGCACGAGCAGGCTGGTGTGGTTCGAGAGCACCGTGACCAGCACGTTGGGAAAGAGGTGATAGACGAAGGTCACGAATCCCAGCACGCGCCGCTCCTGCGGCGGTACGGCGGCCAGCTTCTCGATGCGCCGGAACGGAAACGTGACGCGGCTGTGCGGACCGATCTGCTCGATGACGTTGAGATTATCGAAGCCGTACGGGAAGAAGCTTTCCGGGTGCGTCGCACGGATGTGGTAACCCTCGAGAAACCCCTCGAGCACGATCTTCCAGTTGGCGTCCGTCACGCGCGAGCTGCTCGCGTAGAGCTTCTGCTCTTTGCCGATGAGCTCGGGCAAGCCCGCGAGATCGGGCTCCGCTGCACTCTGCGTCTGCGAGACAAAAACCAGCCCGAGGCGCTCCACAGCGCGCAGCGGCGCGAGACTGTGCTGTTCCTTGTCGAGCCCCGGGAAGCCTTCGGCGTGCGGGATGTGTCGCAACCGTCCATTCAACTCGTAAGTCCACCCGTGATACGGGCAGACGAATGCACTCACACAACCGCTGTCGTTCACCAGGCGCATGCCGCGATGACGACACACGTTCTGGAATGCCCGCACCACGCCGTCCTGGCCGCGAACGACCACGATCGGCGTGCCGGCAGCTTCGCGGGCGACGAAGGATCCTGCTTCAGGGAGGGCCGCGGAGGGACAGAACGGCGCGTAGGACCGCCGCAGCACGTGCTGCACCTCGGCTTCGAGACGCGACGCCGAGCGATAGTTCTCGACAGGCTCGCGCCACAACGCATCGCCGACGTCCGTGCTCCGGTTCGCGATGTGCGTCAGGACGCGCTCGGTGATTTCGTGATCGGTGAGCAACGCGGCCATGCCGGGCATTGTGCTCGTCGCAAACCGAGCGTGCAAAGCCTCGCGGCCGCGCTCGGGTCCTGCTGCAGCTCAGAACGTCCGGGTCACGTCATCGCAAGCGTCGCTTCAGGAAGTCCTCGGTCAAGCGCCAGGCGATGTCAGCAGCGACTGGATCGTAGGTCCTGCCCTGATTGAACAGCGGTTGAGCGAAGGCATGGTCTGCACCCGGATAGACGTAGACCTCTGCGCCAACGCCGGCGGCGTCGGCGGCCCTCGAGAATGCCGCTGCATCCTCCGGCGCCGATTTCCCGTCGTGCGAGCCGACGATCAGCAACGCGGGGCCGGCAAGGTGCTGCAGCTTCTCCGAGTCCTTGATCGTCTCTCCGTACCACAACACGCTCGCCTGCACCGAGCTGTTGCGCAACGCAGCCTCCAGTGCATGCCTCACGCCCATGCTGAAGCCCATGACCGCCACCGGTCGACGGCCTTCACTCAGCCATTTGACCGCTTCGTCCAACTCACGCCCGGCGACCTCGTCGCGCACGGCTTCGAGAAGCTTGCCCGCCGCTTCGTGAGTGGTCGCAGTGCGCCCGCCGTAGAGATCGACCGCGACGACGCGATAGCCGTCTGACGCCAGCTTTTCCGCCGCGGCGGTGTAGAACGGCGAGACGCCGAACCAATCGTGAACCAGCACGATGCCCTTGGAGGCGTTCTTCGGACCGTCTACGTAGGCGGTGAACGTCTCGGCGGATGCTGTGCGAAGCGTCATCGGTACCGCGTGAGCAAACGCAGACGGCGTTGCGCAGACGAGCAGTGACAGCAAGCAAAAGCGGGTGAATCGTTTCATCGGGTCTCCTGGCGGCCAAAGCCACGCATCTCGTGACTGGAGACTGGACCCGGCCAGGCGGCCGGATATTGCGGCGTCGACGACGAAAGCGGGATCATCGGCCGCATGAACTGGCTGGCCCATGTGTTCCTGTCCGAGCCGGACGTCGAGTTCCAGCTCGGCAACCTGCTCGCCGACGTCGTTAGAGGCCCGCAGCGCGAGTCAATGAGTGCGAACTTCATTCGCGGCGCTGCCTGTCACAAGGCGATCGACGCGTTCACCGATGCTCATTCCATCGTGAAGCGCAGCCGCGCGCGCGTCGGCAGCGAGCGCCGGCGCTTCAGCGGTGTGCTGGTGGACGTGTTTTACGACTACTTTCTCGCGCGCAGCTTCGGGCGCTATTCATCCATCGCACTCGATGCGTACACCTCAGCCTTTTACGCCAGTGTCAAAGCGCATCCCATCACGCTGCCCCCGGATGCACAGCTCATGCTCGAACGCATCATGCGCTATGACCTGCTCGCCTCGTATGCGCGAGTGGATGGCGTCGAGCGCGCACTGAACCGGATTTCGACGTACCTCAACTCGCGCTGGCGCAAGCAGTTCGATCTCGAGCGCGGCGTCGAAGATCTGCTGGGCCACGAAGCCGCGTTCGCGGCCGACTTCCAGGAGTTCTTCCCTGCCCTGCAGGCACATGTCGATGATTTAACGCTCTGAACGACGACCCTGCTTGACAGCTCCGCGGCGCCCGTCGCATTCTCTGCCTAGGCAGACATTGCTCTGGCAATTATTTGATGACGACCAGACACTACGACGTGCGGACCTTCAGCTCGGCGGAGAGCGTCGGGTATCTGATGAAGCTCGGCCATGCGCTGATGCATGACGCCGCCACCGCGGCCTTCGAGGGGCACGACCTGAGCTTCATGCAATGGATCGTGCTGGTGAAGATGCGCGAGGGCGTCAGCACCGCCTCCGAGTTGTGTCAGATCATGTGGCACGACACGGGTGCGCTGACCCGCCTCCTCGACCAGCTCGAGGAACGCGGCTACGTCGAGCGCCAGCGCAGCACCACGGACCGGCGCGTCGTGCAGCTGCAGCTCACCCCGGCGGGTCGCCGCAAAACGACAGAGCTCACGCCGCTCGTGGTCGACCGCCTCAATACCGCCCTCGGCGGCTTCAGCAAGGCCGAATTCGAGCAGTTCATGCGACTGCTGAAGAAGCTCATCGCGAGCCTGCGAGAGATGGAGCAAGCGCGCGAGGCGGCGCCATGAGAATCGCCGGCTGCATGCTGCTCGCTGTCTTGCTCGCAGGCTGCGTGCTGCCGCAGCGCGAGGATCCCAACGGCACGGTCATCGACCAGCAGCAGTCGCTCGGCCTCGACGGCGGCGCCCCGCTGCAACCCATCGCTATCGACTGGTGGAAGGCGCTCAACGATCCGCAGCTCGATGCGCTGATGGACCAAGCGCTGCGCGACAGTCCAACCCTCGCGCAAGCTTTGGCGCGCGTGCGGTTGGCGCAATCGCGCATGCAGACGGAGGTTGCCGCCAACCAGCCGCGGTTCGCCATCGATGCAGACGAGACGTACCAGCGGTTCTCCGAGAACTACTACATCCCTCCGCCGTTCGCGGGCGAAACCATGTGGATCGGGCAGGCCACTGCCAACATGCACTGGGACATCGATTTCTGGGGCAAACAGGCCGCGCTGATCCGCGAATCGCGCTCCGAGGCGATGGCCAGCGCTCTGGACGTCGCCTCCGCACGACTCGCGCTCGCCGGCGCGATCACCCAGGCGTACGTCGATCTCTATCGCTCATGGGAGCTGGTCGACATCGCGACGCGAACGCAGGAACAGCGCGAACAGCTGCTCAAGCTCACACAGCAGCGGACTGCCGCAGGGCTCGACACGCAGATCGAGCTGAAGATCGCTCAATCGACTGTGCCGCAGGCACGTGCGCTGCGTCTGCAGGCCGAAGCCGCTCGCGACATCGCCGTCCATAGACTTGCAGCGCTGGTTGGCGACGGCGCGAACCGTTATGCGCAGATCGGCCGCCCGAATCTGGCACTCGATGCAACGCTGCCGCTGCCCGAGCAGCTGCCCATCGATCTGCTCGCGCATCGGCCCGACGTGCTCGCCGCACGTGAGCGCGTCGAGGCGGCCACTGCAGGACGCGCCGCTGCGCACGCGGCGTTCTATCCAAATATCTCGCTGACTGCGCTGGTCGGTTTTCAGGCCATCGGTCTGGATGAGCTTGCGCAGAGCGGCAGCCGCATCTATGGCCTCGGCCCTGCCCTGCACTTGCCGATCTTCGACGCCAAGCGCCTGCGAGCCGCGTACAAGGGCGCAACCGCGGAACTCGACGCCGCAACAGCAAGCTACAACGCCGTGGTCCTCGATGCCGTGCGCGAAGCTTCGGACCAGATCACGTTGAACAACTCGCTGACGCAGCAGATTACTGAAGTGCACGCGACGCTGGACTCAGCGAGCAGTGCGCACGAGCTGGCGCAGCGTCGTTATGGAGCGGGCCTGACCACGCAGATCGTGGTCCTCGATGCCGAGTCGCGAGTGCTCGACGCACGGCGCGCCTTGGTGACCGCCGACAGCAACCGCCTTCTCGCCCGCATGAACCTGCTGCTCATGCTGGGCGGCAGTTTCGATCCAACCGTGCCGCTCGCAGCGGCCGGCGCCGGAGCCCCATGATGAGTACCCCCGAGCCCACCGTTACCGATGAAGCCGCGAGGAACAAGCGCCGGCAGCGGCTGCTGATCCTCGGCACTACCGTCCTGGTGCTGGGCGTGGCTTATGCCGCGTACCAGTTCCTGCACGGTCGCTTCTACGAATCGACCGACGACGCCTACGTCTCCGCGGATGTCATGCAGATCACGAGCGAAGTCACCGGCACCGTGAGCAGCGTGCTCGTGGACGATACGCAGCACGTCGAGCGCGGCCAGGTCCTGGTCGAGCTGGATCGCGCCGATGCGCAGATCGCGCTCGAGTCCGCGCAGGCAGACCTGGCGCGCACAGTGCGACAAGTCCGCTCGTTGTACTCGCAGGCCGATGGTTTGCGTGCGCAGATGCGCGAACGCCGCTTGCTGCTCGACGCCGCCCGAGCTGATCTGAAACGACGCGAGGAAGCCGGCGATGGCGGCGCCGTATCGGCCGAAGAGCTGCAGCACGCGCGCGATCAGGTAGCGCAGCTGCAGGCAGCTTTGACCGCAACCGAAGAGTCGCTGGCCAGCGTGCGCGCTCAGGTCGACGACACGACGCTCGAAAATCATCCGCAGGTGCTCGCCGCAGCGGCGCGGATGCATGAGGCTGCATTGAATCTGAGCCGCACGTCCATCGTCGCTCCCGCCGACGGAACGGTCGCGCGCCGGACCGTGCAGATCGGCACCCGCATTGCGCCCGGCGCACCGCTGATGGCAGTGGTCGAGCTCTCCGGCGCCTGGGTCGACGCGAATTTCAAGGAAGTGCAATTGTCGAGCATGCGTGTCGGTCAGCCGGTGGAGCTGCACGCGGATCTGTACGGCGACGACGTCACCTTTCACGGTCACGTCGCCGGCCTCGGCGCAGGCAGCGGCAGCGCCTTCGCAGTCCTGCCGGCGCAGAACGCGAGCGGCAACTGGATCAAGATCGTGCAGCGCGTGCCGGTGCGCATCGCGCTCGATCCCAAAGAGCTCGCCGACCATCCCCTGCGCGTCGGCTTGTCGATGACGGCGAGCATCGATCTGCACGACACTTCGGGCCCGCTCGTGGCGAAGCAGATCCGCGAGACGCCGCGCAGGCTCGTTCCCGGAGAGGACCGTGAAGGCGCGATCGAGCGCCAGATCGCCGCGATCATCAGCGACAACGGCGGCGCGCACGGCGGAACAGGACGCGGCACGCCGTGAGTGCAACTGCAGCGACTGCTGCTCCCGATCTCGGGAGCTCTCGCGCACTCGTCGCGACTGCACTCGCGCTCGGCACGTTCATGCAGGTGCTCGACACCACGATCGCGAACGTCTCGATTCCCACAATCGCCGGCAATCTGGGCGTCTCCAGCGATCAGGGCACCTGGGTGATCACTTCGTTCGCCGTCGCGAACGGCATCTCGGTGCCATTGACCGGCTGGCTGATGCAGCGCTTCGGCGTCGTCAAGGTGTTCGTCGCCTCCGTGCTGATGTTCACGATCGCGTCGTTGCTGTGCGGCGCTTCGTGGAGCCTGGCTTCGTTGGTGGTCTTCCGCATCGTGCAGGGACTGGTCTCCGGGCCGATGGTCCCCGGCTCGCAGGCGCTGCTGCTGACGATCTTTCCGCCGCATCGCAAGGGCGCAGCGCTGGCGATCTGGTCCATGACTACGCTGGTCGCACCGATCATGGGACCGATCATGGGCGGCCACATTTCCGACAACTATTCGTGGCCGTGGATCTTCTACATCAACGTGCCCATCGGCCTGTTCTGCGCCTTCGTTTGCTGGCATGGCCTCAAGAACCGCGAGACGCAGACACGCAAGCTCAAGATCGATTACATCGGCCTGAGCCTGCTGGTGATCTGGGTCGGCGCGCTGCAGCTGATGCTGGACACCGGCAAGGATCGCGACTGGTTCGCGTCGCCGCTGATCCGCGCCGAGGCGATCGTCGCCGCCGTCGGCCTGATCGCTTTCGTCATCTGGGAGCTGGGCGAGAAGCATCCGATCGTCGACCTGAGCCTGTTCCGCAATCGTAATTTCCTGGTGGGCTCCGCCGCGTTCTGTCTCGGCTACGCCATCTTCTTCGGCTCGGTCGTCCTGCAGCCGCTGTGGATGCAAAGCTGGCTCGGCTACACGGCCACATGGGCGGGGTTGGTCGCTGCACCCAGCGGCGTGGTCGCATTGCTGATCTCACCGCTCGTCGGCAAGTACCTCGATCGCTTCGATGCGCGTCTGTTCGCCTCGATCGCTTTTGCCGGCTTCGCGGTGTCCTACTTCATGCGCGCCGGCTACACGGCTGACGCCAGCTTCTCAGCCTATGTGACGCCGCTGCTGGTGCAAGGCGTCGGCATGTCGATGTTCTTCATCGCCATGCTCAGCATTCTTCTCGACGGCGTCTCGCCGGAACGGCTGCCCGCTGCTTCGGGTCTGTCCAACTTCATGCGCATCACGGCCGGCGCCTTTGCCGCTTCCATCGTCACGACGTTCTGGGACCGCCACGCCGCGTTTCATCAGAGCCGGCTCGCCGAAGCCAGCAGCGTCTACGACGTGCCCTTGCAGCGCGCGCTCGACACGCTGCACGGCCTGGGACTCAGCGATCTGCAATCGATCGGCGTGCTGGCGCGCACACTCGCCGGGCAGGCTTATCTCAAATCCGCGCTGGACTACTTCTGGATCAGCGGCTGGCTGTGCGTCGTGATGATGGCGTTCGTATGGCTCACGCGTCGCCCGCATCGCGCTGCCGTCGCCGCCGCGGACTGATCAGATGAAGAGAAAGACAAATTGACAGGATTAACAGGATGAACAGGATGCGAGACAGAGAAACAGCCTTGCCAGGTCCATTCTCTTTCTCTCCCCCTCCTGTTCATCGTGTTAATCCTGTTAATCCTGTCTAGTCCTCCTTCCTCGCCCGATAAACACGACTCTTACGCCTGAACTGCAGACTCTGCGCGCCGAAGTTCAAGAGCAGACCGGTTTCGATCTGCGTGGCCACGAGGTAGTTGACGAGTTGAACTTCGTGGGCCTTGTTGAGCGCCTGAACCGCCTTATTCTCGATCAGGACGCTGTTCTGAATCATCATGTCGGCAACGAAGTCGCCGACCAATGCACCGTCATAGCGGACTTGGATTCTCTTTTCGCAGTGCACCTCCAGCCCCACCTTGCTCAACTCGTGAGCAAGAGCGTTCCGATATACCGATTCCAGAAAGCCCGGACCCAGCGCGCGGTGGACGCTGATGGCGCCGCCAATGATGATCCTCGTCAACTCTTCATGTTCCATGAATGACCTCCTTGTCTCTCCTACTTATCCCATCCTGTTAATCCTGTTAATCCTGTTAATCCTGTCCATTCCTCCTGCCTGGCTCGTCTCCCTATCCCATGTGAGCCCGCAGCGAGGTAAACCCGCGGAATCGCGCGCGGTGTCCGCGCACCCCCGTTCCGACGAGGTGCATCTCCGGAAATCGCTGAACCGCGCGGCCGATTGCGATGCGGCCCTCCAGGCGCGCAACCGCCATTCCTGCGCACGCGTGCGCACCGGCCGCGAAGGCGAGATGGCGATTCGGTTGTCGGGTGATGTCGAAGCGGTCCGGATCTGCAAACTCCTCCGGATCGCGATTCGCGGCGCCGATGCACAAGGTGAGATACGTGCCGGGCTCGAGCACGACGTCACGCACAGCGCTGCGCTCCACGACGAGCCGGTTGCCGAGCTGATTCGAGCTCTCGAAACGCAGGCACTCTTCGACCGCCGTCGCGATCAGCTGCGGCTGCGCACGCAGCCGCTGCAGCGACTGCGGGTTCGTGAGGAGCAGGTGCAGACCGTTGCCGATGAGATTGGTGGTCGTCTCATGACCTGCGTTGAGCAGGAACACGCAGTTCTGCGCAAGCTCCATTTCTGAAAGCTGATCGTCGCCGAGCAGGCGCGTGAGCAGGTCGTCGTCGCCGCCCGGATGCCGGCGTCGCTGCGCGATCAGCTCTCTCAAGTAGGTGCAGAACTCCGTCACCGCGCGATTGCCGGTCGCCAGCTGCTCGGCAGACGGTACGGGCTCCAGCGCACCGAGAATCGCCAGCGACCAGCCGCGCAGGGGTCCGCGATCTTCGCGCGGCACGCGCAACAGGTTGCCAATCACCTCGACCGGCACGGCCGCGGCGTAGTCGCCGATCAGATCGACATCCCGTCGCGCCTCCATGCGATCGAGCAGCGTGTCGACGAGCGTGACCACGTCGGGCTCCATTGCTTTGAGGACGTGAGGCGTGAGCGCACCGACGATTTGTCGCCGCACGCGCGTGTGGTATGGCGCGTCGTTGAAGACCAGGCTGGTCGTGTGATGCTCGTAGAGCGGCGAGCCGACGCCGAACTTCGGCGCAAATGCCTGCTTCTTGTCGGAGCTGAAGGCGGTGCGGTCGCGATAGATACGATCGAGGTCGGCGTAGCGGCTCAGAAAATACGTGCCGTCCGGACAACGGTGCACGGGATCGAAGCTGCGCAGCGCCGCGTACAGCGGATAGGGATTCTCGTAGAACGCCGGATCGAGCCGGTTGGGATCGAACGCCGCCGCGAGTGCGCGCTGCTCCTGCGCGTTCACGTCATCACTTTCTGCAGCAGATCGACGATCGCGTCCGGCTTCTCCACCTGCACGTTGTGTCCGCAGCCAGCGATCTCGATGGTTTCGACAGCATGTGCGCGCAGCTCGGCCGACGAGACCATCGCATCGCGCTCACCGCGCGCAAGGATCACACGCGCTCGTGCACTCTTCGCGAGCGAATCGAACGGCGCGCCCGCCACGGCGAAAGTCCGGGGATCCTGCGCCAGCCGCCAGCCCTCCTCGCCCTGCACGATGCCACGCTCGAGCCACTCATCTGCGGCTGCGACTCCAGCGTCGAGTCCCGAGACGCGTCGATAGCGAGCCCACGCTTCTTCCGCCGTCGCATACCAGCGTACCGGTCGATCGGCGAGCTCGCGCGAGCCCTTGAGGTCCGCCTCCGACCACGTGATCTTCGGCCCGACGCCGACAACGCCGGCAACCTCGACGCCGAACCAGCGGCTCGCGAGCGCGAGCCCGATATAGGCACCGAGCGAGTGCCCGATTACGAATACTTCCTGCTTACCATGGACCAGCACAGCGACTTCGGCAGCGTGAGCGCCCACGGTGTACTGAGCTTGCCACTGCGATGCTCCATGACCGCCTAGATCCGGCGCAAGACATTCACCGATCGCGCGCTGCTCGATCTCCCGCCGCACACCGTTCCACACCGCCGCCGTGGCGCCGAGCCCGTGCAGGAGGAGGATGGTTCGCGTCATCCCGCCTCTCCTCGCAGCCGGACTGACAGGCATGTGACGCAACCCTCCAGCTTCTCGTACTCGCTGATGTCCACGATGATCGGCTCGTAGCCGAGCCCGGCAAACAGTTCCGCGCTCGCCGGAGCGCTCGCAGCCATCAACAACCGATTCTCTCCGAGCAGCACGACATGCGCGCCGGCTGGCTCCGGTACGGGAATGAAGGTCGGGAAGATCGATGCGTCGTCCATCAGCGGTGGATATCCAATGACAGCTCCGTTCGGCAACGCCGTGACAGCACTCTTGAGATGCAGGACCTTGCGCACCGGCACCTCTACGACGTCGACACCTTGCGGCTCGAAGGTCCGGCGCAGCTGCGCAACGCCTTCTGCATTGGTGCGATCGCTGCGGCCCACGTACATCACAGTGCCGACCTTGAGGACATCGCCGCCGTCGAGCGTTCCAGGCTCGCGAACACGCTCGATCGTAAGCCCAAGCCGCTCGACCGTCGGTTCCGCGTCCACGATCTCGGGTCTGCGGCTCGGCGCGCCGGGACGGGAAATCAGGGCCACGTTGCGATACACGACCATCGTGTCCTCAATGAACACTCCGTCGGGACAGTCGTCGGCCCGCGGAACCTCTATCGTCTGCCAGTCGTATCGCAGCAGCACGGCCACATACTGCTGCCACTGCTCTACAGCGAGCGCGTAGTCGACCGGGACGCGCTCGATGTGATCGACGATCCCCTCGTGCAGGCGCGGGCTCGGGCGGCGAACGAGTGCTCTTCGGTGAACCATGTACGGAACTCTACTACCGTGCGGACACGCTGGACACTTGATGCGGTCGTTGCGTATCTCGAACCGACACCGTGCTTCTGCGTTTAGACTGCCGCGATGACCAAGACTCACCTGTTCAGTGCGATTCTCCTGCTGCCGCTGGCGACTTCAAGCGCGTTCGCGCATCCCGTCGCGCAGACTGTCGACGCAGTGCTCAAGGCCAACCAGGAAGCGATGGGCGACGTCCCGCGAGAGGGCACGTTGCGCGTCCAGTACGCGGCGGAAGTCAACGGGCTCCAAGGAACGGCGACCTATACCATCGATCTCGCAACCGGCATGTTCATCGATGAGCTGAACGCTTATCCGGTGAGCGGCACGGGCGGGTTCGACGGCAAGACGCCTTGGATGCGCGACATCTCCGGCATGTCCATCACACAGGAAGGCGGCGATCGCATTCCGGTGGCCGTCAACGAGGGCTATCGCAACGCGCATCTGTGGTGGCGCGCGGATCGCGGCGGCGCACAGGTCAGCTATGTCGGCCGCGAAAAGGTCGACGACAAGCAGCTCGATCATCTCGCGGTGACTCCGCAGCGCGGCTCGCGTTTCGACGCGTGGTTCGACGCGGACTCGCATCTGCTGGTGCGCACGGCCGAGCCGCAGATGTTCTTCAAGACGCAGGAAACCTACGACGACTATCGTCGCTTCGACGAGGTCATGCTGGCGGGCACACGGCAGATCGACTTCGGCACCGGGCCTTCCAACATTCAGAAGATGACGGTGAAGAGCGTAACGCACGAGCCGGCGCGCGCGCCAAGCGCCTATGCACGGCCGACCGCACCGGTGCCCGGTGGCGAGCTCGTCGATGGCGCAGTGACGGACACCGTTCCATTTCGGCTGCTGAACAACCACGTGTACGTAGAGGCGACGGTGAACGGCAAAGGTCCGTACACGTTTATCGTCGACACCGGTGGCCACACCCTGCTCTCGCCGCGCGTAGTCAAGGAAGTCGGGCTCGAGTCGGTCGGCAAGAGCGAGAGCTCGGGCTCCGGCGAGAAGACGGAACCGCTCGGCTTCGCGCGCTACCATGAGATCGCGGTCGGCAAGGCGCGGCTGCGCGACCAGGTCGGATTCACGATCGAGATCTATGAGCCCGCGATCGAAGGTATCCGCGTCGACGGCATGATCGGCTTCGAGTATTTCAGCCGCTTCGCGGTGCGGCTCGACTACGGCGCGCGAACCATGACGACTACGGACTTCGCGCATTTCGACGCGAAGGGTGCAGGCACGGCCGTGCCGTTCAAGTTCTACGATCACCTCCCGCAGGTGACCGGCGCCATCGACGGCATGCCGGCGCTGTTCGACATCGACTCCGGCTCGCGCAGCGAGATCGATATCACTGGACCCTTCGTCGCGCGTCACAAGCTGCGCGACAAGTACGTCAAAGGCGTCAGCGCGATCACCGGCTGGGGCGTCGGCGGCCCCTCTCGCTCCCATGTGGCGCGCCTGCCTACGCTGACGCTGCACGGAATCCAGGTCGACGAGGTCGTCGCCGGACTTTCGGAGGCCAAAGGCGGCTCATTCAGCGACGCGAACTACGACGGCAACATCGGCAGCGGCTTCCTGAAGCGCTTCGCGGTCACTTTCGACTACTCGCATCAGACGCTGTATCTGAACCGCCTCTCGCCACCGCCGGCCGACGCCGGTCGCTTCGACCGCTCCGGAATGTGGATCAACGCGTCGACCGGCGCGTACGAGGTCAAGTCGATTGCCGCCAACAGCCCCGCCGCGCAGGCGGGCCTGGCCGAAGGCGACCTGATCACCTCGCTGAACGGTGAGCCCGCCGTCGCGGAGCATCTCTCCGACGCCCGCACGATGTTGCGCGCATTGCCGGCAGGCACCGAAATCGCCGTCACGTACCAGCGCGGCGGCGCCGAGCAACGCACTACGCTGAAGCTGCGCGATCAGATCTGAGTCAGCTCTGCGGACGGTTTCATCACGCGGCGCGGGCGCCAGACGAAGTAGGCGATCGAAATCAGCGCGAGCCACGGCACGCCGACGATCCACGACAGGCGCCAGAACTCCTCGTCCAATCCCATCGTGACCAGGATGGCGACGAGCAGGCCGAGCGCGACGAGCTGCAGCCATGGAAACAACGGCATGCGCACCGGCAGCGCGGCCTTGCCGTGGCGGCGACGGAAGCTGAGGTGGCTCACGAGAATGAACATCCAGACGATCATTGCGCCGAACAGCGCCACGCCGAGCAGGTAGTTGTAGGCGAACGGCGTGAACATCGAAATGGCCGCGGCGATCAGAATGCCCGCGCCCGAGACCACGATCGCCCCGATCGGCGTGTGCGCGCGGCCGAGTCTTCCCAGGAACTGCGGCGCGTAGTTGCCGCGCGAGAGCGAAAACAACATCCGTGAGCACAGGTAGACGTTCGTGTTCATGCTCGACAACGCGGCGCTCATGACTACGAAGTTCATGATGCCTGCCGCGTACATTACGCCCGACTGCGCGAACACCTTGACGAACGGACTCTGCTCCACGACCTTCGCCCCGGTTTCCGTCCAGGGAATGAAGGCGACGACGATCGTGAGCGCCAGGATGTAGAACAGGAACAGCCGCACCAGCATCGTGCGCAGCGCTGCCGGGATCGCCTTCACCGGATCCTTGGCCTCCCCCGAGGTGACGGCGATGACTTCGATGCCGTTGAACGAGAACACGCCCATGATCACCGCCATCCAGACGCCGGCGAAGCCATGCGGCATGAATCCGCCCGGCAGCCCGGTTACATTGTGAAAGCCGACGGCGGGCACGCCGAGCCCGAAGATGTGCACCGTGCCGAGGACGATGAACAGCACGATCGCCGTCACCTTGATCATCGCGAACCAGTACTCGAACGTGCCGAAGTTGCTCACCGAGCGCGCGTTCACGTACAGCAGGACGATGGCGAAGGCCAGCGACCACATCCAGACCGGCACCTCGGGAAACCAGTAAGTCATGTAGATGCCGGCAGCGACCGCCTCGCCGCCGATCGCGATCACCTGGCAGAACCAGTAGGTATAGCGGACGACGAATCCCGCCCAGGGATTCAGATACGTTTCCGCGTACACGCCGAACGAGCCGGCCGCCGGATGCACGACTGCCATCTCCGACAGGCTGAACACCATGACCAGCGCGATGAAACCGGCGATGGCGTAGCTCAGGATGACCGCCGGCCCGGCGTAACCGATGGCGATGCCGCTGCCCATGAACAGCCCGGTGCCGATCGCACCGCCGAGGCCGATCATCACCACCTGCGACCGGGTCAAGGCGTGGTCCAGCCCGTGCTCGCGGTCTTCAGTCTGTGTCACTGGCTCACCTTGGAGTTATTCGCCGTCAACTAGGCTGCCGGAGGAGAGACGGAGAAAAGATTGGACAGGATGAACAGGATTAACAGGATGGTAAAGAGAGAAGCCAAAAGAACTCCGCATCCTGTTCATCCTGTCAAAATCTTCGCGAGCAGCGCCGGGTCCAGGTTGCCGCCGGACACGACGGCGCACACGCGCTTGAATCGATGTCGGTTCGACAGTGCCGCCGCGACCGGAATCGCTCCGGCGCCCTCGGCGACTACATGGTTTCCCGTCGCCAGCAGTTTGATCGCATCGACGACTTCCCTCAACGAAACCGTCAGGGTGTTGTCGATGAGACAGCTGGCGACCGGCCACATCTCCGCGAGAACGGCGCCGAAACCGACGCCGGTGACGAACCCCGGATCGCACGGGGACTCGACCGGTGCGCCGGCGTCGCGCGCCGACTTGAAGGGATGCGCACTGTCCAGCTCGCACACGACGACTTTCACCGCGCTCCCCGACACCCGCAGGGCGTTGGCGATGCCACAGGCCAGCCCGCCTCCGCCGAACGGCACGAAGATCGCTTCCACGTCGGGCACGTCTTCCAGAATCTCGGCCGCGAGCGTGCCGCTCCCCGCCAGCGCCGCGGGGTCGCGAACGGCATCGATGTACAGCGTGTCCAATTGGGAGCAGCGACCGGACGTGACCGCACTCCACCAGTCTGCGAAAGGCTGATGGACGATGCGTGCATCGAGCGACCGTATCAGCTCGAGCTTGGATTCCGCGGCGCCCTCCGGCACGACCGCAGTGGCGGCGATTCCTGCGCGCTTGGCCATCCACGCGAGCGCAAGCGCGCTGTTGCCCGAGCTGAACGTGTGAACCCCCGCACCCAGCACACCCTGCGGCCGGCTCAAGATTGCATTGCCGATGGGGCGCAGCTTGAAAGAACCGGCGGGCTGCAGGTTCTCCAGTTTCAGGTGAACAGCAATGCCGCCGGGCGCGCCCGCGCAGCGCAGAGTCGGTGTGCGCGCGACAACACCGCGAAGTCGAGCTCTGGCGCTCTCGATCTCCGCGGTGCCGACGTGATCCAACAAATTAGAAATTGACTCGTGCGTTGATCCCGAAGGTGCGCGGCTGCGCCGAGACCACCGCCTCCGGATCCTGGAATGTGCCGACGCCATCGTACAGCGCCAGCTCGTCGGTCAGGTTCTTCACGAAGACGCCGACCTGTACCTTCTCCGTCAGATCCACGCGCGCGACGGCGTTCAGGATGGTGTACGAGTCGAGCGTGATGTTGAACGGATTGCTCGGGACGAACTCGGTATTCGTCTTGCCGCGATAGGTCGCATCGAGCGAGAACGTGGTCTGGCGACCGGCAATCGGTACCTCATAGCGCAGCGCCCCGTACAGCTGCAGATCCGGCGTGTTCGGGATCTCATCGCCCTTGCGGCCGACGATCACGAAAGGCGAAGCGCCCGGCAGCACCGGCTGATCCTCGGACAGCTCGTGCTCGAAGAAGTAAGTGCCCGTGAACGTCAGCGACAGCTGATCGCTGAGCAGCGAGTCCAGCGACCACTCGAGCCCGGTCACCTTGGCCGCGCCGCCGTTGGTGGTGAACGGAATGTTGCCGACGGGATCGCGCGGCTCCACCTGGATGTCGTCCCACTTGATGTGGAAGACGGTTGCGTTGAGCTGCAGCCGATCCTCCAGCCAGCGCGACTTGATGCCGGCCTCGTAGTTCTTGAGGTCGTCCGATTTGAACGTGTCGGGGATGCCCGGCGCGAACGGCTGGTTGCCGTTGTTGATGCCGCCGACACGGAAGCCTTCCGAGTACAGCGTGTACACCAGCACGTCGTCAGTTGCCTGCAGCGACAGGCTCACCTTCGGCAGCGTCGCGCTGCCGTCCTGCTTGAGCAAGCCGACTGCATTGCCGTTCACGGTGGTCCCGATCTGTTCGCCTGCAACCGGCGCCGGCCCGGTGGGCGCGAAGGCGTGCAGCGTTGCCTGGATGGACTGCAGATCCGAGTCGGACCAGCGCAGGCCGCCGAGCAGCGTCCAGCGCTCCGCGAACTTGTACGTGACTTCGCCGAAGACCGCCTTCTGCTCGACCTCATCGGCGCGCGTGCGACCGAAGAACGTGTCGCCGCCGGCCAGCAGCGCATCGTCCGAATTCAGCGGATTGAACGGCATGGGGCCGCCGCTGCCGTCAGTGGTCACGACGTGCACGTTGAACTCGTTCTCGTCCTTCTGATAGTAGGCGCCGGTGACGAAGTTGATCGGGGAATCGAAGTCCGAGGCGAAGCGCAGCTCCGCCATCTTCGTCTTGTATTCCTGCGGTTGCTGCGTGACGCCTGCGATCGGCACGCCGAAGAACAGCAGGATCGGCGTGCTGTCGAACGTGAAATCGATATCGTGCTTGTACTGCGAGAGCGCGAGCGAGACGTTGCCCACGCCGGTGTCGTAGCGCGCGGTCGCGCCGAACAGGTCGAAGTCGTCCTTGCGCGGGCTCTTGGTGATATCGGTGTTGATGAAATCGCGGTCGGGTGTGAACGAGTCCAGCCCAGGCAGCGGCGCGAAGCCGGTGTTGCCGGGGAGCGAAGCAATCTCCGGCGGCTGATCGGGATACGCGGGCACGCCTTTGCTCGTGAAGCGCGGCGAGCCGTCGCTGTCCAGGTTCTGCTTGACGTACAGCGCATCCACCGTGAGCGCATCGAATGGCGTCCACCGCACGCTCAGGCGCCCGCCGGTGATCTCCGTCGAGTTGATGTCCTCGGCGCGGCCGTTGAACAGGGTCGATCCGCCTGTCGTCTGTTCGAGGCGCGTCTGATCGATCCAGCCGTCGCGATCTTCGCGATAACCGACGAGCCGCAGCGCGAGCTTGTCGCGGATCAGCGGAGCATTGACTACGGCGCTGATGCCGTAGCCGTCGCCGCCATCCTCGATCGAGCTCCAGTCAGCTTCGGCGTAGGCATCGAAGTTCGTGGTGTCCGGCTTGCGCGTGATGAAGCGGATGTTGCCGGCCATCGAGTTCGATCCATACAGCGTCCCCTGCGGGCCGTTGAGCACTTCGACGCGCTCGACATCGATCAGCTGGACCGGCGCGTTCTTGCCGCCGCCGTCCTGCTGGTCGCTCGCCGTGATGACGTACTCGTCGAGGTAGGCGCCAACGACCGACGGGCCGCTGCCGTTGATGCCGCGGATGATGTACTCGGAATCGCCGGGACCGAGATTCTGGAACTGCAGGCCGGGCACGCTGCCGGCGAAAGCTTCGAAGGTGGTCTCGCGCTTCAGCGTGAGATCGTCGCCGCCGACCGCGTAGATCGATTCAGCGGTTTTCTGGACATCCGTTTCGCCGCGCTTGGTCGCGGTCACGACGACTTCTTCCAGCCCATGACTCTGAGACGAGTCCGCTGCATACGCCTGTGCGCATGCAGCAGCGCACAGGACAGTTACCGCACGGCTGCAATCGAGTTTCCAGCGCG
>JBIOUH010000168.1:0-18187 GCA_044866955.1 Steroidobacteraceae bacterium
TCGCCACGCACCGCCGCGTCTCACGCTCGTGCCGAAATAGAGGTCAGCTCGCAACGATCAGCCACACGACGAGCGTGGCGAGCGCCACGCCCGTCCACAGCCGCCATCCCGGCGCAGGCCGCATTCCTGGCGGCTCACCTTCGACGCGCTTGCGCCCGCTCAGCATGGCCGTCACCAGGTCGTTCCGCTCGTACAGCAGATAGAACAGGATCGCGACGACATGCAGCGCGATCAGCGCGAGCAGCACGTTGAACGAAACCTCGTGCGCTTCCGCAAGGGTGCGCCCGGTGTCGAAGGTGACGAGATGCGAGAGCGGGCCGGACTCCAGCCCATCGATGTCCGTGGCGAACAGCCCGAGCGTCACCTGTGTCGCCATCGCGAGCAACATTGCGACGACGCTCCAGCTGCCCAGCGGCGAGTGACCGACGATTCGCGTGCGCTGCTCGCGTCGCAGCCGTAAGTGTTCGAGCACTGCTCGCGGAGTACCGACAAAGTGCGCGAAACGCGCCGTGGAGCTGCCTGCAATCCCCCAGTAGATGCGGAAGATCAGCAGGCCGAGCACGGTGTAGCCGCTGTAGCGATGCCAGTCCATCAGCCGCTGCTCGGCGCTCCACCAGGAGAACGCCACGCAGAGGGCGAACAGCCAGTGAGTCAGACGGGTCGGGAGATCCCAGACGGGCGTTGCGCGATGGGTCACTCGCGCAAGGCTAACAAAAAACAAGGCCCGCGCACCTTGCGGCGGCGGGCCGTGCAAAGAAACGTAAGGCCTCGTTACAGCTTACTGATTCGGGCTTTGGGCGAAGCGCAGGCGGACCATCGCGCGCTGCGCCACTTTCTCACCGTTGCGCTCGACCGGCTCGAAACGCCAGCCGCGGATGGCGCGCGTCGCCGCGTCTTCGAACACGTTCGCGGGGCTGGCGTTGCGCACTTCGACGTCCTCGACCGTGCCGTTCGGCGTCACGGTGAATGCCAGCTCGACCCAGCCTTCGATGCCCTTCTTGCGCGCCGACTCCGGGTACACCGGCTGCACGGTGCGCGTGCGCTTCAGCGAGTTCGCGGAGACGATGTTCGTCGCCAACGCATTCGCCTCGCGAGCGGACGCCAGATCTTTCTCGGCCTGGGCGATAGCAGCTTCGTTGTAGCGCGCACCCACGTCGCGCGCAGCGGCGATCAGCTGTTCGGCGCGCGGGAATGCTTTGGCAGACGTCGCGCCTTTGCCCGACTCCAGCAGGCGCGTCGTCAGCTGCTTCGACAGCTCTTCGACCTCGGCGCGTGCCGGCGCACTGTTGCGCAGGTTGACCAGCAGGTCGCGCGCGCTGTCGCCCGGCGGATCGATCAGCTTGCCCTCGGTGATGCGCTGACGGATGTCGGCCACGAGCGGATCGCTCGCAGAGGCGGAAGGCTGGGCACGACGCTGCTGCGAGGCCGCTGCGGCCGCGCGGTTCGCATCGGCCAGCTGGCGCTCGACGGCGGCGAGAGCCGCGCCGGCGGAACCCATCTGGCGCACGATGTTCACGTAGTTCTGCGCTTCCGCCAAGTCGCCCTCGGCGACCGACTTGCGCGCTTCCTCTGTGAGCAGCGCTGCGAAGTCGCGCACCGACTGCACTACGTTCGGATCGGTCGCATCGAGGCGGCGCGCTTCCATTAGCGCGTCGCGCGCGCTGGCGTTCGCCGGCGTCACGAGGCGGCCGTTCTGCATGCGATCGTTCGCCGAGTTGACGAGCGCCTTGACCTTGTTGGCGACGTCAGCTGCCTGGCTGAGCTTGATGCGCTCACGCTCGCGCGCCATCTGCGTGTCGAGGAACCCGAGGCGCGGATGCGCTGGATCGATGTCGCGCGCCAGCTCGATGTTGCGGCTGGCGTCTTCGAGCTTCTCTGACGTGAGCGACTGCTCGGCGCGCTCCAGGATCTTGTCGACGACGTCGCGGATACCTTCCTTGGCCGCGGCGCTGTTCGGGTCGAGGGCGAGGGCGCTGCGGTAGTAGTCGAGCGCGCTGTCGCCAGCCGGCTCGAGGTACTTGCCCGCGGCGAACGCTTCCTTCGCGAGGCCGAGCTCGGCCTGCACCGGATCGATCTTCTCGGGCACGCCGCCCGGCTGTCCGGCAGGCGTCTGCTGCTGGACCACCGGCGGCGGGGTCGACTCGCCGGTGAACTTGTTGACGCCGAACCAGATGCCGCCGATGACGATCAGCAGCCCCGCTGCCAGCGCGCCGTACGTCATCACGTAATTCTTGTTGTCGCCGCCTGTCGTGCCGCTGGCCGCGCTCAGGCGCTGGCCCTGCGCAAGCAGGTCCTGGTGCTGCGTGACGGCGGCTTCGAGCGCGAGGCGCGTCTGACCGTGCGACAGCGGCGTGAGCAGGAAGCGGAAGATGCGGCCAGTGGCCGTGAGCTGCATCAGCGCAGCGCTGTCTTCGCGCTTGCCGGCGACGATCACGACCAGCTCGGGGAAATGCTGGGTGAGCTGGGCGACCATCGCCGCGACGTCGGCGGTGCTCGCAGTGTCGGCCACCAGTACGCCCGGCTTCAGGTCCGACAGCTTGCCGGCGACGTGATCGAGATCCGGAGCGGGCGCCACCGGCGTGCCGCGTGGGGCGGCCTTCTTGACGGTTTCGACCAGGTTCGGGTCGCGGCTCAGCACCAGGATCGGCGGGTGATGCGCCTCCTCGGCACCGGTGCGATGCGCATCGAACTCCAGATTGACCTCGTCGGACGAGCCATGTGCCGACCGAGTGTGCTGAGCGTTGGCCATACCAACCCCTCCTTTAGGGGGTTTCATGTTTGCCGGCTAATACTACTTATGCAACATGGAATGACTGAGAACTGCATCTGCCTTTTCCAGTCATCGGGCGTGAACTGCGGCGCAAAAACGGGCCGAACTGCAGGGATACCGGAGATCCCGCCCCCTGCCTAGCAGCTATTCTCTGAATGCGTCGGCGCGGCTCTGCGGGGGGCTGCGGATTTACCGGCCGAGCCGGCGCGGGCTATATACGTTTCCAGGCAGGCTTTTACGACGTTCTTACCGGAAGGCTCCGTGTCGCAGTTCCCTTCGTTGCAACCCCCGACCGCCGCTGTGCGCGTGCATCGCGTGACGGGCGCGTACGGCATGCGCGAGGACCCGTTCTACTGGCTGCGTGACGACACGCGCAGCGACCCGGAGGTGCTGGCCCATCTGCGTGCCGAGACGGCTTATGCGGATGCCATGCTGGCGCCGGTGCAGCCGCTCATCGACCGCCTGTATGGCGAAATCGTCGGCCGCATCCAGGAGGACGACTCGAGCGTGCCGGTGCGCTATCGCGGCTACTGGTACCGCGGCCGGTTCGTGAGCGGCGGGCAGTACCCGCTGATCGTCCGCCGCGTGGACCGGCCGGAGTCGCCCGAAGTCGTGCTGCTCGATTGCAACTTGCTGGCAGTCGGGCAGCCGTTTTTCCAGCTCGGAGGCTACGAAGCGAGTCCCGACAACACGCTGCTCGCGTACACCGAAGATACCGTCGGGCGCCGCCAGTTCCGCATCCGTTTCAAGGACATCGCCAGCGGCGCGCTGCTCGGCGACGTGATCGAGAACACGGAGCCGGACGTTGCGTGGGCCGACGACAACCGCACGCTGCTGTACGTGGAGAAGGACCCGGTCACGCTGCTCGGCCGGCGAGTGCGCGCGCACGTGATCGGCACGCTGCCGAGCGCGGATCGGCTGGTGTACGAAGAGCCCGACGAGAGCTTCGACCTCGTGGTGATGCGCAGCAAGTCCGATCGGCACCTGTACATCGGCTCGGAGAGCACGACGGTTTCCGAGTGGCGCTATGCGCGCGCCGGTGATCCCACGCTGACCTTCTCCGTCGTCGTACCGCGCGCCGCGGGCCACGAGTACCAGATCGAAGACCTCGACGACCGCATGCTGATCCGCACCAACTGGCAGGCGGAGAATTTCCGCATCGTCGCCACGCCGCTCGCGGGCTGCGGCGATCGCACGCTGTGGCGCGACGTCGTGCCGCACGAAAGCCAGGTGTTCCTGCAATCGATGGACGTGTTCCGCGACTTTCTGGCGGTGAACGAGCGCTCCGGCGGCTTGCTGCGCATCCGGGTGCAGCGCTGGCAGGGCGAGGCGTTCCACATCGCTGCCGACGATCCGGCGTACACGATGCAGCTGGGCTCGAATCCGGAGCTGGAGACGTCGTTGCTGCGCTACGTGTACACGTCGCTGACGACGCCCGCCACGACATACGACTACGACGTGCTGAGTGGCGAGAGGCATCTGCGCAAGCGCGAGCCGGTGCTCGGCGATTTCGATCCGTCGCGCTACGCGAGCGAGTTCCTGTGGGCGCAGGCGCGCGACGGCGAGCTCGTGCCGGTCTCGGTCGTGTATCGCAAGGACACGCACATCGACGCAACGGCTCCGCTGTACCTGTACGCGTACGGCTCGTATGGATTGAGCACGGAGCCGGCCTTCAGCTCGGCACGGCTGTCGCTGCTCGATCGCGGCTTCGTTTATGCAATCGCGCATGTGCGCGGCGGGCAGGAGCGCGGGCGGCGCTGGTACGAGGCGGGTCGCCTCGGGCGCAAATGGAACACCTTCAACGATTTCGTCGACGTCACGGACTTTCTCGTGACTCGGGGCTACGGCGCACCCGACCGCGTTTTCGCGGCCGGCGGCAGCGCCGGCGGCTTGCTCGTCGGCGTGATAAGCAACGTCGCGCCGCAGAAGTATCGCGGCCTCATCGCTCACGTGCCGTTCGTGGACATCGTCACCACCATGCTCGACGAGTCGATTCCGCTCACCACGCTCGAATACGAGGAGTGGGGCGACCCGCACGAGCGCCAGCACTACGAATACATGCTCTCGTATTCGCCGTACGACAACGTGCGCGCGCAGGCTTACCCTGCGATGCTTGTGACCACGGGACTGTGGGACAGCCAGGTGCAGTACTACGAGCCGGCCAAGTGGGTGGCTAAGCTGCGGCTCATGGGCCGCGGCGACCAACCGCTGCTGTTGCACGTCAACCTCGAGGCTGGCCACGGCGGCAAGTCCGGCAGGTACGAGCGCCTGCGCGAGGTCGCGCGGGAATACGGCTTCATCATCAGCCTCAGCGGTGGCCTATGAGTCAGGGCGATGGCTACATTCTGCTCGCCGACGACAACGCGACGGACGCGGAGCTGACGATCCGGGCGCTGGAAATCGGCGGCGTCGGCGAGAAGGTCGTGTGGGTCCAGGATGGCGAGGCGGCGCTGCAGTTCGTGTTTCGCAAGGGCGTTTACGCCCAGCGGCCGCCGGGCAATCCGTGCGTGATGCTGCTCGATCTCAACATGCCGAAGGTGGACGGGCTCGAGGTGCTGGCGCAGATCAAGAACGACCCGCGCACGCGCTCGACGCCGGTCATCGTCATGTCGTCCTCGGACCAGGAATCGGACATGATGCGCAGCTATGCGGCGCACGCGAACAGCTATATCGTCAAGCCCATCGATTTCAAACAGTTCACCGAGCAGGTCGCGATGCTCGGGCAGTATTGGACGCGCATCAATCGCGCAGGCCAATAGCCCGCAGGCGGGTAGCGCATGAACCGTCGACACTTCCTGGAAACCATCGCCATGGCCCCCATGGTTTTGAGCAGCAGCGCAGCCGGCGCGGCTACCCCGACCGGCACGCGCGAGCAGCGCGAGATGCTGCGGCGGAAGATCCCCGCCGCCGCGGACGGCGAGAGCGTGCCGGTGATCGGCATGGGAACGTGGAACACGTTCGACGTCGGCGGCGGCGCGCCGGAGCGCGAGCCGCTGAAGCGGGTGCTGGAAGTGTTCTACGAGTCCGGCGCGCGCCTGATCGACAGCTCGCCGATGTACGGCAATGCCGAGCGGGTCACTGGCGAACTGGTGCAGCAACTCGGCAAGCAGTCCAGCACGTTCTTCGCCACCAAGGTGTGGACCAGCGGGCGCGACAAGGGCCTCGCGCAGATCGAGCGATCGATGCGCCTGATGAAAACGCCGCGGCTCGATCTGCTGCAGATCCACAACCTGCTCGACTGGCGCACGCACGCCGTGTCGCTGCGGCAGCTCAAGAGCGACGGCAAGATCCGCTACGCCGGCGTCACGCACTACACGGTCGGCGCACACGACGAGATCGAATCCGTGTTGCGCGCGGCGCCGTTCGACTTCGCGCAATTCAATTATTCGATCGGCACGCGCGCCGCGGAGCGGCGGTTGCTGCCGTATTGCCAGGACTACGGCATCGGCGTGCTTATCAACCGTCCGTTCGAGGAAGGCGCGCTGTTCACGCGCGTGCGCGACCGCAAGCTCCCCGGCTACGCGAAGGAGCTCGGCTGCACGAGCTGGGCGCAGCTGTTCCTGAAGTACATCGTTTCGCATCCGGCGGTCACGTGCGTCATCCCGGCGACTTCCCGCGCCGAGCACATGCAGGACAATCTGCAGGCGGGCTTCGGCCCGGTGCCCGATGCCGCAATGCGCGAGCGCATGGCCCGGGAATTCGACGCGGCGTAGGGATTCCCTTCGCAACTGTGCTCTGCGTCTCTTTTGCAGGCCTAGAACTGGCCTCAAACGTGCGAAATAAGCCCCTCATCGGCATACTCCTTGGACTGTCCTGAGAGGGCAAAAACACGCGCGAAATGCGTCCGGGCACGCGAGCGCGGAGGGAGACGAGAGGCATGGGTGTGATCCTGATTGCATTCGAGCGCGAGGCGGAGCTGAGCGCGCTCGATCAGCTGCTTTCGGGCAAGGGTCATCGCGTCGTGCGCTCGGGCAACGGCCTGGCTGCCCTGGATGCCGCGCGGCGCGAGCCCCCGCATGCGATCGTTTCCGACATCGTGCTGCCGCGCATGGACGGCTTTGCGTTGTGCCGCAAATGGAAGCAGGACGAGCGCCTGCAGACGATTCCGTTCCTGTTCTACACGCGCCGCCACGACGATCCGAAGTACGAGCGCTTCGCGCTGGAGCTCGGCGCCGAGCGATTCCTCGCGCGCTCGGTGTCGCCTGATTCGCTGGTCACGGCGCTCGACGAGCTGCTCGCGCACGTGCCGAAGAACGGCGGCAGCAACACCATGCCGCTGCCGACGCTCGACGAAACAGTGATCCAGCGTCAGGTCATCGCAGAGAAGGCGCAACGCGCCGCAGAAGCGCAGCGTGCTGCCGTCGACGCAGAGCGCACGCAGCGACTTGCCGAGCTCGAAAAAGCCCAGCGCGCCGCCGAGGCGGAGAAAGCGCAGCATCTCGCCGAGATCGAGAGCGCGCAGCGCAAGCAGGCCGAAGCGGCCGAGCGCGCACAGCAGGCGCAATCGCGGCTGCTCTCGCAGATCGAAGAGCTCGAAGCCACCAATCGCCGGCTCGCCGCGGGCGAGGCGCGCTTCCGTCGCGTGTTCGAATCGAACCCGTTGCCGATGTGGATCGCCGATCACGCCACCGGCGGCTTCATTGCAGTGAACGACGCGGCACTCGCGCTCTATGGTTACAGCCGCGCGGAATTTCTCGCACTGAAAGGCTCGGCGCTCGAAGCGCCCGACGCCGAAGACGGCGCAGCGGTTGCGCACCGGCGCAAGGACGGCGGCGGCCTCAAGGTCGCGCTGGCGCTGCACGAGATCGAATTCGACGGCCGCAGCGCCGACCTCGTGTCGGCCTACGACCTGACCGAGCGCGCTGCCACTGAGCGCAAGCTGCGTGACGAAGCGGCGGACCTGCGCAAGGAAGCGGTCACTGCGCGCACGCTGGTCGAAGCCGCGCCCGATGGCTGCTGGATCCTCGACAGCAACGGCCGCATCCTCGATGTGAATTCCGCGTACTGCCGCATGTCCGGCTACAGCCGCGACGAGCTGGTCGGCATGAATTCCTCGCAGATCGAGGACCAGAGCACCGGCGAAACCACGATGCGCCTGCAGCTCGGCCGCGTGCACGGCGGTGGACGTTACGAAACCAAGCACCGCTGCCGCGACGGCACGCTGCTCGACGTCGAAGTGAGCGTGGGCGTCATGTCGACGGGCGCGGGCGACAGCATGGTGCTGATCCGCGACGTGTCGCAGCGGCGCCGCGACGTCGTTGCGCAGCGCGCCGGGCAGCGTCAGCTCGAATTCCTCGTCGACCTGTTCAAGCAGTCCGAGAACTTCGACGAGACTGCGCTCGTGCGCCGCGTGATCGATCAGGCCGCCGAGGCAACCGGCAGCCCGCTCGCGTACATGTACTTCGTCGATCCGGCGCGCAAGACGATTTCCCTCGCTGCGTGGCGCGATCGCTCGCAGCCGCTGGCGACCATGGTCCACGCCGAGGCACGCCCGATCGCGCGCGCTGGCCTGTTCACCGAGTGCGTGCGCGCCCGGCACGCGACGTCGAGCAACGATCTCACGCGCAAGCCGCAGCAGGACGGCTTGCCGGATCTACAACGCTTCCTCGCAGTGCCGATGGTCGCCGACGACGAGACCGTCGCGGTGCTGGGTGTTGCGAATCGCGAGGCCGGCTACGGCGAAGACGATCAGCGAGCGCTGCTGGAGCTCGCCGACGGCGCCTGGCGCGTACTGCACTCGAGGCGTGCGCACGCCGCGACGCTCGGCTCGCTGCAGCGGACCGACGTAGCGATGCAGGGCATGATCGATTCGATGGTGCGCATGGTCGAGCGGCACGATCCGTACACCGCCGGGTCTTCGCGTCGCCTCGCTGCGCTGGCAGTCGCCCTCGGTCGCGAAGCCGGGCTCGATGG
Organism: Steroidobacteraceae bacterium; assembly: GCA_044866955.1. Classification (GTDB taxonomy): domain Bacteria; phylum Pseudomonadota; class Gammaproteobacteria; order Steroidobacterales; family Steroidobacteraceae; genus Steroidobacter. The sequence continues at coordinate 8,684 of JBIOUH010000168.1, forward strand.
CGAGCGTCAGCACGCGCTGCGTGTCGCCGCGCTGTTGCACGACATCGGCAACATCGCCGTGCCCGCGACCATTCTCTCCAAGCCCGCGCCGCTGACGGAGACAGAGATCGCGATCATGCGCACGCATGTCGACGAAGGTTGTCAGCTGCTCGCCGAAATAGATTTCGGCGCGCCGATCGCCGACATCATCTACCAGAGTCACGAGCGCTTCGACGGCAGCGGTTATCCGCGCGGGCTGAAAGGCGAGGAGATCCTGGTCGAAGCGCGCATCCTGGCGATCGCGGACACGGTCGAAGCGATGTGCTCGCCGCGCCCGTATCGGCCTGCGGCCGGCATGGAAGCGGCCATCGATGCGATCAATCGCGGCGCCGGTCGGCTCTACGATCTGCACCTCGTCGCCGCGTGCACGCGGCTCGTCCGTCAGCACGGCTTCACGTTGCCGGAATGACCCGGAATACGTGACGCTCGTCACGTAATCGCACGCGCCTACACCGCGCGTAGTCGTCCACCCTAGACGCCTTGCCTGAATCCGCCCCACGCCGATGCGGGGCCGCCCGATATTTCCGGTGGCGCGCCGCCGGCACACTGCGCAGCGTCGAACAAGGGCAAAACCGTCGCAAGGCGGTGACGCAAAGCCTCCGGTCCACGGACGCGCTGAAACGCAGCGCTCACGGATAGCGGGGTTGCCGCGGCGGACTGTCGATGACAGCCGTGCTGCGTGAAGCCGGCCTGACGGCGCCCATGACTCTCACGGGCCTCTCCGTCGCTCCACTTCCCTTGCCAGACATCAGTGCCATTGGAAGTTTCGAGCGCCTCACGGAGAGTTTTTGATGATTCATAGGATCACTGCGTCGTTCCTGCTGAGCCTGTGCCTGAGCGTACCGGCGCACGCCGCGAACCTTGCGCCCACGATCGCGGGCAAGCCCGACAGCTGGGTGTACGTCGGCTCGCCGTACTACTTCAAGCCGACAGCCAAGGATCCGGAAGGCGCAAGGCTCGCCTACCAGATCGACAACAAGCCCTCCTGGGCCACATTCAACACGAGCACCGGAGTGCTCAGCGGCACGCCCACGGCCGTCGGCCTGTGGAACGGCATCCGGATTCGCGTCAGCGACGGCACGAACACGAGCTCCGCTATTTCCTTCGCCGTCCGCGCGACCTCGCGCGACAACGTGCGGCCGACGATCTCCGGCGCACCGGTGACCTCAGTTGCACCTGGCGCCGCGTATAGCTTCACGCCGTCGGCGAGCGACGCGAACGGCGATCCGCTGCGCTTCTCGATCAGCCACAAGCCGGGTTGGGCGTCGTTCGATCCGTCCACCGGCAAGTTGGCGGGCACGCCGAGTGCGTCGAACGTCGGCACGTACACGAACATCGTCATCGCAGTCACGGACGGAGCGCCGTGGGTCGCGCTTGCGCCGTTCTCGATCACGGTATCGGGCACGGGCAATCGCGCGCCGACGATCAGCGGCACGCCGCCGACTGCGGTGAGCGTCGGCAAGACCTACGTTTTCCAGCCCACCGCGGCGGACGCTGACAAAAACACGCTGGGCTTCAGCATCCGCAACAAGCCGGTGTGGGCGGCCTTCAGCAGCGCGACCGGGCGGTTGTCCGGCACGCCGACTTCCGCGCAGATCGGCAGCTACACGAATGTCGTGATCAGCGTGAGCGACGGCAAGGCGAGCGCAGCGCTCGCGCCGTTTGCGATCTCGGTCTCTTCAGCGCCGAACGATGCGCCGACGATCAGCGGCTCGCCGGCGACGTCGGTGAACGCGGGCGGCGCGTACGCGTTCCGTCCGAGAGCTACCGACGCCAACGGCGACACGCTGAGGTTCTCGATCGCGAACAAGCCGGCGTGGGCTGCGTTCAGCACGTCGACCGGGCAGCTATCGGGCACGCCGACGAGCGCCAGCACCGGCACGTACGCAAACGTCGTGATCAGTGTGAGTGACGGCAAGGCGAGCACTGCGCTCGCGCCATTCGCGATCACGGTTGCAGATGCGTCGAACGGCGCGGCCTCGCTGACGTGGATGCCGCCGACGCAGAACACCGATGGCACGACGCTGACGAATCTCGCGGGTTATCGCATCGTCTACGGCGTCTCGGCCTCGCAGCTGACGCAGACGATTCAAGTGACGAACGCCGGCATGAGCTCGTACGTCGTCGAGAATCTCGCGCCGGGCACTTACTACTTTGCGATTCGCGCGTACACGTCGAGCGGCGCCGAGAGCGCGGACTCGAACGTCGTCGCGAAGGTCGTGCAGTAGACGGACTTATGTGAAGCGCGCGCTGTCACTGCAATTGTCGGTGAGTACAGACAATTGCGGCGCGGCGCGCACTGTTGTTTACTCAATGTCGGCTACTCAAGGGCAAACCCGTCGAAAGACGGGGACGCAAAGCCTCCGGTCCGAAGCGCGCGAGCGCAGGATAGCGGGGTTGCCGGCCGGATCGTGGCGCGTGTGGGCGCGCAACACCGACCGTCATTCCGCAGATTTTCTGTAATCGGCTGCGGCTCTGCTCCCTTGCGCAAGCGACGTGTGCGCGGACATTCCGTGCACCGACTGCAAAGGTGGGAGCTATGAAGAAAGCATTCGGTTTGGCGTCCTGGGTCGCACGGCACGCGCTCGTGCTGTTCGTGGCAGTCTCGCTGGCGGGCTGTCTCGAGGAAGACAAAGAAGATACGCAGCAGCCCAGCGAGCAGCCCACCAGCGTGAACTCCCCGCCGGAAATCTCCGGCACGCCGGCGCCCAGCGCCGAGGCCGGGGTGATGTACGAGTTCACGCCGGAGGCGAGCGACGCCGACGGCGATTTCATCGAGTTCTCCATCGAGAATCAGCCCGCGTGGGCGGACTTCAATCCCGAGACCGGCACCCTCAAGGGCATTCCCGACGACAGCGACGTCGGCGACTCTGCGGACATCACGATCAGCGTGACGGACGGCAGTGACAAGCGCTCGATCGGACCGTTCAGCATCAATACCAAGGGGCGCCAGCCGCCGCCGCCGAATTTGCCGCCGGCGATTTCCGGCACGCCGGCCGCCTCGGTCGCGATCAACGAGGACTACGCCTTCACGCCGGTGGCCAGCGATCCCAACAGCGACAAGCTGCGCTTCGCGATCTCCAACCGGCCGTCCTGGCTCGCCTTCAGCTCGAGGACCGGACGCCTGAGCGGCTCGCCGACGGCGGCGAACATCGGCAAGTACTCGAACATCGTGATCTCGGTGAACGACGGCACCACGAGCGTGGCGTTGCCGCAGTTCTCCATCGAAGTGCTCGACGTCGGCAACGAGGCGCCGACGATCTCCGGCACGCCCGCGACCAGCGCGACGGTCGGCCAGGCGTACTCCTTTACGCCGACGGCAGCGGACCCCGACAACAATTCGCTGACCTTCTCGATCGCGAACCGGCCGGTCTGGGCCAGCTTCAACACCTCGACAGGCGCCCTGAGCGGCACGCCCGAGGCCAGCAACGTCGGCACCTTCGCCAACGTCGTGATCTCGGTGAGCGACGGCCGCGTCGCGGCAGCGCTGCCGGCGTTCACGATCACCGTGGCCGAAGTGCCGAACACCACGCCGACGATCAGCGGCACGCCGCCGTCGAGCGTCATGGTGAGCACCGCTTACTCTTTCACGCCGTCAGCATCGGACCCCGACGGTGACGCGTTGACCTACTCGATCACCAACAAGCCGACGTGGGCCAGCTTCAGCGGGTCGACCGGCCGCCTGAGCGGCGCGCCCGGCACCAGCAACGTGGGCACGTTCGCCAACATCGTGATCTCGGTGAGCGACGGCAAAGGCGGCCGCGCCTCGCTGCCGGCTTTCGCGATCAACGTGCAGGACACGCCGAACCAGGCGCCGTCGATCAGCGGCACGCCGGCGAGCAGCGTGACAGTGGGTTCTTCGTACTCGTTCACGCCCACCGGGTCGGATCCTGACCAGGACGCGCTCGGCTACACGATCCAGAACAAGCCGTCGTGGGCGGCGTTCAGCACGTCGACCGGACGTCTGAGCGGCACGCCGACGAGCGCGGGCACGTTCAGCGGCATCGTCATCACGGTGAGCGACGGCGCTGACACCGACACGCTCGGCCCCTTCACGATCACCGTCAACGCCGCACCGAACCGCGCGCCGACGATCTCGGGCACGCCTGCGACCAGCGTGAATGCCGGCACGGCTTACAACTTCCAGCCGTCCGCTGCGGACGCAGACGGCGATACGCTGGCGTTCAGCATCCAGAACAAGCCGTCGTGGGCCACGTTCAGCACGACCACCGGCAAGCTCTCGGGCACGCCCTCGAGCGGCGGCACGCATTCGGGCATCGTGATCGCAGTGAGCGACGGCAAGGGCGGCAGTGCCTCGCTGCCGACGTTTACGATCACCGTGACCGCGTCCGCGCCGCCGGCTAACGGCAGTGCAACGCTGTCGTGGACGCCGCCGACGCAGAACACGGACGGCTCGACGCTCAGCAATCTCGCCGGCTTCCGCATCCAGTACGGCTCGTCGCCGAGTGCGCTGTCGCAGACGATCCAGGTCGCGAACCCCGGCATCGCCACGTACGTCGTGAGCGGCCTGAGCTCCGGGACCTGGTACTTCTCTGTGAAGGCCTACACCAGCAGCGGTGCAGAAAGCGCTAATTCCACCGTCGTCAACAAGACGATTCCGTAGGAAGAAGCGGTTGGCGGTCAGCGGTTGGCGGTTGGACAAGAACCGCCACCGCTCTCCGTCCGCACTATCCGCCAACCGCTAACCGCTTCCCTCCGTTTCTTGTATCCTCGGCCGCTCCTCCAGCGGCCTTGGGTCTCGTCCAATGAATCGCGCTGTCCGCATCGGTATCTGCGCCTGTCTTGCCGCGGCCGTGTCGGCCAGCGCCGCCGAGCCCAGATCGACGCCCGCCAAGCCCGTCGCTACGGTCCGCGTCGAATTCACCGAAACCACGCTGCCTAACGGCTTGCGCGTGCAACTCGTGGAGGACCACGGCGCGCCGGTGATCGCCGTCAACGTCGCGTACGACGTCGGGTCACGCAACGAGCGGCGCGGCCGCACGGGCTTCGCGCACCTGTTCGAGCACATGATGTTCAAGGGCTCGAGCAACGTCGGGGACGGCGAGCACTTCTACCAGGTGTTCTCCAACGGCGGCTCGATGAACGGCACGACCGGCAACGACCTGACCCTGTACTTCGAGACGCTGCCCGCCAACCAGCTGGAGCTGGCGCTGTTCCTCGAAGCCGATCGCATGCGCTCGCTGGAAATCACGCAGAAGAAGCTGGATAACCAGCGGCAGGCGGTGCAGGAAGAGCGGCGGCTGCGCGTCGACAACCAGCCGTACGGCGCGGCCGACGAGCACTTCGACGAGCTGTTCTATTCCAACTTCGCATACCAGCACTCGACCATCGGCTCGATGGACGACCTGAATGCGGCGAGCGTCGAGGACGTCGCGCAGTTCTTCAAGACGTACTACGCGCCGAACAATGCGGTGCTGAGCCTGGTCGGCGACTTCAAGTCCGACGCGGCGATGGCGCTGATCCGCCGCTACTTCAATGACATTCCACGGCAGAGCGAGCCGCCGGCTGTCGACCTGAGCGAGCCGGAGCAGAAAGCCGAGCGGCGCGAGACCATGACGGACGCGCTGGCGCGCGCGACGCAGGTGCAGATCGCGTACAAGACGCCGGCCGGCAATGCGCAGGATCTGTATGCGCTGCGCGTGCTGTCGTCGGTTCTGCAGCAGGGTGATAGCTCGCGTCTGTATCAGACGCTCAATAAAGAGAAGGAGCTGACCGTCAGCCTCGGCGGTTTCGTCGACGAGCGCATCGGGCCGGGCGGCCTGTACATCGGCGCCACCGTGCGTCCGGGAAAGAAGGCAGAGGACGTCGAGGCGGCGATCTACGAAGAGATCGAGCGCTTGCAGCAGCAGCCGATCGCGGAGTGGGAACTGGAGAAGGCCAAGAACACGACGCGCTACGGCTACCTGCAGAGCATCCGCACGGCGCAGGCGCGCGCGACGATGCTCGGCACGTACACGGTGAAGTTCAACGATCCCAACCTGATCAACACGCGGGTCGCCGGCTTCGACGCCGTGACTCGCGAGGACGTGCGTCGCGTCGCGAAGCAGTATCTGCAGGCGAAGAACCGCACTGTGATCGTTACCAACCCCGCACCGCCCGCGGCGGCCACGCCGGGCGCGTGAGGAAAGCTCGCATGAAATTCTCGATTCTCGCCTGCGGCGGCGCGCTGTTCGCATGGGCTGCGCTGTGCGGCGCGCAGCAGCCCGCAACCGAATCCGCCGCTCCCGACTCGCTCAAGGGCGTCGAGCTCAAGGGCAAAGCGCCCGTCAATCCGCAGACGCTGCGCGTCGTGCTGCCGCGGGCGCAGGAAGCGACTTTGTCGAACGGCCTGCGCGTCGCGCTGATCGAGGATCACAAGCTGCCGACGTTCTCGGTGCAGTTGCTGCTGACCGGCGGCGGTCTCGACGATCCCGGGAATCAGCACGGCCTCGCAATGGTGACTGCGTCGTTGCTGCGCGAGGGCACTGCCCAACGGACCAGTCGCCAGATCGCCGAGCAACTCGCGGCGCTCGGCGGCGCGTTCTCGGCCGCTGCGTCGCCGTCGTCCGGCGAGACTTCGATCGGCTTTGGCGGCCTGAGCGACAAGGCGCCCGCGATCTTTGCACTTGCCGCCGACGTCGTGCGCAATCCCGCCTTCCCCGAAGCAGAGCTGCAGAAGTACAAGTCGCGGTTCCTGTCGCAGCTGCAGCAGCAGCGCGTGCAGCCCGGCTTCGCCGCGCAGGAAGAGTTCATGCGCGCCGTGTACGGCACTCACCCTGCCAGCTACGTAGTGCCGCCGGAAAAAGTGTTGACCGATCTGACGCGCGCGGATCTCGAGCGTTATCACAAGGCGCACTACATGCCGAACAACGGCATCGCCCTGGTCTACGGCGATTTCACGCTGAAGACCCTGGTGCAGGAGCTGGAGCGCGCATTCGGCAACTGGCCGCAGGGTGCAGCACCGAAGCTGTCACTGCCCTCGCTGCAACCGCCGTCGAAGGCCCGCGTGCTGCTGGTCGATCGTCCGGCTTCGGTGCAGACCTCGCTGTGGGTCGGCGGCCTCGGCATCGAGCGGCGCAGCGACGACTACTTCGCGCTGCTGGTGATGAATCACATCCTCGGCGGCGGGCCCGCGTCGCGACTGTTCATCAATCTGCGCGAAGACAAGGGCTACACGTACGGCGTGTACAGCTTCTTCAACGGCTCGCGCTTTCCCGGCGTCGTGCTCGCCAGCACCGACGTGCGTTCCGCAGTGACGGACGGAGCACTGCAGGAATTGATGGGCGAGCTGCGCCGCATCGGCGCCGAGCCGGTGCCCGATCCGGAGCTGAAGAACGCCAAGCGCGCGCTGATCGGCGGCTTCGCGTTGTCGCTCGAGTCGCCGCAGACGCTGATCAGCAATCTTGCAACACAAAAAATCTACAATCTGCCGCCCGACTACTGGGACACGTATCCGCAGCGCGTCGAGGCGATCACGGCGGCCGACGTGCAACGCGTCGCGAAGAAGTACTACGACGCGGGCAAATTGCAGATCGTCGCCGTGGGCGACTCGAATGAAGTGAAGAAGGTGCTGGAGAAATACGGCACGGTCGAAACGCAGGGCGCCGGCAACTAACAATTCGCGATCCCCATACCCAAAGAATCGAGCCCGAATGAATCCTCCCGAGGGCGCCAGCGCGCCGCCAGACAAGAAAGCTCCGTGGTTCCCCGTCGATGGAGCCGAGGCGCGCATCGTCATCACCGGCTTTTTCCTGCTGTTCTGCGTGCTCGGTGGATATTTCGCCGTGCGCCCGGTGCGCGAGACCATCGGCACGGTGCTCGGGCGCGAGGCCACGCAGAACCTGTGGTTCTTCACGGCGCTGTTTGCAATCCTCATCGTGCCCTTCTACGGCTGGCTGGTAGCGCGCGTGCGCCGCTCGGTACTGCTGCCCGCGATCTACGGTTTCATGGTGCTGGCGTTCATCGGCACGGCGCAGATCTTTGGCGGTAGTGCGCTCGATCCGATGGTGGCGCGCGTGTTCTACGTGGCGATCAGCGTCATGAACCTGCTGCTGGTGTCGACATTCTGGAGCTTCATGCTCGAGATCCTCTCCAGCGAGCAGTCCAAGCGGCTGTTCGGCTTCATCGCCGCGGGCGGAACGCTCGGAGCGCTGGTCGGGCCAGGCGCTACGGCGATGTTCGTGAAGAGCATCGGCAATGCCGGGGTGCTGTACATCGGCGCCGCCATGTACTTTGCGGCCATCGTGCTGTCGCGCGTGCTGCTCGCGCAATGGCGTCACATCGCTCCCGAGGGGCCCACCGGTCCCGCGCACCTCTCGGAGCGCGAACGCGCGCTGGGCGGCAATCCATTCGCCGGCTTCACGCTGGTCTTGCGCAACCCCTATCTACTGGGTATCGCGCTGTTCATCGCCGGTATCTCGGCCGTCAACACGTTCCTGTACTTCGAGCAGCTCGAACTGGTGGAGCAGAAGTTCGAGGAGCTCGCGGCGCGCACGCAGGTGTTCGCCAGCCTCGACGTCACCGTGCAGACGCTGGTGATCGTCACGCAGCTCACGCTCACCGGCTTCATCGCCACGCGCATCGGCGTGATCGCCCTGCTGGCGACCGTCCCGTTCGTCATGGTGTTCGGGCTCACGGTGTACGCGGCCTTCGGCACCTTCAGCGTCATGGCGGCCGCGATGGTGCTGCGCCGCTGGGGTGAATACGCGCTCATCCGTCCCGGACGCGAAATGCTCTTCAGCAAGGTGGACAAGGAGAGCAAGTACAAGGCCAAGAACGTCTGCGACGTAGCCGTCTACCGCATCGCCGACGCCGGGTTCGCGCAGCTCAAGAAGCTGCTCGACGCAATTGGCATGGGTGGCACGGCGCAGGCGCTGACGGCCGCAGCCATCGCGGCGCTCTGGGCCATCAACGGCTGGTGGCTGGGCAAGCGCTTCGAGCGCGAAAAGCCCAAAGCCTGAGCCGGCCTACTTCAACTCGAAGCGAATCCGCATAGCCGCACGTTGCGGGACGGTCGCACCGTCGCGCATGACCGGCTCGAAGCGCCAACGCTTGACCGCGTCGACTGCAGCCTGGTCGAACGTACGCTGCGGCTCGGAATTGCGCACGACGACGTCCTGCGTCGAGCCGTCGCGTGCGATCGTGAACTCGACGTCGACCCAACCGCGAATGCCTTGCCGCTCCGCTTCTCGCGGATAGACCGGCGGTACTTCGCGCACACGCTTGAGCGTTGCGGCCTGGACGACGTTCGCGTTGAACGCACGTTGTTGCTGCGCCGTCGCCAACTGGGCTTGCAGCGCTTTGGTCGCTGCCATGTTCGGCACCAGCGAATCGACGCGACTCAGGAAAGCTTGCGCGGTGTCGACGTCGCCGGCCGCGAGCGCCGTGCGCGTGCGCTCCAGAAACGCGAACGCGAGTTGCTGCTGCTCAGTGCGGACTTCGTTCGAATCCGGATACTTCGTGCGC
>JBIOUH010000169.1:0-7009 GCA_044866955.1 Steroidobacteraceae bacterium
ATGCGCACGAACGCTTCGTCGAGGGTGTGCGCGAGAGCGCCGAGCTCGTCGTTCGGCGCAACGCGCTGCAGAGCGGCGGTATCGCCGGAGCGACGCCTCTCGACTGCGGCCGCGATGCGGTCCACCGGGCCCAACACGTGATGTCGCAGCTGCCGCCAGGCTGCGAGCGACAGCAGGATGACGACGACGAACAGGCCGGCGGCGACCTGCTGAGCGTCATGAATGAGGTCGCGACGGATCGCGCGCACGTCCATGCGCACCAGCACCGCACCGCGCTGTTCGCGGTCGGTGTCGACCAGCGCGCCGTTGATCGAGATCGGCGCGATGAAATCGAAATCCGCGCCATCGAGATGCGAGACGAAACGTTCGTGGCCGCCGATCACGCGTTGCAGGTCGACGGCTGTATGCAGACGCGGATCGCGATCCGCCTGGCGGTCGATCAGGTTCGAGCTGCTGGCGGCGATGATGCGCTGGTTCGCATCGACGACGATGATCAGCGAGGTATCGGGCGACACGCTCACCGCGAGCACGACGTGCTGCAGCTCTTTGACCTCATCGAGACTTTCGCTGCCGACGCTGACCGTGTCGATCAGCTGCACCGCGCGATAACGCAGCTGGCGCATGAGCTGCGCCTCGATGCTGAGATACGAAAGAACGCCGATTCCGGCCGCCGCAAGAATGCCGAGCGCCAGCAGCGGCAGCATCACCTTGTAACGCAGCGGCCGGGAGGAGTGTTCGCTCATCGCTGCACGGCCAGCGCGGCGGGGTGCGCGTTCAGAAGGTTGTGCTCGGTGCGCACGCTGGAGAGCAGGCCTTGCTCCTTCAGCAGCTGCGAAACGCGCGTGACGACGGTAGTCAGACTCGACTTCTCGCCGAGAAAGCGCTGCTGATCGGCGAGCGGCACCAGTGCGATGCCTGACTGCAGCGCCTTCCTGAACTCCTCGGGCGTCACGCGCTCGCGCTCCGACATGATCCGCCACGCTTCCTCCGGATGCTCCTGTGCGTAGCGCACGGCGCGATAGAACGCGCGGATCAGGCCGGCGACGTCGTCGGCGCGCTCGCGGCAGATCTGCTCGTCGAGCGCCAGGACATCGACGATCTCGCCGGGAATGTGACTGCTGGTGAAGATGGGATGCGCGATGCCGGCGCCTTCGATCTCGGTGCTGTTGGGCGGATACGAGGTGACGGCATCGACCTTGCCCGTCCGCAGCGCTTCCGCGGCGTCGTTGATGCGGACGTACACGGGAGTGATGTCCTGCAGCGTCAGGCCGTTCTCTTCGAGCGCGCGCGTCAGGAAGAACATGTCGAGCGGCGAGAGCGTCACGCCGACGCGCTTGCCGCGCAGGCCGCGGATGTCCGCGATCTCGGGGCGCGCCATCACCAGGTCGGCGCCGTCGGAGAAATCGATCACCAGCGGCACCTGCATCTTGCGCGTCAGCTGGTCGCGGTTCTGCAGCACCTGGAACAGCGAGAACGTACCGCCGTCGATCTTGTCGTGCTCGAAGGCGCGCTGCGTGTCGTTCACCGCGACGAACTCGATCAGGCGCACTTCGACGCCTTCCTCGGCGAAGAAGCCCTTTTCCTGCGCCAGGTGCAGGAACTCGAACGGCGGCCAGCGGATCAGTGCGATTCGCAACGGCGGCTCGTAGGAACTGCAGCTCGCAATTCCCAGGATTGCCGCCGCGGCAAGCAGCACGCGGGCCAGGATTGAGATGGGCTTCACAGGAGTCGCTTCACGCCAGGACCATCGTTCCCCCGGGATATCGGCCTGCCGCGGCGAGTCTTGATGGCCCTCGTCGGGTATACTCCGCGCCCCCGCGAAAGTGGCGGAACTGGTAGACGCGCTGGATTTAGGTTCCAGTGGGCAACCCCCGTGAGGGTTCGAGTCCCTCCTTTCGCACCAGCCGCGCGGGTCGGGCGTGTGGCACAATTGTTCGTACCACGACGCTCGGTAAGTATCTGATTCACATAAGCCAATATTCGCGAAGAGGGGTCTTCGGTCCATGCAGGTTTCGGTAGAGTCGACCGGCACGCTGGAGCGCCGGATGGAAGTCCAGGTGCCCGCCGTCGAGATCGATAAGGCGGTGGATGAGCGGTTGCAGCGGCTGAGCCGCACCGTGCGTCTGAAGGGGTTCCGGCCCGGCAAGGTGCCGGTGAAGGTCGTGCGCCAGCAGTTCGGCCAGCAGGTGCGCCAGGAAGTGCTCGGCGACGTGATGCAGTCGAGCTTCGCCGAGGCGGTCGAACAGGAAAAGCTCACGCCGGCCGGCGGCCCGCGCATCGAGCCGATCAACGTCGGCGAAGGCGATCTCAAGTATCGCGCCGTGTTCGAAATCGTGCCGCAGATCGAGCTGAAGGGCCTCGACACGCTGCCGGTCGAGCGCCCGGTCGCGGAGGTGTCGTCCGCGGACGTCGACGCGATGATCGAGAACCTGCGCGAGCAGAAGCCGACGTTCGCGAGCGTCGAGCGCGAAGCACGCGACACCGACCGTGTCACCGTGGATTTCGCCGGCACGATCGACGGCCAGCCGTTCGAGGGCGGAAGCGGCGAGAACATTCCGATCGTGCTGGGCGGCGGCCGCATGCTCGCCGATTTCGAGGCGGGCCTGGTCGGCGCACGCGCCGGCGAGCAACGCGCAGTCCCCGTGACGTTTCCGCAGAACTATGGCGCGCCGGCGCTGGCTGGCAAGCGCGCCGAGTTCGCTATCACGGTGAAGTCGGTTGAAGAGCGCCACCTGCCCGAGCTCGACGACGAGTTCTGCAAGAGCTACGGCGTGGAGCAGGGCGGCATCACGCAGCTGCGCACCGAAGTCGAAGAGAACATGCGCCGCGAGCTCAGCGATGCGATCCGCTCACAGCTGAAGAAGCAGGTGCTGGACGGCCTCGCCGCCGCGAATCCGCTCGAGCTGCCGAAGTCGATGGTCGATGCGCAGGTGCGCGATCTGCAGATCGATGCAGGCCGCCGCATGGGTGCGCGCGACGCATCGCAGCTGCCGCCGCCGGACGCGTTCCAGGATGCCGCTCGCCGCCGCGTGCAGCTGAGCCTGCTGGTGGGCGAAGTCATCAAGACCGCGAACATCCAGGTCAACCAGTCGCAGGTGCAGGCGCGTTTCCAGGAGCTCGCGCAGCAGTATCCGGATGCCGCGCAGGCCGTCGAGCAATATCGGACCAATCCGCAGATGCGCCGGCAGATGGAAGCAGCCGTGCTCGAGGATCAGGTCGTCGACTGGCTGCTCGAACGCGCTCGCGTGACGGACAAACCGTCATCGTTCAAGGAGATCATGAAATTCGGCGCGTAGCGCCGGACGCCGGATGACCGGGTGGTCTGCACCACGCGCGTGACGTAATCTCTTTATCCGTTACTTCCGACACCAAGCATGTCAACCATGATGAATCTCGTTCCGATGGTCGTCGAGCAGACTGCTCGCGGCGAGCGCGCTTATGACATCTACTCGCGCCTGCTCAAGGAGCGCGTGATCTTCATCGTCGGCCAGGTCGAAGATCACATGGCGAACCTGGTGGTGGCGCAGCTCCTGTTCCTGGAGTCGGAAAACCCGGACAAGGACATCGCGCTGTACATCAACTCGCCTGGCGGCTCGGTCAGCGCCGGCCTGTCGATCTACGACACGATGCAGTTCATCAAGCCGGACGTGAGCACCATGTGTGTCGGCCAGGCGGCGAGCATGGGCGCGATCCTGCTGGCGGGCGGCACCAAGGGTAAGCGCTACGCGCTACCGCACTCGCGCATGATGATTCACCAGCCGCTCGCGGGCTTTCAGGGCCAGGCTTCCGATATCGATATCCACGCGCGCGAAGTGCTGGAAACGCGCGACCGCCTGAACCGGATTCTGTCGAAGCACACCGGCCAGACGGTCGACAAGATCGGCCGGGACACCGAGCGCGACAACTTCATGGGCGGCGACGCCGCGGTCTCTTACGGCCTGATCGATCGCGTTATGGAGCGCCGCGGCGAGGGCGTGCCCCATCCGCCTAAGTAACTCTAGCGTATCGGGTTTTCCCGCAGCTGTCGGGCAGCATTACAAGTGCGGCCGAGCGTCTTTGCAGCCTGATGGCAACGCATGCTATATACCCCGGCAACGCTGCCAATCGCTTAGTTGTGCGCTTCGCAAAGCACCGCCAATGACTGGCTTGCGCTGACCTGTTGAGGACGATCCATGTCAGACGATTCCCGCGGTAAACACGACGACGGCAAGCTGCTGTACTGCTCCTTCTGCGGCAAGAGCCAGCACGAAGTACGCAAGCTCATCGCCGGTCCGTCGGTGTTCGTCTGCGACGAGTGTGTCGAGCTGTGCAACGACATCATTCGCGAAGAGCTCGAAGAGCGCGCCGAGCGCACCCGCGACAAGTTGCCGCGGCCGCACGAGATCAAGAAAGTGCTCGACGAATACGTGATCGGGCAGCAGCGTGCGAAGAAGGTGCTCTCGGTTGCCGTGTACAACCACTACAAGCGCCTGCAGACCAAGACCGGCGAGCAACGCTCGAAGGACGAGGTCGAGCTGGCGAAGAGCAATATCCTGCTGATTGGCCCGACCGGCTGCGGCAAGACGCTGCTCGCCGAGACGCTCGCGCGGCTGTTGAACGTGCCGTTCACGATTGCCGACGCAACGACGCTGACCGAAGCCGGCTACGTCGGCGAGGACGTCGAGAACATCATCCAGAAGCTGCTGCAGAAGTGCGACTACGACGTCGAGAAGGCGCAGACCGGCATCGTCTACATCGACGAGATCGACAAGATCTCGCGCAAATCGGACAACCCGTCGATCACGCGCGACGTCTCCGGCGAAGGCGTGCAGCAGGCGCTGCTCAAGCTGATCGAAGGCACGATCGCGTCGGTGCCGCCGCAGGGCGGCCGCAAACATCCGCAGCAGGAGTTCCTGCAGGTCGACACGACCAACATCCTCTTCATCTGCGGCGGCGCGTTCGCCGGGCTGGAGAAGATCATCCTCAACCGCACGCAGAAGACCGGCATCGGCTTCACCGCCGACGTGCGCCAGGTGAACGATCGGCCGCACGGCAGCGACGTGTTCCACGACGTGGAGCCGGAGGACCTGATCAAGTACGGCCTGATCCCGGAGTTCGTCGGCCGCCTGCCGGTGGTCGCGACGCTCAACGAGCTCGACGAAGCCGCGCTGGTCTCGATCCTGCTGGAGCCGAAGAACGCGCTGAGCAAGCAGTACCGCAAGCTGTTCGACATGGAAGGCGTCGAGCTGGAGTTCCGCCAGGATGCATTGAAGGCGGTCGCCAAGAAGGCGATGCAGCGCAAGACCGGCGCACGCGGTCTGCGCACGATCCTCGAGAACGTGCTGCTGGAGACGATGTACGAGCTGCCCTCGCTGCGCAACGTGCAGAAAGTCGTCGTCGACGAGCAGGTGATCCTTGGCGAGAGCAAGCCGTACGTGCTGTATGGCACTTCCGACGATGCGCGGCTCGCTGCAGTGGAAGAGCGTCGTCCGACGGGCAGCGATCATCACTGAGCAAATCCTGCACAGCGATTGCGAAGCAGGGCGCCCACGCGGCGCCCTTCTTCTATGCGCAATGAGCGCAACCCTGAATCGCGGCCAGAATCGGCGAAAGCCGCAGCAAACTCCGTGCCTTCGCCGCTGGCAGCATCCCGCTGCTTCCGGTATTTTCGTTTGCATTCTCCTGGGTAGGAATCACGCGTGAGCACCGACACACCCGAGACTGAGAGCACCGTCCCCGCAGCGCTGCCGGTACTGCCGCTGCGCGATGTGGTCGTGTATCCGCACATGGTCATCCCGCTGTTCGTCGGTCGCGAGAAATCGATCCTCGCGCTCGACCAGGCGATGCGCTCCGGCAAGCAGATTCTGCTGGTGGCACAAAAGCAGGCGGACGTCGACGATCCGGGTGCGCAGGATCTGTACCGCCTCGGCACGGTCGCGACGATCCTGCAGCTGCTCAAGCTGCCGGACGGCACGGTGAAGGTGCTGGTGGAGGGCGCCGAGCGCGCCAAGATCGAGAAGCTGCACACCGGCCAGTACTTCTCGGCCGAGGTGACGCCGTTCAAGGACGTCGAGCAGTACGACGAGCGCGAGATGGACGTGCTCGCGCGCTCTGTGACCTCGCAGTTCGAGCAGTACGTGAAGCTCAATCGCAAGGTGCCGCCGGAAGTGCTGACTGCGCTCGCCGGCATCGAACAGCCGGGCCGGCTCGCCGACAACGTCGCGGCGCACATGTCGCTCAAGCTCGACGCCAAGCAGAAAGTCCTGGAGATTCAGGACGTGCGCAAGCGCCTGGAGCACATCCTCGCGCTGATCGAAGGCGAGATGGACGTGCTGCAGATCGAGAAGCGCATCCGCGGCCGCGTGAAGCAGCAGATGGAGAAGAGCCAGCGCGAGTACTACCTCAACGAGCAGATGAAGGCGATCCAGAAGGAGCTGGGCGAGATCGAGGACGCGCCGAACGAGCTCGCTGAGCTGGAGCAGCGCATCCAGAAGGCGGGCATGCCGAAGGAAGCGCGCGACAAGGCGATGAGCGAGCTCAACAAGCTCAAGCTGATGTCGCCGATGTCGGCCGAGGCGACGGTGGTGCGCAACTACGTCGACTGGCTGGTGAAGTGCCCGTGGAAGAAGAAGACCAAGGTGCACACCGACGTGGTCGTCGCCGAGAAAGTGCTCGACGAAGACCACTACGGCCTGGAGAAGGTGAAGGAGCGCATCGTCGAGTACCTCGCCGTCCAGCAGCGCGTGAAGACGCTGAAGGGCCCGATCCTGTGCCTGGTCGGCCCGCCCGGTGTCGGCAAGACCTCGCTCGGCCAGTCGGTCGCACGCGCCACCAATCGCAAGTTCGTGCGCATGTCGCTCGGCGGCGTGCGCGACGAGGCCGAGATCCGCGGCCACCGCCGCACCTACATCGGCTCGATGCCCGGCAAGATCATCCAGAACATGGTCAAGACCGGCTTCCACAATCCGCTGTTCCTGCTCGACGAAGTCGACAAGATGGCGATGGACTTCCGCGGCGATCCGTCCTCGGC